>CAZFBD010000058.1:0-17349 GCA_964517125.1 uncultured Acidimicrobiales bacterium
GGTCAAGACCGCCTAACGCAAGTGGGAGAAGGCCGACTCGAACGTGGCCGAACTCCAGGCGAAGCATGCCGACCCCGAGATGCAGGCCGACAAGGACCGCATGAACGAACTCATCACGGCACACGATGCAGCGAAGGAGCAGGCGGCGGAGCTCATGACCGAATGGGAGACTGCCACCGAGGCCCTCGAGGCAGCGGGCGGCTGACCACAATGCCAGCCCGACGTCCCCTCGCCGCAATCGACATCGGCACGTCGTCGCTGCACCTCGCCATCGCCCAACCCGTGGACCAGGGGCGACCCGAAATCGTCTTTCGCGAGAAGGTTCCCGTTCGTCTGGGATCTGGTGCGAGCGACATGAAGACGCTCAACCCCGCTGCCGTCGACCGAGGGATCGAGGCGCTCACCCGGTTCCGCGCCCTCGCCGACGCCCACGACGCCGACGTCCACGCTGTGGCAACCAGCGCCGTGCGAGAGGCCGAAGACCCGAGCGCGTTCCTGCAACGGGCCCAAGGCGAAGCAGGCATCCACGTCGAGGTCATTCCCGGCGTCGAGGAAGCCCGACTCATTCACCTTGGAGTGCTCGGTGCGCTGCCAATCTCCGATCGTCGACACCTGGTGATCGACATCGGCGGTGGCTCGACCGAAATGGTCGTCGGCGAAGGCACCGATCCACTGCTCCCCCAGAGCTTCAAGATCGGCCACGTTCGACTGACCGACAGGTTCTTCCCCGACGGCCTGGTGACCACAGACCGCGTGGAGCGTTGCGAACGGTTCATTCGTTCTTTCGTGGCCCGTTTCGCCGTCACCATTCGTCAACAGCGCGTCGAAGTGGTGGCTGGAGCGTCGGGAACGTTCGAGACCGTCGCTGGGCTGGTCCGCCACGACGACGCCGAGCGGTCCGGCGTGATCACTCGGGACGATGTCGAGACCGTCGTCGACCAGATTCTCTCCACATCAACCGCTGAGGGGCGGGCCAAAATTCGCGGCATCGAGCCACACCGCGCCGACTCCATCGTCGCCGGGGCGCTGCTCGTCAGAACGCTCATGCAGAGTCTCCGGTTCGACGAGTTCATCGTTTCGCCCGACGCACTGCGTGAAGGCCTGGTACTCGACCGCATCGACAGCACCGACGTCTCCACGGACAGCCTGCACCACCTCAGCACCATCCGGGCCAGCAGCGTCGACGCGGTCGCCGCTCGCTACGGCGAAAACGTGACGCATGCCAGGCAGTCCACCGAACTGGCGCTGCAGGTCTTCGACGCAACCGCGGAGCTACACGGCTACGCCGACTACGAACGAGACATTCTCGAAGCGGCGGGGATGCTCCACAACATCGGTCGTTTCGTGGGCCATGGGGCACATCACCGGCACAGCTACTACCTGATTCGCAACGCCGAGCAGCTGGCGGGCTTCAACCAACACGAGTTGGAGCTCATTGCGCAGGTCGCCCGCTACCACCGCAAGAGCGAACCGAAGCGATCTCACGACGCCTGGTCGGACCTGGCTGTCGACGACCGGCAGCTCGTGTGTGTCCTCGCCGGCATGTTGCGGCTGGGCATTGGCCTGGATCGGTCGTATCAGAACCTGGCCACCAACATGACGGTCGACGTCGACGACACCACCCTACGCCTCGTGATCGAAGGCGACCCGGCCGAACTTGAGCTGGAGCTCTTCGCCGCCCGCGAGCGCCGGGGGTTGCTTGAACGCAGCCTCAACCGCGCCGTGGTCGTCGAGGTTCGCACTCCCCCAGCCGAACGTGCAAAGCTCGATCCGTGAGCGAGCAGGATCTGGCCGAATGGGCTGCCGGAATTTCGGCCAAGCCCTACGGCGAACGCATCTACAAGATCACGCGAGTGGTTGCGAGCAACACCCTGTTTCGGTGGCTCGACGTTCGCTCCGAAGGGGTCGAGCATCTGCAGACACCACCGCCGGTGATCATCGCTCCCGTGCATCGATCGAACCTGGACAGTGTCATCGTCGGCACCATTGGCAACCGTCGGCTCCCAACACTCGCCAAGGAGTCGCTGTTCAAGGTGAAGCCAGTGGGCTGGTGGATCGCCGGTCTGGGTGCCATCCCACTCGATCGCGATGCCGCCGACCGCGAAGCGACCCGAGCGGCACGCGACATCCTCGAGCAGAACAAGCCGCTGATGATCTTCCCGGAGGGAACCCGACAGAGCGGCCGGGAGATCGGCGAGTTGTTCGACGGCACCACCTGGATCGCTGCCAAGACCGGCGCCTCCATCGTGCCGGTCGGCATCGCGGGAACCGAAGCTGCCATGCCCAGCGGTGCCAAGTTCCCCAAACGCGTCAAGGTGGGTGTCGTCGTACGTCCGCCCATTCCCATGCCCGAAGGCCGCGTCCCCCGATCCAAGCTCTCCGAGCTCACCGAACAGATGCGTTCCGAACTCCAAGCCGCCAACGACCGGGCCCACGAACTCATCTCCTGAAACCCGCACGGTGCCTGGCACCGACAGTCTCAATGGTGCCAGGCACCGTTGCGACCCGACCGCTTGGCAAACTTCTACGCCTCCGTGGAAAAATCAATGATTTGTCGACGAAACCGCCGTCGGCGAGTCGGTGATATGCGACTGATATATCAAAGGTGCCAGGCTCCTTCGGCGTTCAAGGTGCCAGGCACCGTTGAATCCACGCTCTCCGAACAGATGTGCTCCAACCCGCCAACGACCGGGCCCACGAACTCATCACCTGGCGGCGCGTCTGCGGCGATGTGTCAGTAGTCGAGGGCGGTGGAGACGAGCGCTGCGATCTTGGAGCGCTCGCTTTTGTTCAGCGTGAAGTGAGCGAACAGCTCGTGGTCTCGCAGCGACGAGATCACGGAAGTGGTGCCATCGAAGCGGCCAACCTGCAGGGTGTCGCTCTGGGCGACATCGTGGGTGAGAACAACCCGCGAACCCTCTCCAAGCCGGCTCAACGCCGTGAGGAGCACGCTGTGTCTTCCTACTGATGAGCAGGCGCTAGCGTGACACAGTGCGCATCTTGGTGACCAACGACGACGGAATCGACTCGAAGGGCCTGTACCCACTTGCCCGAATGGCCGCGAACTACGGCGAGGTGACCGTCGTGGCCCCGGCATCGGAGTATTCGGGCTCGGGAGCTTCGCTCGGAACCCTCACCCACGGAGATCCCAAAGTCCGGTCGCACACGATCGAAGAGCTCGGTGATCTGCCAACGTGGTCGGTCACCGGACCACCCGGATTGTGTGTGATGTATGCCCAGCTCGGAGCATTCGGCGACGCACCCTTCGACATGATCGTGTCCGGTATCAACCCGGGTCAGAACGTCGGCTGGTCGGTGTACCACTCGGGCACCATCGGCGCAGCCCTCACCGGGCGCAACCGGGGCGCCAGCGGGCTGGCGGTGAGCATCGGCTTTGACGGACGCGAGGTCGAAGGACAGACGTGGCCCGAGATCGTCGACCAGATGAACTGGGAGATGGGCACGACGGTCGCCGAGGCCGTGCTCGCCGGAATGGTCGCCGACCCGGCACCCGAGCCGGTGGTCATCAACCTGAACGTGCCCAACGGCGA
The DNA here is from genome assembly GCA_964517125.1 of uncultured Acidimicrobiales bacterium. GTDB lineage: Bacteria > Actinomycetota > Acidimicrobiia > Acidimicrobiales > SHLQ01 > SHLQ01. The sequence continues at coordinate 3,552 of CAZFBD010000058.1, forward strand.
ACTCTCCGACATCGAAGGGTGGGGCGAAGCTGCCGTCGGCACCGAGCCACCCCGACGCATCACACGCGGAAAGCTCGTGGAAGCCGAGGCCGACGACGATGGCCCGCTCTATCGCCTCGAAATGGACTGGCGCGGCGGTCGGGAGCTGGTCGAAGGAACCGACGGCTGGCTCGTCGCCAACAAGCGCGCATCCATCAGCTGGCTTGGGCACCTGGCCCACACCACGGCCGACCCCATCCACCGCGCTGGCGTTGCCGATCGTCTCGACGGACTTCTGGGCTGACCGGCTCTCGAGCAGGAACGCCTGACCGCAGCACGCTCACTCCTCGACGAACGGACCCACGGTTGCGTTGGTGAGGTCAAGCAGGGCTGCTGGAGCGATGGGAAAGACGTGCCGGGGCGTGCCTGCTGCCGCCCAAAGCTCGTCAAACGTGACCAGGTCTGGGTCGAGAAACGCCGGAACGGTCGTGGCATGCCCGAACGGTGGCACGCCTCCGATTGCATACCCCGTGACTTCGCGGACCATGTCCGCATCGGCGCGTCCGCAGGTTCCGCCGCCGGCCAGCTCTGCCAGCAGGTCCGGGTTCACGCGGTTACTGCCGCTCGTGAGCGCCAAGACCAGCCCGTCGCCGAATGCGAAGATCATCGACTTCACGATTTGGGAGACCTCGCACCCAACTGCGGCCGCGGCATCTTCGGCGGTGCGGGTGCCGTCGGGGTATTCGACGATGTCGAGCGTCAGCCCATGCTCGGACGCAACGTCAAACACGCGCTGGGCGCTACGGGGCAGTTCGTTCATGCTCCGGAGCCTTCCAGATGCCAACTGACCGTGGGGGCATACGAAGCCCGGTGGCCGAGCGCTCTGCGGTTCCAAAGATGCGCTGCGCATCGGCCGGGAGCACCTCGGTCGGTAGGGGAACATCGTCCGCCTCATCGGCGTGGTTCACGGCAATCAGCAGACGGTCTGCGCCGGCTCCTCGGGCCATGACGTAGGTGCGACCGAAGTTCGTGTCGGGACGTGGGCCGATGCGTTCGACGCCGGCGGATCGCAGACCCGGCTCGGTGGCCCGCAGCGCAATGAGTTGCTTGACCAGGCCGTACACGTCGTTGTCCCACTTCGTGGGGTCCCATTCCATGCCGCGCCGGCACTGTGGGTCGGGGCCGCCGGAAAGGCCCACCTCGGTGCCGTAGTAGATGCTCGGGGCCCCCGGGAAGACGAACAGCAGCGTCAGCGCCAGCGACACGAGTTCGGCATCGTCATCGGCGATGGTCCTGATGCGGGCCGTGTCGTGGCTGTCCAGAAGGTTCAGCATTGCCCGCTGGGTCTGCTCGTCGTAGATGTCGTGGATCCAGTCGATCCGGTCGGCGAACTCGGCGGCATTGAGGCCCGGGGTGACGTCGTAGTCGTAATTGTTGAGGATGCCGACCGGGTTGATTCGGTTGCCGATCGCGAAGGCGATGATGGCGGTGGTCAGCTTGTAGTTCATGACGCCATCGAAACGACCAGCGGATCCAACCCATTCCTCGGCGGAACTCCAGATCTCACCGACGATGTAGGCGTCGGGGTTGATGGCACGAACGCGGGCGCGGAACTCTTCCCAGAATCCCGGGGTCGCTATCTCGTTCGGCACGTCGAGGCGCCACCCATCGATGCCACGCTCCATCCAGTGCGTGCCGACATCCCACAAGAACTCCCGTACCGCTTCGGTTTCCGTGTTGAAGGCAGGGAGGGCATGCAGGCCCCACCAAGCGTCGTACGTTGCGGGGGTGTCCTCGTCGTACGGGCGAATGGGAAACTCTCGGACCCTGAACCAATCGACGTACGCCGACTTCTCCTGGTGCTCCGCGATATCGCTGAACTGAAAGAACCCGCGGCTTGCATGGTTGAACACACCGTCGAGAACCACACGGATGTTTCGTGCGTGCGCCGCCGCGATCAGCGCATCAAATGCCTCGTCGCCGCCAAGCAGCGGGTCGACCCGAAAGTAGTCGTGCGTGTGGTACCGGTGATTCGAGGCGCTCTGAAAGATGGGATTCAGGTAGATCGCGGTAACGCCAAGATCCACCAGGTGATCCAGGTTGTCGGCAAGGCCCCAGAGGTCGCCGCCCTTGTATCCGGTGAAGGTGGGCTCGGCATCCCAGGCTTCGAGGCGAACCCCATTGTCGACCCGTCCGGATCGGGCGAATCGGTCGGGGAAGATCTGGTAGAAGACGGCATCGGCAACCCAGTCCGGGGTGTGAATTGCCTGGTCGGCCGCCGTGGGGGTCTGTTCCTGCACGGGAGCGATCGTAGACGCCGGTTGGCCGGTCGCCCGACCTCCGGTCGCGCCGAGCTGTTCGGGATCCTGTTTCACCGCCACCCATCGGCAATCCGACACCGCAGCTGAGATTTCGCGGACGCTGGCCGTTCACACCAGAAACGGAGCCAGGTCACCCTTTGGTTCGATATCGACCGAGTCTGCGCCGACCATTCGCGCCAGGTCGTGCAGTGCAGGAAGCACCCGTTCCGCCGTTTCGGGATCGGCGTGCCCATCCTCGGCGTGGGCCGCCCGGATCCGGAGGACACCAGCGTCGCGGTCGGTCTTTGCGTCGACTCTTGCAACCAGCTGACCGTCGACCATGACCGGGAGTACGTAGTACCCCCAGCGTCGCTTTGCCTCGGGAACGTAGATCTCGATTCGGTATTCGAAGTCGAAGATCCGCTCGGCCCGGTCCCGTTTCCACACGACGGGATCGAAGGGGGACAACGTGGTCGCACCCGTGATCTCTCGCGGGGTTCGGGCGTTGGGGTCGGCGAACGCCGGTTTGTCCCAGCCCTTCACCTGCGCTGGCAGAATCGCCCCGGACTCCACGAGCTCGGCCAGTCGTGGCCGCAATTCGCGGACGGACAAACGGAACCAGTCGGCGATGTCGTCATCGGTGCCCACACCGAGCGCCTGCACGGCCTGCACACACAGCTGCCGCTGGGCGTCCTCGATGGTTGGCGTTGGCTGCGCCAGAATCTCGGGCGAAATGATGGATTCCATCGGGCTGAAGACCTTCTCGAAGTTGCCCCGACGCCGAACGCCGAGTTCTCCGGTTCGGAACAGCCAATCGAGGGCCAGCACACCAAGCGAGCGAGCCCACCAACCGCTGCCGTCGGTGGGCAGCGGCCGCGGGTCGCTCAGCTCTCCGCCAGCCACCGCACCGCGTTCGCGAACCTCGTCGAGCACCGACTGCACATACTGCGGTTCACGCTTCGCGACCTCGGCCAACGACTTCCAGGTGCCTCCGTTGCGAGCCCGTTCCTTCGTCCAACGGAACAGCGGCTCGCTTTCGGCCGGAAGGAGCGAAGCTTCGTGCGCCCACGCCTCGAACCATTCGTCGCGGGTGTACGCAAGATCATCGAGCAGCTCGGCACGGTAGGGGCCGAGCCGGCTGTGGAACGGCATGTACTGCGTACGAATGATGATGGGGATCGAGTCGAGCTGAATGACGTTGAGCCGCTTCATGACCCGCCGAAGGTGCCGTCGATCTGGTGCGCCGCTCGGACGAGGATCGGAGAACCCCTGCGCAGCCAAACCGACGCGCCGAGCGACATCTGCCGACATGTTCCATTGCCCGGTGCGTGCCACGAGCGAACTCTAGGTGTTTGTGGTCTCGCTGGTGAAGGTAAGCCCCACCAAAGACTTCCGGCACACGACGTAGCGGCTCCGAATCGACCCATTACCGTTGACGAAATGACACCTCGACTTCGTCACGTCGCCGCCGCATTGTTCCTCTTCACGGCTGCCTGTTCTTCGGACGCCGATACGGCCACGACCGACACGGCCACCACCGCAGCTCCGGCCACGACCGAAGCGCCCGACACCACCGTCGCCGCCGAACCGGCCGACACGAGCGCCGAGGACATCCCCGGAAAGCCGGTCTTCGACGTCCCCGAGAACGCACCGGGCGACCTCGAGATCAATGACCTCATCGCCGGTACCGGCCGCACCGCCCAGGCCGGCGACTACCTCACCATGCACTACGTCGGCGTCCGTCAGGTCGACGGCGGTCAGTTCGACGCCAGCTGGGACCGCGGGACCACATTCGGGTTCACCCTTGGCGCCGGCGGTGTCATCCAGGGCTGGGACATGGGCATCGAAGGCATGCAGGAGGGTGGCCGTCGGCTGCTCTCCATCCCCGCCGATCTCGCCTACGGCGACCAGGCACGTGGTGCCGACATTCCGGCGAACAGCGACCTTGTGTTTGTCGTCGATCTGATCAACGTGGCCACGCCACCCGACGTGCAGAACGCCGATGCGCCAGTGACCGAGCTCGAGGTCGAAGTCCTCTCCGAAGGAACCGGCGTCGAGATCACCGAAGGCATGGGTGTGGAGCTCCACTATGTGCTCATGGCCCAGAACAGCGGCGAGGTCTTCGACTCGTCTTGGGCCACGGGTCAGACACTGCGAATCCAGATCGGTGCAGATCCGAGTCAGGCGATTCCCGGTTGGGACGAAGCGCTCATTGGCAAGAACATCGGCGACCACGTGCGGGTGGTCATTCCACCAGAGCTCGGGTTGGGCGAACGTGGCGACGAAGTCGTTGGTGAAGGTGGCACCCTCGTTACCGAGGTCACCCTGATCGGCGCTCTCTGAACGATCGGTGAGCGATCAGTCGTCGCCGCCGGGCAACCGCAGCCGAATTCGGTTCAGCATCCGTTCAAAGGCGTTGTCGTCATCGTCGGAGTGATCGTCGCGGTACTCGGCAACTTCTGACGAACGGTCTTCGCGTCCCACGACCATTCCGTCCTCCAGATCGAGCGCAAGAACACGTTCGTAGTGCCACACCGGCGCAAAGCCCGCGTGCACGTACAGATCCTGCATTGGGCTGCCGCCAGCGAGCAGGTCGCCGGACCACATCACCGGTATGTCGAGGTCCAGGTACGTGAACACCTGCCCGTATTCGTCGGTGGTCGCCTCGACACCGTCGAGGGCCGGCGGGTGGTCGACGTGACCAACCTGCAGGTCCGACAGCAGGATGCGACCCTCCTCGGTGATTCGGTACCGGGCCAGCACACCCCGAGTGTTTGCCGTGTGCGACATGACCGGCGCCAGGCCGTGGGCACGGGGGTCGAACAACACGTCGGGGCCGGGCTCCACGAGGGCATATTCCTCGTCGTCGATCACGATCACGTCTGCCATCTGGCCACTCATGCAGGGCAGCTTAGGGGGTTGCCACGGCAGGAAGCGAGGGACCACACGCCAGGTCCGCCCAAATTCAGTGGAGAGACTCGGGTTCGTCGGCGGGCGGTTCCATGGCCAGCTGGGTGATCTGTTTGCGCAACTCCGGAAGGTTGGCAACCGACCGCACCACGGGTCCCTGTGGGCGGGCAAAGACGAACTGCACGTCGGCCACCGCATGGCCCGTCGCCGTCTCCACCGCAACGGCGTAGGCGGCACCTTGCATGGCGTAGCCATCGAGCTTCTCGTCGATGTCGGCCTCGGAGGACACCGAATCGGTCTTGTAATCGACAACGACGAGCCCATCAGCCCGCTCCACAAGAAGATCGACATATCCCTCGACCGTGAGCCCGGCAACGGGTGCAGCCACGTACAGCTCCTTCCAATGCCGGTTCGTCGAACACGATCGGACGATCTCGGAGTCGAGCGCCGATCGGACCGACCGGGCGATCGTGTCCACATGCTCGGGCACGGACTCGGCCCATGCCTGCGACCGAACGAGCTCGTCGATCACGGCTGCGTCCGGATCGGCGAGATCGACGTGCTGCAGAACTGCGTGCACGGCCGAGCCAATGGCGGTACCGGCACGGCCTCGGCGGAAGGTCTGGGGTGGCAGTGCGGTGGCGTCGTCGATTTCGTCGTGGGGGGCGAGATCTTCGTGGGGGTCCAGGTCTGAACGCACCTGCCGGGCGAGCGCGGTCGCCGAGCGAACCCTCGTTTGTGATGCCTGACGGAGCACGGAGCGACGTTCGGCAACCCAGGTCGGCGAGATCCGGAACGGCGTCGCAGCCGCTGGCACCGGCGCCGGGCCGCTCGCACCGAACAGTGTTCCCTGCCCCAACGCCGGACGCACGAGGTTCTCATTGTCGCCCGTGGCGAACGCGTGAATCGTGGCGCCGTGGCTGTCCTTGGGTTCGCCCTTCTTGTTCGTGGGGTGATGTGCGCTGAGGATCAGGTGGTCGCGGGCCCGGGTGAGTGCCACGTACAGCAGGCGCTCTTTCTCGGGGCGGTCCATCTCCGATTCGAGATCCTTGGACAGATCGAACTGTGCCGTACGCAGCGTCTTGTTCAGGCTGACCTCGGGAACCGTGTTGGGGTCGGTCCAGACGACCTCGACCCCACCGGCACCCGAACGTCCGAGATCGGTGGTCAGGCCGGAGACGATCGTGATGGGAAACTCGAGACCCTTGGATCCGTGGATGGTCATGATCTGCACAGCGTCATCGTCGAGCTCGGGGAGCATGGGCTCGTGCGCCTTCGAACCGTCGACCCCCTGCAGCGCCGTCCACTTGAGGTACGCACGAAGGTCGCCGCCGCCAGACTCGGCGAAGGCTCGGGCCTGATCGATGAGGTACCGAAGTCGACGCCACACATCGCGAGGCCGTCGTCCGCTGGCCGGGAGGACAAAGGCCCGACGGTCGTCGACGAGGCGTTGCAGAAGCCGGCTCGGCTCGTCCCACCAGCGCAGGTCGGCCAGCTCGCGCAGGTGGAGAATTGCGGGTGCGACCGGGTTCTCGCCAAGTTCATCGGGCCATGCCGACCGAAGGTCGAAGGCTCCCCCACCGTGTTTCCAGCGGAAGAGGTCGTCGTCGCCGCAGGCATAGAGCGGAGACCGCAACGCAGCGACGAGAGCGATCTGGTCGGAGGGATCGTCGATGGCCCGCAATGTGGTCAACAGGTCGCGGACCTCCTGCGTTTCATAGACCAGCGTTCCCGTGTCGGCACGAAACGGAATCTGCTCGTGGTCCAGAGCTTCGGAGAGCTGTCGGAGCGAGGTTCGGGTGGGCAACAACACGGTGATGTCGCTCAGCTTGGGTTCGCGCCAGCGGTCGGTTGCCTTGTCGTGCACGGGCCAGGCCGTGGGGTCGCTGCGAATGGCCGCGATGATCGACGCAACGTCGGCAGCTTCGGCGGCCCGCAGCTCTCCTGCTTTGACGGTGTCGGCGGCGGGGCCGCCAAAGACTGCGGGCCGGTGGTCGACGGTTCCTTCACGAGTGGGCACGAGCGCCGTGTAGTCGGCCTGCCCGGCAATCTGCTTCGTCATGCGTTCGCCGAAGATGGCGTTGATCGCATGGATGATGGGCGTGACGGTTCGGAAGTTCCGGGTGAGCGCCACGGCACCGGCATCGAAGCGTTGTTGGACCGCATGGAAGAGGTCGATGTCGGCCCGACGGAACCGGTAGATGGACTGCTTCGGATCGCCGACCATGAACAGTCGGCCATCGTCGGCGTGGAGCTCATCCCAGGAACCGGTGAATTCGCCCGACACGGAGCCGGCGAGCAGCAGCGCAAGCTCGATCTGGATGGGGTCGGTGTCCTGGAACTCGTCCAGCATGAGCACCCGATAGCGGCTGGACAATGCGGCTCGGGCGACCGGCGAGATCCGAAGCAGCATGCGGGCCAGCACGAGCAGGTCGTGGAACTCGAGGGTTCCCTCGGACCGACGATCCTGTGCTGCTTCACGGGTGAAGCTGGCAATCCGCATGGCCAGCAACCGGAGTGTCTGGTTCGCCACGTCGCTGGCCAGGGCTTCGGAGACCTGGCCGAGTGCACCGATCTCGCCCTTGACGGCGTCGATATCGGTCCAGTTGCCCTTCTTGCCGTGGGCAGCGGAGATTTTGAGGCGGCGGAGCATACGAAGGCGTTCCGTATCGGTATGGGATTCGAGGAACCGTTCGATCGTGGGGCGCCCCTTTTCGATGTTCAGCAGCAACTTGTCCTGCGGATCGGAGCAGTCGGCCGTCGCTGTCAGGACGGTGAGTGCTGCGTCCATGACCGGCGTGAAGTCCAGTGGAGCGGCAAGCGGCGTGACGTCCGAAATGTGTTCGAGGCGGTCCCAGTTGTCGTCGAAGATCTGTGCGACCTGACGAAGCGGCGAGCGGCGGTCACCAATCCCGACACCGAGAATGGACGCTCGGACGACGAACTCCTCGATGTCCGGATCGGCGAAAAGCTGGTCGACGAATTCGGACCATCGGGCCTCGAACGCAATCTGACTCTGGACCTCGTCGATCACGTCGACACGCGGCGGCACCCCAACATCGACCGGGTGTTCCGAGAGCAGCCGTTGGGCGAAGGCGTGCAGGGTGGAAATGGCCGCGAGGTCGGCGTCGGCGAGAGCGTCCTCGCATGCGCGGGCCGTGTCGGTATCGCCGGAACGCCGGGCGTTCGCAAGTGCATCTTCGAAGTCGTGACGGATGCGTTCGCGCAGCTCGGCGGCCGCCGCTTCGGTGAAGGTGATGGCGGCGATGGACGCCAAGGGAACCCGGCTCTGTGGATCGGGGTCGAGCACCATCTGCACGATCCGGCCGACCAACGCCGTGGTCTTGCCCGTCCCGGCGCCGGCCTCGACAAACAGCGTGCGTCCGGTCTCGTGTTTGACCATGAGCCGCGCCTGCTCGTCGTGCTCGATTGCTGCAGCGTGCGTATCGGTCATGCGTCGGCTCCGCTGGGGTCCTCGGGATACCGCAACTTCAGCCAATCGACGAGCCGGTCGGACGACGTGGCAGCCGCGAACTCGGCATCGCGATCCCGTCGGCACAGGGCATCAAAATCGCAGTAGCGACAGTTGGCGAACGACCCGAAATACGAGTCGTACTCGCCGGGGTTCGGCGGGAACAGCCCGGTTTCGATTCCGTCGACAATGGTTCCGACCACGTCGCGGAAGCGCTCCCGGTTCTCGGCGACCCAGTCGTAGCCAGCCAGGGTGAAGCCACCCTTGTCCGACGTGAACCAGTACCAGGCCGACGACCGGTCGATGCCGTAGTGCTGCATGGCGGCTTCGGCGTAGACCCCGAGCTGCAGCTTGTCGCCCCGCATGACAGGATCGTCGACGAGCTGCGCCGCCAACATCTTGTTGTTGGCTCGAGCGCTGCCGGTCTTGTAGTCGAAGACCACGGGCGAGCTGTCGGTGGACCGACGGTCGACTCGGTCAGCGAAGCCGCGGAGACGCAGCGTTCGGCCATCGGGCAGGTCGACGCGGGCGGGCGCCGACGGGGCTTCGCCCGGCCCGCTGGCGAAGCCGATGGCCATCTCCACCTGGTCGGGCACCGACCGCTTGTCCATGCGGACCTCGTTGTCGGAGTCGATGAAGCGATCGAGGTCGGCCCGCAGCTTCTCTTTCTCGATCTCCCACAGCAACGGTCGGCCGGTACGGCCCTGTTCCTCGTACTCGGCGAAGGCGCGGTCGGCGTGAGCCTGAAGCCGAGTCCGATCGGCGTCGGTCCACGGGGTGTCGGGCGACGCCGGGGCATGGGGAGCCCCAGGGAGGGCTTCGGCGATGAAGTTCTCCAGAATCGCGTGCCACATGCTGCCCCGGTCGAGCGCGCTGATCTCGACGATCTCATCGGGAGCCTCAATTGCGCCGAGGCCCAGGGTCTGGCCCAGGAAGTAGCGACGCGGGCATCCGGCCCACGCCTCGAGCCGACTGGCACTGATGGCGGTTTCGCCATCGACCACCGCCGGGACACCAACCGTCGACAGGTCTCCGGTGAACCGGTTCAGACCCTGTTCCCGTTCGTGCAGCATGGAAAGCGAGCGAGCCAGCGGACGCCGAATACCCGGCGTGTCTAGAGCGGGCTCTCCCTGCGCGATCGCGGCATCGACCGCAAGCAGGTCAAGATCGGCAACCGAGGTCGCCAGGCCTCGTGCAGCCGTTTCCGACAACGCGGCCCGATACGAACGAATGGGTTCGAGCTCGTCGATGTCGGCGTCGAACCAATCGCTGGACGACAGCGTCTCGGCACCACCCAGCCCGCGGATGGCTTCGACCCACCAGCGTGACGCCGATTGGATCCGGCCGTTCCGGTGATCGCCGACCGGCATGAGCAGCGTCGTGGATGCGCCACTGGCGAGCGCGGTGAGGAAACGACGGCGCTCTTCCATCTGCTGATCGGGGCGGCGAGACAGCGCCGCGCCCACCAGGGAGCGTTCGACGTCGGGAAGGAGCGTGTCCTCCCGGATGATGCGGGGGCACGAACCCTCGGCGCAACCCAGGATGAACACGTGTTCCAGGTCGAGCCCGGCAGATGCGGCCATGGGCGCAATGAGCACGCCGGTACCAAACCGACCGCGGCTGCCGGCCGGAGTGTCGAGCTCCAGCTCGATCGCTCGGACGAACGCCGACCACGGCGCACCCGGTTCGAGTTCGTCGAGAACGCCGACACGCCGCAACACGACCTCGACACCGTCGGCCGACGAGAGCTCGGACTCGGGCCATTCGTTCCGTCGATTCAGCGGTGGGAGCAGCGCCTGCAACAGTTCGATCGCCCACCGCGACCGGGCGGACCACGAGGACAGCGGTACTGCCGCCGCGGTGGAACGGTCGATCCATTGCACGAAGGTAAGCAGTTCACCCGCAGCGTTGGCTTCGCGTTGCAGCGCATCGAAGAAACCTGCTGAGCGTCCCTCGTGCACGCCGTCGTCGACCGTGCTTCGGAGCGTGTCGATGTGGCGTTCGAGCTTTTCGGTCCAATCGTCGATGCCGCCGATGACGCCGGCCTTGCGGGAGATGATCTCCCACGCCCCCGAGCGCGCAGTCCGCCCATCGGGTCCGCGCACTGGTGCAGCGGCAGCGAGCGAGAGGATGGTGTCGCGGTCCAACCGATGTGCCGTGCCCGATGTCGGCGGCTCCGCAAGCTGCAGCACTCGCCCAAGAAGCCGGCCAGCCATTGAGTCGTTCATGCGCCGATGATCGGGACCCGCCGTGGGGATGCCTGCGGCGTCGAATTGCTCGCGAAGCATGCGGGCATAGGGGTTCTGGACCGGATGAAAGACCGCCATCCGTTCGAATCGGGCGCCCAGTTCTGCCTGACGGAGGATGGACCGGACGATGGCCCGGACCTCCTCGTCGGGATCGGCTGCGGGGATCATGCGCCGGGGTCGGGCCGGGGGAACGAAGGTTTCGGGGATGAGCGTGTTCAACACCCGACCGAACGTGGTTCTGGCATGGGCGTCGGTCCGGTCGTCGCCGGTGAGCGCCAGGACACCGGCAGTACTGGTGCTCGCGGCGAGTCTCATGAGGAACGACCGGGTGGACTCGCCCTGCCCGAACGGGCCGCACAGCACGATGGACCCCGGGTCGACACGTTCCTCTCGGAGCAGTTCGCTCGCCGACCGGAGCACCTCGTACTCATCGTGATGCCCCGCGGACCCGGAAGGATTGAGGTGGGCGGAGACCGCCTCGACGAACCGGAGAAGGTCGGCTGTTTGTTCCGTGGTGGACGACGCCAGGACCGCTCGCTGCTCGGAGTGCAGCTCGGTCAGTTCGCTGTAGGCCCGGACCAGAGCAGTTTCGGTGGAGACATGTTCGGCGACCGCACCGAAACGGCCGGGTTCCGAACGCAGGACGTGACGGACCGCGGCAGCAAGTACCGCCGTGGTCAACGGCCGCTGACCGGATCGGGCCAGTTCGGTTGCAGCCAGGCGTCCGGCCAGCTGAAACGGGGTGGCGAACGAGACGTTGGCAATGCCCTGCCGGCCGAGAACGGGCTCGGGGTCGAGCAGGTCGGAGCCCAGCAGGCGTCGAAGGCTCAGGCCCGCGAGGTTGGAGGCGACAACCACGGTCACGGGGTGCAGCGGATCGTCTGCCTGCGCAGATCGGATGGCTTCTCGAACGGCCAGAGTGAACGGCCGTCCGGCCCGAGCTTGTGCGCACTGCATCACCGGCCACACTACGAGGACCATGTGCCATTGACCGCAGCCGCCGAGGGATCGCGGTCGGTTTCCGGCAGACTTCGGAATGGCGCAGAATGTTCTCGGCGGCGAGCTCGCCTCCTGTAGCACCGATCCACTCACCGGTTTCACGCGAAACGGCTGCTGCGATCAGCATCCGCAGGACGGCGGCTTCCACATCGTGTGCGCCGTCGTCACCAACTCGTTTCTGGCGTTCTCCAAGGAGCAGGGAAACGACCTGAGCACACCGCGTCCCGAATACGGCTTCGACGGCCTGAAGGCCGGCGACCAGTGGTGTCTGTGCGCCAGCCGGTGGGTTGAGGCGCACGAAGCTGGCGTCGCCCCAAAGGTGGTCCTCGAAGCAACCCATGCTCAAGCGTTGGAGTGGATCGACCTCGCCGACCTTCGAGCCAACGCCATCTGAAGCCGACTCCTGACGTACGAACACCACCGAGCTGATGTTGGTGCGTGCGAAGATGTGGGATGGGCGCACTCGTTCCACTGATCTTCATGACGGTTCTCGGCGGCGGTATCGCCGCCGGAATTCAGGCGGCGCGCAACCATGCGGCCAGAACCGAACTCGTCTGGAAGAACGTGGCTGCGCACCACGGGCTGGATCACGCTCCGGGAACGTTCAGCCGACCGGGCCGAATCGGCGGCCGCATCCGGGGGATAGACATCCTTGTCACCATCCGGAAGAACAACAGCAACAACAACCAGAACAGCACGTTCACCGTGTTCGAACTGCGCTACCCGCCGTCGGGACCCGATGTTCGTCTCACCCGTCAGGGCGCGCTGGGCTCGTTCTTTCGGCGGCTCACCGGAGGGCGCGATGTCCTCATCAACGATCCGGTGTTCGACGATTCGGTCATCATTGACGGGGCCGACCAGTCGGAGATCGGACGGTTCCTCACGCCCACGCGGCGCATGGCGGTGTTGTCTCTGCTTCGTGGCTGGACCAACGCCGAGGTCACCAACCGAAGCCTCAAGGTGGAGAAGGCGGGGCACATCCGTGACCCACAGATGCTGAGCGGATCGATCGTACGGCTGGTCGACATGGGCCTGCTCATGAGCGCACCCGACGATGTCGACCATGCGCTCCTCCTCGAACAGCGTGGCGACATGGCCGCTGCCGTTAACGAACTTCACTCGCTGAACGAGTCCGCCCCGAACAGCTTCGTGCAAATGCTCGAGGCTGAAGCGCTCGTGGCCATGGGCGACCGCCCCGGGGCTGACGCGATCTTCGAGCAGGTCCAAAAGGAGATGCCGGCCGACCCCGAAATTCAGGGATGGCGCTCGGTGACCTCGCAGCCCGGTCCCCCGCCCATGCCCCAGACTCCAGTCGTTTCGCCGCCAGCTCCTGCTGCACTGACTCCCCCAGCGCAACCTTCTCCAGAGCGCACCGAAGCCACGACGCCCACGCCACCCGCAGCCCCCGCCCAGCCCGACCCTGCGCCAGCCATGAACACCGGGCTGCTGGGTGGCCTTTCCGCCGAGGAGACCATCGACGACCTGTTCGGCACCTCGCGGATGGGATACGAGGTCGAGGAGCGCTTCAGCCTCGCCTACCGCGATCGGCAAGTCACCTGGTCCGGAACGATCGACACCATTCGGGAGTTCCGAACCGACAACGATTTCGGGCGTGAACCAGGCATCAAGGCCACCGTGCGCATCGGCAGCCTCGGCGACAGTCAGCTCGTGACGAGCCAGATCCACGCCATCGTGCACCTTCCAGCAGGCACCGACCTGTCCCGCAACGACGAGATCACCTTCACGGGAACACTCATCCGCGTCGACCGCTACATGCGCAACCTCTACGTCGCCCTCGCCCGCCCCGTCCCCGCCTGAACCCCCACCACAAGACCGCCCCCCCCCCCCCCAACACAACGGGTTCGACCCCCCGGGCGCGACCCGGGGGG
>CAZFBD010000058.1:17359-29644 GCA_964517125.1 uncultured Acidimicrobiales bacterium
CCCCCCACCCCCCGCCCCCCCCCCGCGGCGGCGGCGGGGGGCTCCCCCCCCCTCGCGGTGGAATCGTTGGTTTTCATTGATTTTTGGGCGTCTGACCGTACAAATCGTGCGAAATGTATCCTGGCACCTAACCGCAATTAGAGGTCTGACCCCTGATTGGAGTTAGGGGTCTGACCCCCAATTTCGGGCCCCGAATTGCGTGGGGTCACGGTTGGGTGGCCGACCGTAGGGTCCTCCTATGGATGTTGTGTTGGAGGTGTTCCGATGGGTGGCCGCCATCGGTGCGTCCATCACCGTTGCTGCTCTTGTCGTCCTCCTTGGAGTGTTGGCCCGGGAACGCCGTCGAGAAGCTGTCACAGGTTGGTCCGCTGAGGCCGCCGACCTTGGGCTGACCAGACGGATATCGATGTGGGGATGCGCCAGCGCGGCCGGCGAGATCGATGGCCTGCGAGTGAACATACGTGATGGGTCGTTGTTTCCCGGCTACGACGACGACCCCTACGACGCGCTCACCTACACGATCGAATGGGCGACCGACGGCCCGCAGATCGATCTCATCCACGCATGGCATGCGTCAACCGAACGAGACGCCGACAGCATCATCAAGGAGATGACAATCCCAAGAGGGTCTCGCCAGCGGCCGGGTGCCGGAACACCGATAGCCGGTGGAGCAGTGCCTGGTTTGCGTTCGATCAACTCGAACCCCGGAGACCTCGCCGAGTGGTTGACCCCGGATCGTCTTGCCGCCATCGCCTCGGTGCTTCGGGACCAGGATGACAAGCCCCGGCGAGAGCGGATGATCGAGGTCAGCGGAACCCAACTGCGCGTCGCGACTGAATACGAACGGCTGAACCCTGCATCGGTGGAGACCACGCTTCAGCAGCTGGTGGACGCTGCGCATCGGCTGCGGGGCGGAAGCACCTTGACAGTGTGAGGCGTCTGCTCAGTCTGTTTCCGGTGTGATGGCGATGGCAGCGACGATGGACAGCCGCTGATGCTCGCCGCCATTCATGGCCGTGTGATACGCCCGCGTGTCGGTGAAGTAGACGGACCCATCGGCGGGTAGGTGCGTGACATGGTGGTTGATCACGAAGAGCGCACCCGGGTTCGTGATGATCGGGATGTGCAGGCGCGGTTCGGGGTCCCGATGCCAGGAGTTGCAGTTGAACGGGTCCTTGCCGAGTAGCCGAACCCGACCGATTGGCAGGAGTTCCTGAAGGTCGCGGACAACCTCCTCAACGTAGGTCCCAGCGAACGCCGGTGCGATCTCGGTGTAGGCGGTCTCGTCGACAATCGGGTCGCGGGGAACTTCGTCGGAGGTGGAGTCGGGGCGGATCCAGTACCGACCGCTCAGATCCTCGACCGTGGGCTCGTCGACCCCGGGGCGACGAGTGATGTTGGCGGTGTGGAAGCCCGCCCCCTGGTCGTGTGTGGATTCGAGGACGTGTTCGCATGCCGTGCGAAGTCGCTCCAGGTCCACGTCATGGTCGAGCCGACGGATGTGTGCCGATGGCACGAACGATGCCACCGTTGGCGATGTTGGGCGCTCCTCAAGTAGCCGGTGCAGTGCGACCGGATCGAGGGGCGGAAACTCAGCTGTCGTCATCGCTTCCATCGTCGGAGTCGGTGAGCGTGATGACGACCGCAGTGTCGGTACCCGAGTCCTTGCCAACCAGCTTCCGGACCCGACCGACCAGGTTGATCATCGTGAACTGAATGCCGTACTTGCTCTTCACCAGCTGCCGGACCCGTTCAAACTCGGCGCCTTGATGCACTTCGGCGGTTCCGGCAACGGGCGCTGTGCCCGCCCGAACGTTGCCACGGGCGTCGCACGGCTGCACCAGGACATGACGGTTACGGTTGAGCCGAAGGACCTTGAGGCTGGACGAGAACGTCGTGAAGGCGAGCGTGCCGTCACCGGCGTCGACCACCCAGACTGGGCACGCATTCGAGGTCGAATCGCGCTTGTAGGTGGTGAGACTGATGTACTTCTCGCTGGCAAGGCTCATATGCAAAGAATCGCACGCCCGCCCCAGCCACGCCAGACCAGCCTCCCGAAGATCTGTGGACCGTGGTGGTCGCTCTGCGGAGCTGTGCGTCCACAGATTTTGATTGAGAGCTGGCCGATGCCAAGACATCATCCATTCATATCGAGATCGACCGGATGATCGAATTACCCTGTGGGTCATGAAGACGAACACGCAGGTAGTGGTCATCGGCGGCGGCGTGGTGGGGGCATCGATCCTCTATCACCTCACCAAGAACGGCTGGACCGATGTCGTCCTGCTTGAACGCACCGAGCTCACCGCAGGCTCCACCTGGCACTCGGCCGGTGGCATGCACACGATCAACGGCGACCCGAACGTCGCCAAGCTCCAGAAGTACACGATCGAGCTCTACAAGGAGATCGAGGAGCAGTCGGGCCAGGACTGCGGCATCCACATCACCGGCGGCGTCATGCTTGCCGACACCCCCGAGCGGTTCGACTGGCTGAAGGCGGCGCACGCCAAGGGCCGCTATCTCGGTCTGGACACGGAGATCATCTCCGTCGACGAGGCATCCGAGATGCACCCGATCTTCGACAAGAAGTTCTTCGTCGGCGCCATGTACGACGCCCACGACGGCCACGTCGACCCCACCGGCGTCACCCACGCCTACGCCAAATGCGCCCGCCAGAACGGCGCCGAGGTCTACCGGGACACGTGGGCCCGCGGCATGCGTCGCGCCCCCGACGGCGGCTGGCTGGTCGACACGATCAAGACGTCCACCGGCGAGGAGCTCGAGACCATCCACTGCGAGCACGTGGTGAACGCGGGCGGCCTGTGGGGCCGTGAAGTGGGCCGCATGGTCGGCCTGGAGCTGCCGATCCTTGCGATGGCGCACCAGTACATCCTCACCGAGGACCTTCCCGAGATCGCCGAGATCAACAAGGCCACCGGCAAAGAGGTCCTGCACGCCGTGGACTTCGGTGGCGAGATCTACATGCGTCAGGAAGCTGGCGGCCTTCTGCTCGGCACGTACGAGCCCAACGGCATCCCGTGGTCGAAGAAGCAGACCCCGTGGGAGTTCGGCATGCAGCTGCTGACCCCGGACCTCGAGCACCTGGCCGACCACCTCGCGACCGGCTTCGAGCACTTCCCGATCTTCCAGGACGCCGGCATCAGCTCGGTCGTGAACGGCCCGTTCGTGTTCTCCCCCGACGGCAACCCGTGCCTCGGTCCGGTGCGCGGCCTGCAGAACTACTGGTCGGCAACCGCCATCATGGCCGGCCTGTCGCAGGGCGGTGGCGTCGGCCTGGCGCTGGCCAACTGGATGACCGAAGGCGATCCCGGCCACGACATCTGGGGCATGGACATCGCCCGCTTCGGTGACTACAACACCATGGCCTTCACCGACACGAAGGTGCGAGAGAACTACGGCCGCCGCTTCCGCATCACCTTCCCGAACGAGTTCCTGCCCGAAGGTCGCAACCTCCAGACGTCGCCCATCTACGACAAACTCGTCGATGCCAACGCCGTGTGGGGCAACAGCTACGGCCTCGAAGGTGCCCAGTGGTACCAGGCCGAAGGCGAAGAGCCGGTCGAGGAGTTCACCTGGTATCGCAGCAACTCCTGGGATCAGGTGAAGAAGTCCACCATGGCCGTCCGCGAAGGCGTCGGCCTCATGGAGACCACCGGCTTTGCGAAGTTCAGCTTCAACGGCCCCGGTGCGCGTGCATGGCTCGACCGCGTGCTCGCCGGGCGTATCCCAAAGGCTGGCCGCATGTCGTTGACCCCAATGACGAACGAGAACGGCAAGCTCATCGGCGACCTCACCGTCGCCTGCCTGCCCGCCACCCCGGGTCAACCGGAAGGTCCGCTCAGCACCCACACCTCGGGCGCCACCGGCAACACCACGATCGACCATGAGCAGTTCATGATGTTCGGCTCGGGCGTGGCCACCCGCTACTACCAGCGCTACTTCGAGTCGCTGCTGCCCACCGACGGCTCGGTCAGCTACCGGACGCTCGGCTATGAGATGTGTGGTCTGTCCATCGCCGGCCCGAAGAGCCGCGAACTCCTGGAGCGCCTCACCGACTCCGACGTCTCCGCCGATGCCTTCACGTTCATGGGCTTCAAGGAGATCGAGCTCGGCTGGGCCAAGGTCATGTGCGGACGTGTCACCTTCTCCGGCGACCTCGGCTACGAGTTCTGGATGCCGGCCAGCTACCAGCGCTACTGCTTCGACCAGATCATGGCGGCCGGCGCGGACCTGGGCATCGAGCTCTTCGGTTCCAAGACGCTGGACTCCCTGCGGCTCGAGAAGAGCTTCGGTTCGTGGGCCCGCGAATACCGTCCCATCTACGATCCGTTCGAGGCGAACCTTGGCCGCTTCGTGGACATGGACAAGGATTTCATCGGCCGGGACGCCCTGGTCGAGGTCGCCGAGAACGGTCCCGCCCGCCAGCTGTGCACTTGGGTGGTCGACGTTCCGACCTCCGGTCGTGAAGACGGCGTTGCCGATGTGATCGGCGACGAGCCGGTGTGGCTCAACGGCGAGGTCGTCGGCTGGGTCACCTCTGGCGGCTTTGCCCACCACAGCAACCTGTCGGTGGCCATGGGCTACGTGCCGTCCGAGCATGCCGAGACGATCGACGGTTGGCAGATCGAGATCCTGGGTGTCATGCGGGACGCAACGCTGCTAACAGAGCCCATCTGGGATCCACAGGCACAGCGGATGCGCGGCTGAACAGCGAATGCGCGGCTAAACAGCGAATGCGCGGCGCTTCACAGATCTGATTGATTCGGTCGGCGTCAGGCGTTCACGAGGGATTCACCGGGAAACAACAGCTCGAAACGGGCACCTCCGAGCGGGCTGTCGGTGACCACGATCGATGCATCGTGGTGATCGGCGATGTTTGCAGCGATGGGCCCACCACCCGTTGCGCAGCGCGCACCTCCACGACGACCTGGCACGGATGGTTCCGGGCGGCCTCCTCGATGGCGAGCTCGTCGAGGTCAACATCGTCGGCCCGGCGCACCCCCATCTCGTCCAGCTGAGCGAGCAGAAGGAGGTCGTCCACCAGACCGGCAAGGCGGTGTTGTTCCCCGGCGATGGTTGCGGCCACCGAGGGCCATGCATCGTCGTCGCACCCGTCGATCGTTTCAACCGTTGCCAGCGTGGCGGTGATGGGGCTGCGGAGTTCGTGGGATGCATCGGAGATGAATTGCCGTTGTTGTTCGGCCGCTCGGTCGAGGCGATCGAGCATGTCGTTCATGGTTCCCGCGAGCCGATCGACCTCGTCATCGGTACCCGTCTGCGGCACGCGGAGGTCGAGTCGGCCAAAGTTCGTCTGTTCCACCTGAACGCGGATGGCCTCGACCGGCCGCAGCGCACGTGATGTTGTCATCCACGTTGCGAACGCAACCAGAGCCGTGAGCAGGGGGATCAGGATGGCGCCAGCGGTGGTGATCGTTCGCACCGTGCTGTCGATCGGGCCCCGAGGAGACGACAGGCCGATTGCAAGCTCAAGCTCCCCGACCATCACCGGCGCGGCGACCGTGAAGCTCCCGGGATCGAGATCGACCGGGATGACTCCGCCGGGAACCTCAGTGAACCCACCGGCTCCGGCCAGCGCCTCGATCTCCGCCACCGCCAACTGGTCCAGGAGTTCGACGGGCAATGGCCCGCTCTGCACGACGAGGCCGGGGTCAGCCGGAAACTCGATCATGGGTGCGTTCCGAACGAGCTCATCGAACTCCTGGGCCGTGATCTGTTCGCCGTCCTCGTCGAAGAAGACGAAGTTGGTGACCTCGGTGGCGGTGTTCGGCGGAGTCGAAAACAGAAGCTCTTCCAACGCCGCTTCAGAGCGGGCCTGCACCTCTTGTTCCAGCGAGGACTGCAGCCGGTTGCGCACGATGAGGCCGGTGACGATCAGCGTGACACCGAACAGGACCGACACGAAGACCGTGAGTCGGAAACGGAGTGAACGACGGGTCATCGAGCGAGTCGATACCCGTGACCATGCACGGTCACGATGAGTGGGTCCCGGCCGTCGTCGATCTTGCGTCGGAGATAGCCGATATAGACCTCGACGATGTTCCTCGAGCCTTCGAAGTCGGGTCCCCAGACCTGTTCCAGGAGGAACTCCTTGGAGCATGCGACGCCGGGCTGGCGGGCGAGCACCTCCAGGAGCGTGAATTCGCGGTTGGTCAACGCCACGTCGTCGCCGCCTCTGACGCACGACCTGTGGTCAAAGTCGATCGACAGGTCTCCGATCATCTGGACCACCGACTGACGGGGACTCGAACGACGCAGCATCGCTCGGATGCGCGCCGCGAGGACGATGAACGAGAACGGTTTGGTCAGGTAGTCGTCGGCGCCGGCGTCGAGCCCTTCCGCTTCGTCGAACTCACCGGACTTCGCGGTGAGCATGAGGATGGGTGTCTCGATGCCATCGTGACGAAGATCGGCGCAGAGCTTGTACCCGCTGCGACCGGGAAGCATCACGTCGAGGAGGAGTGCACCGTATTCGGTCTCGGTCGCCATCCAGTAGCCGGTGTCTCCGTCGTCAGCGAGGTCAACGTCGAAGCCTTCGGCTCGAAGGCCCCGATCGAGGGCTGCTGCCACTGTTCGGTCGTCTTCGACCACGAGGATTCGCATGAGCGGGAGTTTGCAGGACTCAGCTGAGAACGACCTGAGAAGACCTGAGACCGGGACTCAGCGTGTCTCAGCCGGTTCTCAAGTGAAGATCTGATCATGAGGGCACACCGATTGAGGAGACTTCCCATGACCATCATCCACCGCCGCCTACTGGCCGTCATTTGCTCCGTGCTCTTGTTCGGCGCCGCCTGCTCGTCAGGAGCAGAGACGGCGACCGCCGAGCTGCCGACCCTCGCCGACACCACCGAACAGGATGAAGCTGCCGACGACACCGAAGGGCAGGTCGCCGAATCGGGTGAGTCGACTGAAGACGTGAGCGAGACCGGAGAGGCCGACGCCTCGAGCGCCGATGACGAAGAGGTCGATCCCGAGATCGCCATGGCTGAATACGAAAAGTGCATGGCCGACCAGGGGCTCGACATGCAGTTCGTCACCGAGGGTGATGGCGCCATGATCGAAACGTTCGACGCTGCCCCGGAGGACCTTGATGACGGCAAGTCCATCAGCGACTTCAGGTTCGAAGAGTTTGAAGCCGCCGAGGAGATCTGCGGTCCGATTCTGGAAGAGGCCTTTGGCAGCTTCGAGATGACCCCCGAGCAAGAGGCCGAAATGGCCGACGAGATGCTCGAGCTGAGTCGATGCATGTCTGATGCTGGCTTCGACATCGACATGACAGGCGGAGCGTTCCAGCTGGACGAGAACATCGACTTCGAAGCCTTCGAGGAAGCGATGAGCACGTGCGGCAACGCCATCGAGACGATCGGCGCCGGACAGTGAGCGGCCGCATTCGATTGGCGACGGGCCTCGTGCTCGTCGCCATCGCAGTCGCCGCCGGAGTGATTGTGCAGCAGAACCGTTCCGATGAAGCCGTCGAGACCACGGCACCCGCCCGAAATGCCGTCGTGCCGACCGACACGGTGGAGGTGACTCGGCGGGACCTCAGCGAAGAGGTCACGCTCACCGGCACGCTCAGCCACGGCGAAGCCCGGCCGTTGCCGATCGAAGTCGATGGCCTGGTCACGTCCACCCGTGCGCAGGACGGCATCGTCGAACCTGGCGATGAACTCCTTCGGGTCGATGACCGGCCGGTGACCCTCGCCGAGGGTTCGGTCCCGCTGTATCGGGAACTCCGCAGGGTCGGCCGGTTCGAGATCGACGAAGCCAACGACAAGCTTGGGCTGCAGGAGGGTGAGGACGTTGCCCAACTCCAACGGTTCCTCCTCTCGAAGGGCTTCGACGATGAAGAACGGCTCGATGCCGATGGCATCTTCGGCATCACGACCGAGCGAGCCGTCAAGGCCTGGCAGAAGGATGTGGGGCTCGCGGCGACCGGCCGGGTGGACCGCTCCCAGTTGGTCTTCGTGGACGGCCCTCGTCGTATCGATTCCTCCCCCGAGGTGGGCATGCGGTTCGATCACGTGAGTGTCGGCGAAGTTGAACCAACGATTCGATTCAACGTGTCGAACCGGCAGCGTCCGTTCTTTGCAGAAGGCACGCAGGTGTCCATCGAATCCGATGCGGGTGAGGCGGCCGGCGTGGTCACGAGCCTGAAGCGGGCGACAGGGCCCGATGGCTCCACACAGCATGAGGTGGTTGTGGAGTTCGTCTCCAGCGCCCCGTCGGACGTCGAGACAGCGGACGTCGTCTCCACACGAGTCCTTGCCGAGAACGTCACGACCATTCCGGTGCGGGCGCTCGTGGCTCTGGCCGAAGGTGGCTGGGCCGTACAGATCGAAACAGAGACGGGTCTTGAGTTGACCGCAGTGGAGCTCGGCAAGATCGTCGACGGCGTCGCCGAAATCGGTGGGCTCGACGAGGGCGACACCGTCGTGGTGCCGACATGACGGCGGCGCTCGAGTTGCAGGACGTGACGCGGATCTATCCGGGCGAGCCACCCATCCGGGCACTCGATGGGGTCGATCTGCGGATCGACCCCGGCGAGATGCTCGCCATCGTGGGACCTTCGGGAAGCGGCAAGTCGACGCTGCTCAACATCATGGGCACGTTGGATCGCCCGACGAGCGGAGCCGTCCTCATCGACGGCATCGATACCCCCTCGCTCGGGGACCGGCAGCGCAGCGGACTTCGGTCCAGTCGACTGGGTTTCATCTTCCAGAGCTTCCACCTGCTGGAGGGCGCTCGGGTCGTGGACAACGTGGCGAACGGTCTGCTATACCGCGGCATCGACCGCTCCACCCGCATCAAGCGAGCGCGGGAGGCCCTGGACCTCGTTGGGCTGGGCGATCGGGCCGGCACGCGTCCTCCGAAGTTGTCGGGCGGCCAGCGACAGCGGGTGGCCATCGCACGAGCGCTCGTCGGGGACCCGGCGTTGATTCTTGCGGACGAGCCGACCGGGAACCTGGACTCGCAAACCAGCGAGGACATCCTCGAACTGCTGGAGGAGCTGAACGCCCACCACGGAGCGACGATCGCCATCATCACGCACGATCTGGAGGTCGCCGACCGCATCCGCCGCCGTATCAACGTGCGGGACGGTCGGGTCGAGGACTCGGATCGAATGGAGGTCCCGGCATGAGCAGGCGTTCGGAACGTTCAACCACCCGCAGTCGGTTGCGCCTTCGTGATCGATTCGGAACCGGGCTCAGCGGCCTCGGGTCCCGCCCCGGGCGGACCCTCCTGACGGCGCTCGGGATTGCGCTCGGCATCGCCTCGATGGTGACGGTCGTGGGCATCTCGTCGTCGTCGAAGGCAGACCTGCTGGCCGAGCTCGACTCGTTGGGGACGAACCTCTTGCGGGTTCGTCCCGGACAAAGCCTGTTCGGAGACGAAGCCGTTCTGCCCACCGACGCGGCCACAATGTTGCGAGCGGTGCCGACCGTGCTGGACGCCGTTGGCGTCACCAGCATCAGCGGAGACGTGAGCCGGAACGAGCACGACGACGACCCGTACGGGTTGTCTGTCGTTGCCACGGATGGCCGCTTGACCGATGTACTGCAGCTGGAGATCCAGTCCGGTCGCTCCATCGACGAGGACACACAGAAACTGCCCGTTGCCGTGCTTGGTTCGGTTGCCGCCGAGCGACTCGCCATTGCGGATGCAACGGGCGGGCCGACGGTCTCGATCGATGGTGTTTCGTTCCAGGTGATCGGAATCCTCAAGCCTCACCCGTTGCATCCTGACCTGGACCGCTCGGTGATGATCGGCGAGGCCCACGCTCGGAACGACCTGGGCATCGACCCGAACCACAGCTCGGTCTATGTACGGGTTGAACCATCGATCCTGGAGGCAACCCGACCCCTTCTCGCTCGCACGGCCAACCCGGCCGCGCCGGACGAGGTGGAGGTTTCGCGGCCGAGCGATGCGCTGGAGGCGCAGACGAAGGTGGACCAGAACCTGCAGAATCTGCTTCTGGCTCTCGGTGGTGTGGCGTTGCTGGTTGGCGGCGTGGGCATCGCCAACATCATGGTGATCTCCGTGATCGAACGACGGAGCGAAATCGGGCTACGGCGGGCGTTGGGCGCAACCCGAGGACACATCAGCAGCCAGTTCGTCATCGAGGCGGCTGCGCTCTCCACGCTCGGCGGAGCGCTTGGGCTGGGCATCGGCGTTGCCGCCACCTGGTTCTATGCGGACAGCCAGGGCTGGACGTTGGCGATTCCCTTGCAGGCGCTGCTGGGCGGTATCGCTGCGGCGCTGGCGATCGGTGCGTTCGCCGGGCTCTACCCGGCGACCAAGGCGGCTCGGCTGGATCCGGCCGAGGCGGTTCGCCCCCATGGATGAGGCGTCACACGCGGGCCTCAGAGTCGATCGAGGATCTCCACTCGCTTGCGTTGGTACTCCTCGATCGTCACAAGCCCGTCGTTGTACAGCGACTCGAGCTGCAGCAGGGCCGCTCGCACAGCATCGACCGTCGAGGGAGGCTGGGCGGCATTCGTGGACGCTCCCGGCGATCCGAGCGGCGCGTCATGACGAACCGGGCGCTCGGTCAGGAGCGGGGTCGCAGCGCGTCGGTAGCGGTTGCGCGACTCGTTCTCTCGTTCGGTCGTGAGCTTGGCGATCGCCTTCCGGAGCAGATCGACATCGGTACCGCGGGTGGTGTCAGTCATCGACAACCTCCGCTGTGCGTTCCGTGAGCCATTCTGCGGCTTCCGCAGCGATGCTGTCGCCGTAGTCCACCGTGTCATTGGCGTAGGCAACGGAGGCATGCTCGGCCACATCGAGTCCGAGCATCTCCTCGGCTCTACTCACTCGAAGCCAGCCGACGCTCCGGAGCCCCACGAAGAGGATGGTTGAGGCGATGGCCACGAAGCAGACGACGGAGAGCGTACCGATCACCTGGGAGAGCAGCAGTCGGCTGCCACCGTGAACGAGGCCGGCCGGGCCGTCTCCGTTGGCGCCCATGGCCGGGTCGGAGAAGATGCCCACGGCGATGGTTCCCCAAACACCCGCCATGAGGTGGACGGGAACAGCCCCAACCGGGTCATCGATTCGGAAGCGCTCCAGCAGCAACGCACCGTTGGCGGCGATCATGCCGCCGGCAAAACCGACGAGCATTGCACCAATGGCATTGAAGGACGCAGCACCCGCGGTGATGGAAACCAGCCCGCCGAGCAATCCGTTCCCGATGAGCGCCACGTCAGGCAGCTTCACGCGGGCCCAGCTGGTCACGATTCCACCGAGCCCACCAAACGCTGCGCCCAGGGCGGTGACTGCACCGACCGCTCCGAGCTGGGTGTTCACCGACAACAGCGAACCGGCGTTGAACGAGAACCAGCACACGAGAAGGATGAGCACACCATTGATTGCCGTGGGCACGCTGTGCCCGTCGATCGGGGTCGAGGCGCCGTCGGCAGTGAACCGCCCGATTCGCGGGCCCAGAACGATGGCTCCGATGAGTGCTGCGGTACCACCAACTGTGTGAACGACCGTGCTGCCGGCAAGGTCGACAAAACCGGCTTCGGCGAGCCAGCCGGACGGGTTCCATACCCAGCCGACGACGACCGGGTACATGAAGGCGCTCAGCAGACCGGAATAGACGAAGTACGCCCGAAACTGAATGCGCTCAGCCACGGCTCCAGAAACAATCGTGGCCGTCGCTGCAGCGAACGCCATGTGAAACAGAAAGTGCACGGGCATCGACAGGTTCGGTGCGAACGGAGCGGGGTCGGACCCGGCGCCCCAAAGCCAACGGAAGCCAAAGAACGCTGCTCCGCTGAAGGCCAGGTGGTAGCCGAGAAGCGCGAAGCCCGTGGCACCAACGATGAAGTCGAGGACATTCTTCAACATCAGGTGTGCGGCGTTCTTGGCTCGGGTCAGCCCGGTCTCGAGCATCGCGAACCCGACCTGCATCAGGATCACGAACACCGCGCAGACGAACACGAACAGGTTGTCGATCGCCACCGAAGGATCGGAGAGGTCAGGTCCTTGGGCGCTCGCGATCGATGGGTCGATGAAGAGCAGAAACGACACCATCGTTCCTACAGAAACTGCAGCTTTCACCCCGATTCGACCTCCCGCGTGGCGCTTTCGGTGGAAAATGACCTGGTGCTTCTATCGGGATTCAGCGAATCGAACTGAACGAACTGGGGAAATCGCCTTGTGCAACGAGTCTGACGGCTCTCGGTCTCCTAAGACGAGCTCGTCAGCGGACGGCACAGGCCATCGTCCACCTGCTGTGCATCT
>CAZFBD010000059.1:0-4905 GCA_964517125.1 uncultured Acidimicrobiales bacterium
TTTTTTCTTCTTGGGGGGGGGGGGGGGGGGGGGGCGCCCCCCCCCCGCCCCGGTTACGTTTTGTGGGTGGACATGCCAGAGGGCCGCGAGTGGGCGGAAGCGTCGTTTGCCTCAACCGCCCTGATTCTGTCGATCGTCGGCTTGTTTGCGCTTGGCATCCTGTCGCCGTTTGGCCTGGTCATGGCCGATCGGGAACTCGATGCGATTGCAGCGGGCACACGAGACCCGGCCAACGAACGCACCGCGAAGATCGCGAAAGCCGTGGGCGCCGTCGGCACCACCATTTTGACCTTCGCCGTTCTCGGCGTGATCACGGTTGTTGGCCTGACCGTCGGCTGACCGGTCAGTTGGGCGGAAGTCTCACGAGCAGCAGAAACGCCATCGCCTCCAGGACCATGCACACCACGATCGCCGCCGTGTACCCGCCGGTCTGATCGATGAGACGGCCGGCAATCGGCGGCCCCAGCAGCCCACCGAGCCCTTGCGAGGTGTAGAAGAGACCCAGCGTGGTCCCCAGGCCGACGACGCCGATGTTCTCGGCCATGACGATGGTGCTCAGAGCGACGAATCCCCCGTAGCCGACTCCCAGGACAACGACGAACGCCACGAGCAGTCCATAGGAGCTGCCGGCAACGAGCCAGAGCAGAAAGCTCGACCCCAGCAGGACAAAGGCACCCCGGTAGAGGGGCATGGAGCCGAATCGGGCGACTGCGGTGCCGAAGCCGATCCGGGCGAGCACGCTGGCGCCCCCGAGCACCCCGACCAACACGGCGGCCTGGACAGCATCCACGCCTTGTTCGCGTGCGTACTGGCCGACAAACACGAACGGGACGAACAGGGCGAGGCCCGAGCACAGGGCCGACAGGTGCAGTCGCCGAAAGAGCGGCGACCGCAGCGTGCTGGCGATTGGGGGAGCAACGTGCGACTGCTGCCCGGGTGGCCGTTCCACCAGCAGAATGCAGGCCACCAGGACGAGCCCGCCGGCGATGCCCAGGAACTGGTAGGTGTCGCGCCAGCCGTAACGGTCGACGAGACGGGCGGCGACCGGCGACATCACCAGTGTGCCCATGCCGATGCCCGCCACGGCGATGCCGACGGCAGTGGCTCTTCGACGGTCGAACCATCCACCCACGGCGGCCACCATGGGGATGTACCCGCAGGCTGCGGCCACACCGACACCGACGCCATACGTGGCGTAGGCCACGGGAAGCGACGACGCCCGACTCGTGAGTGTGAGCCCGACGAACAGGCTCACGGCCCCGAGGAGCATGACAGGACGCGGACCCACACGATCGGCCAGCCGACCAGTGAGGATGCTGAGCCAGAAAAAGGCGAAGGTCGTGACACCGAAGACGATCGACGTTGCCGCCTTGCCCGAGCCGAACTCGTCGGCCATGTCGGTGAAGAACGCGCCGAAGCTGTACGCGGTTCCCAGCGTGACGAACGAGGACAGAAACGTACCCAGGACCACGAGCCAGGCCCGCGACGAGTCGATCAGTGCCGATGCGTGAGCGCTATCGGTGGCGGAATCGGATGCGATGCCGAACCCTAGACGCTGCGGTACTCCTGAAGCGACGACGTTCGCCGTACACGTGGGCGAGTTCTACAGAACGCCGGAAACCCGAGCGAAGACTTCGTCTTCTTCGCCAAGGCCATCGACCACGACGAGCTTGTCGCGGTCGGCGAACCATTCCAGCAGCGGTGCCGTCTGCTCTTCGTAGAGCTCGAGACGGCGAGCGATGCCTTCGGCGGTGTCGTCTTCACGGCCACGAGCCATCATGCGCTCGGTGACCTCGGCGATCGGAACGTCGATGTTGATGGCGGCATCGAGTGCCACCCCCTGGTCTCCGAAGATCTCTTCGAGAGCGTCGGCCTGGTCCGGGGTACGCGGGAATCCATCGAGAAGCACACCGTGCTCCATGATGTCGGCTTGGCCGAGTCGTTCACGGACGATGCCGATCATGATCTCGTCGGAGACGAGGTCGCCGGCCTTCATGATGGCTTCGGCCTGCTTGCCGAGCTCGGTGCCGTCGGCGACGGCTGCACGGAGCATGTCTCCGGTGGAGACATGTTTGAGTCCGAATTCCTCGACGAGGCGAGCGCACTGTGTGCCCTTGCCTGCACCCTGCCGCCCGAGCACCACAATTCGACGTGCCGTCATGGCCAGCCCCTTACTTGTTCTTGGAGAGGAATCCCTCGTAGTTCCGCATCATGAGCTGGCTGTCGATCTGCTTCATTGTTTCGAGCGACACGCCCACAGCGATCAGGATAGAGATACCAATGAACCCGAATCCAGCCGCCTGCAGACCGCCGTTGTGACCGTTGAGGTCAAAGCCCAGCGCTGACATGATCAGGTTGGGCAGCAGGGCCACTGCGGCGATGAAGAGGGCACCCGGAAGGGTGATTCGGGTGAGGATGCGGGCCAGGTACCGTTCGGTTTGTGGTCCGGGGCGAATACCGGGCACGAAGCCACCCTGCTTGCGGATGGTGTCGGCCTGCTTGGCCGGGTCGAAGGTGATGGCCGTGTAGAAGTAGGCGAAGCCCACGATGAGCAGACCAAAGACCACCAGGTAGAGCACCGCGGTGGGGTCGACCAGGTTGTTGTTCACGAAGTTGCGAATGCCGTTGCCCCATCCGTTGTCGGGCAGCGCGACGGCAATGAGGTTGGGCAGGTACAGGACCGAGCTTGCGAAGATGATGGGAATCACGCCGGACTGGTTGACCTTGAGCGGAATGTAGGTGCTCTGGCCGCCGTACTGCTTGCGTCCGACGACGCGCTTGGCGAACTGCACCGGGATGCGACGCTGGCCCTGCTCGACGTAGACGATGCCCAGGAGCGAGATGGCGAGGATCACGGTGAAGGTGATCACGGCGACCCAGCCCTCGTTCTGCTGAAGAGCGGAGAACTGAGCGGGAAACTGGCTGACGATGGATGCCGTGATGATGAGCGACATACCGTTGCCGATGCCCTTTTGGGTGATGAGCTCGCCCATCCACATGACAAGGGCGGTGCCTGCCGTGAGGGTGAGGACAACCAGGAGCACGGTGCCGACGTTGAACTTCGGCATGAGGACGAATCCGCCGCCAACTGCCGAACCGCTGTTGAACAGGAACGAGAAGCTCGTGGCCTGGATGACGCCGATGGCCACGGTCATGTAGCGGGTCCACTGCGTGATCTTGCGCTGGCCGACAGCACCCTGCTGCTGCCACTGCTCGATGCGGGGCACAACCACGCCGAGCACCTGCATGATGATCGATGCGGTGATGTACGGGAAGATGCCGAGTGCGAACAGCGCAAACGTGGTGAGTCCACCACCGGAGAACAGCTGCACGAAGGCAAGGATGCCACCCTGCTGGTCGGCATTGTCACGCAGCGCCTGGACGGCGGCGGTGTCGATACCGGGGGCCGGGATGAACGATCCCAGCCGGTACAAGAGGATGATGAACAGGGTGAAAAGGATCTTGTTTCGAAGATCCGGCACCCGGAACATGTTGGCGATCCGTGAGAACACGAGGTCTCCCTGCGTAGCTGGCTGGCCAAGCGTAACCCACGCCCCGAGATCTCGGGACGCGGGCTCGGCTGGCGATTATCGGTTGGTGTGCTGGTTGCCCTGGGCGGGCGGACGAGGCGAATCGCCCCATGGCTTGGGCAGGATCTCGATGGATCCGCCGGCACCGGTGATGGCTTCTTCAGCCGACTTCGACACGGCGTGAGCCTGCACCGAAACGGCACGGCTCAGCTCGCCGCGACCAAGCACCTTGATGAGTGCGTTCTTCGACACGAGGCCCTTGGCGAACAGTGCTTCCGGGGTGACCTCGGTGAGCTCTGAGTCCTGGATGGTGTCGAGGTTGATGGCCTGGTACTCAACCCGGAACGGGTTGGTGAAGCCGCGCAGCTTGGGCACACGCTTCTGGAGTGGCATCTGGCCACCTTCGAAGCCGGCGCGCACCTTGCCGCGTCCACGAGAGTGCTGACCCTTGGTACCGCGGCCTGCGGTCTTGCCGCCCTTGCCACCGATGCCGCGGCCCTTACGCTGCTTGTTCTTGGTTGAGCCCTCGGCGGGCTTCAGATCATGAATCTTGATTGCCATGTCAGGCTTCCTCTACTGACACGAGGTGAGGGACACGAGAAATCATGCCCCGAACCTCGGGAGTGTCGGGCTTGGTCACGGTTCGGCCGATGCGACCGAGTCCGAGCGCACGGATGGTGCCACGCTGCTTGGGCTTGGTGCCGATGGTCGAACGGGTCTGGGTGATCTTGAGATCTGCCATCAGTTGCCCCCGTTGGTGACGATGCCGGCCGTGGCCGGATCGGAGGCGTCGCGCTCGGATTCCTTGTAGGCCTGAAGCAGACCTGCGGGAACGAACTCTTCGGGGTCGAGACCACGAAGACGAGCAATCTCGTCGGGACGCTTGAGCTCACGAAGGCCAGCAATGGTTGCCCGGGCCACGTTGATGTGGTTGGGCGAACCGAGCGACTTGCAGAGCACGTCCTGAATGCCGGCCTCTTCGAGGATGGCGCGTGCAGCACCACCGGCGATCACACCGGTACCGGGAGCAGCAGGCTTCAGCAGAACACTGCCGGCGCCCATCTGGCCCAGGATTGGGTGAACGATTGTGGTTCCGGCGAGGGGAACGGAGAAGAGGTTGCGCTTGGCTTCCTCGGTGCCCTTCTGGATTGCGAGAGGCACCTCCTTTGCCTTGCCGTAGCCGAGTCCGACCTGGCCCTTGCCATCGCCGATCACGACGAGAGCGGTGAAGCTGAAGCGACGACCACCCTTGACGACCTTGGCGACACGGTTGATGTGAATGACGCGGGACTCGCGGAGTCCGCCTTCGTTCTCACGGTCGTTGCGGCTGTTGCGATCGTTGCGGTTGTTGCCACGGTCGTTGCGGTTGTTGTTG
>CAZFBD010000059.1:5005-25339 GCA_964517125.1 uncultured Acidimicrobiales bacterium
GTTGTTGTTGTTTGGCTCGTAGGCCATCAGAACTCCAGTCCTGCTTCGCGGGCAGCATCTGCCAGCGCAGCGATGCGTCCGTGGTAGAGGTTGCCGCCACGATCGAACACGACGGTGCTGATGCCCGCATCCTTGGCCCTGCTCGCAACGAGCTCGCCGATCTTTGATGCTGCGTCGACGGTGTTGCCCACGCCGTCCCATGCAGTTTCGACCGTGGAGGCCGAAGCAAGGGTGACGTGTGCGTTGTCATCGATCACCTGCGCGGTGATGTGCTTGTTCGAGCGGTGGATAGCGAGACGTGGCCGTTCGGCGGTGCCGTTGACCGACTTGCGCACCCGGTAATGGCGGCGCTGACGGTTGCGGCGACGTTCGGCAGATACATCCTTCATTACTTGGCTGCCTTTCCTGCCTTGCGGATGATGTGCTCACCCTCGTACTTGATTCCCTTGCCCTTGTAGGGCTCGGGCTTGCGCCACTTGCGAATGTCTGCGGCGACCTGGCCAACGAGCTGCTTGTCGATGCCCTTGACGATGATTTCGGTCTGCTGCGGGACTTCGAACTCGATGCCCTCCGGAGCCTTGATGTGGACCGGGTGGCTGAAGCCGAGCTGCATCTCGAGGGCGTTGGAGCCCTTGGCGGCGGCGCGGTAACCAACGCCGACGATCTCGAGCTTCTTGGTGAAGCCTTCACTGACACCGGTGACCATGTTGGCCACCAGGGTGCGGGCAAGACCGTGCATGGCCTTGCTTTCACCACTGTCGTCGGGGCGGGTGACGGCGAACGTTCCGTCGTCGATCGCTCCGGTGATTTCGCCGGGAAGATCGATGGACAGTTCGCCCTTGGATCCCTTGACGGTGACCTTGCGGCCATCGACGGCTACGTCGACACCCGAAGGAATGGTGATTGGTTCGTTTCCAATACGTGACATCGCTGCTCCTACCAGACGTAGGCGAGCACCTCGCCACCAACACGGCGGCGACGGGCTTCGCGATCGGTCATGAGGCCACGGTTGGTGGAGAGCACGGCAACGCCGAGCCCGCCGAGAACACGTGGGACCTCTGTGGACTTCTTGTAGACCCGAAGACCAGGCTTCGACACTCGGGTGATGCCCGAGATGACGCGCTTGCGGTCGACGGAGTACTTCATGTCGATGCTCAGGATTCGGCCGGGACCCTTGGGGTTCTCGGCAACTTCGTACCCGGCGATGTA
The DNA here is from genome assembly GCA_964517125.1 of uncultured Acidimicrobiales bacterium. Classification (GTDB taxonomy): domain Bacteria; phylum Actinomycetota; class Acidimicrobiia; order Acidimicrobiales; family SHLQ01; genus SHLQ01. Next base: position 6,215 of record CAZFBD010000059.1, read on the forward strand.
GCCCTCGGTCTTGAGGAGCTCAGCAAGGGTTTCCTTGAGCTTGGATGAAGGCATGGACACGTCATCGTGCATCGCCGTGTTGGCGTTGCGGATGCGAGTGAACATGTCAGCTATGGGGTCGGTCATTGTCATGTGTCTGTTCCTTCCCCTACCAGCTGGCCTTCTTGAGACCCGGGATTTCTCCGGCGTGTCCCATTTCCCGAAGGCAGATACGGCACAGGCCGAACTTCTTGTACACGCTGCGCGGACGACCGCACTTGCGGCATCGGGTGTAGGCGCGGACCTTGAACTTCGGGGTCTTCTGCTGCTTGTTGACGAGGGCCTTTTTCGCCATTACTGGCCTGCCTTTCGGAACGGGAAGGAGTAGGCATCGAGCAGGGCCTTGCCGTGCTCGTTGTTGGTCGCTGTGGTGACGATGGTGATGTCCATGCCGCGCACGGTGTCGACCTTGTCGTAATTGATCTCCGGGAAGATCAGCTGTTCGGTGACGCCGAAGGTGTAGTTCCCTCGTCCGTCGAAGCTCTTTTCGGGAAGTCCGCGGAAGTCACGGATTCGGGGTGTTGCGAGCGAGATCACCCGGTCGAGGAACTCGTACATCCGGTCGCCCCGGAGGGTGACCCGACATCCGACGACCTGACCTTCACGCAACTTGAACGTTGCGAGGCTCTTCTTGGCACGGGTGATTGCCGGACGCTGACCAGTGATGATCGCCATGTCTTCGATGGCGCCTTCGATGGCCTTCTTGTTGAGTGCGGCTTCGCCGACACCCATGTTCACCGAGATCTTCTCGAGACGCGGCACCTGCATGACGTTGTCGAGTCCAAGCTCCTCTTTGAGCTGCGCTTGGATCGTGTCGAAGTACTGGGCCTTCAGCGTCGGGATCGTTGTGGTTTCAGCCATCAGAATTCGGCTCCTGTCCGCTTGCAGACACGCACCTTGGTGCCGTCGTCAAGGATCTTGTAACCGATACGGGTCGGCTTGCCGTCCTTGGGGGACAGTGCAGCGACGTTGGAGACATGCATGGGCATGTCCTTGTCGATGATGCCTCCCGGCTGGCCTTCGCCCTGGGGGCGCTGGTGCTTCTTGACGAGGTTGACGCCTTCGACGATGACCGTGCTCTTTTCAGGGAAGGCAAACATGACGACGCCTTCCTTGCCACGGTCCTTGCCGGAAAGCACCTGGACCTTGTCGCCCTTCTTGATCTTCATCTAGAGGACCTCCGGTGCGAGCGACACGATGCGCATGAACTTCGCGTCACGAAGTTCACGACCCACCGGGCCGAAGATTCGGGTTCCACGAGGCTGGCTGTTCTCGTTGATGAGCACAGCGGCGTTCTCGTCGAAACGGATGTAGGAACCGTCGGGGCGACGATGGCCCTTCTTGGTCCGGACGACGACGCACTTGACGACCTCGCCCTTCTTGACTGCTGCACCGGGGTTGGCGTCCTTGACGGTGGCGACGATGACGTCACCGATGCCGGCGTACCGGCGACGGGTGCCACCAAGCACCTTGATGCAAAGGATTTCGCGGGCGCCGGAGTTGTCGGCGACCTTGAGTCGGCTTTCCTGCTGAATCATTAGCGAGCCCTCTCGATGATCTCGACGAGGCGCCAACGCTTCTTCTTGGACATCGGGCGGGTTTCCTGGATACGGACCCGGTCACCGACGTTTGCGTCGTTGGTTTCGTCGTGGGCGAACAGCTTCGTGCTGCGCTGCACGGTCTTGGCGTAGCGGCGGTGGCGCACACGGTCGATGGCTTCGACGACGACCGTCTTGTCCATGGAGACCGAGACGACCATGCCTTCGCGCACCTTGCGAGGGTTCTCGCGCACTGCCGCAGCTGCGTCAGCTTCAGGTGTTACTGCGTCGCTCATGAAGCGACCTCCTCGGTGTCAAGAGCTTCTGCAGCGGCGATTTCACGCATGCGGAGTTCGGTGAGTACCCGTGCCTTGTCCTTGCGGACAACGGACAGGCGACGAATGTTGGTGAGCTGTCCGGTGGCGTTCTGGAAACGCAGGTTGAACAGTTCTTCTGAGACTTCGTCGAGACGCTTCACGAGATCGGCGTCGGACAGCTCTGCGAGCTTCTTCTTAGCCATTAGAAGCCCTCCTCCCGCTTGACGAACTTGGCCTTGATGGGCAGTTTCTGGATGGCGCGATCGATGGCTTGCCGTGCGACTTCTTCATCGTGGAAGGACAGCTCGAAGAGCACCTTTCCTGGACGGACGACGGCGACCCAACGCTCGGGGTTGCCCTTGCCGGATCCCATGCGGGTTTCGGCGGGCTTTTCGGTGACGGGCTTGTCGGGAAACACGTTGATCCAGACCTTGCCACCACGCTTGATGTGGCGGGTCATGGCAATACGTGCGGCCTCGATCTGACGGGCCGTGATCCAGCCCGGCTCGAGAGCCTGGAGACCGTAATCGCCGAATGACACTTCGGTTCCGCCCTTGGCGTTCCCCTTCATGCGACCACGATGGTGTTTGCGATGTGCGACCTTACGGGGCATCAGCATTGTTCGTACCTGTTCCTTCTCGCCAACTCAGTCAGCGTCGCCGGGACGGAAGTTGGGGGTTTCGCCCTTGACCCGGGTGTTGGCCTCGATGGCCTCTTCCTCGGCAAGGAGCTTCTCGAACTCGGGGTCGGCTTCTTTGACCAACGGAACGAGTTCTTCTTCGGGGGCTTCTGCGGGGGCGGCTTCGCCTGCAGCGGGCTTGCGGGGAGCAGCGGAGCTCGACACGACCTGGCGGGGCTTGTTCTGTCCCGAGGTCTCGCCGACTGCCATGGCTGCTTCGCGCTGGATCTTGTCCTGGGCTTCGCTCTTGTAGGGAAGACGCTCGCCGGTGTAGATCCAGACCTTCACGCCGATGCGACCAGCAGCGGTGTGGGCTTCGCGGAATCCGTAGTCGATCTCGGCGCGCAGCGTGTGCAGCGGCACCTGACCTTCGCGGTACCACTCACGGCGGGCCATTTCGGAGCCACCGAGGCGACCCGAGCACTGGACTCGGATACCGAGGGCGCCGGCCTTTTGTGCGTTCTGCACGGCGCGCTTCATGGCACGACGGAAGGCGACACGGCCCTGGAGCTGGTCGGCGACGCCCTGTGCGATGAGTGCGGCGTCGAGTTCAGGCTGCTTGATCTCCTGAATGTTGAGCTGCACCTTCTGGTTGCCGGTGATCTTGGCAAGTCCCTGGCGGAGGCGGTCGGCCTCGGCGCCCTTGCGACCAATGACGATGCCGGGGCGTGCGGTGTGCACGTCGACCCGAAGGCTGTCACGGCTGGACTTGCGCTCGATCTCGATCCGGGAGATCGCTGCGTGTGGCAGGTCCTTCATGATGAAGGTCCGGATGTGGGAGTCTTCGATGATGAAGTTGGCGTAGTCCTCGCGGCTGGCGAACCAGCGCGACTTCCAGTCGGTGGTGACACCGAGGCGGAAGCCGTAGGGGTTGATTTTCTGACCCATGCTTACTCTTCCTCTTCCGAATCGGAGGTTTTGGCTTTGGTGCCGGCTTCGATGAATCCGGCGGCCTCGGCGGCGGCTGCGTCTGCGAACCAGACCTCCGCAACGGTGTTTTCGTACCAACGGCCATCGGGCTGGTGGAACTTGCCGGAGTCGGCGTTGCCCTTGACCGGGTAGCCCTCGGGCATCTCGGCTGCATCGTCGAGCGGTGCGTGGGATCCGTCGCCGTAGGGGTGATCGCCGTCTTGTGGAGCAGCGATTCCGCCGGAAGCGACGTCCTCGTCGGCCGAGGTTTCGTCGACCTCGTCGGATGCGTCTTCGACCGGAGCCTCTTCGCCCTTGGACTTGGCGACGCGTGCGGCGCGGCTGGCCTTGGGGGCCGAGCCCGACGCACGGCGCTCGAGCTTCTCACGACGAAGTTCGAGGGCACCGTCGTCCATGCGGGACACGATGATCGTGATGTGGCAGGTGCGCTTGCGGATGCGGGTTGCACGTCCACGAGCACGTGGGCGCCACCGCTTCATGGTGGGGCCTTCGTCGGCGTAGCAGGCGGAGACGAAGAGTTCTTCGGCGTCCTGCAGGTCGTTGTGCTCGGCGTTGGCAACAGCCGAATCGAGCAGCTTGGAGATCACGTCGGCAACGCCACGCTCGCACAGGTCGAGGTAGTCGGCTGCGTCTCCAACAGGAAGGTCACGAATCTGGTTCAGGACCTCGCGGGCCTTGTAGGCCGAGACCCGCACATGGCTGACCTTGGCACGGGTGCCCGGACGCTCGTTGGTCTTTGCTCCGGTCATCGACGTGCTCCCCGCTCCTGGCCAGCGTGGAACTTGAAGGTACGAGTCGGTGCAAATTCACCGAGCTTGTGACCGACCATGGATTCCGTGACGTACACCGGCACGTGCTTGCGTCCGTCGTGGACGGCAAGGGTGTGACCGATCATGTCGGGGATGATGGTGGAACGACGGGACCAGGTCTTGATGACCTGCTTGTCGTTGTTTTCGTTGAGGGCATCGATCTTCTTGAGCAGATGCTCGTCGACGAACGGACCCTTTTTCAGACTGCGCGGCATCGTTGTTACCTCCGCGAGCCGCGGGTGCGGCGTCGGCGAATAATCATGTCGTTGGACTGCTTCTTCTTCGGACGGGTGCGAGCTTCGGGCTTGCCCCATGGGGACACCGGATGGCGACCACCAGAGGTCTTGCCTTCACCACCACCGTGTGGGTGATCGACGGGGTTCATGGCAACACCACGGGTCTGGGGGCGAACGCCCTTCCAGCGGTTGCGGCCGGCCTTGCCGATCTTGATGAGTTCATGCTCGGAGTTACCGACCTCGCCGACCGTTGCACGGCCGTCGATGGGCACTCGACGCATTTCGGTGCTTGGCAGACGAAGGATGGCGTGTGGGCCGTCCTTGGCCACCAGCTGCACGCTGGATCCGGCCGAGCGGGCGAGCTTGCCGCCCCCACCGGGCTGGAGTTCGACGTTGTGGATGGTGGTACCAACCGGGATGTAGCGCATGGGCAACGCGTTGCCTGGCTTGATCTCGGAGCCCTGACCGTTCATGAGGGTCTCGCCGACACCGACACCGTCGGGAGCAAGGACGTAGGCCTTCTCACCGTCGTGGTAGTGCAGGAGGAGAATGCGGCACGAGCGGTTGGGGTCGTACTCGACTGCGGCAACCTTGGCCGGCACGCCGTCCTTGTTGCGACGGAAGTCGATGCGACGGTACTGCTGCTTGTGGCCGCCACCCTTGTGACGAGCGGTCTTGCGTCCGTAGTTGTTGCGGCCGCCGGTTTCGCTCTTCTTCTCGATGAGCGAACGCTCGGGCTTGGTCTTGGTGACCTCGGAAAAGTCGGACGAGGTCTGGAAACGACGTCCGGGACTTGTTGGCTTGCGCTTGCGGAGAGTCATCGAATCACACCTCGAACAGGTCGATCTCGTCACCTTCGGCGAGCGTGACCATTGCTCGCTTGGTGTCGGCGCGCTTGCCGAATGTGCCGTTACGGCGGTTGCGCTTGCGCTTGCCCTTACGGTTGAGTGTGTTCACCTTGAGCACGGTGACCTCGAAGATCGACTCCACGGCCTGCTTGATTTCAGGCTTGCTGGCGTCGGGGGCCACCTTGAAGGTGTAGACGTTGGTTTCGAGGAGGCCGTAGGACTTCTCGGAAACGACTGGTGCGATGAGCACATCGCGTGGATCGGTTGCCATTGGTTACTCCTCCTCGGCCGATGCGCTGGCGGCGGCTGGAGCTTCGTCGTCTGCGCTGGTTTCGGCAGGTGCGGCGTCCTGGACGCCGGCCCGCTTGACGACGGGGCCCTTCTTGGCCTTGGGCGCTGGTGCCGATGGCAGTGCGTCCTTGGTGAAGACGACCCAGTCGGAAACGAGGACGTCGTAGGCGTTGAGTTCGCCGGTGGGCAGCACGTGGACTTCAGGGATGTTCCGGAAGCTGAGTGCGGCGTTGGCGTCGTTCTCGTTCAGCACGAGAAGCACACGACCCTCGGTGCCGAGGGCGCCGAGTGCCTTGATGGCATCTTTGGTCTTGGGTGCGTCGAAGGCGAAGGAGTCGACCACGACGATCTTGCCGTCGGCGGCCCGATCGGAGAGTGCCGAGCTGAGCGCCAGGCGAATCATCTTCTTGGGGGTCTTCTGGCTGTAGTCACGGGGCTTTGGGCCGTGAGCGATGCCACCGCCGCGCCATTGCGGGGAGCGGATGGAGCCCTGACGAGCTCGGCCGGTGCCCTTCTGACGCCAGGGCTTGGCGCCACCGCCACGCCGTTCAGCGCGGGTCTTGGTGGAATGGGTGCCGGCACGACGTGCGGCCAGCTGAGCGGTGACGACCTGGTGCATGACCGGCAGGTTCGGCTCGATGCCGAAGAGCTGGTCGTCGAGCTCGGCGGTGCCGGCGCTCTTGCCTGCGAGGGTCTTGACGTCGACGGATGTCATGACTGGTCTCCCTGCTTCTTGGAGGCGTTGCGAAGAAGAACCGTGCTGCCCTTGGGGCCGGGCACGTTGCCCTTGATGAGCACGAGGTTGTCCTCGACGTTGGCCTCGACGATGGTGAGGTTCTGGGTGGTGGTCTTCTGTCCACCGCTGCGACCGGCCATCTTCTTGCCCTTGAAGATTCGGGCTGGGGTGGCGCACTGGCCAACCGAGCCGGGCATGCGGTGCACTCGGTGTGCACCGTGGCTGGCTCGCTGGCCCTTGAAGTTGTGACGCTTCATGACGCCGGTGAAACCCTGGCCCTTGCTGACGGCCGTGGCATCGACGAGTTCGCCTTCGGCGAGCACATCGGCGCTGATCTCCTGGCCGACCTCGAATTCGCTGACGTCGTCGAGGCGAAGCTCAACGAGCTTCTTGCCCGGGGCGACGCCGGCCTTTTCGAAGTTGCCGAGTTCCGGCTTGATGAGTCGGTGTTCCTTCTGGGTACCGAAGGTGACCTGGACGGCCGAGTAACCATCCGTCTCGGGGCGCTTGATCTGCACCACTCGACACGGGGTGACCTTGAGCACGGTCACGGGGACGATCTTGTCGTCTCGCCAGACCTGCGTCATTCCCAGTTTTTCACCAACGATGGCTTTGGTGGCCATGTTTTCGTTCCTTGTTCTCTGGGCCGAGTTGCCTCGGGCCGCAGCCCTGTCACGCGAACGCTCCGCACAGGTAAGCCCGGCGGAGCGATGGTTTCGGTTGTGCCAGCTGGTTCCCGAGGGCCTTGCCGGACGTCGATTGTGTTCTGAGTGTTCTTCAGTCGCCTGGCTGTACCGAATCCGGATGGATCCGAGACGTCAGACTCACAAGCGCTAAAGCCTAGCGAGGTTCGTCCGATGCACCAACTCCACTACTCACCAGTATTTTCTGGACCGTCCGCCTGTTCGGCACAGATGTCGGCATCGGGACCACCACCAGTATTTTCTGCACTGCCCGCTCGTTCGGCACAGATGTCGGCATCGGGACCACCACCAGTATTTTCTGCACTGCCCGCTCGTTCGCCGAAGGCCCTTGCCCGGCCACGAAACGGTTATGTGTTCGTCATGGTTCCGTAGTCATGTTTGTGCCTGCAACGCCGTTGGAGGTGTACAGCGATGCACAGACTCCTTGGCGGGAACCGTCGGTGCGTCGCCTGGGATCCGGCCGGTACTTGGCGGGCTTGGCCGGATCCCACAATTCGACTTCTCAAGGATTCTCCCCCAATGAGAATGGCGGATCCCCCGGCGTGGCAGCGCCGGGGGATCTCTATTTTTGTTGTGCTTCGGGCCGGTGTTGTGCCGGCGGGTCGACGTCGTGTGACTCAGCGACGGATTGGCGAGACCCGGCGGTAGGTGGCCAGCCGCCAGAGCCACTCGGCGGGCCCCATGGTGAACCGCTCGAGCCAGGGTTGGGACCAGGCGAGCTGCAGTGCCCAGATCACGAACACCACACCAAGCAGCACGAAGCGCCCCGAATCGGCGGGCAGCACGACGGCAACAATGGCAATACCCAGCACGGACTGCATCAGATAGTTGGTGAGCGCCATGCGGCCGACCGCACGGAACCGACGGTGCATGGCTGTCTCCGGACGCCGATTCCAGTGGGTGATGGCGCCGATGTACCCGAGCGCCATGGGAATGGTGGCGAGGGTGTTCAGCCCGTGCGCTGGTAGCGCCCACTGCGGGTCGAAGTCGGTGAGCGTGATCATCAGCAGCGAGGCGATCGCCAGTGGCAGGCCCAGCCCGAAGCCCCACCGGATGAGCCGACGGTCTGTCTCGGCAGGACCGGTTCCCTGCACGATCCCGGACCTGAACATGGCAACGCCAATCATCATGAGACCAAGCGAGCGGGACGCGAAGTCCCACAGCAGCCACAGGCCCGGGCCATCCGCCATGGACTCGACCCCAGCGAACCAGAACTCTCCAAGCTCCTCGCCGCTCTCGCTGATCGTGGGAGCGACAGCGAAACCCAGCAGCGCGGAGGAGACAACCAGCAAGGTGCCGCCCACGGCCAGGGTTCGTGGCGATCGTTTACGCAAGAGCAGCAGAATCGGAGCACAGATTGCGTAGACGCGGAGCACGTCACCTTCGTAGAGCAGAGCATGCAGCAGCCCGATTCCGAGGAGGAGAAGGTTGCGCCACATGCTCAGGACGACCGGGCGGCCACCCTTGACTTCGGCCCGATCGGCGAAGAGCACGATGCCTGCGCCGAACAACAGCGAGAAGATCGCCATCATCTTCTGATCGACGAAGATCTCGCCGAGCCCGCCCACGATCCAGTCGAAGACCGAGTCGGAACCATCGGCATCGAGGTTGAAGTACGCGGCCTCGTCAAGGCCGAAGTACACGATGTTCATGAGCAGGATGCCGAGCGTGGCGATGCCGCGGACCGTGTCCAGATTGGTGATGCGGGCGCCCCGCGGCGTGGTTGCTGGTTGCGTCGCGGACACATGCTGACCCTACGCCGCACGCATGACGTCGACTGCAACCAAACCGTCATCGGTTCGCGATCAAGAGTTGGCGAATCGCGCCGTTGGAGTTGTACAACATCGGGCACGGCACCTTGGCGGGACGGCCGAAGCCTCGAAACCGGGAGTCTCCCTCGCTACTTGGCGGGAACGGGGGAGCTCCCGGTTTGTTGCTTTTCGAACGACGGCGACCGTACGTGAGCGGTGTCGGGAGAATGGTCTCGCTGTGACACACGCACCGGCGGGTGCACACCATCGTCTGGATCGAGGAATTAGCTTGTCGGTTTCGTCCGTGGCCCTGACTGCGACGCAGACCCTCATCTGTCTCATCACTTGTCCCCTCTTGGAGAATTCTCATGGCTTCGGTACGTCGACTCGTCCTTCTCATCTGCCTGGCGTTGGTCGCTGTGGCCTGCGGCGGAGGTGACGACGCCGAGACTGCCGAGTCCTCCACCACAACGGCGGCGCCGACCACGACCACCGAAGCCGTGGAAGCAACCACGACCACGGAAGCGTCCACCACCACAACCACCGAAGCTCCTGCCCCGACCGGGCCCACCTGGCCGCTCACCGGCGTTCCCATCGGTGGCGACGAGCCCGGGCAGCCCACCCACCCGGCCATCGTGGTCAAGATCTCGAACAACGACGCCACCGCCCGCTCGGTGATCCGCGGAATCGACGAAGCCGACATCGTCTTCGAGGAGCGGATCGAGCAGGAGGCCACGCGCTTCGCCACCGTGTTCCATTCGCAGCTCCCGGCCGAGGTCGGTTCGGTTCGTTCGGCCCGCACGTCGGACATCGACATCGTCGCCAACCTGAATGGCCCCGTGTTCGCCTTCTCGGGAGCGAACGATGGCGTGCTCGGCCAGGTTCGTCAGGCCGATCGAGATGGCGTGCTGGCCATGGCGTGCGAAGACTGCGGCAACAACCAGTTCTCTCTTCTTTCCGACATTGCTCGCCCCAACCGCACCGTGGTTGATGTGCTTGGTCTCATCGATGCAGCCGGCGACGAGTCGGGCGCACCGCCGGCCATCTACGACTACTCGAACAACGTCGCCGAGATCGGCGAGCCGGCACCCGGCGTTCGCATCGTGGCCCGTGTCGCTGCCAACTTCGTGTGGTCGGAAGCTGACGGCGGCTGGCTGCGCTTCCAGGGTCCCGAGGCCCACGTGACCCGCGACGGCGTGCAGATCGCACCGGCAAACGTGATCGTCATGACCACCGAGTACCTCCCGAGCCGCATCGACTCCTCGTCGGTCGACGCCATCAGCGTGGGGTCGAAGCCGGTGGTCGTGTATTCGAACGGCCATCGGGTCGAGGGCACATGGACCCGCGAGACCGCAGCCGACGGCTACACCCTGACCACGGCGGACGGCGAGACCATCGGGCTCGCTCCCGGTCAGACCTGGGTGTCGATGACACCGGGCGGCACGTCGGTACCGCTGACCGAAGCCGAGGCGGCAACCTTCCGCTGAGGGCCCCGGCTCAGGGAATGATGACTCGGGCCCGCTCGGCGAGACCGGTGATTGCGACGACCCGGCCGGCCTGGCCAATGACCTCGACCTCGGTTCGTCGGATCACGTCGCCGTCCAGGACAGACACGACATACACCCCGGTGTCGAGGCGCTGAATTGCCTCGGGAGGGATCGTGAGCTCGTCGACGAGTTCGGCGACCGTCCACTCCAGCGTCACGGGCAGGCGGTTGAGCGAGCCAACGTTCTGGCCGGCGAGGTCCACGGTGAAGACCAGGTCGAATCCGGTGTCGGTTCCCCGGGTGCTCGCGAGCTCGGCGTCCACAACGGACCGATCCGGAAGCTGGGCCGTGATGTCGTCGGCGTTGAGCAGCCCCTCGGGCAGTTCAGCGACCGACACCGTGATGTTGCGTTCTTCCGAGGTGTAACGAAGCACCTGGTCGCCGTCGGAGACGACCATGCCCACGGTCACGAGCGTTTCGACGATCCGGATGCTCGACGGGATGAACCAGATGTCGCCCAGTTCCACGACGCCCGTGACGGTCTGCTCGGTGGCGTCCTGCCAGGCCTCGACCGCGTCGGTCGTGGCTGCCGTCCACTCACCGTGGGGTTCCAGGTCGGTGTCGGCCCACCCGCCATCGAGGAGATACTGCTGCAGCTGGGCAACGTCGGCGCCGTCGGTCGTGTCGTCCATGGTTCGCCAGGCGGCGATGGAGCCACCGACTGCGTAGACGGGGCTGGAGTCGGTTTCGTAGAGCACGTCGCCGGGAGCGATTTGTGCGCCGGGTTCGGGAAGGTCGGTCACGGCGCGGGAGTCGGGTTCTTCGGTCGTGGTACTGACCGTTTGTGCTGCCCGACCGAAACCAATCGTTGTCGTGGTGGTGACCTCGATCGGGTCGACCCGATGCGTGAAGAGCACCTCGTCCTGATACACGAGACGAGCGTCGAGTTCCCCCAGGTCGGCGACGTCGCCGCGGGTGACCACGGCCGTGTCGAACACCTCGGTGAGATCGCTCGGCAGCTCTGCGGCCTGTTCGTCGTCGGCGGTCAGGTCGGCGTACCACTGGGTGTCGCGAGCGAACCACCAACCGCCGAAGAGGAGGCCACCGATGACGGCGAGCGCGGCGAACGACCGAAGAACGGTTCGGAGTGTCTTGGTGGTCATGACGAACGCAGCGCTTCGGTCGGGGCAAGCCGGGCGGCCCGGACCGCCGGGTACAGGCCGGCGAGGGCGCCGATGGCGACGGCGGCCACGAGTCCACCAACGATGGCTTCGGGCGGAATGACGACTCGCCATCCCTGACTGTTGGCCCAGGCGGCGGTCACGCCCGAACCGAGCAGCACGCCGGCGACGCCACCAAGGATCGACAGCAGCAGCGCTTCGAGCAGGAACTGGCGGCGAATGTGGGCTCGGGTGGCGCCCAGCGCCCGGCGGAGTCCGATCTCGTTGCGTCGTTCGATGACGGCGATGACCATGACGTTGGCGATGCCGATTCCGCCCACGAGCAACGCGACCGCTCCCAGACCCAGGAACAGGTTGTCGAACGTGGAGGACGCCGCTTCCTGCGCTTCGAGGGCGTCGGTGGGGCGGACGACCTCGACCTCTTCGGGGCTTTCGGGATCGGCGGTGTTCGGGATGACGCCAAGCACGTCGTCGATGAACGCATCGTCGGTACGCACGTAGATGGTTTCGGGGTTGCGTTCGGTCTCGAAGAGCTCTTCGGCAATGTCGGCCCCGATGAACACCGCCCGGTCCAGGTCGTTGAAGAGTGCGGTCTCGACCTCGTCGGTCTGGTCGTCGAACGAGGAAAGGATGCCAATCACCGTGAACCACTCGTCGCCAACGAGCACCTGGGTGCCGTCGATCTGGCTGACGCCGAGTCGGTCGGCGGCCACCGAACCGAGCACTGCGGTCGTGGCTGCGCCGGTGGTGTCGTCCAGGAAGCGACCACGATCGAGCGAGCCGTTCAGCGCGTCGACGAGGTTGGTGGTCGTGGTCTTGACCGAAAGACCACCGGTTTGTGCAGGGTTGACGAGGTCATTGATGAGGACGTTCTGATTCACGGCGGTGACCGCCGAGACCGACGTGACCGGGCCGATTCGCCGAATGCTGGCGACGGCCGACTCGGGTAGTGCAGCGTCGCCGCCCCCGAATCCCTGACCCGCCGACACCTGCAGGAGGTTCGTGCCAAGCGCGGCGATTCGATCTTCGAGCGCAGCGCTGCCCGAACGGCTGAGCCCGAGCACGGCAACCATGGCGCCGATGCCGATGGTGATGCCGAGCGCCGAGAGGGCGGTCCGCAGCTTGCGGTTGGTGAGGCCTGCGGCCGCGGTGCCGAAGACGTCGCTGATCCGAAAGGAGCTGGAGCGGGGCAGGGCCCGGGGCGCGGCCGCGTCGGTCGGTGTGTCGGCCCGGGAGCGGAGGGAGAGGCTCATGGTTGCGCCGCCGAATCGAATTCGACGCGACCGTCGCGAAACCGCACCTGCCGGGGCAGCGAGTCGGCCAGTTCGTTGTCGTGGGTGACGACGATGATCGTGGCACCCTCGGCGTGCAGCTCGTGGAGCAGATTCTGGATTGACTCGCTGGTGCGCGAATCCAGGTTGCCGGTGGGTTCATCGGCCAGGACCAGAGCCGGGCGGGCCACGAGGGCCCGGGCGATGGCGACACGTTGTCGTTCGCCACCAGACAGTTCGTTGGGCCGGTGGTTCATGCGGTGGCCGAGGCCGACGCGCTCCAGGGTTTCAGCTGCTGCCGCTCGCCGACGCCGGTTGGATTCGCCGCTGTACAGAAGGCCGGTGGCAACGTTGTCGACGGCGCTCTCACCGTCGAGCAGGAAGAACTGCTGGAACACGAACCCGACCAGCGCACTGCGAACAGCCGAGAGCCTGCGGTCGCTCAGGCGGGAGACTTCGTGACCAGCGATGTGCACGGAACCCGTGGTGGGCCGGTCGAGCGTTCCCATGACGTGCAACATCGTGGACTTGCCGGACCCGGACGGACCGACGATGGCGGTCAGTTCGCCTTGTGCAACGTCGAGGTTGACGCCGTCGAGCGCCCGCACGGGAGGGTTGCCCGGGTACTCCTTCACGACGTCGATGAGCTGCAGGGCGAGCGGTCCCGACGGCACGGGCGGCGGTTCGGCCATGGTCACCGTGAGCGGGGGAAGCGCGTCGTTGCCGGTCATGCGGGTGCGATGAGGTTGTCGCCGGGCTGGATGGTGCCGTTGGTGACCTCGACCCAGCCGTCGTCGAACGTTCCGAGTTCCACGGCGACGAGTCCGCTGCCTTCGACGTCGACGGCATGCCCCCCTTCGCTGAACGCAATGAGGGCACGAACCGGCACGACGGTGGCGCCGAGAATGGCGGTGTCCTCGGTTCGGATGGTGACCGGGCCGGCGGTGAAGGTGCCGTCGAGCGGCTCGAGCGGTTCCACGCTGACCGCCAGGACCGTGCTGCTGTCCTGACCGACCTGAACGGTTTCGGCAACGTCGCTGATGGTCTCGACGGCGGCGTCAACGAGGGTGCCATCGGGGAGTTCCACGACAACCGGCAGTCCCACGGCGAACGTGTCGATGCTGTCCACGTCGACATCGAGTTCGATGGCACCCTGGGCCAGTTCCCAGCGGTAGATGGGGCGACCGGCTTCGACCCAGATGTCGTCGTCGAGCACCACCTCGGCGATCGTGGCTCCCAGCGGAATTTCCACTTCGTACCGTCCCTCGATGCTGTCGTCGGGCTCGGTGGTGACGGCCACGAGTGCGTTGCGTTGATCGCTGATGGTGAGGCTGGCGAGATCGACGTTGTCGTCGAGCAGTCGCCCAACGTCGGAGAGTCCGTCGATTGCTGCGACGTTCACGGGCAGGGAGATCCAACCGCTCTCGGCGAGCGTGACCGTGGTCAGGAGCGGCTGCCCCTGGGCAGCCTGCGAACCGACCGCGGTGGTCGATGCGACCTCGCTGGGGCCGGCGATGAAGGCGATCTGGCCAGCGTCGACAACGTCGTCGGGTTCCTCGAACCCCAGCGACTCTTCCCAACGCGTCACCATGAGACCGGTGTTGTGGGTGAACTCGTCGTCGACCGTGACGGTGCCGTCGGGATCGTGGCCGAGCGCCACGAGGTTCTCTTCGAGCTGGCGGATGTCGGCGCCATCGTCGACGTCCTCGGACAGCGCGCGGAATTGCGGCACCGCTCCGTAGAGCGCGACAACGGGGGCGCCGTCGATCTCGGCGAGGAGGTCGCCGGCCACGATGACGTCGCCGATCTCGGCGGTGCGGGTGATGGTGCCGCGGGCAGAAGCCGCAACGGTTGCCGGCGACCCGGAGCTCAGCAGGCCGGCCCATTCCTCATAGGAGATGAGGTCTCGGGACTCGGCGGTGACCGTCTGCGTCGTGAGTTGGTCCGAGGCGGACTCGGTCTCAGATTCGGTGTCGCGGTCGAGCCACCAGAGGGCTCCGGCACCAATGACTGCGCCGAGGGCGAGCCCGATGAGCAGAACCGGCCAGCGGGAGGGGAGGTGTGTGGTTGCCATGGGATGTGGGGTGTCCGTCGATGCGAGTTCAGCTGTCGGTGTTTGCGGTTGCGGCTGGCGCAGCGCCACCTGGACCGAAGCCGGCGAGTGCTTCGTCGAGCGTAGTCGAGCAGGCCTCGACGGCTGCTGCCGTATCGGGGTCGTCGACATCGAGTCCGAGCTGGTTGGCAATCCGTGCGCTCCGGTCTCCCCCAGCGCCGCCGTTGCCCTGCGCCTGCCCGCGTCCGCCTGCCGCAGCGTCGTCGCCATCGGAACCATTTGCGGCAGCACCATCCTGGGCTTGTCCCTGTCCTGGCGCTCCACCAAAGGCGAGGTCACCAACATCGAGACCTTCGGCTCGCAGACAGTCGGTGTAGGTCAGCAACTGTTCCTGAATCGCTTCACGGTCCACGCCGCCACCGCCGGCGCCGAAGTTCTCGGCACCCGCTTCGTCCCGGCAGACGTCGAGCTGCTCGCGGACCGTTTCATCGCGGAAGTCGATGCCGCTGGTGGCGATGGCGTCGCGAAGGTTGAGGTTGCCCTCGGCGTCGAAGGACGGATCCGGGAAGTCGGGGTACCCGTTGTCCCGCATGCACGAGGACAGCAGCAATCCGGCTTCTTCGGCCGAGAGTTCGACGCCGGCCTCGTCGGCCCCTTCGGCGATTTCGGACGCCGCCCCTACGGCCGATTGCTCCAGATCGTCGATGCTGGCCACGCCAACTGTGTCGGCACTTGCAGCGTCGCCGCCGCAGGCGCTCAGCAGAAGGACCATGCCAAGCAGAGCAGCGAGTGTGATGCGGGTTCGGGGAGTTCCGTGGTTCGACATGTGAGCAGATTCGCGAGTCCAAGGCAGGGGCCGCTGAACGCTTCATGAAGACCCGGTAAGAAAGGCGTACGAACATTCCTGGTCGACACCATGACGACTGTCGGCTAAACCCGATGCCACGGAATCAGGTGGGGGTTCGTCATGCCGGAAGTCTTTGGGGTCTCATCGCTCGAGTTGCTGGCCGCAGCAGCCAATGCGCACGTCTACAGCGGAACCGGGGCCGATGGCGCGCCCGTCGCCGTGAAGATCCTTCGGGTCGGTGGCGAGGCCGTGGTCCGCCGGTTCGAACGGGAACGACGGGCCATGGAGCGCCTGTCGGGGTTGGACAACATTGCTCCGGTGCTCTCCAGCGGGGTCACCGACACCGACGAGCCGTACCTCGTCATGCCGCTCTATGCCGGTTCCGTGCAGGAGCGGTTGGAGGAGGACGATGCGTTCGGGTGGAACGACGCCATTGGCCTGCTGCAGCCCATTGCCGACGCGGTTGCGGTTGCGCACTCGCACGGCATTCTCCACCTGGACATCAAGCCGGCAAACATCTTGTTGGACGACGATCGCGTTCCGTTCCTCGCCGACTTTGGGATCGCCGAGTTTGTCGAAGGCACGGGCGAGTTCTCGGCCGCCATGATGACGCCGAACTTCTCGGCGCCGGAACGGTTCGAGGATGCCGAACCCGACGAGTTGGCCGACGTGTATGCGCTGGGCGCCACCCTGTTCGCCATGTTGTCGGGGCATGCGCCGTTCAGCACCCCGGGCGGCAGCAACGCCATGTCGACGATGCGCCGAATCCTGGCCGATCCGGTTCCGTTGGGAGAGCTCCCGGATTCGGTCCCCGACTACGTACAGGACACGATTGCGGCGGCGATGACGAAGAACCCCGACGACCGTACGGCATCGGCGGCGGAGTTCGCGGCGCAGTTGCGGAACGACGGCGATTCCACCGTGGCCCGGCCAGCCGCGATGAGCGCCGAGATTCAGTCGTGGCCGGACCGGTCCAAGAAGAAGAGGAGCGAGGTCCCGACCTCGGAGCTCCCTCCGGCCCACAAGCCAACCGCCTCGAAGCCGTTCGACCCGCGTGGCTCGGTTGGCTCGGGTTCGGCTGCTGCAGCCGAGTCGGGCGGGTCCGGATCTCGGACCATGTGGCTGGTGGGTGCCGCTGCCCTTGTCGTGGCTGGCATCGTGGGTGTCGTTGCTCTTGGCGGCGGAGGCGACGACGGCGAGACCGACGAGGTCGTCGCGGCCGCGTCGATTCCCAACGATGCCGAGGCCGAATCCGAAGCAGAGGACGTGGGCACCACCACGACATCCGCTGCAGCGACGACCACCGAGGCACCGGAAACTACGACCACCACGACCGCTGCAGCCGCCGATGCCGCAACCACGTCGCTGGCACCTGCCGGAATCCTCTCGGAGGATGCGCAACCGGCCGACGGCGTGCTCACGATCGCGGGAGCGTTCCCCCTCACCGGCACGCTGAAGTTCGCCGGACCTGCACCAGCCAATGCCATGCAGATTGCGGTCGACGAGATCAATGCTGCAGGTGGTGTGCTCGGTGTCGATGTTGAGGCACTGGTGATCGACACGAAGAGCGAGTCCGAAGGGGTGTTCGGAGCGTTCCAGGACGCTCGCACCGCAGGAGCAGACTCGGTGCTCTCGGGCAGCGGCGAATCCCGCGAGAGCATTCGTCTGGCCGAGCTCACGGCCCTGCCGCTGATCTCGGAGCGATTCTTCGGGGGCTCTTCGCCGCTGGCATCACCTTTGAGAACACCGCCTTCTACTCGGACTCTGGCAACGTCACGTGCCCCATGGGCGAACGCTTCGAGGACAGCGGTTCACTCGACGGGTTGAAGGGGGTGTTCGATGGCTACGAAATCGACGAGGCTCCCGAGATGCGGGCCCGACTGGAGGCAGCCGAACCCCTGCTGACCTACTTCGGGGACGCCCTCGAGGCCTACGACGCCACCATCGCCGTTGCCTTGGCTGCCATCTCGGCCCAGTCCGATACTGGTTCCGAGATTCGCCGACACCTGGCTGCGGTGACAGGGCAGGGCACCGTGTGCACCACGTTCGCAGCGTGTGCCGAGCTGCTGGAGGCGGGAACCGACATCGGCTACGACGGCGTGTCCGGTCCGCTGGATCTGGGCGTGCACGGCGACCCGTTGCGGTCGGTGTTCACGGTCTACGAGCTGAGCGACGACGGGCTCCGGTACCCGGTGAACACGGTGATCGCCCAGATCGAAGACTGAAGGCTGTTGCAGCTGGTCCCGGTGTTCAGCGACCGATGGCCGCTGCGAGCGCGGCCGGATCGGCAACGCTGACCCACAGCGCCGAGTGATCCTTGAACCCGATCACCTTCGGGATCTTCTCCCGAAAGGCGATGCACAGACCCTGTGCGTAGTTCGTGCCGAAGGTGAGGCCGTCGTCGGAGAAACTGAGCCGAAGGCCCACGGCCGTGAACCATCGGTGCGGGCCGGTGACGAGGGTGTGATCGATGTTGGACAGCGGCGTGTCCACCGAGACGCGCCCGAAGGTGGCCACCAGACGGCCATCGTCGGTGAGCTCAACATGGTCGTCCTCGTTGACACCGAGCGCAAAGAAGATCGCAGCGAAGCGTGTGTCGATTGCGTACGGGAACCGGTCGGCCATGCCCGAGTCTGCCATCAACGAACCGATCGCGAGCCGAGTGTGGCTCAGCTATCGGTGGTGGTCGCCGCCGGCTGCCGGTTTCCGCCCTGACCAAACCCGGCAAGCGCCTCTTCGAGTGTGGGTTCGCACGCCTCGAGTGCGGCGACGGTGGCGGGGTCCTCAAGGTCGAGCCCAAGCCGGTTTGCGATTCGCGATGAGCGGTCGCCGGTGGCGCCGCCTTCGCCCTGCGCACGGCCCTGACCTTGCGCTTGTTCCTGTCCTTGGCCCTGGGCCTGACCGGCGCCGGCTCCACCGAAGGTGATGTCGCCGACGTCGAGGCCTTCGGAGCGAAGGCAGTCGGTGTAGACAAGCAGTCCTTCTTCGAGCGCTTCGCGGTTGGCGCCGCGGGCGCCGGTGCCCAGCTGGTCTGCGCCCGATTCCACTCGGCACAGGTCGATGGCTTCACGGAAGGCCGGGTCCTGGAAGTCGATGCCCGACGACCGGATGGCGTCGCGGAGACCGAAGCCGCCGTTGCCGTCGGCGACGGGGTTTGGGAAATCGTCGAACCCGTTGTCACGCATGCACTGCGCAAGCGCCAGGACGATCTCTTCGGGATCGGTGGTGTCGCTTGAGCTCGTCTCGGCTGCTGCGGCTTCGACAGCCTCGGTGGTCGACTCGTCCAGGTCGGTCACGCTTGCCACACCGGTGGTCTCAGTCGAATTGGAGTCGCCGCCGCCGGCGGGGGGGGGGCAGCCCGCCGCCACCCGGGGCCTCAGCCCCCGGGTCGTGCGGGGGGACAGCAAGG
>CAZFBD010000059.1:25349-28551 GCA_964517125.1 uncultured Acidimicrobiales bacterium
CCGGGCCCGGGGGGGCCCGGCTCCCCCCCGGGGGGGCTCTGGCTTTTGGGCGGCCGCCGCCGGGGGGGGCGAGGAGGCAGACCGACGCAACGAGGAGCATCAGCGCACGGATCGTGCGGGAGAACAGCATGAGCAAAGTGTCGCCCAACGGCGAACGTCCGTACAGCAAGGGTCCCTGAAGACGCGGTAAGAAAATCGAGCGCCGCAGACCGTCATCGGGCCTGCGTCCACGCGAACCACCGTCGAGAATCCGACCATTCCGATGGTCGGATCACCCCGCCGTTGCGCGAGACTTCGGGGCACGAACGCCGGGTTCCGCTGGGGGCGAAACGATGACCGAGATGACGGGCGGCCATGCGGCCGTCGAAGCGCTTGAGGTCGAGCAGATCGGCCATGTCTTCGGTCTGATCGGTTCGGCCACCATGGAGCTGTTCGATGCGCTTCACGAGTCGGCCGACATCAACTTCGTCGGCGTGCGGGATGAGCGCACCGGCACCCACATGGCCGACGGCTACGCCCGTGTGACCGGGCAGGCGGGCGTGGTGCTTGCCGGGCAGAACGGGCCGGGTTCGACCAACCTCGTCACCGGTCTCGCCCAGGCCAAGGCCGCCTACTCCCCCGTCGTTGCGATCGCCGGACACCTGGCCAGCGGCCATCGCTACCGGGATGCCTTTCAGGAGGTCGACCAGGAAGCGCTGTTCACCCCAATCACGAAGAAGACGTGGACCGTGCCCAGCACCGACCGGGTGCAGGAGATGTTCCGCGAAGCCTTCCGGGTGGCGCTCACCCCTCGCCAGGGTCCGGTGCAGATCAACCTGCCCCGCGATGTTCTGGCCGGCACGGCCGACTTCCCCGAGGCGCAGCACCCGAGCGTCTATCGGGCCACGACAAATCCGGCGGCACCTGCCGAGGCGATCGATGCCGCAGCGGAACTTCTCCGTGGCGCCCGCCAACCGGTGATCGTGGCCGGTGGAGGTATCAAGAACACTGCGGGCCACGGCGCTGCGATCGCATTGGCCGACGCGCTCAACTGCCCCATCGCCACCTCGCCCGGCCACGGGGACGCCATCCCGTTCGCCAACCCTCGCAACGCCGGACAGATGGGGCCCCGGGGCAACCCGGTCGCCTCCCGGCTCGTGAAAGAGGCCGATGTCATCGTCGCCCTCGGCACCCGGCTGGGCTTCAACTCCACCTTCTACAGCACGGACAACATCAACCCGGACGCGGCGATCATCCAGATCGAGATCGAGCCGACGGCGATCGGCCGGTTCTTCCCTGTTGCCGTGGGCATCTGGGCCGATGCCCGGGATGCGGCAGCGAAGCTGGTCGCTGCGATCGAGCTGCTCGACGCGCAGGCCGAAGCCGAAGCTGCGGTCGCTGCGTGGACCTCCACCTTCCAGACCGACCGGGACGCCTACCTGGCCAATCGTGACGAGGCTGCCGACAGCTCCGACCCGATCAAGCCGAGCGGGTTGTTCAAG
Organism: uncultured Acidimicrobiales bacterium; assembly: GCA_964517125.1. Classification (GTDB taxonomy): domain Bacteria; phylum Actinomycetota; class Acidimicrobiia; order Acidimicrobiales; family SHLQ01; genus SHLQ01. The sequence goes on from CAZFBD010000059.1 coordinate 26,831, forward strand.
GAGTTCCGGAAGGTCCTGCCAGCCGAGGCGGCGATCACCCTGGACGCCGGAACCATGTGTCTGCAGGCGACCGACGCACTGAACTACCACTCGCCGCAAAGCCTGTTCTCTCCGCTGGACTTCGGGCTCGTGGGGTTCTCGTTTGCCGCCGGGCTCGGCATCAAGTGTGCCCAGCCCGACCGGCCCGTCATCAGCCTGATGGGCGACGGCGGCTTCGGCATGACGATCAGCGAGCTGTCCACCGCCGTTGCCTACGGCCTCAACACCGTCACCCTCGTGATGAACAACCAGTGCTGGGGCGCAGAGAAGGCGTACCAGCGAGACTTCTTCGACGGCCGCTACATCGGCGCCGACATCTCCAGCCCGCCGTTCGACAAGGTGGCCGAGCTCTATGGCGCGGCCGGGTTCCGGGCCGAAACGCTGGCCGAGGTTGGCGGTGCGGTTGAAGCGGCGCTCGCCTGCGGCCGGCCCGCCGTGGTCGACATTGCCGTCGACCCCGATGCCCTCTACAGCTTCCGCCGGGACTCGTTCAAACATCGCGACCCCGACGCACAGTCCGACGACGCCTGACCACTGACCCTGACCCCTGACCCCTGACCCTCAAGAGAAAGCGACCATCCCATGAAGTTCCATCTCGCCGTCAATCTTGAGCGGCTCGACCACGACATCGACATGGCCGAGGTCGAAGCGCACACGCTCGACATGGTGCAGATGGCAGACCGCGGTGGCTTCGAGACCGTCTGGGCGGCCGAACACCACGCGCTCGAGATGACGATTGCGCCCAACCCGTTCCAGATCCTGACCTGGTGGGCGGCGCACACCGAGCGCATTCGCCTGGGTTGCGCAGTTGCCGTGGCCGCCTACTGGCACCCGATCAACCTGGCCGGCGAGGCCGCGTTCACGGACCTCATCAGCGGCGGCCGCTTGGAGTTCGGATTGGGCTCCGGCGCCTACCAGCGCGAGTTCGATCGCATGCACCCGGGCCTGAAGCAGTCCGACGCGTACAAGTACATGCACGAGATGCTGCCGGCGTTGAAGGAGCTGTGGGCCGGCGACTACGCACACGACGGCGAGTTCTGGCAGTTCCCGACCTCCACCTCCTGCCCGAAGCCGTTGCAGGACCCGCACCCGCCGGTGTGGGTGGCGGCCCGCTCCCCCATCACGTTCGATTGGGCGGTGGAAAATGGCTGCAATGTCATGAGCTGGCCAATCGCACGCCCACACGAGGAGATGGTGAAATACCGGGCGCAGCTGGACGAGTCCCTGGCCAAATTCCCCGATGCACCGAAACCCGAGTGGGCAATGATGCGCCACGCCGCTGTCTATGAAGACGCTGCCGATTGGGAGGTGCCGGTGAAGGCCGCTCAGCGCCAACTCGGCATGTTCACCACACTGTTCGCAGGCGATGGAGTGGTCACCGAAGGCATCCCGGCCGAAACCTCGATCGACACGCTCGAACAGCACGCCGACTACAACACCCAGTCACTCCACGAGAACCTGCTGGTGGGCACAGCCGATCAGGTGATCGAGAAGCTGAAGACGTACGAGGATCTCGGCGTCGACAGCTTCATCTATTACGCAAGCATGGGGCTGGGCCTGGCCGAACAGAAGCGTTCGCTGGAGCTGTTCATCAGCGACGTCATGCCCGCCTTCGCCTGACCAGAGTCGATGGCAGGACCCAGTCAGCTGACCCAGGGGTCAGGCACCCAATCACATTTGGG
>CAZFBD010000060.1:0-28426 GCA_964517125.1 uncultured Acidimicrobiales bacterium
TGCCGGAACGTCTCCGACAGCAAGCGGTTCGCACGGTCGCGCCCAGCTACACCCTCGGGGCTCAGGCCCGGATCGTCCGAGACGACGGACGCATTCTCCTGGTGAAGGCAGCCTACCGATGGCGATGGGGCATGCCCGGCGGCCTCATGGATGCCGGCGAGTCCCCAGCCGACGCGGTCGTCCGCGAAGCATTGGAGGAGACCGGCCTGAAGATCGTGCTCACCAGCGAGCCCCTCGTGTTGGTTGAGACCACCATGCAGCGCGTCAACTTCATCTATGAAGCAGCGCCTGCTCCCGGCGCCGACCCCGACGATCTCCAAGCACAGGCCTCAGAGATCCTGGAGCTCGGCTGGTTCGCCTTGGACGAACTCCCCGAGACCATCCCCGACATGTCCGGCGAGCTTTTCCTCCGCCAGGATGCGTCACGAGAAGGCACGTCGGTCATCGTCACGGGCGCCATGCCCGGTGATGTCCGGCCCGTCACCGACTGACACGAACTCACGCTGACACATGGTGTGTGGACCGATCGCGGTCCGATAGCCTCTTGGGTCCCGGGCGTTTAGCTCAGTTGGCTAGAGCATCTCGTTTACACCGAGAGGGTCGGGGGTTCAAGTCCCTCAACGCCCACCAAATCGTTCTCTCTCACACCCCAACCCTGTTGAACAACAGAGTCGGGATCAGTGGGACAGAGCGAAGCAGCAAGATTCTTAGTATTCGGAACCGAACCATCCGAGACGTTCAAGACGTCTCGGATTTTCCTGTTTTTGGAACGGCGCAGAAGCTCGGCAAACAACGGCCGCAGCCGACTCGTCGCCAGTCCGTCGTTGTCGATGTAGATCTTGTCGAAGACCGCGTCGTTGATCTGTGCCCTGATTGAATCGGGGGCGCTGCCGTATGCATGAGCCCACTTGCCAGCCGAATCCAGGGCTGACTTCAGGTTGCGCTCGATCTGCTCGAACCTCGTCGTTGCAGTCCTGACCATTTGCTCGCACAACGCCAGTTCGTTCTCTATTCGCTTCTGTTCCTTCTTCATCAGATCCAAAGGAATCGCATCGGCGTAGTGCGCCTGAAGCAGCTTCGCCTGCTCTGCCAGCAGCTCATGTCGTCGACGCTCTTGAGCCTTCGACTGTCGCTCAGCCTCTTCGTAGCTCCCCTGAAGCTCAGCTCGGATCTCGGCCCGGAGGTTCTCAGGTTCACCGTCAAGAAGTTGCAGCTTCCAGTAGTGCTGCTTGACAAGCTCCTCAACTAAATCGATCCGCACCGCACGCTGATCGCAGCTGTTTCGTTTCTTCTGTCGCTCCACACAGATGAAGTTGAATCACCCCGGGTCTGATGGAGGTTCCATTCCTTGAGAGGATGGAGCAATGCCAAGACATGGGAGATATCCAAAAGAGCTGCGTGAGCGTGCGGTGCGGATGGTGCTTGATCATGAGCACGAGTACGGGTCGCAGTGGGAGGTGATTTGTTCGGTCGCGGAAAAGTTGGGGCCGACTCCTCAGACGGTGACGAATTGGGTTCGTCAGGCTGAGCGTGACAGTGGTCGGCGGGTGGGGCCGACAAGCGATGAGCTGGCCGAGTTGAAACGCTTGAAGCGGGAAAACGCCGAGCTGCGGCGGGCCAACGACATTTTGAAGGCGGCTTCGGCTTTCTTCGGGGCGGAGCTCGACCGCCAGTCGAAGAAGTGATCTCGTTTATTGATGAGCACAAGGATCAACGCAGCGGGATGCTGCGTTGGGGAATCGAGCCGATCGCCAAGCAGCTTGGCATCGCCCCATCGACCTACCACGCAGCTAAGACGCGGCCTCCTTCAGCACGGGCTGTTCGTGACGCTGAACTCAAGCCGGTGATACGTCGTGTGTACGACGAGAACTTTGTTGCCTATGGAGCCGACAAGATCTGGGACCATCTCAACAACGTTGATGGGATCCGTGTTGCTCGATGCACCGTGGAACGGTTGATGCGTGAGATGGGCTTGTCGGGGGTGAGGCGCGGCCGGTCGTGGGTCAAGACCACCATCAGCGAAGATGGCACTGAACGGCCGGCAGATCTCGTGGATCGCGACTTCACTACGGAGGCGCCGAACCGGTTGTGGCTCGCGGATCTCACCTACGTGAAGACGCACGCCGGGTGGGTGTATGTGGCGTTCATCATCGATGCCTACTCGCGGATGGTCGTGGGCTGGCAAGCCTCAACATCGCTGCGATCAGACCTCGCTATCGACGCCTTGGAGATGGCAGTGTTCAACCGTCGCCGTGCCGGCGCTGATCTATCCAAGCTCGTGCATCACAGCGATATGGGAGTGCAATATCTCAGCATTCGCTATTCCCAGCGGCTGGCCGATAACGGTGTTGTTGCCTCTGTTGGTTCTAAGGGTGATTCGTATGACAACGCGATGATCGAGTCGTTCAACGGACTCTACAAATGGGAACTCATCTACCCCCACGGCCCCTGGAACGGGCTCGAAGATGTCGAGTTCACAACCCTTGAATACGTCGACTGGTTCAACCACCGACGCCGCCACGGGGAGATTCTCGAAGGCCGACGCCAGTTCACAACCCCAGCCGACCACGAAGCCGAGTACTACGATCAAACCGTCACCGCCCAACAAGCAGTGACTCAAACCCAGGAGCCTCTACCGAACCCGGGGTGATTCACCTGCCCAGGTCGACCGGCGGAGAAGCGAGTTGCGCGAGCGTCTCGGAATCAACAAGGATCCGGACACGCCCATCCCTGACCAGAGCCCGGGCCAGGACATGGGCGGCCATCCCGCCAATCAACGAGTTAGTCATGACGGTCAGCGCAACGTCGGAGCACAAGAAGAGCACTCAAGAAGAGAGAAAGGGAATCAAAGGCATTGGTAGACAACAGCCCCCAGTTCTGTATTTGGTCTGCTAGCGGCAGGGAGTCCGTATGCTTCGTCCGCAAGGAAGCGTCGGCGAAGTACGCTCGACGATTCAAACTCACTATGACCCTGTCGTTCACGAACTTCGCGACAAACGAACCACAAGAGGAGCGGCTCTCCGGCACGATCCTGACTGATCATTCTCTATTGATCGCCCTACGGCAGTTACTGACGAACATCTCCGAATCGCGGCTGCAGGATCGAACGTCTGCGCATCTCTCGGACGACCTAAACTTCGATTGGTGCGAGTCAGACGACGTTGTTACCTCTACCTGGCAACAACTTGTGCGCCTGTCTTGGCGAATATCAGCGGTCTCAAAGGTCGAGACAATGTTCATTCTTGACCAAACAGTGCTTGAAATTGCGCTTTCTGGGATTGAGGCGTTCTTAGCCGAACCAGACGCTCAACAGTAGGCAGAGCCGGGAGTCGGCGTCAGCGCCCCACTCGACCCACTCAGAATGTCAGGCTGCGCCGTGCATCCACTCAGGAGCATAATCGATGCAGTTGACAACGGAGTCGAAAGTTAAAGCTTTTGATGGTCGAACAGGTGTTTGTATGTGCTAAACTGCGAGGACACCAGTAACGGAGGAAAATGAAATGGCCAATCCTAGGGCATTTATCAGTTTTGATTTCGACCACGATGAAACTCAACGCAACCTATTCGTTGGACAGTCAAAGAATTCATCAACACCATTCGCGATTGAGGACTGGTCCTCAAAGGCGACTCTTCCGCAGGCAAAATGGGAAGCGCTAATCAAGGGAAAGATCAACAAGTGCAACATGCTCATCGTCCTCTCCGGCAAAACGATGGCCTCAGCCACCGGAGTTGCTAAAGAGATAAAGATGGCAACAGGTCAGGACGTTCCAGTCTTTGGCGTCTACGTAGATGGAGCTGGAGCAGACTCAAACCTTCCAACAGGTTTAGCTCGCGGTCGCACAATCAAGTGGAACTGGGACGGCATTGCAGCCGCAATTGACCAAATGATGACCGAAGGAAAGAACGCTAGATAGATGAAACGTGCACTTGTCGTCGGGATCGACGATTACCAGCAGGTCAGCTCTCTCAACGGCTGTGTAGCAGACGCAGTTAGTATTCGTTCACTTCTTGAGCGTGATGGCGATGGTTCACCGAACTTTGCAGTCCAGCAGCTCACTAGCGATTCCACCACAGTTACTCAAGCTGTTCTGCGTGAAGGCGTCGACAAGCTCTTTGCCGATGAATGTGATGCTGCTCTGCTGTACTTTTCAGGGCACGGACTGCTCGATGCGACAGGTGGCCGGCTGGTCACATCAGATGCTCGGAAATACGACGAAGGCTTGTCGATGACTGACGTCTTGGCTTGCACTAACGCGTCAAAAGCCAGGAACAAGATCATCATCCTCGATTGCTGCCACTCAGGTGTTTTCGGGGCACTTCCGGTTGTTGGAAGCGATGCCGCTGCAATAGTGCCTGGGGTGTCCATACTAGCTGCCAGCCGGGACACGCAAGCCGCCATGGAAGTGAAGGGTCACGGGGTCTTCACCTCACTGTTGCTTGACGCACTTGGCGGGGGTGCATCTGATCTGCGAGGCCATGTCACTCCAGGATCTCTATACGCATATGTTGACGAGGCTCTTGGCGCTTGGGATCAGCGACCTGTTTTTAAGACCAACGTGTCAACATCTGCAGTAATCCGAAAAGTTGTCCCGCGGGTTGCTCCCGAGATTATTCGACAAATCACGGATCTCTTCGCGGACCCCGCTCAGGAATTCGCATTGGACCCAAGCTTTGAGGACACAGAGAGTGCTGCAATAGAAGAAAACGTGGCAAAGTTCAAAGTTCTGCAGAAATATGTTGGGCTCGGTCTGGTTGTCCCCGTTGATGAAGAGCACATGTATTACGCAGCAATGAATTCAAAAGCTTGCAGGCTTACAGCGATGGGGGCTCAGTACTGGCGATTAGTCAAGGAAGGCAAGTTGTAAAGGGCGTTATGGCACCTCCTTTTTCCCACCCGGGAGAAAGGAGAAGAGAATGTCAAAGGAGCCAAAGAAGATACGCGAGTCTCGAGCGAAGAAGCGCAGCGGTCTGCCCAAGGGTGCCTCCTTGACTCGTCGCCAGAACTTCTTAACTCTGCCGACTTAACGACCTCTCCGAGTTCAGACGAGAGTGACTCCAGACAGTTTTCAATCTCGGATGGGTCTACGCTCTGGATTGAGTAAAGCTCTTTGCCTTACGATTCAACATCCATTCCTGCAAGTTACATCAATGTGATTTCACGGTGTCGCCACCCCTGGCTGACTCTCCTACATTGCGGACGGGCGACTTCTCTTCCGAACCTGCACCCCCGAACGTGAAAGGACATCCCGGATAGTCGAAGGACTTACGGAGAACCGCTCTCCCAGGTCAGCCAAGGTCAAACCCTCCTCGACATACAACCGTGCGGCTTCGGCCTCCTGCTGGGCGCTCAGAGAACGCTGGGAGCCACGTACCTTCACGCCTGCCCGACGAAGATGACCAGACACCGTCGTCTTGTGGACACCGAACAGCTCCGCAAGACGAACAACACTCACACCCGAGCAATACTGCTCGATCATCTCTGCCCGCTGACCTACAGACAATCGGACCTGACGCTGCGTGACCGACAGAACCTCGCTTTCACAACGATTCGATTGTCTGCGACCACTGAGCGCATCTTGTGAATGTCGTTCGATAGCGGCCACGTATCTCACTTCGTTCGAACCCGAGTTTCTCGGCTGGCGCCTCCAAACATCGCTTCCGGTAGCGACGTCACGGTTCGAGAGCTGTCCTACCAGGACCACGTATCTCACTCCGTTCGAACCCGAGTTTCTCGGCGAGCGCCTCCAAACGTCGCTTCCGGTTGCGACGTCACGGATCGAAGCCTCCTCAACGTTCTGTCAGAGGCTTGCTGTAGTGTTCGTTTCCATGAGCAGGGATCGAGTCTGGACAGCCAGCGAGATGGAACGAATGAGTCCTGACGAGCGAGCTCAGTTGGTAGCTGATGGATTTCGGGATTCTCTTGATGACCTGAGTCCCGAGTTTCGGGCACGCGTCCAAGCGAAGAGCAAGCGGATCGCTGACGAACGAGGCCTGCTCAACTCAGAACGTTCGTGAGTTTGAGGCGCGAGGTTCGCGTCGCAGATTCGTTCTTCGAAGAATTGGACACCAAGTCAACTTGCCATAGCGATCAACGGAGCCGGAATCGATGCCTGCCTCAACCCCAGGAAGTGGCCGACGAAGAAGCTCGACGAGCTCGCCTCCGAGCTTTCACAGAGCGTCTGAGCAACGGCCACTGTGTACGATCGCTTCACCAGCGGAGGGCAGGCATCGATGGACTATTTCGATCTCGGCAACTACACACGCCCGGTCACAACCACGTCAGCCGAGGCGCAGACCTGGTTCGATCGAGGACTGATCTGGACCTACGGGTTCAATCACGAGGAGGCGGCCGATTGCTTCCGGCGAGCGATCGAGGCTGACCCCACGTGCGGCATGGCGTACTGGGGACTGGCCTACGCAATCGGCCCCAACTACAACAAGACGTGGGACTTCTTTGAGCCAGACGAGCGGATTGCCGTGCTCCATGAGGCCCGCTCCGCGCTCGATACTGCGCAATCGATTTCCGGCCTGGCCCCCGTGGAGTCCGCACTGATCGACGCGCTTGCGACCCGCTACCCCACCGACGATGACGAGCAGGACTTCGGTCCGTGGAACGACGCGTTCACCGACTCAATGCGCCCCGTCTACGAAGCTCATCCTGACGACCTCGACGTCATGACGATATTCGTCGAAGCCGCAATGAACAGAACGCCGTGGATGCTCTGGGATCTGACAGCGGGCGTTCCCGCCGACGGAGCGTCGACGGAAGAGGCACGTCACGTTCTTGAAGGAGCGTTCACCGACAACCCCGACGCATGGGACCATCCCGGGCTGCTGCATCTCTACATCCACCTCATGGAGATGTCCCCGTGGCCGGAGCTTGCGCTGAGCCACGGCGATCGGCTGTGCGAGATCGTGCCCGACAGCGGCCATCTCCAACACATGGCAACCCACATCGACGTCTTGTGCGGCGACTACCAGAACGTCATCGAACGCAACCACCGAGCGGCACACGTCGACCGGAAGTTCGAGGAGTACGCAGGCAGCGCAAACTTCTACACGACCTACCGAATTCACAACGTGCACTTCGAGGCCTACGGGGCAATGTTCATCGGCCGGAAGTCGCAGGCCGTGGCGGCAGCGGATGCCTTGGAGACGCTTCTGCCGGTGGAGACCGTCGCCTTCAGGCCAGACTTTCTGGAAGCGTTCTGGGGCATCCGGCTTCACGTACTCGTTCGCTTCGGCATGTGGCAGGAGATCCTCGACCACCCGCTTCCCAACGACGACGAGCTCTTCAGCTTCACCACCGCGCTGCAGCACTACGCCCGCACCGTCGCCTTGGCAAACGTGGGCCAGCACGCTGAAGCCGAGGCCGAACGCGATCTGTTTGTGGCTGCTCGGGCCCGTGTTCCGGAACCCCGCTACATGTTCAACAACCCCGCCGAGTCTGTGCTCGAGGTTGCCCATCACATGGCCGAAGGCGAGCTGGCGTACAAGGCCGGCCGCATCGACGAAGGCCTCGAGGAACTGCGGCGCGCCGTGGCCGCCTCGGATGGCCTCCTGTACGACGAGCCATGGGGATGGATGCAGCCGCCGCGGCATGCGTTGGCTGCGCTACTGCTCGACCAGGGCAGGTTTGCAGAGGCGGAGCCGATCTACCGAGCCGACCTTGGCTTGGACAACTCCCTCGCACGGGCCGTACAGCACCCAAGGAACGTGTGGTCACTGCATGGTCTCAACGAGTGTTTGGAAGCCCGAGGCGAGACCGTCGAACGCCCACATGTTCAGGCGCTCCTGGCGCAGGCGCTCGCTCGCTCCGAGGTGCCGATTCATTCGTCCTGCTACTGCCGGGGAGCGGCCTGAGGCAGCGGACCCGGCTCGAGGCGTTCGTGCCCGATGAACGGTGAGCGCGGAGCTGTGGCCCAAGAGTCAGCTTGGCTTTCCGCCGAACGTGACCGAGAGCCCGCCGTCCATCGCCGTGAGCTCGTCTGCGGTCAGGCACTGGCTGAACAGCGCCGCCACGGCTGATTGGTCAAAACGGCCGGTCGCAAGGGCTGCGCCCGATGACACAGCCCATCTGACGACCAGTGGTCAGATCGGGAATCTCACCGTTCGTAGGGTTGGAAGCATGACTCATCGACTGTCCCCAACACGGCTTCTCCTGATCGCTGCATTCGTGCTCACTGCGTGTGGAGGCGACGACGAGACCGCCACAAGCGATGTCGCCGAATCCGATGTCGCAGCCGAAACAACCGCCGCGCCCGAGGCCGAAGACCCACCAGCCGAGTCCACCACGACGACCGAAGCGGAGCCAGAGCCAGCCCAGACCGAACCGTGCGCCGCCTACATCACCGTTGAGGACATCGATCGTGTGCTCGGCGTGCCGGTCGAGATCACCGGATCAGACACGACCTGCCAGCTGATCTACGCCGACGACGCGGTCGGCTCGTTTCAGGCGTTCCCGGAACGCCGAGCGGACGACGCTCTCGTGACATTGGAGAAGTTCAAGGACAACCCAGATTCCATGGGCGGTGGAGTGCTCCTCGACAACGATCGTGGCTTCATCTCCGGCAACGGCCTGACGTTTGTCGTCGGCGACAGCGGCCAGATCTTCTCAATGTCCACCCCGGACAACATTGGTGTCGATGATCTGGATGCCCGCCTCATGGGATTCGTCGACATCCTCCTGACCAAGTAGCGGCGAGCCAACAGGGTTCGAGCGTACGTTTCAAAGAGCACCGCTTCGACCCCGAGCTAAGGTCGTCGGAAACAGCGAGGCAGAAGGCGGAAGCTCATGAAGATCACTGGCATTCGAATTTTCCACGTGGACATTCCCCTCGTGCGCCCCATGGTCTACCCGCATCGGACGTATCACGCGCTTGCCGACACCGTCGTGGCTGTCGACACCGACACGGGCCACACCGGCTGGGCCGAGGTCTGCCCACTCTCCTCCACCTACCAGTCGGAGACACCCGAGAGCGTCCGCGCTGCGATGGGTCACTTGGCGCCAGCCCTGCTGGGGCTGGACCCCACACAGATCGAAGTCGTCAACGACACGATGAACGCCACCTTGCTCGGCGAACGGTACGCGAAGTCCGCGTTCGACATTGCGTGCTGGGACCTTGCCGGCAAAGACTTCGGCGTGCCCGTCCATCATCTTCTCGGAGGCCGGCGGCAGGAACGGGCGAAGGGCTATGTCGACCTGTACCTGGGAACCGACGACCGGCTCCTCCCGGACGAGCTGGACCAGCGTCGCAGCGAGGGCTTCTCCCACTTCCAACTGAAGGTCGGCAAGGGCTCGGCCATCGTGCGCGACATCGACCGCATCCGTATTGCCGGCGCCGCCATGCTCCCGGGCGAGGTGCTCGTCGTGGACGCCAACAAGTCCTGGCAGACCCATCAGGCACTTCGGGTGCTGCGAGCCACGGAGGACATCGATTACTACATCGAGCAGCCCTGCAGCACCTACGAGGAATGTCTGTCGATTCGGCCCAAGACCCGCCAGCCAATGATCCTCGACGAGTCCATCACCGACATCAACGTCATGCTCCGAGGGCTCGCCGACAACTGTTTCGAGGGCATCGGGTGCAAGATCACCCGAGTCGGAGGCATCACGGCCATGCGCCAGATCCGCGACCTCTGCCATGCGACCAACAAGATCCTCACCATCGACGACGCCTGGGGAGCCGACCTCTCGGCAGCAGCCCAAGCGCAGCTCTCCATCGCCACGCACCCGGCGACGTTCTTCGCCACCTACATCTCCACCTACTTCTCCGACCTCAGCTACGACCAGAACTCCCCCAAGCTGACCAACGGACACATCTCCCCCACCGACAAGCCGGGACTCGGCGTCGAGCCCGACCTCGCCGTGCTCGGCGACCCGATCGCCAGCTTCGGCTGAGCCGTCGCCGCGTCCCTGTTGGGACCGGTCAGGCGTTCTGCAGAGCGAAGTCCAGACCAGCCCGAACGGCAGCAACCTGCGCTGCATTGCAGATCGTTGGGGTGGCCTTTGGGCTGTCGGGATAGACCTCGGTGGTCGTCGTGAACCGTGCGTCGGTCATGCCAGCGCACAAGCCGAGCTCACGGCACGGGTAGTTGATCACTCCCGGCTGCGTCACGTCCGAGCCGATGATCTGCCCGGCATCGTCGGCCGGAGCGATGTGCGTCACCTCGGCAACCCCCGCGATGATTGCTGCCTGGAAGCCGGGCTGCGGGTTCGGGGTGTCGCCCACGGTGTAGAAACCGTCGGGAATCAGGCCGGGGTTCGACGGCTGCCCATCTCGTGCAGCAACCGCGGGACGGAACTCTTCCTCGTCGCTGTCGGTTGTTTCGTGCAGATCCATGTGCACGAGGAAGTCGACGTTGAGTCCGGCGACGAGCTTCATGAGAGCCGCCGACTCCTCGGCCGGACTGTTGGAGTAGAACGACCGGTTCGGGTCCAGACAGTTCGGGTTCCACCGGTTGATCACCTCGTACCCCCAGGGGCTGACACACGGAGCGATCACCATGTTCACGTCACTGCGGTACTCGTCGGCGACCCTCTCCACGAAGTCCAGGGCACCCTGCACGCCGCTGGTCTCGTAGCCGTGCACACCACCACTGATCAGCACCCAGGGCGCCGCACTTCCTGCGTCCGCCATCGTGATCATCGGCAACGGGTACCGGCCCGGGTCCAGTGAGAGCGACCCGTAGTCCGAGACGTCGAACCTCGTGGCCAGCCCCTCGATTCTGGAGAGCACCTCGTCGGCGTAGCTGCGCTCGATCGTTCGACTCTCGAACCACTCTTGGCGCTCCACCTCCGTCCACGGTTCGCCGGGCGTGCCAATGGGATAGAAGCGCTCCATTCGTCGAAGCTACCAGTGCACGCACAACGCCGAAGTAGCGTGGTCGCATGACAGACATGCGAGAAGAACTCCTGATGGGGCTCGACTACCTCAATGCGGCCACCTCGCTCCTGCAGCGCCGGCGTCTGGCCAGCCGGGACACCGGCTTGTATGACGCCGCCGAACTCCACTTCTGGTGGCGAGTCCCCAACCTCCCCGATACCCACCCGCAGCTGTTCTGGTTCGATCCAGACGGGCTGCCGGCAGCTGCGGTGCTGGCGTACGATTTCAGCAACGCCACCTCGCTGCTCTACACCGACACCACGATCGTGGTGCTGGTTCTCCCCGATGCATCCCCCGAGTGGCATTCGCACGTGATCGACCGGGGACTTGCCCACCTCGCCGAGCACAACATCGCCAGCATGGAGCTCGAGGTGGCACAGGGCGACGCTCCCATGATCAGCGCACTGTCTCGACACAACTTCTCCTTGAAGGAGACAGACGTCCTTGTCGAGGCGGGCCTCGATGCCGCGGCCAAGCCAGACGTGAGCGAGCTCCACGACGGCTACCGATTGTTCGGCCGAAACGAGCTCCTGGATCGCCCGCATCACATGCACCGCGACGACCGACCCGACATGGAGGAGCGCCTGAACCAGACGTCGCTGTACCGCTCGGACCACGACCTCGTCGTGCTCGACAAGGACGACAACGTGGCCGCCTACGGCATGTTCTGGTACGACCCCGTCACCGCAATGGGTGTGGTCGAGCCCATGCGCACCGCCGACGATCACCAGCAGCGAGGACTCGCTCGACACATCCTCACCAGTGGGATCGACCGACTGGCGAAGGCCGGAGCGAAACACATCTCCATCGGCTACGAGCCCGAGAACCCTGCGTCAGGCCACCTGTACCGCGACGTCGGGTTCATCCCCGGCACCCACACCGACCTCTACGCCCGCACCACGTAGCCAATTCATCAAAAATCTCACATTGGGGTCTGACCCCATTGTGAGCCTCCCACCACGCGGAGTGATGTTTGGGGTCTGACCCCATTGTGAGCTGTTCGCCGCGGAGAGTGGGGGAGGTTTCGTTCGACGGGTGGTCGCTGTTGGGAGAGACTGTGCCCAGACAGGGAGGTCAGACGTTGACGGATGCGCACGACATCTTCAGGCCCGAACGGTATGCCGAGACGCGCAAGCCCATCGAGCATGCCTCGCCCATGCCGCCCGACGTCTACTTCTCGCAGGACTGGTACGACCGAGAGGTCGAGACGATCTTCCTGAAGAGCTGGCTCGTGGCCACTCGCGAAGACGAGATTCCGAACCCCGGCGACTACGTACGCATCGACATCGTGGACGAACCACTGGTGATCCTGCGAGACACCGACGGAACCATCCGGGCCCTCTCCGCCTCGTGCCGGCACCGGGGCTCCGAACTCATGGCTGGCAGCGGCAACTGCAAGAAGATCACCTGCCCCTACCACGCCTGGACCTACGCACTCGACGGCCAACTCCTTGCGGCCCCGTCCATGCAGGACGCCGAGGGATTCGACAAGTCAGAACACAGCCTGCCAACGGTCAGAGCCGAGACGTGGGCAGGCTTCGTGTTCATCAACTTCGACCCAGACGCGACTCCGCTCATCGAATCGCTCGGCGGATTGGTCGAACGGCTGGCCAGCCACCGCATGGAAGACATGGTGGTCACGAAGAAGTGGGAGAACCGCTTCAACGCCAACTGGAAGATCTGGGTTGAGAATTCGCGAGAGGGATACCACGTCCGCACTGTGCACCGAGAGTCCCTCGACACCTTCTACCCCGGTGCCAAACGCACCGAGTTCAAGGCCGACGGCGAGCCCATGGTGTATGCCATCAACAGCAGCGACAACGAGAACGGCCTCTACGTTCCGCGGAATCACACCCTGCCGTTCATCGACGGCTTGTCCGCCGAGGACCAGGAATCGACCCACTTCATCATTCACTACCCGCACCTGCTGTTGAACGTTCCTCCCGATCGAATCACGTTCCATCAGTACTTTCCCGAAGGCCCGGAATGGACCCGCATCACCTCCTGGTGTTGCTTCCCCAAGTCCACCGTGGATCGACCCGACTTCGAGACCGAGGTCGAAGACAAGTACTACCCCTCCATGGACTTGTTCCTGGCCGAGGACAAGGGCGTCTGCGAGCTCGTGCACCGTGGAATTCGGGGCCGCCTCGCAAGCCTCACCCGGTACTCGCCCGCAGAAGAGCGAACGGTTCACGAGTTCTCCAACTACGTTCTGGACCACGTCGTCGGCCCCGCAACCTGAACACAAGGAACCCAACCATGACCGCACGGGAGAGCATCTCCATCCCAAACGTTGGCGAACCCGCCGATGCCCGCGCCGGATCTCAGTGCATCCGCAAAGGCAACCTCCTCTTCATTTCCGGACAGATCTCGATGGACCACGGCGAACTCGTAGGACCCAACGACCCGCTGGAACAGTGCCGGCAATGCCTACGCCACATCGAGAGTTATGTGACCGCCGCAGGTGGCACGCTCGACGACGTCGTTTCCCTGGACATCTTTCTGACCGACATTCGCTACCGGCCCGCAGCGGGCGAGGCGAGAGCCGAGTTCTTCAACGCTCCCGGCCCGTCGGCCACACTCGTGGGTGGCGTGGACCTGGCGTTCGAGGGCCTGCTGGTCGAGATCAGCGCACGGGCGGTGCTGTCCTGACTGCCGAAGCCCCGATGAAAGAACTCAGCGGAGCGGCCCAGACCGTCCTCGGTTCGGTTGCTGGTTCCGAGCTCGGCGTCACGCTTGCACACGACCATGTGCTGATGGACGGCTCGTTCATGTATGTCGATCCGCCCGATGCTGCCGACCAACCCATCGCCGAGCAGCCGATCAGCCTCGAGAACCGGGGCTGGGTGGCCTATCACTGGACGTCGAACCACCACAACGTGCACCTCGACTCCGAGGACCTGGCCATCAGCGAACTCCAACGATTCACTGCCGCCGGCGGACGAACCATCGTGGATCCCACGAACAATGGCCTCGGACGGGATGTTGCTCCGCTGGTTCGCATCTCCGAAGCAACGGGCGCACACATCATCATCGGCGCCGGCTACTACCTCGGAGGGACGCACCCGGCTGACATGGACGATCGCTCCATCGACGACATCGCCGCCGAAATCGTGCACGACATCACGGTCGGCATTGACGGCACCAACGTCCGTGCGGGATTGATCGGCGAGATCGGCTGCTCCTATCCGTGGCTCCCGAACGAGAAGAAGAGCCTTCGTGCCGCAGCCGCTGCTCAACAGGAAACCGGCGCCCCGCTCATGGTCCACCCCGGCCGCGACCCCCGCTCCCCCGTCGAGATCGCCGAGATCGTTGCGGAGGAAGGCGGAGATCTGCATCGCACGACCATCTGCCACATCGACCGCACCTGCCTGGATCGGGTTTGGCTGGCCGACATGGCCGCCACCGGCTGCTATCTCGAATATGACCTGTTCGGCAACGAGAGTTCCTGGTACCCGCCGAACCCGGCCGTCGACATGCCATCGGACGCCGAGCGTATGGACGTTGTTCTCTGGCACTTCGAACATGGCCTCGAACGACAGATCCTGCTGTCGCATGACATCGCCACCAAGCATCGACTGCACGCGTATGGCGGGCTGGGCTACGACCACCTGATCACCAACGTCGTTCCCCGACTGCTCGCCCGGGGGCTCGCCGATGCCGATGTCGACACGCTCATCGTCGACAACCCGGCCCGGATCTTCTCCTTCGCCAGCTGATCCCTGTTCGGCGGAGCCTCTACTGACGTGCGTCAGTCGACGTCCTCGATGGCCCGCACTTCCTTGAGCCACAGGCCACCGCCGCGTCGTGCGCCCGGACTGTAAGAACGGTGTCCGAGGAGTCGCTGCACCCGAGGTGAACGCGCCTGCAGTTCTTCGGTCGTGTAGTCCAGGGCACAGGATTCCTCCGGCGTCAGCCAGCCGGCGACGAAACTCAGGTGCATGGCCCGGCGCCAACGATCAGTTTGGTTCGCACCGCCACCATGAAAGACGTTCCCCGAGTACACCAACGCGTCTCCGGGCCCGAGCTCCGCAGGCACCGATGCGTGGTCTCCGAACCAGTCGAGTTCCTGCCATTTGTGGCTGCCAGGAACGACCCGGGTGGCACCCAACTCCTCGGTCACGTGGTCGAGGCCGATCATGGCGCTCAGGGTCACCTCGGGGGTCTCCGGCCAGGTCGCAGACACGAACTCCCACCAGTTGTCGGCGTCGCGGTGGAGCGCCTGTGCCTTCTCGCCCGGACCGATGAACATCACCTGACCGGTGTTCACCCAGTAGGAACCGCACGCAGGGAGGAGCACGGCGTCCGCAAGGGATTCGAACAGCGGGTTCTCCAGCATCTCGAAGTACGCATCGGTGAGCCGACCAAGGCTCGAGAAACGAATCGTGTTGGCGCCGACGAACGCGGCCCCGGCTTCACCCATGCCCTGCGTCGCCGAACCGGGCACCACGTCCTGGGCACGTGCTTCAGCCGCAGCACGCATGTCCCCGATCACGTGGGCCGGGAACATGTTCTCGATGATCACACCACCATCGGCCTCAAGCACCGCCAGAATCTGGTCGAGTTCGGCGGTGGCTGGCAGGCGGGTCAGTTCCGGAAGTTCCTTCGACATGGTCTCGACAGTAGATGCCCAGCGGCAGCCAGCGTCACCCAACCGGTCGGTCGAGCGGTCTCAGCGTCGGACGACGTCGAGGAACGACGACAGCGACGGACGGGACACGGTCCGATTCACCGCAAGAATCGTCCGCGAGACGCCGAGGTCCTCGGTGCCCGTGGTGATGCCGTCGTGCCCAGCGCCCAACACGAGATCGGGGGTGATCGTCACCCCACGGCCAGCGGCCACGAGTTCAAGAAGTGTGTGATTGTCGGCGATCGTCCCGACGATCGACGGCGCAAGCCCGTGGGCGCTCAGCACCTGTTGGGTCGCCTGCGCACACCGAGTGTCCGTTCCATTCAGCAACCAGTTGGCATCACCCAGGCTCGCGATGTTGGTTGTTGCCGACCACCCGGCCGGCATGACGAGGCGGAGCTGGTCGGTGACGAGCGGAGTAAAGTCGAACCGTTCGCTGCGCTCGATCGGCATGCCGGAATACTCCTGCGCCAGAACGACGTCGACCGCTCCGAGCCGCAGGTCGCGCATTGCTTCGGCGTCCTCACGCTCGTGCAGGTCGAAGGTCATGCGCTCCGCAAGCTCGTCTACCCGAGGAACCACGAGGCTGCCGATAGCCGAAGCAAACCCGGCGACGACGATGTGGGGCCGGTCGGGCTGGGCTGACACGGCGTGTCGAGCACGAGCGTCAAGATCGAGCATGTCGAACGCCACGGGCAGAAGCGCCCGACCAGCGTCGGTCAGCTGAAGCCGCTGCCCGCTTCGGTCAAACAGTTGTGTCTGCAGCTCGGACTCGAGCTTGGCAAGGTGTTGCGACACTGCCGGCGCCGTGAACCCAAGAGACGATGCAGCAGCTGCAACCGTGCCTCGTTCTGCCACCTCAGCGAACGACCGGAGTCGACCCAGGTCCATCATCGTAAGCAAACGTTACCTCATACGGTACAGATCAGAACTTTTCATTGCGTGCGACCGCCACGACGATTGGCGCATGACCAACTCACACCTGCCAGGCGGACTCTGGACGCCGATCATCACGCCGTTCGGACGAGATGGTTCGATCGGCGAGTCCTCGCTCGACCGCCTTGCGAGGCGACTGCTGTCGGATGGCGTCGCTGGCCTGGTCGCGCTCGGGACGACGGGCGAGCCCGCCACGCTGGACCAGGAGGAGCGGCTCCACGTCGCCCAGATCTGCGCAAAAGCGTGCGCCGACGCCGGCCGCGGCCTGATCATCGGCGCCGGCTCCAACAGCACAGCAGGGACGATTCGCGAGATTCGACACCTCACGTCGCAGGTCGAAGCAAGCGCCGCACTGGTGGTCGTGCCGTACTACACCCGCCCCAGCGAGGCGGCGGTCGTCGACCACTTCCGACTCGTGGCCGACGAGAGTCCGATTCCGCTCGTGATGTACAACATTCCGTACCGGACCGGCCTGGGGCTCGGAGCGGACGCGCTCCTGGATGCCGCCAAACACCCGAACATTGTCGGGATCAAGCAGTCGGTCGGCTGCCTGGACGCCGACACGTTGCAGCTCTTGCACCACGCGCCCGACGACTTCTCGGTCTTCGCAGGCGATGACGCGTTCATCGCACCCACGATGCTCCTGGGTGGAGCAGGAGCGATTTCGGCAGCTTCGCACCTGCACACCCACGCCTTCGTACAGATGTGCGCTGCTGCGAGCGATGGGGACGTGGCGGGGGCCAGCTGGCTTGCGGGCGAACTCCATCAACTCGTCACCTCCGGCTTTACCCATCCAAGCCCGGCCCTGTGGAAGCACGCCCTCGCAGAGCTGGGCGAGATCACCACCTCCGAACTGCGCCGTCCACTGACCCCCGCACCCGGAGCCATCGCCGACGGGTTCATGACCCTGGTTCGCGGGTTCCCCTGCCTCTCCCCTGCAGATTGAGCACCGCATTCACCAATCAGGAGGAATGCGTGATTGATCACGTATACTTCACGGAATGAACACTGAACTCGTCTTCACCGTGGTCGACGTCGCAGGGAAGATCTCCCGTCGTCTGGACCGTTCGCTCTCCTCCATCAAGGGCATCTCGTTCAGCGAGTACCAGCTCTTGTCGGCCCTCCGGGCACAACCGGCATCGTCGGCCACCCGCGTCGACCTCGCTTCCGACGTGGGCCTCACGCCATCTGGCGTGACCCGCGCGCTCAAACCGCTGGAACGGCTCGGTGTCGTCGAGACCACGAAGGACGCCCGCGACGCCCGCCGCTCACTGGCAACGCTCACGCCCACCGGCCACGAACTCCTGACAGACGCAGACGGCGTCGTGGAGGACACACTCAGCGGAATCGAGGCCCTCGGCCAGCTACCAGCCGAGCGCAGCGAGAGCACCGTGCGCCTCCTGCAGGATCTCGTCCGCTAGTGCCACTTCGGCCGCGGCGCTTTCAGAAGTGATGCAACAACTCGGCGAAAGAGTCGAGCACCAGCAGGCGATCGTGCGCTGGGACATCACCTTCCTCGTGCCCCCATCCTGGGCCCCCTTCGTCATCAGGACCAACTCGTTTCGTTCCCGTAGCGCCACGAGGGTGGGCTCCACCTGCGGGAGCAGGTCGACGGAGTTCCAGCGGAACGGTTCGACCAGCTGGTTCACCCGAGCATGGTCATCGTGGTCGGGCTCGCTCCCCCTGTGTCGTCGAAGGCTCTCGAGCAGGCTGAGCCGGAAGGTCGCAGCGCCATAGCCGTGGACCCCGACCATCTCCCGTTGGATCGCATCGGCGAACTCGATCAGCTCGCCTGGAGCATGCGGTGCCACCCACTCGGCGAACGCCAGGTTCACGTCGTTGAAGACACGGATGTTCTCCCAGAGCGTGTCGTCGGCGTCGATCAGCAGCGTCATGTCAGCGAAGCGGCGGCGGCACGTCGATGCGCCGGTTCGGCCGAAGGAGGTGCTGGCCGATGCGCAGCACTGTGTCGACGACGAGCGCAAGGGCGAAGGCGACCGCCATCCAGATGATCAGATCAGGGGTGCGCAGCTGCACCCGATCTTCGAGCAGCGAAACGGCAACACCGTGTTCGGCGACGCCACCGAAGAGCTCGTAGATCATGACCGTGGCCCAAGCGGTTGGGACAGCCATTCGGACAACGCCAACCGTGCGGGCGGCGCGGTTGCCACTCAGACCAGCGGCGGCATCGACCGAGGCGCTCGCTGTGCCATGAGCGACGACACCGGCCACCGCCAGGGCGGCTGGCGCCCAACCCCAATGGACGCTGGACGCATCGGCCCACAGACCCAGGAATCCGATGGACATGATCGGCACGAAGAACCGAAGCACCCCGGTTGCCGGACGCAACAGACGCCCAGCCCGAGGAAGCGCACCAATGACCCACCCGAGCAGCAGCCCCAGCGCCGAACCACCGACCAGTGCGGCGATCAAGCGAATGGCGCTCGAGAGTGCATGGTCCCAGAACGCATTGGCCGCCACGAGCTCAGACAAGCGGTCCCAGGTTGCCTGCGGGGTGGGGAGCTTGACCGGCCCCACGAGCGGCTCCGACGTTCGGGTCAGAAACCACCACAATCCAATGACGACGCCAACCCACAGCACGACGCCAGCGATGGAAAGGGCTGCGCCCACGCTGTCGCGTCCGGTTCGGTCCACCAGCGGTAGCGCCGGCCCATCGGCCTCGCCTGCTCCTGTGGGCTCGTCCGGCGACGGGGGTTCGGGTTGAAAGTCTGGTGGGGCGACGATTGGTGGCACGGCCACGGTTGGATCCGTCAGACCCTGCGGTGGACCGGTGAACACCGACGATGGAGGCATCGGTGGCGGCGCCGTTTGCGGCTCGATGGAGATCGTCGGACCGGGGTCGAAAGCGGGCGGGCGGATCTCGACCGACGGCATCGGAGGAGGCGTCAGATTTTGGTGCGAAGGGGTGGGCAGGTCTGCAAAAGGGTCGTCGGCAGACGACTGGTCAGCATTGGCCATCCAACGAGTATGACCTACTCACAGACGTGTGTGATCTTCACTCCGGCGGGTTTCACCACAATCACGAACGAATCGCCAGCTCCGCCGGCAACCGTGTAGGTCGAGTCGCCTGTCGGGGCGGTGACCAGCCACGATCCGTTCCGACGGATGTTCACCCGGGAGAACCCCGGATCCCACGCCAGCCGCATGTTGTTGCCCTGCACGGTTGCCGTACACGGCGAGTCGGGTGACGGAGGCGCCCCGTCGCGCACACACTCGAAGTCGGTCCGCACACCGTCGATTCGGACCCGAACCGAGTACACGAGATCGTTGTTCGCAGCGCCAGAGATCGTTGTGCTCGTGACATCGCCGGGAGTGCTGTCCCAGAATGCACCCCGCCGGATCACCGCACGGCCGAACCCGGCGGTCCACTCCAGGCGAAGGTCGTTGCCGTCGGCGACTGCCACACATTCGAGCTCGGCTGGAGGTGGCGGCGGGGGCGGCGGGTCGTCGCCACCGACGCGAACTGCGATGTAGTCGCGTCCGCCAACCAGTTCGACGGCGTCGTTCACATCGTCGACGACCACAGGTGTCGTGCGATCGGTGGTCGTGCCGTCGCCGAGCTGCCCCGAGTCGTTGCGACCCCAGGCGTGCACGGTCCCATCGGCGGCAGCGGCCATGCCGTAGTCGCGACCGGAGCCGATGGCCACGACGGCGGGCACGTCCACCCGCACCGGCGTGGATCGCTGCACGTTGGTGCCGTCGCCCAGCTGGCCCAGGTTGTTCCGACCCCAGGCCCAGACCCGACCAGAACTGTCGAGAGCGATCGAATGGAACCCGAAGGCTTCGACCTGCACGATGTTGGAGAGGCCCGCGACCTGACGCGGTGTGGTCCGGTCGGTGGTGGTGCCATCGCCCACCTGGCCGTAGTTGTTGTCTCCCCAAGCCCACACCGTTCCGTCGGACTTGAGCACGAGTGCGTGGATCCGGCCGGAGGAGATCTCGGCGACACCGGAGATGCCGGCAACCGTGACCGGGGTGGCCGACGGCGTGAGGGATCCGTTGCCGAGCTGACCATTGGTGTTGTTGCCCCAGGCCGCAAGGCTGCCGTTTGAACGGAGTGCCAGGGAGTGTTCACGTCCACCCGCAACGGCGACGATGTCGGAGAGACCGGAGACCTTCTCGGGGGTCTTTCGGTTGTTCTGGTCGCCCAGACCCAGTTGGCGATCGGTGTTGCGACCCCAGGACCACACCTCACCGTTGGAGACTGCGAGCGAGTGGTAGTGGCCGGCGCCCACTGCGGTCACACCGTTCAGCCCGCCGACCGTGACCGGGTTCGATCGGTTCGTCTGCGTATCGTCGCCCAGCTGACCCGAGCCATTCCAGCCCCAGGCCCTGACGGTTCCGTCGCTGCGTGCAGCCACGACATGATGCCGTCCGCCGGCAATGTCGATGGTGGACGACACGCCGCTCTGCACCGAATTCGTGCGGAACGTCGTGGTGCCGTCGCCGAGTTGCGAGAGGGTGTTGGTTCCCCACGCGTACACATCGCCGTCGGCGGCCCACGCCACTCCCGGAGTGGCCACGATGAGGCTTGCCACCAGCGACAGCACAACCACCGGCACCACTCCCCGCCGAGCGCTGCGTCCAATCAATCCACCGAACACGTTCATGCCAGCGACTCTAGGTCACGGAGGGTGCTCTTGACAGAGGCGAGGCGCCCTATGCGGCGTCGGTCCGCAGAGCGACCAATCGTTCGGCGACTTCCGCGCTGCAGCCGGCGACCGGCGTTCGCCGGTCGGTGTGCTCCATCGTGAGCAAGGACCGGCCGAACGCATCGACCACCTCGACTCCGACCTCGGAGCACACAAGAGCTGCACCCAGATAGTCCCAAACGCCGTGCGCTTCATCGTCAAAGTCGGCATACCCACCGAGCACCCCGGATGCGACCGCACACAGGTCCAGTGCCGCCGCGCCAAAGCAGCGAAACTGCCCCCAACCGGGAGCCGACGGTGGGCGACCGTTCACCCCGATGACCGCCCGATCGAACGACCGAATCAGCGGCGGTGCCATGGCCACGCCGTTGCGGGTCGCTCCCCCGCCACGAACCGCTTCAAATTGTGTGCCCGACGCCTGGTCGACCACGATCGACTGCAACGGCCCGTGCTCGTCGACGACACAAATGCTCGTGGCAAACCACGGCAGGCCCAGGGAGGCATTGGTGGAGCCATCGACCGGATCCACGACCGCCACCAGGCGGCGGTCCAGATGCAACGAACCGGCTTCCTCGGACAACACCCCGAGACCGGCTGCCAGAAGTTGGTCCACAACGGGGCCATCGACGTCGAGATCGAATGCGTACTGGCCAGAACGCACACCTTCGGCGTCGCGGGTGGCCAGATCACGTGAGGCCACCTCACGCAGGATCGTTGTGGCTGTGTCGCACGCAGATCGGAGCACGGCCGTGAGCTCGGTTGGAGACATGCGCGTTCCTCAATTCCGGGGGCGAACAGGGATGTTCACACAGTTCAGCTTGCTCGCAGAGGCGGACAGGGTAGCCTGCCACACACAGGAACAACGGGGGTCAGAGGCACCGTAGTGGCGATCATCGACATTGCAGGATTCATCACGGATCTGAAAGACCACGCAACCCACCACGGGTTCCACGTCCACGACGAGCGACACTTCGTCGAGACGTACAGCATGCGACAAGCCTTCGAGGTCGACCTGCACCCCGAACACGCATGCGGCGGACCCCTCGACCTGCATCTCTCACTCGAGATCGACCCGCGAGTTCTGCTTGCGTTCGAGGACGAGGTCTACGCCATGCCCGACCCGGGAGACGCTCCGTCAGAGGACCTGCGCTTCCCGTTGCTCTTCACCTGGAGTCTTCCTCCACTCCTCAACGGGCCCGACCTGCTGGTGCTCGCGACCGAGCTCGCCGGTGTCGGCGGCCCCGACCTTCCGCTCGACATCAGCGCGGTCGACGGATTCGCTGCCGTCACCGACGCCCCCGAGCGAAGCCTCAACGTCGTGGCCCGCGTCGAACTGCCACTGTCCCGGATCTACATGGGCGAAGACGACCTTTGCGACGTGCTCGATCGGTGCCACGCTGTCAGCGACTATCTGCTGGACCGGGCAGTCCTCTGGCTCGACCAGGGTCTGGCCTGAGGACATCACGCACCGCAGCCAACCTCATGTCATTCACGTGACATTCCGATCTCATGTCTTCACCATTCGTGCCATTCCGTTAGTTTGAAATCCGAGGAACCCACGCGGTGTGGGATCTTCTGCACGAAGGGAAACACGTGACGGTCACGGCGCCAATTGGCACCACGAATACGGCAGCAACGCCTGCCCGGAGAGTCGCTGCTGCGGCTCCCGAACCGTCCGGACTTCGCGACCCGCTCATGCCGTTCCTGGTGATCGGTGTGCTCACGTTCATCGCCATCGTGCTCGTCGCCTACGCGCTCACCTCCACCGTCTGAAGCACACCGTCGCAAGCGCCAGCTTCTGCGCGCACGCGACCGCGTGAAGTGAACGGCTGGTTCACACGTGTGAACGTCGTAAGACGCCTTACAACGTCGGTAACAACCGCCACCCACCTCCCCGCTGGCAGGGCGCGTTCCTTACGTTGCCCCTGCGAACACAAACCAACGCAAGGGAGATGCAATGCGCACGATGAGAACGTTCTTGGCTTCGCTGCTGGGACTGGCGGTCTTCGCCACACTGCTCACGGTTCCGGCCGGGGCACAAGAAGCCGAAGCCGTCCAGCTACAGAACCAGTCGACCCGCCAATACGAGGTGACCATCACCAACGTGTCCGGGCAGCCCGTGACCCCACCGGTCGTGGCCGTGCACAACCGGGCCGCCGACCTCTACGAACTCGGCGAGGCAGCCTCCACCGAGGTCCAGGAAATTGCCGAAAACGGCAACATCACGCCGCTCGTCGAGCTGGCTGGCGTCGCCCGCGGCGTCGGCGGAGCTGCCGTCGCCGGCGACGGACCGCTCATGCCGGGCGAGTCCGTGAGCGTCAACGTCGAGGCCGACAAGGGCCGACGTCTGTCGCTCGTATCCATGGTCGTCTGCACGAACGACGGCTTCACCGGCCTCGACACCGTCAAGCTTCCTCGCCGCGCCGGGCAGTCTTCGTCGTTCGACACGGTTGCCTACGACGCTGGCACCGAGGTCAACGTTGAAGATCCCGACTACTGGGTCCCACCATGCGGCGGCAACGGAGAGAACCTCCACGACGACGAGAACGGCGTCATCACCGCCCACCCCGGCCTCACCGGATTCGACACCCTCGACTTCGCCACCGACGACACGATCCTCGAGGTCACCGTCACCCGCCTGCCCAAGCGCACCCGCACCTACGAGGTCACGGTCACCAACAACTCCGGACAGCCAGCCACGCCTCCAGTCGTGGCCCTGCACAACCGACAGACCAGCCTGTACGAGGTCGGACAGGAAGCCGGAGCTGGCGTGCAGAACATCGCAGAGAACGGCGACAACTCCACCCTCGTCGGAGCGATCGACGGCGTCACACCGGTCGGTGGATTCGGTGTGGCCGGTGACGGACCGATCCTTCCCGGAGAGTCCGCAACCACCACGATCACCACCGACTCCCGGGGCCGGGTCCTGAGCCTCGTCTCCATGATCGTCTGCACCAACGACGGCTTCAGCGGCATCAACTCGCTGCGCCTCCCCCGTGCAACCGGTCGGACCATCACCGTTGACGCCCAGATCTATGACGCTGGCACCGAGGTCAACGTTGAAGATCCCGACTACTGGGTCCCACCATGCGGCGGCAACGGCGAGAACCTCCACGACGACGAGAACGGCGTCATCACCGCCCATCCCGGCCTCGCCGGATTCGCCGCCCTCGACTTCGCCGCCGGCGACTCGCTCCTGAGCGTCGAAATCACCCGAGTCGGCTGAGCGATTCTCTCGCTCGACACTTCCGGTCGAGATCTGCGGCTGACGTGCCGGTGACTCGGCCGTCCAGCTGAGGGTGTCGTGATTTCCACAGCACACCACATCCTCAGCACCTCCGGACGGGCCCGTCGACTTCGGTCGGCGGGCTCTTCCGCGTCCCAGGCGACGGCGCCGCAAAACGTACGATGGACCGCCCAAAGGCGGCCCATCGTCACTTCTGCGCTCCGGGGGTGAGGCTCGAACTCACGACCTACTGATTAACAGTCAGTTGCTCTGCCAGCTGAGCTACCCCGGATCAACGGCTTGATGATAGCAGTGGCGCTCACGACTTCGAACCTGCAACGGGATTTTGCCAGTGGTTCTTCTAGACTCTCGCCGGGCCCGTAGCTCAGTTGGTTAGAGCACACGACTCATAATCGTTCGGTCGCGGGTTCAAGTCCCGCCGGGCCCACAAACGTGCCGCATCGGACTTCCAGTATCCACTTGGCAATTGTGGGCGCTTCGTAGCCGCCAGGGACAGCCTCCCCGGACATCGCACCTAACCGCCTCGAGCGACGTGCAAGCGCTAAACAAATGTCAGACGACAAATCCAAGCACGACCGAACGACTACCACTCCGGTTCAAGTTCCCAGAGGGTCTGGTGATGGATGTGGACGGCTACCCCAGGAGCACGCGGGCGTGGCCGGCCCAGTCGGGCTGGCCACGCATCTGGGCTGAAAGTGGCTGTACCTCCTCAGGTGTTGTTGGTGGTCAGTTCAGGTACTTGTTCCCCCAGGTTGCGAATCCGTCGGGGAAGCTGTTGCGGACCTGGATTCGGTAGTAGTCGTGGAAGTACGGCCGCCACTCGTCGTTCGGGCGCTGCTTGGTCCGGATGATGGACGTTGCATGAGCCACGAGGGTCTTCTGACCGGGCGACACACAGGTGATGCTGCGGATGTTGCATCCGTCGGCACCAACCACGTGGGTGAGCACGTGACCGGTGCCGTAGTTCTGGTCGGCGTGAACCGTTGCGCAGTCGTTCACGTCGAAAGCGCCACCGAGATACAACTTCTCGGCGATCTTGCTCAATCCGTCGGAGTAGACTTCGCAGCTCGTCGAATCGGCAGCCGGCGTCCATCGGAGAGCGTTCTCGTCGTCGATGAACCATGCCTTAGTCGCAGCAGTCGGCTCGTGTCCGATCACGATGTCGTTGAGCCGGACCTGGGGGCAGCGGAGAACGCCGCACGCCCCGTGGTGAGTGACAGTCACGCGGAGTTCGGAGTGGTAGAGCCACTCGTCATAATCGTAGCTGCTGTCGTGCAGGCGGGTCTTGGTCCAGCAGAGCTGGGCGTCGAACTCCTCCGGGAGCCAGTCGATGGGGCTGCAGTTCGGACCGTCGGGAACGTCGTGACCCCGGATGGGAACCTCCTGTGCTCCGGCAGCCGCCATTCCAAATGTGGAGAGCAGCAGGCTCGCTCCCACTGTCGCGGCGGACAGTCGTCGCGCCGCCCGCAGCCACGGCCGGGCAGTACTGTCCAGGTGCGATGAGGGCGGACCACCTTCCACGGTGCCGTTGCACAGCCTGTTGTTGGAACCATTCTTGAGCATTTCTCCTCCTTACTATCTGGAGCGCCCTGTGCGCTTCGGATTGCCCATTTGGACGACCGATGGTTGGCCACCACGCACGAATTTCGCGGATTTGAGAAAATTCCCGCGGATCGGTCTGGCCGGATCGTCCAACGGATGTTGTGGAGAATTCTGAGATCCTTGCTCCCGGCCCTTTGGCTCGCCCCGAGGCAACGGACTACGTTGAGATCTCGTGGCGCTCAAGGGCGGCGGGAAGCGGAACTCACAAACGTTGGTGGTCGCACGCCTTCGTCGCGCGGGCGCTCACCCGAACGAGTTTGTTCAATTCGCGGTTGAGGGCGACGGTGAGGCGTTGGCGGCGCTTCTTGATGGTTGCGAGAGCGCGATACGCAATCGCATACGGCACGGCCTCGGCTCCCGAGCTGGCGACGATCGACTTTCCGAAGCCGTTTGGTCCGCGAGCCGCGAGAATATCCTCAAAGGCATTCGCACCTTCGAGGGCCGCAACGGAGCGGGGATCTGCACTTGGATGGGGGCGGTTGCTGGAAACGCAGCAGTGGATGCCCGACGTGCTGTGCAGGGACGAGAACGCAAGGAACGTCCAATGAGCGATGTCATCGAGAGTCTCCCGGGGCGGCGGGCTGATCAGCGCGGGATTGGGACTCAGCTTGAAGCGAACGAGATATTCGACCTGGTTGCTGACAATCTGACGCCACAACACTGGGAGATCTTCGAACTACGTCACTTGCACGAATGGTCGTGGGACAGAATCGCAGAGAAGTACGGCACGAAAGAGTCGACGTTGAGGTCCAGATACAACAAGGACATGGGCCGCGTTCGACGAATACTTCGGCGCCAGGGCCTTGGGGGATCGGTTTGAGCGACGACGGAGACGCACTCAGTGAGGATGAACGGTTCATCGTGAACCTACTCAGAGGCGTGGAACCAGGCGACTGTGAACCACCACTCGACTGGGTCGACCGCACCGTCGAGGCGGCAATCGCTCGCTTCGCCGGCGAAGGCCTCGAGATCCTGCCCGACCCAGAGCCGCAGATCGTCGATGATGCCGCCAAGATCGTCCCGCTCGAGCTCCAATCAGCTGCAGCGAGGAAATGGAAACCGATTGCAATTGCGGCCGCAGTCGCAATCGTCGGCGGAGCCGGAATCGGTCTTTGGCTCAGCCAAGAGCCGACAGCGAACGAGGTGAGATACGCGGATTCCTCGACCGCCGACCCCGTCCCGGAAGATCCGATGAGCACACCGACCGAGTTGCAACCACCCACCTCAAGCACAGGAACAATCCGCGCGACAACGTCCACCGACCCTGCGAGTCCAGCCCCTGAGAACGACGAAATCATCAAGGCTGAGGTGCTTGGAGCCACGGAGGAGGCCGTGCGTCCAGCGAGCAGCGCTCCATCGGTTACGGCTTCAGAGGTCGAAGTTCAAGGAGCAAGTCCACCTCCGGCTGCTGTCGAAGATCCTTTCGAGGAGCCGCCATCATCCGAACGGGCTGAAGCCGCTCCCGCTGTCGAGGACGATCTGCCGGCTGTGGAAGCAAACGGACCGCCTCTACCCACCGACATCGGGTGCACGTTTCTCGACGAAAATGAAGTTGAGTGGTCGTGGACGACGGTGCCGAGCTTCGTCGACACTTATGCAGTCGACCTCACGGGCGGCACGCGACTCCTTCTCGGAGAACAGGGCGGCCTCCACACCAACAGGGACGGCGCTGTCGCCGCAATCGTCGCCATCTCCGACGGAGTCGACGCATCGGTCGAGGTGGGGCCGTGCGGGGACTGGGGCGGACAGCCGCCGTCGGCAGCGTTGCCAGCGGTACCCACCAATGTCTCCTGCCTATTCCATGACTTCGCTCGCGTCGAAGGAACTTGGACGTGGTCTGAAACTTGGAGCTGGGATGACGACGCCGATGTCGTTCGCTACGAGGTGCGCTTTGCCACCACGGATGACGTCGTAGCAACGCCTGCGAACAGCCGCAACACCCTCACAGTCACCGGGGTCACCGGGACCAACAACGGCGGCCCGAAAGTGATCATCGGAATCAACACAACCGGGCGAATTGAACGAGCGCTATCGACTTGCGGCAGCCATGGCGGTACAGGCTGGCTCGAACCCCTCGGATAGCAGACCTACCCGCACACGCTGGATACGCCGAGCAACACCGCCACAGCCCTCAGGAGCTAGTTCACCTTGGAGAAATCGTTTCGTTAGGTGCAGGTTTGCTGGTCGACCAGCACGCCATCTGGATTGAAAAGGAACGCTGTGTCGGCGTCATCGTTCTAGACGTGGTTGCGTTTGAATAGCAGTCCGGCCCTTCGCCTGCGTCTGGGCCTGAGACGATTGAGAGGGACTCGCATGGGGAGAGTACGTCGGCTCGGTGTGGTGGGGTCCGAGGCCATGTGCCAAGATCGCCAGTCTCAGGGTAAATTGGCCTCTAGGTGTGCTCTTCGGGGAGGTTGTCCCGGAGCGTTGAGGCGGGGGTTGCCCATTTGAG
>CAZFBD010000061.1:0-28009 GCA_964517125.1 uncultured Acidimicrobiales bacterium
AGTGCAGAAGAAGCGCGGTGCCGGTCTCGTCGGGCAGCAGCTTCTTGCGAAGCCGTTGCGTGCTGAGGACGCGGGTGAGGAGCGGCCCGACGACAGGAGCCGGCGAACAACATCGTCGGTCAGCCCGTCGCCGCCACTGGCGACGTCGAGCATCTGGTTCGGGCTGTCGAACGTGGACACGTTGCCCTCCCGCAACCCTCGATCCAGCGCGGCCTGTACCCGCTCGGGGATGGGCTGCATCGGGCGGCGGAAGTCGGAGAAGTCGTGCTCTTCGACGAGTTGGATGGCGTGGTCTGGTCCGGGCTTGGTCATGGCTGCATCTCCGTAGAGGGTCGTGATGAACCGCAGCATCGATTCGACCCAACGGATGCTCGACGCGGCCGAGGAGCTCATCTCCAAGGGAGGGCTCGAGGCCCTGACCGTCGACGCAGTGGTGAAGCTTGCGGGCACCTCAAACGGTTCGCTCTACGCACGGTTCGGCGATCGGCTCGGCTTGCTTGCTGCGGTGCAGGATCGCTTCCTCGACCGCATGGCGGAGCTCCAGCGTTCGCAGGTCGAACCCATCGCTGCAGCGTCCGACCTCCGCTCTGCGCTCAACGCGACCGTTCGAGCGTTCATTCAGACCTTCACGACGCACCGCAACGCCTTCGACGCGTTCATGCTGCAAACACTCTCCATCCCGGAGTTCCGCGAGCGGGGGAGTGTCGCCACCCGCAGCTCGGCCGCCGACCTCGCCGTGGTTCTACGACGTCATCGATCCGAGATTCGCCACCCCGAGCCGGACGTGGCCGCCGATTTCGTGTTTCGTACCCTCTTCGCTCTCGCCACCCAGGTCGTGATGTTCCCCAGCGAGGAGGCGACCGGCACCTCCATGGAACAAGACCAGTGGGTCGAGGAGACGACCAAGATGCTCTACGCCTACCTGGCGTAGTAGTCGAGGGACTTGCTGCCTCGACCTTGGGTGCGTACTGCTGCAGGGTGCATACTGAAGGGACGGATCCGGCCGTTTCGGTCGTTCGTGTGGAGGGCTTTGGCGTACTCGGCGTGCCTGTCCCGGCCGACTACCAGAGAAGCAACAACTGTGCCTGACACCCCGATTCTGCAGCCCCGTTTCGTTCAACCGACTGCTGCGACCGGCCGCTACGTGGTGCCTGTGCAGCAGGACATGCTCGTGGCGCCTGATGCATGGGTCATGGGCGGCGTCACCATGGGGGCCGCAATCGAGGCGCTCCAGCACCACACCGGACGGAGCATCATCTGGGCGACCGGCCAGTTCCTCTCCTACGTCGGGCGCGACAGCACCATGGAGCTCACCATCGAGACCCTCGTCGAAGGGCACCGCACGACCCAAGCACATCTGCGCGGGACGACCGAGGACGGCCTGTTCCTCGCCGTCATGGCGGCCCTCGGCCACAAGCCCGACCAGCCGGAGATGCAGTTGACCCAGGCACCCGACGTGCCCGCACCCGAAGACTGCGAGGTGGAAACCCGCCGTGAGACCAACGGCGACAGTCTGCATTCCATCGTCGAGAAACGTCGAATCCCCACGCCGCCCGGCAACAACGGCCGCACGCGCTACTGGAGTCGGTTCCTGGACCAGCGCAGCACCACCGCCACCGAGCTCGCCATCGTCGCCGATTTCCTCCCCGGCGAGATGCGGACGGTGCTGCGGCGTGACAAACGATCGAACAGTCTCGACAACACCATCCGTTTTCTGCAGATCGAATCGACCGAGTGGTACCTGTGTGACTGCACGAGCGTCGGCCTCGCCGCCGGGTACTTCCACGCCGACATGCAGATCTACGCCCGCTCCGGAACGCTGCTCGCCACCGCCAGCCAGAGCGGCCCCATCAGACTCCAGTGAGTATCGATCAGCCGCCAGCCCTCAATACAGAGTCGTCCCGGGAACCGTTGGCGCGTCAAAATCGGCGTGATCGGCAGAAGGACGCCGACGACGTCCTGTTCACCGCTGAGTTCCTCCGGCTCATGGCCACAGGCGCCACCTACATGCTGGCGATCGGAGCGCTCACGGCGATCCTTCCGCTGTACGTCGTCGACGAGCTCGACGGCACCGAAGCCACCGCCGGCATCATCATGGGATCCATGGCCATCACGGCCCTCCTCAGCCGGGCCTTCGTTGGTCGCATGGCAGACCGACAGGGTGCGCGCCGCCTCATCGGCGGAGGCTCAGCGGTCACGGCAGTGTCCATCCTGTTGTTGTTCTGGTGGCCGACCATCACGGGAGCCGTCGCATCACGGCTGATCATGGGTGCAGGCAGTGCCGCATTCTTCGTCGGAACCTCGGTCCGGGCGATGGAGCTCGCTCCCCAAACACGCCGCAGTCAGGCCGCGGCGTACCACCTCATCGCCTTTCATGCGGGCATGGGACTCGGCCCACTTCTTGGAGAGCGAGTCCTGGACAACGGCGGCTACAGCACGGCCTGGCTCAGCATGGTCGTCGTCATTTCGTTGGCGTCGATCCTGTCGTGGAGCCTGACGCACCGACCGGGCGACCGTAGCGCTCTGCCGTCGCCGCGCATCCACCGCAACGCCATCCTGCCGGGTCTCGTGACGCTCTTCGGCGTGTTCGCCTTCAGCGGCTACCTCATGTTCGCGGCGTTGTACGCAGACGAAATCGGCTTGGAGAACGTCGGTCCGGTCTTCCTCGTCAGCTCGGCCACCATGATCGTCGCCCGGGTGGTGTTCGGCCGTGTTCCCGACCTGATCGGGCCGATCCGTGCCGGCACGATTGCCCTCGTCCTCACGGTCGGCGCTGCGGTCCTGTTGGCGCTCTGGAACGAGCCGGCCGGCCTCTACACCGGCGCCGCGCTTGTTGCGCTCGGCCTCGCCCTGCAATCACCCTCGTTCATGGTCATCGCAATCGACGGCGTCGGTGAGCGCGAACGTGGTTCGGCGCTGGCGACCTACACGGCGTTCTTCGACATCGCCAACGCGCTCATTGGGCCGGTCATTGGCATCATCGTGGCCACGTCGGGCTACCGTGCCGCGTTCTTCACTGCGGCTGCGGCCGCGTGTGTTGGCTTGGCCATCCTCCGGCTCGCCGTGGCGCCGCGGTGGGCCCAAACGACGAACTCGCAGAACTGAACGTCGGCGGTTTGCGAGCACGGCATCGGCTGTGTCGCGTACCGTGAAAACACCATGATCGAAATCAGCGAGTCCGTCAGTTACGTCGTCGAGTCCGGAGTTGCGGTGGTGGCCGTCGACAACCCGCCGGTCAATGCCCTGAGTCACCACGTGCGCCGGGGGATTCTGGACGCCATGCAGCGGGCGAGCACCGACGACGCAGCCGAGGCCGTCGTGCTCGTGTGTGAGGGCCGAACGTTCATCGCCGGTGCCGACATCACCGAATTCGGCAGCGCTCCGATGGAGCCGAGCCTCCCCGACATGCAGCTGGCGATCGAGAACTGCAGCAAGCCCGTTGTTGCTGCGATTCACGGCACGGCCCTGGGCGGTGGTCTGGAAGTGGCTATGTGTGCGCATCATCGAGTGGCGGTGGCGTCGGCGAAGTTGGGACTACCCGAGGTTCGCCTGGGCCTCCTTCCTGGTGCCGGAGGAACACAACGTCTTCCTCGCTTCGTTGGCGTCGAGAAGGCACTCGACATGGTCACGTCCGGAACACCCATCGACGCGAACGAAGCGTTGGAACACGGCCTGGTCGATGCAATCGTCGAGGACCTTCGGGCCGACGCAATCGCCTTTGCGCAGTCGGCGGTGTCTGGCCCCAACCCACTGCGGAAGATCCGTGATGTGGACGACAAGCTCGTCGCAGCTCGCTCGAACCGCCAGCCGTTCGACGCCATTCGCAAGGGCATCGCTCGAAAGACCCGAGGCTTTGATGCCCCCGAGGCGAACATCGCCTGCATCGAAGCCGCCGTGGACCTCCCCTTCGAGGAGGGGCTGGGCGTCGAACGTGAGCGATTCCTCGAGCTCATGTCGGGCTCGCAGTCGGCGGCGCAGCGCTACTACTTCTTCGCCGAGCGGGAAGCCGCAAAGGTGCCGGGCCTGGCCAAGGACACGCCCAAGATCGACGTCGAGACAGCGGGAGTGCTCGGCGCCGGCACCATGGGCGGTGGTATTGCCATGAACTTCGCGAACGCCGGGATCCCCGTGACAATCGTGGAACGAGACCAGGAGTCGCTCGATCGGGGCCTCGCTGTGGTTCGCAAGAACTACGAACGATCGGCGTCACGTGGCCGAATCTCTGCCGCCGACGTCGAGGAACGGATGTCGCTGATCACCGGGTCGGTGAACCGGAGCGACTTCGCCGACTGCGACGTCGTGATCGAGGCCGTCTTCGAAAACCTCGACCTGAAGCGGGAGATCTTCGGAGACCTCGATGCCATCTGCAAGCCCGGAGCGATCCTGGCGTCGAACACGAGCGCCCTGGACATCAACGACATTGCTGCCGCAACGTCTCGTCCCGAAAGCGTCATTGGCATGCACTTCTTCTCGCCGGCCAACGTCATGGCGCTGCTCGAGAACGTGCGGGGCGGCAAGACCTCGGACACGGTGATTGCCAGCGTGATGGCGCTCTCCAAACGAATCGGAAAGGTCCCGGCACTCGTTGGCGTCTGCCACGGCTTCGTCGGCAATCGAATGCTGTTCCAGCGGCGAGTCGAAGCGAACCAAATGGTGCTCGAAGGTGCGACTCCCGCTCAGGTGGACCGCGTGCTGTTCGACTTCGGGTTCCCGATGGGACCGTTTGCCATGAGCGACCTGGCTGGCCTCGACATCGGATGGAACGCCGAGACGTCGACGGGCGAGACGTTGCGTGACGTGATGTGCGAGAGCGGCCGGCGAGGGCAGAAGAACGGACGCGGCTACTACGTCTACGACCCCGAGACCCGTGCCTCCACCCCGGACCCCGAAGTGGAGCAACTCATCCGCGACTTCGCCGAAGCGCGCGGTATTGAGCAGCGGGAGATCACCGACGACGAAGTGCTCGAGCGGTCGCTGTATTCCATGGTCAACGAGGGCGCCAAGATCATCGAGGAAGGCATCGCCTCACGAGCGAGCGATGTCGACGTGGTCTGGGTCAACGGTTACGGCTGGCCCCGCTACCGCGGTGGACCCATGTTCTGGGCCGACCTGGTCGGCTTGGACGAGATCGTCTCCACGATCAACGACTTCAGCGAACGCTTCGGCAGCGAAACCTGGGAACTGTCACCGCTGCTGGCGAAGCTCGCAAGCGAGGGCGGAACCCTGCACACGGCAACAGCGCCCTCGTAGAGCGCGGCACCGAACGCACCGTCCGTTCGGGCCGGCGAAGACCACAGCGAAGCGCTCGGCGATCGTGGCAGCGAGTCGACTGTCCTGCGCCGATCGGCGCGCTCTTGGTCAACCCGAGGGAGAAGGGCGGGCGGGTTCGTTGATATCACCAAATCCCAGAGGTGCACTGTCACCGTTGGCCCGCGCCGTTGCCACAACGTCCCGGAGGGTGAACTTGGCCTGAACCTCTTCGGGCGTCGAGTGTGCGCCGAGCTCGCCGACACGGATGTACTCTCCTCGATCTGCTGCGAGTCGGAAGTCGACAAGTGCGCCTGCCGCCTCGCCGACCCGCCCCTGCGCCCCGAACCCGTGGCCTTCGTTCGTCTGGCCGTAGGTGACCGCTTGAAAGCCCATGCGATGGAGCAGCTTTGTGCTGGCGCGCTGCAGTACCTCAGTACGAACAGACAGCATCCAGTTCTCCTGCTGGCGAAGCGCTCCAACCTGCATGGCGTTCAACATCACGATGCGCGGTGTATCGGTGTGATTGATCCCGGCCCCATGCAGCACGCGGCCGTCCATCAGAACCATCGTTCCGGCGCTTGCATCGAGATTGATCGCTGGCGGAAGCCTTCCTACTGATTGGCCCGTGCGGGCAGCATTGGCGATTGCGATGTGGCTTCCCGGTATGAGAAGAGTACCGCCGTTGCGATCGTCGATGTCGGTGATGGGCGTCAAGAGATTGACGGTCAACGGATGTTCCGAGCCTGGGGCGAGGACCTGGTCCTGGTGTAGCGCTTGGGGCACCCCGCCCTGGACCGCAATGGCTGCGATCAATGAGGTGCATATCCAGCCTGGCCCCAGTGCCTCGTCGACGAGTTGTTCGATGAGAGGCCCGCCCTGAACGACGCTCGGATCCTGCGCAATGAGCGCTTCGAAGCACCGACCCTTGTTCACGCAACAATTGATGTTCTGTCCGCTTTGCGTTTTTTGTGCAATGCCGGCCCGCCGTTCTCCCTCGGCTTGATCGAGAACCCGTTCATGAATGACGGCAACCTGGTCGGGAGCGATCGCTCCGTCGACCTTGCAGTAGCCCCACTTGACGAAGTCGCGTCGCAGTTGGTCGAGGTCGCGAGTAGGCGACGGCAGGTCTGCGTCCTTCCAGTAGGCATGTTTCGAACCGACCGTCGTGTCGTAGTACGAGCCGGATTTGAACTCCCACTGTCCCCACTCGGCGGTCCGCTTTGGCGGCACGAAGTAGATCTCGGGGTTGCTCGCAAGCACGGACGACATGGGCTCCAGGGACGTCACTTCCGCGTGGTACATCTGCGCGTCGGGTTCCGAGCGAAATCGAACGGACTCCGGCTCGAATTCGTGTGGCACCGCTGACGCTTCGGTCATTCCGTCATCCGCTGTTGCGCTCACGACGGCGACACCCACGGCGTGCCGAACGTGTTGTGGGCGGCCATGACATCGGCGCCTTGTCGGGTGATCGGGCCGTGGCCCCTACCAACCGGGTAGCCAATGGGGACGAGCGCCACGGTGGCCCATGAGTCGGGAATGTCGAGAAGGGCCTTCACATCGGGCTCGCCCAGGCAATGCAAGGTGGTCAGGGTGCACCCGAGTCCTTCCTGGACGCAGGCGAGCATGGTGTTCTGTACGGCCGGGTAGACAGATCCTCCGCCGACCATGCTGATGCGGTCAAGCTTGGCATCGGTAATCGCCATGGCTGCTGGGTTCGCGCAGAACACAAGAATCGCTGGCGCCTCATGCAGGTTGTGGGCGAGGTGGTCGCCCGCGTTGACGACCCGACGACCGGCTTCTGCGGCTGCTTCGGGCTGACCTTCGAGACGTTTGAGCATGCCATTCCGATAGCGCCCCCAGAGCGGGTCGTAGATGTCCTTGAGCCCAGTCTTGATCATCGGATCGGTGACGACAACGACCTTCCACGGCTGCATGTTGCCACCGGTTGGAGCCCAACACGCCGCTTGGAGCACACGCTCGAGCACCTCGTCGGGAATAGGGTCGGTGCGGAGTTTGCGTACTGCCCGCAGCGTGCTCATCGCGTCATAGAGCTGCATTGTCTGGCCGTCTTTCTTTGGGTGCTTCGTTGTGACCGCTCAAGAGTTTTGTGCGCTCTGAGGCTTGGGTTCCCGGGGTAGACCGAGGAGCCGTTCACCGATGATGTTGCGTTGGATTTCTGCGGTGCCGCCACCGATCGTGAGAGCGCGGCTGAACAGGAAGGCCCAATGCCACGGGTCGGTGTGTTCCGATTCTTCGCTCTGTTGGCCGAGCATGCCTTCGGGTCCAGAGAGATCGACGAGCAGTTCGAGCATGTTCTGGTTGTTGATGTCGACCTTGGCCTTGCGAATCGACGCAAACGGCGAAGGGTCCTCTCCTCGCATGGTGGCGCCGATGATCTTCTGGGTCAGGAGTTCGTTGATGAAACCTTCGATGTAGATCTTGGTGGCACGGTCCCTGGTAACTGCGTTGTTCCCTGCACCGCGTCGCTTCAACTCTTCGGTGCATTCCGCAAACGTTGGCCCCATGCCCCACAGGACACCGCCTTCGCTGAGTGACACGCGCTCATTGCCGAGCGTGACGTGGGCCAGTCGCCAGCCCTGGCCTTCCTTGCCAATTCGGTTCTCCACCGGAACTCTGACCTCGTCGAGGAACGTTTCGTTGAAGTGGTTGCCGCCGGTCATTTCGATGATCTTTCGAACCTCGACACCAGGTGTGGCCATGTCGATGGCGAAGTAGGAGATCCTCTGTGGCCAATCGTTCTCACAGGAGTCGGGTGTCCGTTTCGAGGCCCAGGAACATTCGGCCGTGCGTTTCGAATGTTCGGGGTGCGACCATTGCGTGTTGTGTCGCCACGAACGCGTCGCGGAAGGTGCGCTGCAAGGGGCTGGTCTTGTAGACGGCGGCGCCACCCCCGGCCTTGTACATCGACTCGGCGACTTCGGCCGCGGTCTGTGCTGCGTACGTGGCGCTGAGGCGGAGCTGTTTCTTCTGGTCGTCGGTGGGAGAGGAGCCAGCAAGAGCTGCGTCCCACGAGTCGTTCACGGTCGCTCGCATGAACGCCCACGCTGATTCGAGCTTCGCTTCAGCGACGGCGACGTCGGTTTGGATCTGTGGCCGCTGCGCCAGTGTCTTCGAACTGCCCTGCGGCTTCTTCGAGTCGGCCAAGGCGACAAGTTCGTCGATTGCGCGGCGACCGATACCCACGGCGCACGAGGCGACACCACACGCGAGCAAGCCGAAGAAACTGAACTTCGAAAGGGCGTTTGTGCGGACCAACGTCCGTTTGGAAAGCTCGACCCAACGGCCCTCGGGGACGAACACCTTGGTCATCTCGTAGTCGCCCGAGCCAGTTCCGCACAGCCCCGAGGTCTCCCAGTTGTCGATGAAGTCGACATCTTCTGGCCGGACGAAAACGAACGCGCTGGCCAGACCGTCCTCTCGTGGGGCGGGCTTGCCGTCGGGGCCGACGACGAGGCAGCCGCCGCCAACCCATGTGCTGTGTCGGGTACCCGAACCCCACGACCAGCGGCCCGTCACCTCGAGTCCGCCCTCGACGGGGCGGGCGACACCAGCGGGCATGGCGAAGCCACCGGCGATCGAGTCCTGGCTTCCGAAGATCTCCGCGGCATATGGGTCCGGGAGGCTCGACGACATCAGCGACGTGGTCGAGCCGATCATGGCGCACCAGCCGGCGGCTGCATCGTGATACGCCAGTTCTCGCAACACCTCCAAGCTGTCCCAGGCTTCGACCTCGGGTCCGTTGAGATCCGCGGGCACGTACATGCGGAATGCGCCCGTTGGCTTGATCATGTCGACGACGTCGGGTGGCAAGCCCCGTGCGGTTTCGATCTCTTCGGATCGGGCAGCGACGGCCGTGCCGATGTCCTTCACCGCTTCCAACGTCGAGTTCGTCATGGGAATCTTTCTAGAGTGTTACTCAAGAAAGCGCAACCCTATTCTTAGTTGGAGTCGGCAGCTAGGCTGGCGTGGTGACTGTCAGAACCCCGGCAACAGCCAGATCCCGACGCACGCGACAGCAGTTGGCCACCGCCACACACAGTCAGCTTCGTACTCACGGACTCCTCGACGCCGACGCCATTGCGGGCGTGGCCGGTGTCTCCACGGCCACGTTCTACGCCCATTTCGCACGCCACGACGATGCGATCGCTGCCGCCCTCGACATCTCACTCGCGTCGATCGTCGGAGCTGCCGAACAACGCTTCCACATTGAAGCTCTCATCGATCAGGGGCTCGGAACTGTCGTTGCTGACCTCGTGAAGGGGATGCACGAGGTCTTCCGCGAGGAGAGCCTGGTCATGCGCGCTGCCCAGGCCCGGATGTCGTCCCACCAGCCCACCCGCGAGATCTACCGGGGCCACGAAGCCAGAAGCCTCCAGCATCTGACCCGCCAGATCGAGCTCGGCCAACGGGCGGGGATCCTGCGTGACGGAGCACCAGAACGGCGAGCCACTTCGCTGTTGGTTCTCCTCCAGGGCCTCCATAACCCGCTTCTCACAAAGAAACGAATCGACCCCGTCGTGCTCGACGACCTGCACCGCTCGGTCCTCGCGCTCCTCGCGCTGCCAGCCAACGACCGATGATTCTGGGTGATTGCGAAGCTGATCGCCGACTTCTCGCTCGACGCTGAGTGAAGGCGCAAGGTCAGCTGGCTCGTTGATTTTGGCCGACTGCCCCGGCGTTTTACTGTCGGACCATGCAGCCTGACCTGACCGCCACATACGACGTGCTGACGCTGACCGACCTCGACGGGTTCTGGAGCGACGCCCGGTCAGTGCGGGAGGGCGTGTTCGCTCAGCTCCGTGCCAGCGACGAGTTGTTCTTCAGCGAAGAGCTGGCAATCGAGGTCGATGGCGAAGTCATCCTGCCTGCAGGCCGAGGCTTCTATTCGCTTGTGCGTCACCGCGACGTGGTCGAGGCCAGCAAGAAGCCCGAACTGTTCTGCTCCGGCGAAGGTTCGAACATCGTCGATCTCCCGATCGAGATGCGCGAGTTCTTCGGCTCGATGATCAACATGGACGATCCTCGCCACGCCCGGCTACGACGCATCGTGGCCAAGGGATTCACGCCCCGGATGGTCGAGAAGCTCAACGATGCGGTGGTGGCCAAGGCTCGCAGCGTTGTCGACGATGTTGCTGGCAAGGGTTCGATCGATTTCGTCACCGATGTCGCTGCCAGGCTTCCGCTCGCTCTGATCTGCGACCTCATGGGCATTCCCGAATCCAAGTACGAGCTGGTATTCGACATGACCAACATCATCCTGTCCACGGGCGACCCGGAGTTCATTCCCGAGGGAGCCAACCCCATCGAGGCCTACCTCAACGCTGGCGGAGTACTCGCCGAGCTCATGCACACCATGGCCGCCGAGCGGCGTCAGAACCCCACCGACGATCTGACGACGGCGTTGCTCTCGGCTGAAGTCGACGGTGAGATGCTCAGCGACGACGAGCTGGCATTCTTCTTCGTCCTGCTTTGTGCTGCTGGCAACGAAACCACTCGCAATGCGACCAGCCACGGACTGCGCCTCCTCACCGAGAACCCCGATCAGCGGGCGCTTCTCATGGAGGACTTCGAAGAGCGAATCGGCGATGCGGTCGAGGAGATCGTTCGTCTGTCGTCGCCGGTGATTCACTTCCGCCGGACGGTCACCCAGGACGGCGCTCAAATCGGAGACCAGACATTCAACAAGGGTGACAAGGTCGTGCTCTGGTATGGGTCGGCCAACCGCGACGAGCGGGTTTTCGAGCCGGACTACCTCCGATCGAACTTCATCAACGGCATCAAACACATGACCGCAGAGTTCACGCCAGTCAGCTGATTGGGCCGGCTGAGGTACTCGCAAGCTCAACCAGCCGCTTACTCGCAGATCACCACGGGGATTGTGCGGTCGGTCTTTCTTTCGTAGGCCGCGTACCCCTTGTCGCCGACCGCAATGCGGGGCCACAGTTCGGCTCGCTCGGCGGGGCTGGCTGTACGGGCCGTGAGCCGCCGTGGTCCACCGCCTGCCATGGGTTCCAACGTGATTTCGGGGTTGGCGACAAGGTTCTTGTACCAGTCCGGATGGCGATCGTCGCCACCTTTGGAGGCCACCACCACATACCGTCCGTCTTCGTGGATCGGCGTCGTCAGCATCACGGTTCTGGGCTTCCCGGACGTTCGACCCGTGGTGGTGAGTTTCACGACGGGCATCGCCGCAGCCGTCGTGCCAAGCCGCCCGCCCGAAAGCGTGAGGACAGCGTTGTGAACGGCGTTGACCGTCTTCAGCAACAGGTCTTTTCGGCGGCTCATCGGGCTGCCTCGGCAAGTTTGTGAACCCGACCGGCGACCAATGGATAGATGGCGGCGGCCACGATGTTCTTGTTGATGTACAACCGGCCCTCATGAACACGCCAGCGCTTTGCCGATCCGGGAAGACTCTGCCCCATGGCACTCGCCACGGCACAGTGCCCGCCGAACGCCGGTGCGTACCTGGCCGGCTCGACACTGAACATCTCGCGGTGCTCTTCCGTCGAGAACAGCCACGTCGCCCCTTCCCACTCGAGGCTGAGGTCGGGCTCCCCGATGGTCGGTTTGCCAACCGTGAAGTACGCCACGGGGTCATGGCCCTGCAGCGCATGGCCCTGTTTGTCGGTGTGGATGCTGCGTGTCATGTCCTCGACCGTATGGACTGACACGGTGTCAAGGTCAAGGGCGGTCCATCCATGAGTATTGGCGAGGAGTTGCAATGCCTACGTCTGGACAACCTGAAACGGGAACTGGACCTCGACGACCTGCTCGGCGTCGCCGACCGCCGGATCCGCGAGAAGAACCTCGCGAACTGGGCCACAGATCTGGGCTGATTCGCTCTCGATCCATTGACCAATGGCCGCGTTGGTGGTGTGAATGTCCTGACGGCTGCTGCTCCTGACTGCCGTGATGACATGCACCTCGGGCAATACGGTCTCTCTCATGCCCGCTTGCGACGCAGGCTCTTCGAGCCGTTCGTCGATGGGCACCGCAAACTCCATGGCGAAGTGTTCTTCATCGAACGCTTCGGTCCATTGCGCGATTCCGTAGGGCGGGACGAGGTCATCGATGTGGACGCTCATGTCGCGCACCATGCACGAAAGGGCATCGAGCGCTTCCTCAATGTTTGCGGTCTGATAGGGCATGGTCCACACGGACATCGATGGGATCGTCCTCACGACAAGATCGGCGGACGACCCTGGATCCTCCAGCTGCGCAATGCGGGAGCTGATTCTTCGCATTCGTTGCTCGGCCGCTTCGACCCCTTTCGCTACTTGAGCTCGCCGCAACGTGAGCATTCCTCGAAGCTCGCACTCGGCGTGACCCTGCTCGGCGTCAACGTCGTCCTCCAGGTGCTCCTCCTGCCGCTCTATCTCCGCGTGTTTGCGGATCAGCAGGTTGGCGTCGAAATCGGCCCGATCCTCGAGAGCATCATGTTGTTCCTGGCGCTGCCGCTCGGTCTTGCAGCGCTCACGCGGGCAGGGCTCCGACGCCGGGGTGTCGCTCTCGAACACGTGATGCGACGGATACGGCTCCCGTACCTGAAGACACTCGTCCTCGCAGCGATCATCATCTCGATGTTCGCGGTGAACGCCACCGAGATCTTCGACAACCCGTCGGTTGTCCTCCGGCTTCTCGCCCCGATCAGCGCGTTCTTCGCGATCGCATTCGCACTCTCGGTCATGGTCGGTCGGATCATGGGGTTTCCGTACGAGCAGATCGTCGCTCTGGTCTTCACCACCACGTCGAGAAACTCCGAGGCGTCGCTCGCCATCGCGGCAACTGCGTTTGCCAGTCCGTTCGTTGCGCTCACGGTTGTGATGGGTCCCGTGATCGAGCTCCCACTGTTGGTCCTGATGGTCCGCGCTCTGCGGATGCTTCGACCGCGTATGCGTTTCCTGCTCGTGGCCGATGCGACGTGAATTACCATGAATGGCGATGACCAGTACCTCTTCTTCCGTTGACGTCGCGAGCGAGCCAGCGCTGCTCAACGACCAGCAAGCGATCGAGAAGATCTTCGAGCACATCGACAACAACACCACCGATCTCGGCGACACGATCTGGCGCGCTCCGGTGGAGCAGTACCACTCGCAGGAGCGGTTCGACGCAGAGATCGCCATGCTCCGACGTCTACCCGTTCCGTTCTGCCCGTCGGTGGCGTTGCCCGACGTGGGCAGCTTCATCGCCCGAACCGCTGCGGGTACCCCGCTATTGGTGGTTCGAGGAGCCGACGGAGCGGTGCGAGCCTTCATCAACGCCTGCCGGCACCGCGGCATGCAGGTCGCCGATGGAAGTGGCTGCTCGAAGGCGTTCACCTGCCCGTATCACGCATGGACCTACAACCTCGAGGGCGCACTCAAGGGAATCCCCGGCCGGTCGGGCTTCGCCGATCTCGATCCCGGCGAGCACGGCCTGGCCCAGGTACACGCCGTCGAGAAGGGCGGACTCATCTACGTTGCGCAGGATGCGCCGATCGACGACGCGTTTCTCGCGAACGCGCTCGACCTCTTCACACCCGACCAGGAGATCTTTGGTCAGGGTGACCTGGTCGACGAGGCGAACTGGAAGCTGCTGAGTGAGACCTTCCAAGAGGGGTACCACATCAAGTCGCTGCACCGGGACTCGTTCTTTCCGTACGGACTCGACAACACCACGCTCGTCGAAACCTTCGGAGCGAACTCACGAGTGATCTTCCCGTTCCGTCGGATCGAGAAACTGCGCGACGTGGAACCAGCAGAGCGACAGCTCGCCGGTGTGGCGACGTCGGTCTACCACCTCTTTCCGAACGTGCACATCGCCGTCCTGTCAAAG
Source organism: uncultured Acidimicrobiales bacterium (assembly GCA_964517125.1). Classification (GTDB taxonomy): domain Bacteria; phylum Actinomycetota; class Acidimicrobiia; order Acidimicrobiales; family SHLQ01; genus SHLQ01. The sequence continues at coordinate 14,086 of CAZFBD010000061.1, forward strand.
CACGCGAGCATGGTGGTGCTCGAACCGATCAGCCCAACGCGAACCCAGTGGTTCGTCTACCGCTTGCTCAACCCGCCAACGGGGGACACGCCGATCACCATCGAAGAAGCGCAACGCGACGCCGACTTCGTCAACGACTTCGGGCAGGACGAAGATCGTGCCGCCGCTCGTGCGATTCAAGAGACCGTGACGACGGGAGCGAACTCGCACTTCACGTTCGGTCACTTCGAACAGGCCATCGTCAACTTCCACCAACACCTGTCGCTTCACCTCGACGACTGAGGTTCCTGTTCGAAGCCGTTGAAGGTCAGGTACGTTCCTCGGCGAGGAAGTCGACGATGGTCTGGTTGACGAGCTCCGGGTCTTCAAGCTGCATGAAGTGGCCGATATCGTCGAACACCACGACCTTGCTGCCGGGGGAGAGCTCGCCTTCGAGATCGTCGGTCAGCTCCACGCCGATGCAGCCGTCGGTCCGGCCGTGGAGGTAGAGCATCGGCTGCTCGGGGACAGCGTTCGACGCCTCCTGCCAGTCGGCGAAGTCGGGGGACTGCAGCTCCGGTTGGAAGATGGCCCGGTAGTAGCCGAGCATCGCTTGCAGATGGCCTTCAGGTGCTGCCGACTCGATGAAGTTTGCGACGTCTGAGGCTCCATCGAACCCCGGGGACCAGTCGTTCCAGAGTCCACGAATGAAGGCCCAGTCCTCGTGGGGAACGATCATTTCCGACAGCGGGTGTTGAAAGAAGAACATGTACGACGACCTGCGGACCTGTGCGTACTGGAAGAACGCTGCGGCAACCCGGCCGGCGGGCGGGACCGACATGGTCACGACCTTCCGCCACCGTTCCGGCTCCATGACCGCCGCCACCGTGGCGGCACCGGCGCCGAAGTCGTGTCCGATAATGACGGCATCGCCATCGCCGCCCAGCGCTTCATGCAGCTGGCAGGCGTCACGTCCGCGAACACCCGACTGGTAGAGGCCGTCGGCGGGAACAGCTGACGGTGCGTAGCCGCGGGTCCATGGTGCAACCGCCCGATAGCCGGCATCCGCCAGCGCCGGCAGCAGGTGTTTCCAGGAGTGAGCAGAGTCGGGGAACCCGTGAAGACAGATGGCCAGCGGGCCGCTTCCTGCCTCGAGCCACTCGACGTGCAACCCGTCGATCTCGGCGGAGTTCTGCTGAATGTCCGTGCTCACGGTGCGGTCCTGTCGTCGAATTCGGAGCGGCGTCCGGGCTGGCAGCCGCTGCCTGATGGTACTTCTGGTTGCCGACCCAGTCTTCAAGAACGTGACCTCGGGTCTGTGGCCGACGCTTCTCTACCGCTGGGATCGAACCTGTAGGGTCGCCCGAAGGGGGTACGTCATGAAGGTCTCGGTTTCGGTTGGAAGCGCCTACTACAACGGCGACAACTGGGAAGATCTCGTCGAATACGTGTGCGCAGCTGACCGTCTCGGCGTCGACTCGGTCTGGTCGGCCGAGGCGTGGGGGATGGACGCAGTGGCATCGCTCGGCTACCTGGCCGGACGAACCGAGCGCATCGGATTGGGGAGCGGGATCATGCAGATCAGCGCCCGCACGCCGGCGACGACGGCCATGAGCGCACTCTCCATGGATCGACTCTCGAACGGCCGGTTCCGCCTCGGCCTCGGGGTGAGTGGGCCGCAGGTTGTGGAGGGGCTCCACGGCGAAGCCTTCGCGAAACCGCTGCAACGATTGCGGGAGTACACCGAGATCGTCCGTAAGGCCATCAATGGCGAACGGGTCATCTACGACGGCGAGCACTACGTGCTGCCACGCCCGGGTGGCGAGGGCAAGGCGCTGAAACTGGCCATCCCTCCCAATCCCAACCTGCCGATCTACCTGGCAACGCTGGGACCGAAGTCGCTGGAGCTCACCGGCGAGATCGCCGACGGATGGATCGGTACGTCACTCATTGCCGAGCAGGCCGACGTGCTTCTTGACCCGATACGCCGTGGCGCCGAGCGCGCCGGCCGGACGCTCGACGATCTCGACATGCAGGTGAACTCGCAGGTCCATGTGTCCGACGACGTCGATGAGCTCATCAACACCTACCGCCCAGCGATGGCCTTCACGCTCGGGGGTATGGGTTCGGCGAAGACGAACTTCTACAACTCGGCGTTCTCCCGAGCCGGGTTCGAAGACATCGCAACGGACGTCCAGCGACTCTGGACCGAGGGCGACAAACCGTCGGCGGTCGCCGCAGTACCTGACGAGATGGTGCTGAGCGCCTACTCGATCGGTACGGCGGAGATGGTCGCGGACCGCGTACGGAAACTCGAAGCGGCGGGCATCAACACCCTGCGCCTTGCACCGATCGGCAAGACGGCGGCCGAACAGATTGCGCACCTCGAGATGGCCGTGGACCTGATTCATGGCGCAAGCACCACTCCGGCCAGCTGAGGAGGTCGGCCATGGCACACCCCGGGAAGAACGCCGAGCTGGGCCCCGACGGCATCGCCCTCATCCAGGCACGAACCGGAGAAACGCTCACGTGGTCGCAGCTCCACGAGCAAGCAGTCCAGACCGCCAACACGTTCCACCAAGAGGGCCTGCGCCCCGGCGACTCCATCGCTCTGTGCCTCGAGAACCGGTTCGAGTTCGTCTCGATCGTGTGGGCAGCCATCTACTCCGGTCTTCGGTTCACCCCGATCTCCACACGACTCCTGCAGCCAGAGATCGAGTACATCCTCGCCGACTGTGACGCCAAGGTTCTGCTGCACTCGGAACACACCCAGGTTGCGGGGGATGCGGCTATGGCACTCGATGCATCGCCGTGGGTCGTCAACGTCGACGCCGTCGACAACCCGCTGACTGCGTCCGGTGACGATGCCGAGCCGGTGTACGAACGGTCCGAGGGTGTCCCGATGCTGTACTCGTCCGGCACGACCGGTCGGCCAAAGGGGGTCTGGCGGCAAGCCGCCCCCGAACCCATCGAGGAGCTGCAGCCGGCCGACGTCGCCATGGCTGCGATCTATCGAATCGACGAAGACTCGGTCTATCTCTCGACGGCTCCGCTCTATCACTCGGCGCCCATCTCGTTCCTCGTTCGAATGAACCGACTCGGCGCGACCACGGTCATCATGGATCGGTTCGACCCCAGCGAAGCTCTCGCCTCCATCGACGCCCACGGAGTCACCCACAGCCAGTGGGTGCCGACCATGTTCGTGCGGATGCTGCGCCTCGATGACGCCGAGCGCACCGCACACGACCTTTCCACCCACCGGGTGGCCGTACATGGCGCGGCTCCCTGCCCAATCCACGTCAAGGACGCAATGCTCGACTGGTGGGGGCCGATCATCCACGAGTACTACGCGGGAACCGAAGGCGCCGGCACCTGCCTGATCGGGCCCGACGAGTGGCTCACCCACAAGGGTTCCGTCGGCCGGTCCGTCAGTGGCCCGATTCACATCCTGGATGAACACGGGCAGCGGCTCCCACCCGGTGAGGTGGGTGAGATCTGGTTCGAGGCGAGCTCCGACTTTCGCTACCTGAACGACGAGGCCAAGACGAGCCAGTCGAAGCGAACCGACGGCAGCGGCACGTTCGGCGACGTTGGCTACCTCGACGCCGACAACTACCTCTATCTGACCGATCGCAAGGCGTTCACCATCATCAGCGGCGGCGTCAACGTCTACCCCCAGGAGATCGAGGACGTCCTGCTCGCCCACGCTGCAGTGGTGGACGTGGCGGTGTTCGGCGTGCCCCACCCCGAATATGGCGAAGAGGTGAAAGCCGTGGTCCAAGCTGATGAGCGTCTCGAAGCTGGCGATGCGCTGGAGGCTGAACTCCTGGACCATTGCCGAGCACACCTGTCCGCATTCAAGTGCCCACGCTCCGTCGACTTCGACCCGAACCTGCCTCGCGAACCGAACGGCAAGCTCATGAAGCGAGTCCTGCGTGACCGCTACCTGGAACGCTCGTTGTGATGGCCGGAAACGCTGGTTAGGAATCCATCCACCCGAACCTGGTGCCCGAACCAAACGGGGCGAACTCGGCCGGGCGCTTTTCGAGGAAGCTCTTGATCCCCTCACCGACGTCTGCGCCCTTCAGCGATTCGTACATGAGGGCATCGGACTCGTGCATTGCATCCTCGGCGGTCTGGGTGGGCTGTGCCAGAACCTGACGCTTGATGGTTGCCATGGAGGCGGGGGACACGTTTGCGGCCAGATCCCGGGCAAGAGCAGTCGCCTCGTCGAGCACGGCGTCGGCGGGGACCACGCGGTTGACGAGCCCCAGCGCTTGCATCTCCTCGGCCAGCGCAACACGCGCAGTGAGGAGAAGGTCGAGGGCCGCAGCGCGCCCGGCGATCTGGCTGAGGTGCCAGGCCAACCCGTATTCGGCAATGAGGCCGCGGCGCGCAAACGCGGTGGAGAACTTCACCCCAGCGGCAGCGATCCGGAAGTCGCACATCATCGCCAACGCCAGGCCCATTCCGGCGCACGCTCCGTTGACGGCCGCCACGATCGGCTTCGGAATCGAAAGCGGGGTGGTCGTGGGGATGAGCGTGTTGGGCAGAGGTTGTTCGCCTTCGCCCGGTCGATGGGCCAGGTCGGCACCAACGCACCATCCTCGCCCTGCGCCGGTCACGATGATGGCCTTCACCTCGTCATCGGCGGCGGCTTGCTGGAGACGCTGGAAGTAGGCCACTTCCATGTCACCGGTCATGCCGTTCATCCGATCCGGTCGGTTGAAGGTGAGCGTGGCGACACCCTCCGCCACGTCGTAGAGAACGAGTTCAGGGTGCTGCATCGTCGGCGACCTTCCGGCTGGTGGTGATCACATCATCGTCGAGTTCGGGTCTCAGGCACTCTTTGGGCGAACCGCTGGCATCCACCGGGGGACGTCGGGCAACTGCAGCGTCGTCATTGCCGCGGCTGCGGGCGATCCACTCTTCGTCGCCGTACTCCTCGGTGTCAACCATGGCAGCGTGAGCAACCCGACCTCGACGTCGTCGAGCCCAGCGGCGGCGCTCAGGATCCAGTGGTTGTCGCCGCGGAGTTCTCGCAGACAGTTCACCGCCAGCCATGCGGACAGGCCGGAGACCTCCCGGATCGATCGCCGTACACGACGCCAAGCCTGAACACCGCCCAGACGATTCCGGTCACGGCCGACGCAACCAGGATGAGGTGAAAGTCGGGTGAGAACTCTCGGATCGTTCCAAGGGGAGCACCGAACAGCCTCGGGACAAGCCAGACGAAAACCCACGCGGACGCGGCTGTTGCGAGCAGCGGGAACCACCAACTGAACAGTCCGCCAACTCCCGACTTCGCCCGGATGGCGGTCCGGAACCGCCAAGCCCACGCCATGCTCAGCACGTAGAAGATCGGCAACAGCGCCAGCGACACGAAGAGGGCTTTCCGGGGCCAGCTGGGACCGGAGCTGTACTCGAGTCCCACGCCGTGCGAGGTGAGGCCGTTGAGGAGCGCTCCCGTCTCTCCAAAGCCCAGGCCACTACCGGCATTCGCAAGCGCAACGGCGCCGCGCTGCTCACCGGGAACCATCACGAGCAGCGTTTCGACACCGGGACTCGTGCCGCCGTGCCATGCGCTTCCGTCGTCGGAGTCCAGGTACCAGCCGAACCCGTACCAGGGCGACGCGGCATCAGCGCCGCGCAACATCAGCTCCTTGCCTTCGACGCTCAGGACATCGTCCTCGCCGTTCATCATCATGATCATGTAGAGCCCGAGGTCGTGACCGGTGGCAAGGATGCCTCCTTGCGGCGCAGTCAGAAGGTCGGTCGGCCCTGGCGAAATCGTGCGTTTCCCACCGAACCACGGCGTGTGTCCGGTCGCAATCGACTCGTGGACTTCGCCATCGGCGACGAAACTGTCGTCCATGCCAACGGGCTCCAGGATGTTGGTGGCGATGTAGTCCCGATACCTCCGCTCGCTGACGACCTCGATGACGCGGCCAAGGATCTGATAGTTCGAATTGGAGTAGTCCCAGCCGTCACCCGGTGTGTACGCGGGCTGAACGAGTGCGAGCGCATTCACGTGCCGCTCGAGGACGTCGCTTCCCGATCCCTCGATGTACGTGGTGTTTCCCTGCAGCGTCGAAAGGCCGCTTCGGTGTCCGAGCAGCTGGCGAATCGTGGCCACGCCAGCCGCTTGGTCTGCGAACCGATCGAGATAGGACGAGACCGGCGCATCCAAATCGACATCACCGGCTTCGACGAGCTGCATCACCGCAAGCGCAGTGAAGCTCTTGGAGATCGAGCCGATTCCAAAGGGCGTTTCCGGCATGACGGCTGTTTCGGCTCTGGCGTTGGCCAGACCGCTCACGCCAGACGAGGTGATGTTGCCTTCTGCGACGACGGCATAGGAGAGGCCGGGTACAGCCGACGCTTCCATCTCGCGTGCGGCGAAGTCTTCGATCGGTTCTGCCGGCGCCTCCGGTTGCGTGGCGAAGCTGGAGACAAGAGCGAGAACGATCAGCAGGCGGAGCATCGAATCGCCATTCGTCCGGGTGTCATTTCGATTCGGCCTCGGCGGCTGCGGCGAGGCCGTCGAGAATGAGGTTCAGGCCGAAGTCGAACTCGTCTGCGAACTCGTAGCCCGGCTGAAGCACCCGTTCGATGGTGTACTCCGCGAGGTGGGGGAGGAGGTCGGTGGGCATTTGCTCGGCGATGGTCTCGGCGACTTCCGCCATCTCCTCGCCGCCGGTCGCTGGCATGGTCGCTTCCTGCATTGCGAAGCCATAGAGGAATGCGTCGATGAGCGCGTAGGCGTGGCCGGTGAGCTCCAGGGAGAGACCGCCTCCTCGTAGGCAGCCCAGCACGGCGTCGTGGTGCAGGAGCGTCGTCATGCCCGGGTTCGTGCGGCTTTCCATGAGTGGTGCCGCCCACGGGTGACTCGCCAGTGCGTTGCGCATGGACCGCGACCGAATGCGCATTGCGTCGCGCCAGTCGATGTCGGTGGGTGGCAGGTCGATCTCGCCAAACACGCGATCGACCATGCCGTCGATGATTGCTTCCTTGTTCGGGATGTGGTGGTAGATCGTCATTGGTTTGACGTCGAGTGCGTCGGCCAGCCGTCTGATGGTGAGGTCGGCGATTCCAATCTCGTCTGCAAGGGCAACCGCGGCATCCAGGACGCGCTCGGCGGAGAGGCGCTGTCGCTTCGGTGATGCAGGTGACATGTGGCGCTTCCTCCGATTTCCTCTTGCCAATCGTACTTAGTACGGGTACGGTCGGCAACATCAATCGTACTAAGTACGAAAACCTAACGAGAAACAACGAACGGAAGAGGAACCATGAGTGCAACCACAGCAGTCGCAGCCACCGCAGCAGCGAACATCGCCGCTGCCACCACCATCGAGTCGCAGACCGACCGTGCCCCGCGGACCATGTTGGCGGTGACCCAACATCGCTACGGCAGTGCCGACGTTCTGAATGTCGAGCAGGTCGACCAACCCAACATCGCCGCCGACGAGGTCCTCATCGAGGTCGTGGCCGCTGGCGTGGATCGGGGAGTCGGTCACCTCATGACCGGCACCCCGTACCTGATCCGCATTCTCGGCTTCGGCCTCCGTCGGCCCAAGAACCCGGTGCTTGGTCTCGACGTTTCGGGGCGAGTGATCGCCACCGGAGCATCTGTCACCCGCTTCGAGGTCGGCGACCAGGTCATGGGCATCGCCAACGGCTCCTTCGCTCAGTACGCGGCAGCGAGTGAGTCCAAGCTCGTGCACAAGCCCGAGGGTGTCTCGTTCGACGACGCGGCCGCCTCGACGATTTCGGGTATCACCGCGCTGCAGGCACTCACCACCGAAGGCAGGGTCGCCGAGGGAGATCGAGTGCTGGTGATCGGCGCATCCGGTGGTGTCGGCTCGTTCGCCGTCCAGATTGCAGCGTCGCACGGAGCTGTCGTCACTGGCGTGGCCAGTGGGGCGAAGGGCGAGTTCGTCCGTTCACTCGGCGCAGCCGATGTGATCGACTACGCGACGACCGACCTGGGTGAGCTCGATCGAGAGTTCGACCTCATCATCGACATCGGCGGACGGAACTCGATTCGTACGCTTCGCAGCGTTTTGGCGGCAACCGGTTGCCTGGTGATCGTAGGCGGCGAAGACGGCGGCAAGGTCGCCGGTGGAATCGGACGACAGCTCCGGGCAGCGGCACTCTCGCCCTTCGTCAAGCAGCGCCTCGGCTTCTTCTTGAGCTCCGAGAGCCTCGAATACATCGAACCTCTCGCAGGTCTTCTTGCTTCTGGTGACGTTGTCCCTGCAATCAGCGACCGGGTTGCGCTCGAGCACACCCCAGACGCAGTTCGGGCGCTCGAAGACGGACAGGTGTCCGGCAAGGTCGTCATCAACGTCGGGAATCCGAAATGAACTGGCCGAACACCACCCGGCTGACAGGTGTGTCCTACCTGAGCCTCGCAATCTCCGGGGCGCTCGGCTACCTCGTCATTCGGGGTCAGCTGTACGACCCTGCCGATGCGGCGGCGACGGCAGCGAACCTGATCGAGCATCAAACGCTGGCCCGGGTCGGCATCATCGCCGACCTCGCCATCGTCATCTCCCAGGCGGTCGTGGCGCTTTTGTTCTACAAGCTGTTTCGACACGTCGATTCGCTGCTGGCTACCGCCCTAGCCGCCTTCGGGTTCATGGGCGCAGCGTCAATCCTGGTGGCCACGGTCTTCTCCGCCACCGCAATCCGCGGATCGGGAGAGGGTTCGCCCGACGTCTCCGCCCAAACGCTCTACGAATTGAGCGAGTCGGCGTGGGGTATCGGTGGCATCTCCTTCGGGCTGTGGCTGATCCCCATGGGCTGGCTGGTGCTACGAACCGCCACCATGCCCCGCCCGCTCGGTTGGATCCTCATCGCCGGGGGAGTGGGCTACCTGCTCAGCACCGCTGTCACCTTCCTCGCCCCCGATGCCACGGAGATTACGGAAGCCCTGACCGCCCACGCAACGATCGGAGAGGTTTGGATGATCGGGTATCTGATGACCCGAAACATCGATCCGATGGCAACCGCGCCGGTCAATGGGGCGGGGACTTCAGAAGCGTCCGCCAACGAACGAGTGGACGTGCGCGAGTAGCTGCCACGTTCTCGCCGAGTGAATCGCCAGCGCAGACGTGCTTGTCAGGCTCGGTGGGGGACTGCGGCGGTGAATGCGGCGAGGTCCTGAGGCCGAGGCACGGCGATGCGGACACCATCGGGAACCCCGAAGCTCTCGGCTGACCGCACCAGAATGCTCTTTGTGAACAGGGCGTCGCGTAGACCCGGAGCATCGGGGATCCAAAGATAGTTGGCGGCGGCCGGTTCAGGGATCCAGCCACGATCGGTCAGAACAAGGACCATCTCAGATCGCAGAGCTGCAATCTCGTCGCGCCAGCGGACCAATTGGGCAGTTGCGAGAAGATCGGGGATCGACTCGCCCGCAAGTCCGCTCAACGACCACCGCGGTTGTGCGCGGCCGAGGCGCACGATCAGGTCGGGATCGTTGGCGAGGACGTATCCCATCCGGACACCGGGGCAGGCGAAAACCTTGGTCAGCGAACCGACAACGATCGCATCGGCATCGCCACGAGTCCACTGGCCGGTCGCCAGCGGATAGAACGCCTCGTCTCGGACCGTGGCGACGGTGTCGGCAGCGGCGAGTCGGCCGGTCGGGTTGTTCGGATCCGACAGCCAGCGGCCAGCTGCCGGGTCCGCTTGGAGATGACGCTGATAGAGGGCGAACTCTGGTTCCTCGACCCAACCATGCGTGAGTTCGTTGGCAACGAGCGCAATCGCTTCTGCGCCGCCGTTGGTGAGGAGTACGCGATCTGGGGTCACGCCGAGAACCTCCGCCATGGCCGCTGTCGCTCGACCAGGGTCCGGATATCTCTGAACCGCACCAAGGTGATGCGCAAAGATGGGTGTTGGGTCGGGTGCGACGGGGTTCAGGCTTGCCGACAACTCGATGTCGACGCCATGGAGGTGGGCACGACCACCGTGTTGTCCCGGCGGCGGAGCAGTGGTCATCGAATCCTCCATTTGCTCAACAGTGACACTGCTACGGCGCCTGCCGCAACGAGTCCGACCGCCCGGTCTGTCGTGCGTACGGCTTCGGGAATGGAAGCTGCGCTCGGCCTAGGCCCCTCCCCAAGCAGCGGACGGTTCTCGACACGCTCGCCGTAGCGGAGCGGCCCGCCCAATTCGACCCCGATGGACGCAGCGACCGACGCCTCAGCGACGCCGGCATTGGGAGAAGGGTGGCCGGGAGCATCGTCTCGAACTGCCCGCACAATCGATGCGCGCCGTTGGGGTGACACCGCCCAGACCGCAGCTGCAAAGAGCCGCGCCGGCACGAAGTTGGCGACGTCGTCGAGTCGTGCGCTCGCCCAGCCGAATGTCTCGAATCGTGCATTTCGGTGGCCGACCATTGCGTCCATCGTGTTGATGGCCCTGTAGCCCAGCGCGCCGGGCGCTCCCGCGACCAGCGCCCAGAACAGGGGAGCGACCACGGCGTCGACCGTGTTCTCAGCGACCGACTCGACGGCGGCGGACGCAATGCCCGAGGCATCGAGCTCCGACGGGTCCCGCCCGACCAGCGTTGGAAGCGCCCGGCGAGCTGCATCAAGGTCGTCTTGATCAAGAAGCGAACCGATGTCTGTCGCTGCAGAACGAAGGCTTGCTCCTCCGAGTGCGATGGTCAGAGCCAATGTCGTCGAGCGGATCGTCCGTCCGGCAATGGCTCCACCGGTAAGGCCAACGGCCGTATAGCAGGCCCCGCGGCCGTAGGAGTCGGTCCAGGCGCGGCGTTCGAGCATCGTCATCGACGAGCCGAACCACGCAACTGGATGCCAGGCATTCGGCGGTTCCGGAGTCAAGTGATCGAGCACCAACGCCGCACAGATGGCTCCTGCCCGGCGTGGCAACTTCGAGGTCATGAAAGCTCCGGATGGGTTGCGACCGAGCTCGCTCGGACGGCTTGGTACGTTGCGTTTGCCAGTGGAACGCCGAGATCTGATCGAGGTCCGCAGAACGTTTCGGGTACACCCTCCGACGGCCACAGCACGACGACAGCGTCGCTGGCGGTGCCCGTTCCCGGCACACCGAGGTCTCCGAGCGCCTGCGTTTTTGCTTCGGTCATCGTGATCACGGCATTGACCGCTGCTGCCTCGGTCAGTGGGCGAGGAAGGGTGGCGACGATGTTGATGGTGCCCGGTGTCCACTCGACTGGCTGGGATTCCGCGCTGGCTGCAAACGTCGGCTTGCCGATACCGGCTGTGCAATCAACCTGCACTCCGCCGACTGCGGCGGTTCGGCAGAAGTCGAGCCGGGCCGACGTGAACAGGGCGATGCCGATGCCGCGCAGATCGAGCGCCTCGGCGACCTCCGACGCGTGTTGATCGAGGTCGGAACGGGCGTAGTCGGGGGGAACGCCGATGTTCACAACCCACTGTGGAGTGCACCGTCCACCAGCAACTGCAGCAGACGAAATCGCCTCGTACACATCGCCAACCCGCCAGACGAGTGTGGGACCTGCGGGCGATTCGGGCGGGATGAGTTCAGGGTTGTGAACCACCGGCACCATCGTAGTGACGGTTCCCTGCAGCGATGTCGTGCCGGCGTACTTGACTCCCGACCTAGGGACGTTCGAGGAGCACCTTCATCCGCTCGAGCGTTGTCCGCATGCCCTCTTCGTTCGTCTTGCCGCGGAGCCGGCCAAGAATCGCCCAGTAGATCCGGTTCATCATCGTCGACTCGAGCTCGAAGGATTCGGTCACCTCTGTTCCGCCGTCGACCGCCTTCATGTCGTAGCGCCAGTTGTTGATCGGCTTGCCGCCAGCCAGAACGGCAAACCCGAACGAACGGCCTGGCTCGCAACTCGTGACCTCGCACGTGCTCCAGTAGGTGGGGCCCTTCTGATTGCGTTTCACGTGACCCCGGAAGCGGGCGCCAAGCGTCGGGCCGGTCGCACCGTCGAGCCATTCGGCCTCGAACGTTTCGTCGCTGAACTCGCCGATGCGCGTGACGTCGGCGACCAGATTCCACACGTCGGAGGAAGGAGCGTCGATTCGTAGCGAAACCGAACTCCCCAGTGGGCGGCGGTCGGCCATCTAGAAGACGACCAGGTGGGTGGGTTGCTGCACGTGCCAAATCCGATCGGGAGCGTACGTCCACGTTAGATGCCGCTGGCCCCGGCCCATTGATCAGGAAATGTCACGAGGACTACCGTTGGCGCCATGCGCACCGCCGACAAGCTCAACGTACTGCCCCTCACCGCCACGATCGGGGCCGAGGTGTCCGGCTTCGACATGGCCAACGTCGATGCGGAAACGATGGGCCAGTTGCATGCTGCCTGGCTCGAGCACAAGGTGCTCGTCTTTCGTGACCAGCACATCACCACGGAGGAGCACATCGCCTTCGGACGCCGCTTCGGCGACCTCGAGGTCCACCCCTACGCTCCATCCATGGACGGGTACCCCGAAATCGTCGAGATCTTGTCCAGTCCCGAGAAGCCGAACGCTGCCAGCAGGTGGCACAGCGATGTGACCTGGCGTGAGGCGCCATCGATGGGTTCGATCCTGCGAGGTGTGGTGATTCCGCCAGCTGGTGGCGACACGTGCTTCGCCGACGTCGGCGCGGCCTACGACCGTCTTCGCGACGAGTGGAAGGCCCGCGTCGACGATCTCGTGGCAGTCCACGATTACATGGCGTTCTTTGGCTCTCGTATCGAAGAATCGAAACGGGCCGAGATGCGCGAAAAGTACCCATTGGCCAGCCACCCCGTGATCCGTACCCACCCCGAGACCGGCCAACGTTCGATCTACACGAATCGCCCGTTCACCTCACACATCGAAGGCGTCAGCGCCGAGGAGAGCCGGGAGATACTCGACTACTTGGAACTCAAGGTCATGAACCCGTCGATTCAGTGTCGGGTCCGGTGGGCGGTCGACACGTTTGTCATGTGGGACAACCGGGCCGTTCAGCACTGTGCCACCGACGACTTCTTCCCCGAGACGCGGCGCTGTGAGCGGGTCACGATCGTCGGTGATCGCCCGTTCTAGCTATCCGAGGTCGGTGATGATCGTCATTCCGGCGTGTGAGCGCTGTTCGAAGTTCATGAGTGCCTCGATGGACTGAGCGAGGGTGATCTCCTCGCCGATCAGTCGCTCGGGGGCCAACTGGCCAGCGGCGATCATGTCCAACATTGCGCCGTAGCGGTGCGCTTGCATGCCGTGGCTGCCCACGATCTCGAGCTCCCATCCCATGACGAGATCCATGGGAATCGGGGGTGCGCTGTCGTCGCCGAGCATCCAGCCGATCTGCACGTGCCGGCCCCGCTTTCGGAGTGAACGCACTGAGTTCGTGCAGGTGATCGGAATCCCGAGGGCGTCGACCGATACGTGGGCGCCGCCTCCGGTTGCGTCGTGTACGGCCGCAACGACGTCGTCGGTGCGAGACGCATCGATGAGAACATCGGCGCCAAGCGACTTGGCCAGCGCAAGGCTGGCTGCGTCGATGTCGACACCCACGATCCGGGCGCCCTGTGCCTTGGCGATCATGATTGCCGACAACCCGATTCCGCCGCAGCCGTGAATGGCGACCCATTGGTCGGGCTCGATGCCACTCTGATCGACGATGGCGCGGAACGAGGTCACGAAACGGCAGCCGAGACTCGCCGCAGTGGAGAACGCCATGTCCTCTGGGAGACCGACCAGGTTCAGGTCGGCCTGATCCACGGCCACGTATTGGGCGAAGGATCCCCAGTGGGTGAAGCCAGGCTGGAACTGCTCGTCGCACACCTGCTGGGCTTCGCGGTCTGGCGACATGCGCCGATCCTAGGACTCGGCAGCTGCGGAATCGAAGGTGGAGCGAGTTGTTGGCGACAACGGCAGCACTGGTTCCTCACCGAGCGCAGGGAGGGGTCAGGTGAGGATGGTTCGGTCGGGTCGACGGATTTCGATGGTGC
>CAZFBD010000062.1:0-25784 GCA_964517125.1 uncultured Acidimicrobiales bacterium
GCTTCGTAGTCGTCGGGTCGTGGTTCGTAGGTGGCGCCCTTGACGATGTCTTCGGCGAATCCGTAGAGCAGGGGGAGGGCGCCGGCGACGACGCCTCCGGTGTTGTTGATGCTCTGGAGGCCGGGGGCGATGGCTTCGGTGTCGCCCTTGATCTTCCACACGAGCTCGGCGCATTCCTCCAGCAGCGTGGCGATGCGGCCGAGTTGGCTGCCGAGCACGTAGAGGAAGAAGGCCAGCCCGGCGATGAGCAAGGTGATGGCGATGACGGAAAGCGTGACGAGTGTGGTCATGAGCGCACCTTCTCCAAGACTCGGCCCAGGAACAGGTGATGGTTCAGGCCTTCGTTCAGCACACCCTCGACACCGAGGGCCGTTTCACCGATGAGCTTCGTGTCGCCGGTGTTGTTGGCCGCCGCTTCCAGCGTGGCCTTGATGGTGGTGACTCGCTGTTCGATCGTGCGAACGAACATCACCAGCAGCGACAGCAACGCCACCACTGCAACGATCACCACGAAGCCGAGGATGATGGCAATCCACCACAGCTCCTCGTTCCGGTCAGTCAATGCAGGCAGCATGTCAGCCTCCCAGCTTTGCTCGGCCTCGAGCCAGTCCCTCGGTGATCGCCCCTGCGGAGTCGATCGTGGTCTGCAACCCGGCCAGCGCCGAGGTGTTCTTCACCGACTGCTCGAGTGAAGCGTTGATGTCGGACGCCCGGTTCCCGATCGATCGGGCCAGCATCAGGATCGGCACGACGAGGGCCACAACGGCCAACACGACGATACTCCCGACCCAGAAGCCGATTGTCCATCCAGTAGCAAGCAGCAGATCAGGTCCCCTGCGAAGTCTCGGGCAGGCTTCAGGTTGGCGTTCACCGAATCGACCACCGATGGCACGGTCGAGGTCTTGTCGGTGATCACGCCAACACCCCCGGTCAGCGCCTCCAGCGCCGAGTCGACCGACTTCAGGTGGAGGACCACCCGGAACAGGCCGACAGAGGCAAAGAAAATGATGAGGATGGCGAGACTCACCGTCACCCAGGCAACAAATGGGACCGCGCGTCGGAGGGCTGATCTACGCGGCCGAGTCGCGCTTGGCGATCGCGGCGACGCGCACATGTGAAATGCCGGCCGCTTCTGCGATCGTGCGAGTGGGTATGCCCTTGCGGACGAGCCCGGAGATGACGATGTCTCTGAGGCCTTTGAAGGCCTCCGCCTTTGCTTCGAAGTCTCGGATGTCGTCGGCGTACTCGCGTAGATCGGTGAGGCGTGCCTCAAGTTGCTCTGGGTTGTTTGGATCCCACATCTGTTTCTCCTACGTCTCGAGTAGCGCTTCAGCTTTGGCGAGCAGATGAAGCAGCGTGACGAATCTGGGTGTGTCGCTTCGCTCGACACCGACTGCCGCCAACAACCAAGCCTTGATCTCGCGGAGTTCTACGTACGTAACGGGTAGCGACACCTCAGCGTTAATCATGTTAACGGCTCTTTCACTCCGGTCAAGGTTGATGGGCGACCATGTGGTTGAACGGGCTGCCGACGCTCGATTTCGACAATAGGTCAGCGGTGTGACAACACCACCGGCGGTTACGGAAGTGAAGCCGCCGGTGAGACGGGCTGGTTGGAGGCAGTGCTTCCAAGGCAAGCCGCGGCCGGCGGTGATAGGCCAGCGACAGTGCGCGCTCAGTTCTTCGGGGATTCGGATGCGATGCGCAGCATGGCTTCCAGGTCGAGCTCGTCTTCGAGCTGGTTGGCCCAGTTGTCCAACGCTTCGTCCACCCGCTCGTCGTAGCGCACACCTGAAGCTTCACGGTTGGGGCGCAGGTTCGCGAGGAAGGCAGAGCGGAGATCGTCGTTGCTGAAGACACCATGGACGTAGCTGCCAGCGATGCGTCCGTTGGCTGACATCGCTCCGCTCGGGTTGCCGCCGACGGTGAGCCACGGGCGGTCCGCGTCCGGTCCGTTGGTGCGACCGACGTGAATCTCATATCCCGAGATCGGGAGGCCGCTTGGGTTGTGCGTTCCGGTGACCGGTCGGGTGACTTTGTCGGGGTGCAGCACCGTGTTGACGTCGAGAAGGCCCAGGCCGGGAACCGTTTCAGCAGGTCCTTCGACCCCTTCCGGGTCGGCCACCGAGGAACCGAGCATCTGGTAGCCGCCACAGAGGCCAACCACCGTTCCTCCTCGTCGGACATGCGTGGCAAGGTCGGCGTCCCACCCCTGCTGGCGGAAGAACTGCAGGTCGGCGACGGTGGCCTTCGTTCCCGGAATGAGCACCACGTCTGCGTCGGGCAGGGGCTGGCCGGGCGGCACCATCGTGACGGTCACGTCGGGTTCCATGCCGAGTGGGTCGACGTCGTCGAAGTTGGCGATTCGGCTGAGCATGGGCACGGCTATGTGAATGTCGCTCGCAGACGTTCGCCGTTCGCCAAGCTCCACCGCATCTTCGGCGGGCAGCGCTGCAAGGTCCCGTGACCATGTCACCACACCGAACGATGGCCAGCCGGTGCGAGTGGAGATGTCGGTCAGGCCGGCATCGAACAGGCCGACATCGCCGCGGAACTTGTTGATGAGGTAGCCACGAATCATCGATCGATCGGCGGCATCGAGCACGGTTTGCGTGCCAACGAGCGAGGCGATGACGCCGCCGCGATCGATGTCGCCAGCGAGAACGACCGGCACATCGGCGGCAAGCGCAAAGCCCATGTTGGCAATGTCGCCCGTCCGAAGGTTCGTCTCGGCCGGGCTCCCGGCGCCTTCGACAATCACCAGGTCGGTCGACGCCTGCAAGGTGGCGAAGCTGTCGAGCACCGGTTGAAGAAGCGACGAGCGGTCGCTCGTGAAGCGTTCGGCCTCCAGCGTGCCCACGGCCTGGCCGAGCACGACGATCTGCGATCGGCGGTCGGACTCGGGCTTGAGAAGAACAGGGTTGTGGTGCACGGACAGTGGAACCCGTGCAGCCAGCGCCTGCACCGCCTGCGCACGGCCGATTTCGCCACCACCTGGAACCGCAGCCGCATTGTTCGACATGTTCTGCGGCTTGAACGGCTGCACCAACAGGCCACGGTTTGCGAACGCTCGGCACAGCCCAGCAACAAGCACCGACTTGCCCGCATTGGAATTCGTGCCCTGAATCATCAGCGAAGGCGTCGTCACCCGCGCAGTCTACGAGTTGCACGAGGTGCGGCTCTCAGAGGTTGTTGAACGGCTCCGCGTACTCGAACGAGCCCGTAGCGCCGGTGAACGACGAGAGCGTGCGGGTTTGGAAGTACGGGCCCCATGCCGGGTCCGGTGGGTCGATGCCGTGCTCGGTCGAAGGCGCGAAGCCGAAGCGGCTGTAGTAGTCGGGGCTGCCGAGCAGAGCGACGAAGGGTTCGCCCCTGGCATCTGCGGCGCCCAAGACCCAGTGCATCAGTGCAGACCCGATTCCTTTGTGCTGCAGATCGGGAGCGACGGCGATGGGCCCAAGCCCCACCGCATCGACTGAGCCGACACGGCCGCGCGTGCAAATGACGTGGCCCACGACGACATCGTCGATGGTCGCGACGACCGAGAGCTCGGGTATCCAGCCGTCGCAGAGGCGGAGCTCATCGAGCAGTCCAGCCTCGACCGGTTCTGACTCGTCCTGAGCAAATGCAGCACACACAATCGCCCGGACAGCAGCAACATCGCCAGGTACTTCACGGCGGACAAACACGTCAGCCACTTTTCACGGCAGTCATCATCGATGACGACGTTAGCTCGTCCCGCAGCGCGCCGGTCCTCGGCAGCTTCTGTGGCAACGCGGCTGGGACAGGTGGGGTCTGTCCCTCATTGTCCCAGCGATGGCGGATCTGGGGTGAGGATGACGACTGCGGTCTTGGTGGGGCGGCGGGCGGCCCAGGCGTCGAGCTTTGGGTCGAGCTCACGCCAGCGGTCCCAGAGGCGGTCGTGCTCGTCATCGGTGGCTGCACGGCCGGTCACCGGAATCGTCCCGGACTTCAGGTCGAGGGTTGCCTCGGGGGTGTCCTGCAGGTTCAACCACCACGCCGGTTCGGGGGCGCCCCAACCGTTCATGGCCATCGTGATCAGGTCGTCGCCGTCCAGGAAGTAGCCGATCATGACGCTGCGCAGCTCGCCCGACCGACGCCCTGTCGTGGTCAACCGGGCGAGCCCGTACTTGCCGGGCTTCGGGTCCGAGAGGCCAAAGCGGCCACCGCTCCAGCTGTAGAGCTTGCGGTGGATACTCCACGCAGCTCGAATGATGAACCGCGGTGGAAGGCGGGCGCTCTGCGTCGTGGTTTCGCTCATGGCAGGAGCCTAAGCGTCGAGCGGCTGGGGGTCTTCGGCCGTCGGGATGAACAGCGTCGGCCAAAAGGATGAGTCAGCCGTTGAGCTTCTCCAGCATGTCCATCATTTGTTGATGCACGATCTGCACACCCTGCAGCGGCCGGACCATCACCTTGAACTCAGTGATCATGGCGTCGTCGTCGCACGTAATGATGTCGACACCGTTCACGACCTTGCCGTCCATCGTGGTTTCGAATTCGAGCATGGCGTGGTTGCCCGACAGGATTTCCTTCGTGTACTTGAATGCCGCGCCTGAGGCCGCGTCGGCTGCCCGTTCCTCGGCCGTCTTGTCGCCACCACCAAGGGTTCCGCCGGCAGCGTTCAGGTAGAGCTTGGTGATTTCCCGCCCCACCTGCGGTGTGAACACGACGGGGGAGGGGAAGACGACGTCGGGGTGGAGGATGGCATCGAGGCCGCCGTCGAGTTCCCTGCGAGTGTGGGCGTGCCAGTTCTGGATGCAGACATCTATCGGATCGCTCATGGGGCAACCGTACCTCTGCGGCGGGCGTCGGTGGCCACCTTGACGTCGGCGGGAATAGCACGGGCGGTCACCGGGTCTCCAGTGAGAACAGTCATTCTCACTCCAGTCGAAGGACACATCCCATGACCGATGAACGACCGCCATTCCCACCGTTCGACGAAGCATCCGCATGGAAGAAGGTGCTGGGAGCCGAAGCTGCGTGGAACACCCGAGACCCCGACCGCGTGGCAGGCGCCTATTCCGAGGACAGCGAATGGCGCAATCGCGACACCTTCCTGCGAGGTCGACAGGAGATCCGTGACTTCCTGGCCCAGAAGTGGTCTCAGGAACTGGACTACGCGCTTCGCAAGGACCTGTGGGCCTTCACCGGAAACCGAATCGCCGTTCGCTTTCAGTACGAATCGCTCGATCACACCGGTCAATGGTGGCGCTCGTACGGAAACGAGAACTGGGAGTTCGATGAGCACGGCCTCATGCGTCGCCGAGAAGCGTCCATCAACGACGTGGCCATCGCCGAACATGAACGTCGGATCGTCGGAGCGCGAGCCGACGGCGACACCGCCGGAATTCCGCTGCGATGAGTGCAGCGACGATCAACGCGGCCGAAGCGCAGCGAGCACTGCTCGACGCCGCCGACGAGCTCTTCTACGAAAGAGGTATCGCCGCCGTCTCCATGGCTGACGTGCGCGATGCATCGGGGCTGTCGATGCGCAGGGTGTACACGCTCGCCGAATCCAAGGCCGACCTCATCGCCCAGTGGCTCCGTCATCGACATCTGATGTGGAGCAGCGGATTCAGGGATCGGGTCAACGGCCATCTCGCTGAAGGAACACAACCCCTCGACGCGGTCTTCAACGCGCTGGCTGACTGGATGACGGAAACGAACTTCCGGGGCTGCGGCTTCATCAACACGCACGCCGAAGCCAGCGAACTCACCGCCGAACACCAAGAGATCATCCGTAGCCACAAGGCAGAACTCGCAACGACCCTCGACACCATCGTCGGCGATGGAGCGGCCCTCGCCGTGCTGATCGACGGGGCCATCGTGCAGGCCGCCATCTTCCGGACCACTGAACCCATCGAGCACGCCCGCCGCGCCGCGTCGGCGCTCCTCAACGAAACGAGCCGAACCCATGACTGACTTCTTTGACATCGCCGTCACACCCAGCGTCCTGGAACTCCAGGAACGGAAGGGATCGTTGGGTATGTACACCACCGAGGTCGGTAGCGGCCCCGGCGACCCGCACATCATCACCGAACAAGAAGCCCAGCTGCTCCTGAGCCGCGACAGTTTCTACATGGCCACGGTGGGGGAGACGGGCTGGCCCTACGTCCAACACCGCGGTGGCGACGCCGGGTTCGTGAAGATCCTCGACCAGCACACGATCGGTTGGGTGGAACGAAACGGAAACCGTCAATACGTCGGCACCGGCAACATCACCGACAACGGGCGGGTCGCCGCCATCTTTGTCGACTACCCCTCGAAGACGCGCCTGAAGATGTACGGCATTGCCACCCACCATGCGGAACCGTCCGACGAACTGCTCGCCGCACTCGACGCCGACGGCGTACGCCACGACGGAGCGATCACCATTCAGGTCCTGGCCACAGCCTGGAACTGCCCCAAGTACCTCACCCCACGCTTCACCGAAGCGCAGGTGCAGTGCGCCGTCGGTGTGCTGCAGGAACGGGTCGAAGAACTCGAAGCCGAAGTCGCCCGACTGCGGGGCTGATGGGTAGGTCAGGCGAGGGCCGAGGTGATGCGGTTGACGTGGCCCATCTTGCGCCCCGGCTTTGTTTCGGCCTTGCCGTAGAGGTGCAGGGCCACACCTGAACTCGCCGCGAGGTCAGGAACCGTGTCCATGTCGTCGCCGATCAGGTTCTCCATGACGACATCGCTGTGCCGGCTCGGGTCACCGAGCGGCCAACCGGCGATGGCTCGGATGTGCTGTTCGAACTGGTCGATGCTGCAACCGTTCTGCGTCCAATGGCCAGAGTTGTGGACACGGGGCGCAATCTCATTGACCAGCAGACCGTGGGCCGTGACGAACAGTTCCACACCGAGCACGCCCACGTAGTCCAACGCATCGAGAATCGACGTGGCGATCTGCACGGCGTCGGCCTGCACCGAAGCGTCGACGGCAGCTGGAATCGTGGTCGTTCGCAGGATCCCGTCGACGTGCACGTTCTCGCCGGGGGTGAAACACGCCGTGTCGCCATCGACGGATCGGGCAGCGATGACCGAGATCTCCCGCTCGAATGCGACGAAACCTTCGAGGACAGACGGAGCGTCGCCCACCGCGGCCATGATGGCCTGGGGGTCCTGCCCATTCTGGAGTCGCACCTGACCCTTGCCGTCGTAGCCGAAGCGCCTGGTCTTGAGGATCGACGGTGTCCCGACCTCGGCCACAGCCGCTGCCAGCGAGTTGACATCGTCGACCTGTGCGTACGGGGCCACAGAGAGACCGAGCCCGCTGAGGAAGTCCTTCTCGGTGATCCGGTCCTGGCTGATGCGAAGGGCATCGCGACCCGGGTGAATGGGGGTTAGCGACTCGAGCAGATCGAGCGCGCTGGTCGGGACGTTCTCGAATTCGTACGTGAGGACATCGACCGATGCCCCGAAGGAACGAAGTGCGGACTCGTCCTCGTACGCAGCGGTGGTGACGGCGTCGGCGACATGGCCCGCTGGGGGCTCGCTGCCCGGCTCGAAAATGTGGCAGCGCAGGCCGAGCCGTGAGGCAGCCACGGAGAGCATGCGGCCGAGCTGGCCGCCGCCCAAAATGCCGATGGTTGAACCCAGCGGAAGGGCGTCAGCCATCGGTGGGCTCATTGGGAATCGACGCAGAAAGTGCGGCTCGCCACGCGTCGAGCCGGTCGCCGATCGCCGGGTCGGAAGTCGCCAGAATGGAGGCGGCCATGAGGCCAGCGTTTGCTGCTCCTGCGCTGCCGATGGCCATGGTGGCCACCGGGAATCCCTTGGGCATCTGCACGATCGAGTACAGGCTGTCGACTCCAGACAACGCCCGGGTCTGGACCGGAACACCAACAACGGGGACTCGGGTCTTCGACGCCATCATTCCGGGCAGGTGCGCAGCGCCACCGGCCCCCGCAATGATCACCTTCAGCCCTCGGTCGACCGCGGTACGGCCGTAGTCCCAGAGCCGGTCCGGAGTTCGGTGTGCGGACACGATCCGGGTCTCGTAGCCGACATCGAGCTCATCGAGGATGGCCACAGCCTCCTTCATGGTGGGCCAGTCCGACTGACTGCCCATGATGATTCCGACGTGCGCGTCTGCCATGTCCTGTTGCCTCGGGTAGCCGAAGCCCGAAGTCTAGCGATCGTCGCCGATCCAGCTCGCACCGACGAGAACAGGCCATTCGGCCCATCAAAACGTGTTGAAAACTGGGACGCCGTGCCCGGGGTCACGCGGCGCACAGGCCACCTGGCCCACGTAGAAACTGGGTGTTTCTGCCGATCGGTCGAGCACATGGAGAACGAACGCGCGTGGCACAGCCGTCCGGGAGTTGCCCGGACACTGCGGATCGCCATCGTTGTCGCGCCCATCATCATGACCATCGTGGCCATCACCCTCCTGGCCCGACGTGTCCCGCCGCCTTCCGGACTTCCGCTCACCATCGGTTGGTGGGTTGGCCTCTCGGTCGTGGCCACACTGCTCTTGGCGATGCTCGACAAGCTCTTCCGCAAGCTGCTGCCGGTGGTGGCGCTCTTCAAGATCTCGCTCGTCTTTCCAGACAGCGCGCCCTCACGGTTCAGCACGGCGTTGCGCGCAGGCACCGTGAAGCAACTCAAGCGAAAGATGCAGGACGGAGAACTGGCAGCGTCCACCCCCCAGGAGGCAGCCGAGCACCTCATCGGCATTGCGAACGCCTTGAACGCCCACGACCGAATGACCCGCGGGCACACCGAGCGCGTGCGTGCCTACTCGGTCATGATCGGCGAGGAGATGGGTCTCGACGAACACGACATCGAGCTCCTCAACTGGTCGGGCCTGATTCACGACGTAGGCAAGCTCACCGTGCCTACCGAGATCCTGAACTCGCCCGACAAACCCACGGACGAGGAGTGGCACGTTCTTCGGGAACACCCCGTGCACGGCAGCGAACTCATCGATCCGCTCCGAGGGTTCCTCGGCGAATTTGCAGAGTCGGCCACCCAGCACCACGAGCGCTATGACGGCACCGGCTACCCGAACGGCCTGGCCGGAACCGAGATCACGCTCGCCGGCCGAATCGTTGCCGTCGCCGATGCGTACGACGTCATGACGTCGACCCGTTCCTACAAGAAGCCGATGCCGCCCGAAGAAGCTCGCAAGGAGCTTGCGGTCAACTCCGGTACGCAGTTCGACCCCGAAGTGGTCCGGGCCTTCCTGAGCATTGCCCTCGGCCGAGTCCGGCTCGTTGCCGGCCCGCTCGCATCTCTGGCTCAGATCCCGTTCCTCAGCGCAGGCGCCACCGCAGGTTCCGCCGCAGCAACCGGCGCCGGTGCTGCGGCAACCGTGGCCGTCGCCACCGTTACCGGTTTGGTTGACGTGACACCAGCGGCCGAGCCCGTCGTCGAAGAGATCCCGGCAGCGGTTGCGCTCGTGGACATCGAAGCCCCGGAACTCAACTTCGGGGTCCGCGAGGACGAGCAGTTCGAACTGGATCTACAAACCGCGGTTGGTAAGGTCGGCGCACGAATCACCCTGCTCGACCAGCCTGTCGGCGCCACTGCGGAGCTGGACGAGAACGGCCAACTCACGCTGATTCCCGGTACCGACGTCAACGGGCTCATCGTCACGCCGTACCGCATCTGCGTCGACGACACCTGCACGGAGGCCGCCCTGAACCTGTCGGTCCAGGCGGTCAATGACGAACCCACGCCCGTTCCGGACACGCTCGTCATGGAGGCCGGCGAAACGGCGCGCATCGATGTGGTCGCAAACGACGTCGACCTCGACGGCGATCTCCTCACCGTGGCCTCGCTCTTCGACACCCGAGGCGGAACAGCCCGCATCGTCGACAACGTGGTCGAGTTCGTCGCCGACGACGAAGCGGTGGACGGTGCCGGATTCAGCTACACGATCGTTGACGACGGCGGTGCAGCCGTGTCGACCCGGGTTTCCGTCACCGTGATCGTCCCCGAGATTCCTCCGGAACTCACCCGCGACGAGGCGACGACGCTCGAAGACGAACCGGTGCGAATCCAGCCATTGGACAACGACGTCTCGACGCAGAGCCCATTCGACGTCAACACGCTCACCGTTGCCTGGCGGCCAGCAAATGGCGCGGTTCAGGTGGACGACACAGACCTCGTCTACACCCCCGAAGACGACTGGAACGGCAATACGAGCTTCGCCTACCGGATCTGCAATACCGACGGTCTCTGTTCCACCGGTGCCATCGATGTCACGGTCCTGCAGGTCAACGATGCCCCAACCGTCCAGGTCACCGGTGGCCTCGTGGTCAATGAAGACGCCGGTCCACAGTCCCTGCGGCGGTGGGCAACGGCCATCTCCGCTGGCGCCGCAAACGAAACCGGTCAGAACCTGACGATCGACGTCCAGACCAGCACACCATCGCTGTTCGCAGTTCAGCCATCGGTTGATGCAGCCGGCACCCTCACCTTCACGCCCGCAGCCAATGCAAATGGCAGCGCGACCCTGGCAGTCACCATCTCCGACAACGGTGGTAGCGCCAACGGTGGCGACAGCAGCACCTCGGTGGCGTCGTCGGTCACGGTGCTCGCGGTCAATGACGCTCCGAGCTTCGAGGCAGGCGCAAACCTGGCCGTGCCAGAGGACAGCGGCGCTCGCACCTACGAGAACTGGGCGACCGACATTGCCGCTGGGCCGACCAACGAAGCCGCACAGACCACACGGCTGGTCATCGATGTGGACCGACCCGAACTGTTCGATGTCGCCCCGGCACTCTCCGCCGACGGCACGCTGACCTTCACCGCTACCGACGACGCAAACGGCGAGACCATCATCTCGGTGAAGATCGACGACGATGCCGGCACGTTGCGGGGCGGAACCGACACGTCGACCGTGCAGGAACGCAAGCTGTCGATTCTGTCGGTGAATGACGCCCCGAGCTTCGTGATCGGCGACGACGTCACGGTCGTGGAAGACAGCGGTTCGCAGGAAATCGTCGGATGGGCCACGAGCATCTCACCCGGGCCGAACGAAGACGGCCAGAGCGTCAACTTCGTCGTCACGACCACGAACGCAGCGCTCTTCGCTGCGCTGCCCGTCGTGAGCCCCGACGGAACGCTCACCTTCACGCCCGCCGACGACGCAAACGGATCGGCACGCTTCACCGTGACCCTCGTTGACGATGGTGGCGATGAACTCGGCGGCACCGACCGGACCAACAGCACTGCGGGAATCACGGTGACCGCCGTGAACGGCACCCCGGTGGCCGTCGACGACTTCGGTATGGGGTACGCAACGACGGAAGACACCTCGTTCACCACGTCGGACATCACCGCCAACGACCTCGATGAAGAGGGACCCGTCGACTCGACCACCGTGCTCGTCATCTCCTCGGTCCGAGACGGCGTGCTCACCAACAACGGAGACGGCACCTTCGGGTATGCCCCGAACCCGAACTTCTTCGGCACCGATTCGTTCACCTACCTCGTGTCCGACAGCGATGGCGTGCGCTCCACCCCGGCGACCGTCACGATCGAGGTCGTTGCCGAGAACGACGCGCCCGTCGCGATCGCAGACTTCGGCGCTGGCTATGAAACAAACGAGGACACCCCCTTCACCACCGCCGACGTCACGGCGAACGACTTCGACTTCGACGGAACGATTGACCCCGGTTCCGTGCAGATCGTTGCCACGACGACGGGTGGAACGCTCACCAACAATGGCGACGGCACCTTCGAGTATGAGCCGGTGGCCGACTTCGCTGGCACCGATGCCTTCTCCTATCGGATCGCCGACGCTGCAGGTCTCGACTCGAACGTCACCACGGTCAACCTCGTCGTGAACGCCGTGAACGATCCGCCGGTTGCCGTGAACGACGGTCTGGATGGCTCCATCCGAACGACCGAGGACACCCCCTTCGTCACGCCCAACGTTCTCGCCAACGACTACGACGTCGACCACACGGTCGAACCGACATCGCTCGGCGTTTCAATCAGCGCGGCGAACGGCTCGCTCACCTACAACGGTGACGGCACGTTCAACTACAGCCCCGATCCCGACTTCGTGGGCCAGGAGAACATTCAGTACACGATCCAGGACCTCGACGGAGAGCGGTCGGAGCAGGCGATCCTGCGCATCTTCGTTGACGCCGAAAACGACAAGCCCGTCGCAGTCGCAGACTCCGGCATCGGATTCACGACCTCCGAAGGGCAGCTCCTGACGACCATCGATGTCACGGACAACGACACCGACGTCGACAGCCCGGTCGTCCCGAGTTCCGCGGTCGCCACCAGCACCCCCAACGACGGCACTCTGCTGAACAATGGTGACGGCACCTTCGACTACCAGCCAGACGCACTCTTCAACGGAACCGACACGTTCTCCTACACCATCACCGACGCCGACGGAGCGGTCTCCGACCCAGTCGCCGTCACCCTCACCGTGACCGCCGTGAACGACAAGCCGGTTGCAACGGACGATTCGGGCATCGGCTTCGAAGGCACAGAGGGAACCAGCTTCACCACCGGTGATGTCACTGCGAACGATACCGATCCCGAAGACGTCACCGTTGACCCGGCGACCGTCGTTGTGGTCGACAATGTCAGTTCAGGCAAGCTCGACAACAACGGCGACGGAACGTTCGAGTACGAGCCCGACGCAGATTCGAACGGCACCGACACCTTCACGTACCGCGTGGCTGACAGTGGCGGACTGCTCTCCGACCCGGCGACCGTCACGTTGACCATCGCGGCGGTCAACGATGCTCCGTCGTTCACCCGTGGCCCGAACCTCACCATGATTCAGGACGTCGGCTCAATCGCCTACGCGGCCTGGGCCACCGACATCGAATCCGGACCGGCAAACGAGTCCGGCCAGTCGGTCACCTTCTCGGTCGTCCCCGACGATGCTGCGTTCTTCGACGTCCAGCCCACGATCGATGCCACTGGCGAGCTTGTCATGACAGTCGCCGACGGCGTCTCCGGCGGAACGTTCCTCACGATCACGGCCGTCGACGACGGCGGTACCGCAAACGGCGGTTCGGACACCTCGGCCGCAGTCGTGCTCGACATCCTCGTCTCGCCGGAAGATTTCGACGGCGTGGACCAGGCCGATGACAACGCTCCCGGGCTGTTCAATCCGCTCCAGATCGACACCGACGGCGACGGTGTGGGTGACATCGCAGACGCGACCCCAACTGCAGCTGGCTCCACGGGCATCTTCGCCTATGCCTTTGAGACCGACGAAGGTGTGAAGGCCACCGACGGGCTCGCGGCTGACTGGGATGGCGACGGACGTCTGGACCTGGCACTGTCCACAGAAGATGAGGGCACCTATGTCTGGCTGAACTCGCCGGTTGGCCTCGATCTCCCCGACCCCTTGATCATCGATAGCGACGACGAAGTGAAGGCGCTGGCCTCGGCCGACCTCAACGGCGACGGTGATCTCGACCTCGTCATGGGTCAGGTCGGTGGCGGCAATGAGACGTGGATCAATGATGGGACCGGGTCGTTCTCGCTGGGGACCACCCTTGGGGCGTTCGACACCCACGGCGTGGCCCTCGGCGACGTCGATGGTGACGGCGACATCGATATGGTTGCTGCGAATACGCAGGACAACAACACGGTCCGCCTGAACGACGGCAACGGCAACTTCACGCTCGACTCCGTCTTTGGTTCCACGAGCGCGAAGGACCGGGCGATCGTCATGGATGACCTCGACGGCGACTTCGACCTGGACATCATCATCGGAACCGAAGGGGGCCCGAACACGGTCTGGTTCAACGACGGTACCGGCACGTTCGTCGATTCTGGTCAGGCGCTTGGCACGAATGAGAAGACTCGTGAGCTTGCACTCGCAGACTTCGACCGGGACGGCGACGTCGACCTCGTCGTTGCCGAAGACAACGACCCAGACACCTACTGGGTGAATGACGGCTCCGGCACGTTCACCGACAGCGGCCAGTCCCTGGGTCGGGCGAACACCCATTCGGTGGCCGTTGGCGACGTGGATGGCGATGGCGACATCGACATCGTCTTTGGTGACGACAACAGCGAAAGCTCGGTCTGGCTGAATGACGGCAACGAGGTCTTCACCGACTCCGGTCAGGACATCACGGCCGATGGCAAGACCGAGTCGATCGTGCTCGCCGACTTCACTGGCGAGGGAGCGCTCGACATCGTCACCATCCGCGACGACCAGAACAGCCAGCTCTACCTCGGTGGCATCAACTGACCGGGAGCGTCCCGGCTTCGATAGCGTTTGACCATGTCGTTTGATCTGACAACTGCCACCACGCTCCAGACCATGCAGGCGCTGGAAGACCGCGAAGTCACCAGCGTCGAGCTGCTCGACGCAATGATCGCAAACATCGAACGACTCAATCCTCAGGTCAACGCTGTTGTCGCCCAGGACCTGGAACGCGCCCGTGTCGAGGCTTCGGCCGCCGACGATCTCCGGGACTCCGGCGATGCCCGCGGTGCACTTCACGGTCTCCCCATGACCGTCAAGGACACGTACCAGACCCTCGATCTGGTGACCACCGCAGGCTCTCCAACCCTGTCCGACTTCATCCCCGAGAAGGACGCCACCACGGTTCGGCTCCTTCGCCGGGCCGGTGCCATCGTCTGGGCCAAGACCAATGTCCCACTGTTCGCCGGCGACCACCAGACCTACAACGACGTCTACGGCCGCACGAACAACCCGTGGGACCTGGACCGAACCGCCGGAGGTTCCTCCGGTGGCTCGGCAGCGGCCATTGCGTGCGGGTTCACCACCGCCGAAGTTGGCAGCGACATCGGCGGGTCCATCCGCCAGCCTGCGTCGCTGAACGGCGTATTTGGCCTGAAGACCACCCATGGACTCATCGGGGGGCGTGGCCACATCCCCGGCCCTCCGGGAAATGTGTCCGAAGGCGACCTCGCCGTCCACGGACCCATGGGGCGTTCCTGCGGCGACCTCAAGCTCCTCCTCGAGGTCCTCACCCTTTCCACCACAGCATTCCGCGGCGTGCCCGGAGCACAGCTCCAGAGGTTTGCCCGCCAGCCCGACATCGCCAAGATGCGCATCGGGCTGTGGTCCGACGACGCAATGTCGCCGGTCGATTCCAGCGTGAAGTCCATGATCGAGGGGGCAGCCACACAACTGGAGTCTGCGGGCGCCACCATCGACGCCGAGATCCGGCCCGAGACATCTTCCGAAGACCTGCACCACACGTACCTTCAGTTGCTCAACTCGGCCATGTCTGGCGGTGTCTCCGCAAAGGCCTTCGACCGATTCGAGGAGGCCGCCGGAGATGGATGGGGGGCCAGCGACGACCACGCAACATCGTTCGCGCGTGGCGTTCGCCTGCCGCATCGGGAGTGGCTCCGCACGAACGAACGTCGGGTTCGTGCACAGCTCGAATGGGAAACCGTGTTTGGCGAAATTGACGTCATGATCGCACCCGTGCAGCCGGTGCCAGCGTTCCCACACAACACCGACGAGACGTACGCCAAACGAACCCTCAACGTCAACGGCGCTCCGGTGCCGTACCCCAACGTGCTCTTCTGGGCCGGCCTGGCGACCATGCCGCTGCTTCCCTCGGTTGCCATACCGCTCGGCCTGAGTGACGAGGGCCTTCCCATCGGCATGCAGCTGATCGGCCCCATGTGGAGCGACTACAAGCTCCTCAGCCTCGCAGAAGAAATTGCGTCCGTGCTCGGTGTTCGCTTCACCCCGCCTCCGATGGCGGTCGGATGAGCGACGCAGGCGGCGAACAGGCCGAAAGTCGGGCCCGAGGCATCTTCGCCAACCGGACCTTGAACCTGCGTACGGTGCCCCTCGTCGGGTACGACATGGACTACACCCTCATCCACTACCACGAAGCCGAATGGGAAGGTGCCGTCTTCGCTCACGCCCGAGAAGCCCTTCGTGAACGGGGACTCCCGGTCGACGGGCTGACCTTCGACCCGAGCGAGTTCACCGTGGGGCTTGTCTTCGACTTGGAACGCGGCAACGTGCTCAAGGCCACCCGCTTCGGCTACGTGGTTCGGGCGCAGCACGGCAACGAGCAGCTCACGTTCGAACAGCTGCGAGACGACTACCGAGGAACCATCGTCGAACTGTCCTCGGACCGGTTCGTGTTCATGAACACGCTCTTCGAACTGTCACGGGCCAGCCTGTTCTGTCAGCTCGTCGCGGAGTACGACCAGCGACCGCTCCGCGGCATCCGCAGCTACGCCGACGTGTACCGGTACATCGATGATGCACTCACCGTTGCCCACGTCGGCGGCGCACTCAAAGCCTCCATCGTTGCCGACAAGGAACGATTCGTGGATCTGGACCCCGACATGGTCCCCACGCTGCAGGAACAACGGAAGGCCGGCAAGAAGCTGGCCCTCATCACCAACTCCGACTGGGCCTACACCCGCGAGATGATGCCGTGGTGCTTCGACCGATTCATGCCCGAAGGCGAGACCTGGCGCAGCCTGTTCGACCTGGTCATCGTGTCGGCCAACAAGCCGCGCTTCTTCATTGGCAACGACCCCATCTACCGCGTGGTCGACGAGGACGAGTCACTCCTCCTGCCGCACTACGGCCCGCTCGAAGCCGGGCACGTGTACTTCGGCGGCAACGCCCGAATGGTGGAACAGACCTTCGATCTCGAAGGCGGACAGTCCCTCTATGTGGGCGACCACCTCTTCGGCGATGTGCACGTCACCAAGGATGAGCTCAGCTGGCGCACCGCACTGATCACCCGAGAACTCGAACGCGAGATCAGCGACACCGCAGCCTTCGCCGAATCGCAAGCCGAGCTTGAGTCGCTCATGGTTGAGAAGACCGAACTGGATCGCCGCCAGGCCCGCCTGCGGCTGGAGCGAACCATGGGGACTCGCAGCCAGGCCGGCGCCGAACTGCATCGTGCGACCGCACAAGCGGTGGCGCTCGACGACTCCATCGCCCCGCTGGCACGAGCTGCTGGCGAACTCGGCAACCCCACCTGGGGGCCGCTCATGCGCGCCGGCAACGACAAGAGCCTGTTTGCACGGCAGGTCGAGCGCTACGCCGACGTGTACACCTCCAGGGTTTCAAACTTCCGACCCGAGACTCCCTACGCCTATCTCCGGGCTGCACGCGGATCATTGCCACACGACTGAAACACTTCAGGACTACACATCGGGCCGGTAGCGGACGATCGGAACGCTGTGAGGCGGCCAGGCGACCAAACGAATGTGGATCCGCGGGCTGCGCAACGCGCAGACCTGCCATGGGACGACATCGTCGAACGGAGCCCCGTCGCGTCCCTCCTCGTGGAGTACGGACACGAAACCCAGGAACCCGGACACATCATTCACGCCAATGAATCCGCCCGAGCTCTGTTGTGGCATCGGCGCACGGGAATGCCCGAAGACTCCACGCTGGCCGACGTCATCGATGAGAGCTTTCACGCCGAACTTCGCTCGCTGCTCGCCTCGCAGTCCGAAGAAGACGCAGCGACGAAGGACATGCTCGTGCACGCACGCGTGGTCGCTCCCGGGACACCCAGTGACATCGGCTTCATCAGCGAGCACCGCACCCTGCGGCTGCGCCCAACGGCCGGCGGATTCCTCATCGTGCAACTCGTGCAGAGCGATGGCTGGAACGCCGTCGATCGCGTGCTTGCCGAACAACAGCGGTTCCGTAGCGCGCTGCTGGAACTGAGCGAGTTGGCCCACACAACCAAGGACGATTGCGAGTTCTACCAACGGCTCATCGAGCGGACGGTCGAGGTCGTGCCAGGAGCGCAGGGCGGAAGCGTGCAGCTGAACATCGAGGGCACGGCGTCGTTCCGGTTCGTATCCGCAGTCGGGTACGACCTCGAAGGTCTACAACTCCAGACCCTGGAGCAGGAGAACTTCTTTCGCAACGCCGTCGACCCGGCTGCGCAGATCGTGCGCAGCTTCGAAGGAAGCGGCCGCAGTGCAGCACAGTCCGAATGGCTTGAGACCTACGGACGCCTCTCCGAGATCGTCGTGAACGTGTCGGCTCCCGTGATCGTCGACGGACTTCCCGTGGCGTTCCTCAGCCTGGACAACTTCGAAGACCCCGACGCCATCACCGAGACCAGCGTCGAAATGACCACCGTGCTCAGCCGGCTCATCGGCGATCTGTGGCGTCGTCGTCTTCTGGAGACCGAGCTCCACAAAGAGCGCGAGGCGTTTCGTCATCAGGCGCTGCACGACCCCCTCACCTCACTGCCGAACCGCCGCAACCTCAACCGCTGCCTCGCCGACGCAGTCGAACGCTCCAACCGGCGGAGTCAACCCTCGGCTGTACTGTTCGTCGACATCGACGACTTCAAGGGCGTCAACGATCGGCTCGGTCACGAAATGGGCGATCTGTTGCTCATGGGCGTCGCCGACGGACTGAGCGATGTCGTACGCTCTGGTGACGTGGTGGGTCGCTGGGGCGGGGACGAGTTCCTCGTGCTCCCACATCGGTTCCAGTCGCCCGAAGAAGTCGAAGGGCTGGCCGAACGCATCCTCGAACGCTTTGAAACCGACCTCGAGCTGGAAGACGGGCTGCTCTACCGGGCGCGCCTCACGGTTGGCATCGGCTGGAGTTCCAGAAGCCAGACCGATGCCGATTCGCTGGTGAACGTCGCCGATGAAGCGCTCTACGAGGCGAAGGCCGCCGGGAAGGGCATCTATCGCTTCCGGGAACTGCTCGAGATCGATTAGGAAGCCGACCGGCGGCGCAGCAGGCGAATGATGCCGAACAGCGCGGCGAGTCCGGCGGCGACGGGAACCATCCGCTGCCAGGTTGCGGCGCCACCGGCAACATCGAGCAGATCGATGGGCTCGGGCTCCTTGGCCGTTGTCGTCGAGGACTCACTGTCTCCGGGAACCGGGGGAGGAGCGTCCTGCGGGCTGTCGGCATCGCCAGCCGCGTCGGCGGCCGGCTCGTCGAGCGCCGCCATCTTGCCTTCGAGGCAGTCAGCAAACTGTCCGAGCAGCTTCTCGCTCACGTCCTGCATGACGCCGCGCCCGAACTGTGCGACCTTGCCGCTGACCTTCAGGTCGGTGACGATCTCGACCCGGGTGCGTTCACCCTCAGCGTGCATCTGCGCTGTGATCAGGGCGTTCGCGTTGCCCGCTCCACGCGAGTCCCGACCCTTGCCGTCGATCACGGCCTTGTAGGCGTCGTCGTCCTTCTCGATGAACTTCGCCGTGCCCTTGTACTGGGCGGTGACCGGCCCGACCTTGATCTTCACGTTGCCCGAGTACACGCCGTCTTCCTCGCCTTCGAGCATGGCTCCCGGTAGACACGGGGCGATGAAGGGAATGTCGGTGAGCGTTGTCCACGCCACATCGATCGGGGCGTCGACGGTGAACTCGTTCGCGATTTCCATGGTCTGTATCTCCTGTGGCGGCCTTGTCTATGACTAGCAGATTCGTCACCACACATGGGGGCGACGATGGAGGTTTGCTGCGAGAATCCGGAGATGGCTCGACATGCACTCAAGACTCCTCCCCATCACGCGACCTGGAATGAGTTTCTCGACGTGTGGAAAGCGGCCGACCAGATCGAGGTCTTCGAGTCGGCGTGGAACTGGGACCACTTCTACCCGCTGGCCGAACCCTACGACGGGCCAAACCTGGAGGGCTGGACCATGTTGGGCGCCCTGGCGCAGGCCACCACCCGCATCCGGATTGGCGCCATGGTCAACGGAATGCACCATCGCCACCCTGCCATCACTGCCAACATGGCCGCCACCCTCGACCACATCTCCAACGGACGATTCGAGCTGGGTATGGGCGCCGGATGGAACTTCATGGAGAGCGACGCCTACGGCATCCCGCTCGGAACCAAGAAGGAGCGGTCGGACCGGTTCGAGGAGGGTATGGAAGTCATTGCGTCCATGCTCACCAACACCAGCACCACCTTCGAGGGCGAGTACTACCAACTGCAGGATGCACTGTGCGAGCCTCGTCCTGTGCAGAGCCGCATCCCGATCGTGATCGGGGGCGGAGGCCGCAAGCGCACGCTTCGCACCGTGGCCCGGTTCGCCGACCAATGGGACTACACCTTCCCGAAGAGCGTGGCCGAATGGCAGGACCTCGACGGCGCACTACGAGAGCACTGCGACTCGGTCGGCCGCAACCAGGCCGACATCGCCCGCTCGATCCACCTGGCGTTCGACGATCGATCGCCGCAGGAACACGCCGACGAGGCGGCACCGTTCTTCGACGCCGGCGTCGACATTGTCGTGTGGTCCATGCGCGGTGCCATGGACGTGACCCGCCTCGAACCGCTGGCAACCGAGCTGGCACAGGGCTGAGCATGGAACTGTTCGTCGACATATCCGGCTCCGGTCCAGACCTCATCCTCCTCCACGGCTGGCAGAACGACACCACGATCTGGTCGGGAGTCATCGCTGAGCTGACCCCGGTGGCCCGGTGCATCGCCGTCGATCTTCCCGGCCATGGTCAGACCGGCGCGGCGCCATTGGCCGAATACGAACGCGATGCCGTGCTTACATCGCTCGATGCCATCGTGCAGGAGTGCACCCAGCCGCCGGTCTTCGTCGGGCATTCTCTCGGCGGCTTTCTGTCGCTCTCCTACGCCGTCACCCGCCCCGATGCAGTAGCCGGCCTGGTGCTTGTCGCAGCCGGCCCCGGATACCGCAGCGACGGCCCCCGCAACGACTGGAATCAGTGGGTGCTCGACAACGCGAACCCCGATGCGCCCGACGGCCAGGAACGGATTTGTCTGCAGCACGACTCGCTCGTCGTCGACAACCTTCAGAACATCGTTGCGCCCACCGGTGTCGTCGTGGGCGACCGGGACAAGGGCTTCCACGCGGCCCGCGACGTCTTCGAATCCAAGATGCCGAACGCCTGGTCCGTCGAAATCGCCGACGCCGGCCACATGGTGCATGTGAAGAAGCCTGTTGAGACCGCAGCGGCCGTCCGTCGGGTCGCCGGCATCTGATCCGAGCCCGGTCGGGTTCCGCACCCCGTAGCCACTGCCGGTATTGTCGAAACGTCGACCCTCGTCGACGACGAAGAAAGGCAGCCAAGCATGGACACGGTCCTGGTGGACAAGCGTGAGGGATACGCAGTCGTCACGTTGAACGATCCCGATCGGCGCAACGTATTCACGCTCGCAATGAGCGCTCGCATCCAGGAGATCTTCGATGATCTCGAGGCCGACGAGTCCATCAACGCTGTCATCATCACCGGCGCTGGCAAGGGCTTTTGTTCCGGGGGTCATCTCGACGAACTGCTCGAGAACCCTGGGCCCGACGGTATGCGCCGCATCTACGCGGGCTTCGTCCGAATCGCAAGCAGTCGGCTGGCCACCATCGCTGCCGTCAATGGTGCCGCTGTCGGTGCAGGCATGAATGCCCTTCTGGTGTGCGATGTCGTGATCGCCGCAGAGTCTGCGAAGTTCGACTCCCGCTTCCTGCAGATCGGGCTTGGTCCGGGTGGCGGTCACATGTGGCGCCTGAAGAACATCACCGACCTCCAGACGGCCAAGGCAATGGTGCTGTTCGGTGAGGTCCTCGACGGTCAGCGTGCCGCCGATGTCGGTCTGGCGTGGAAGTGCGTGCCAAACGACGAGTTGCTCCAGGCAGCCGAGGTCCTCGCTGCCAAGGCGGCGAACGCTCCACGGGAGCTGTTGATGCGGACGAAGGAAACCATGCACCGCACACTGGCCATCACCGAAAGCGACGCAGCCATCGACAACGAACTCGACACACAGGTCTGGTCCATGGGCGAGTCCGCCTTCGTCGACATGGTGAGTTCGCTCAAGTCGAAGATCTCCAGCAAGTGACAGGCTTCGATTTCGCGCTCAGCCCCGAGCTCGAAGACCTCCGAAGCCGGGCGCGTGCTGTCGCTCAGCAGGGAGTCGCCGATCACGGCGTGCACAACGACAGCTGGATCAATGGCTTTTCCAAGGAGTTCTCGGTCACGCTGGCCGAAAACGGTTGGGTGGGCATGACCTGGCCCAGCGAGTTCGGCGGGGGAGGGCGACCGAACATCGAGCGCGTCATCATGGCTGAAGAGATGATCGGCGCCGGTGCGCCACTTGCCGCCAGTTGGTTCGCCGACCGGCAGTTCGGTCCGTCGCTGTTCACCTACGGCACGCCCGACCAGCAGGCCGAGTACCTCCCCGACATGTTGTCGGGCAAGAGTACCTGGGGCATTGGCATGAGCGAACCCGACAGCGGGTCCGACCTCGCCAGCCTGAAGACCGCAGCGGAGCGCGACGGCGATGTCTTCGTGGTCAACGGCCAGAAGATCTGGACGAGCGGCGGTGCTCTTGCGGACTACGTGTACCTGATCTGTCGCACCGACGCGACGGGCCGTCCCCACGAAGGCGTCTCTGAGCTCATCGTTCCCATGGACCTGCCCGGCATCGAGGTCCGCACCATTCGCGACATGGTGAACAACACGCACTTCTGCGAGATCTTCTTCACCGATGTGCGTGTGCCGGTCGAGAATCTGGTGGGCGTCGAGGGCGGAGCCTTCAAGCAGACGATGGTGCAGCTGGAGCACGAACGCGGCGGCATCGATCGCCTCGTCTCCAACCGGCCGCTCTACGAGCTGGCCCTGACCAGAGCCGACCGCGAGAACCCGCTGGTACGCCAGGAGATTGCACAGCTGGAATCTGGCTACCATGTCGGCCGGCTCCTCGTGTACCGAGAGGTGCTGCGGCAGGCGCCGAAGGGGTTCAGTGCAGCGACCAAGGTGTTCTGTACGGAGCATCAGGTCCGTGTTGCCGACTTCGCCTCTCGCATCCTCGGTGCCGAGGCAATGCTCGACAATCAGTCGACACTCGAGATTTGCTACAGCCCCTCGTACAAACTGGCCGGCGGCACATCCGAGGTCATGCGAAACATCCTCGGTGAGCGGGTGTTGGGCCTGCCCCGAGAGCCCCGAGCCTGACCCGATTCCCCGGTGCGTCGGCATCGAACGCCGTGAGCTACCGTCGGGTAACTCCCGGTTTCCATCGACCGGGCGACTCACCCCAGGGGGAAACATGAAGAAGCTCATGACCATCTTTGCGACCGCACTCATTGCTGTTGTTGCGTTCGCTGCGCCAGCCAGTGCCCAGGATGAAGCCGTCATCGGCACCGTCGAATCCGACCCGGCATCCGTCCCGGAAGCCGGCATGTACGACCTCACGGCTACAGGCTCCGGGTTCATCCCCGATACCGACATCATCCTCGTTGCCTGCACCTCTCCCGCAGACACCCTGGTGCCCGGCGTCTCCGACCTCGACGAGATCGTCGCCGCAGGCAACGCCATCAGCCCGCTCGAGGACTGCGATATCGCAAACGCCGTCCAGGTCACGGTCGACAGCGATGGCAACTGGTCCGAGAGCGCAACGGTTGAAGTTGGCGACAACTTCTTCTTCAGCGCTGGCGCCCTCGACGGCTCGCAAGCCGGCGCTACCTGGATCGCCATCACCGATCCGGCGATGGCCGAACTCGCCGTGACCGGCGCCGAGTCCTGGATTATCGCCCTCTTCGGCGCAGCGCTGCTCGCCGTCGGCGCACTCACCCTCGGCGGCGCACGCCGCTTCAACGCCTAGCACCAGCTCCGGCACAAGACCGCAAACGCCCGCAAGGATCACGCAAGCGCCCGAACCGGAGAACGCCTGCGCCTGAACCGGGCAGCGCCTGCGCCCGAACCGGGCAGCGCCAGAACCGGGCAGCGCCAACGCCTGAGAGCCGAGACGAAAGAGCGCGGCACACCGACACCGGGGTGCCGCGTTCTTCGCGTCACAATCCGATTCATCCACCGTGTTGGCCACCACACTCCGCGGCCGCGAACTCACACCAGAGGCCTGGCCCCTGTTGTGGTGAAGTGGCCGCGGAGTGTGGTTTCTGGATGACTTTGGGCCGCGTCTGAAGGGAAATCCCACGCACCGTGTCTGTCAGTTCACACGAGGGGCCTGGCCCCTGTTGTGGTGGAGCGGCCGCGGAACGTGGTGGCGGGTTGGGCGGCAGGTGGCCGTGGGTGGGCTGGTTGGGTTCGGGTGGTTGCGGCTTGGTTCACGAGCCAGTCGAAGATGCAGCTTGGTTTACGAGCCAGCCGAAGATCGGGTCTTCGAGGCGGGTGTTGAGCATTTCGGGGTGCCACTGGACGGCCACGATGGGAAGCTCGTTGTGCTCGAGGCCTTCGACCGAGTGGTCGGATTGGGCAGTGACCGACAGGCCGGTGCCGACGCGGTCCACGGTCTGGTGGTGGAGCGAGTTGACGGAGAGCTCGCTGCCGTACAGGCCCGACAGGGTGGAGCCTGCACTGATCTCGATGTTGTGCGCGTGCTCGGTGGGGTCGGCCTCGAACTGGGCGTGTGCCGGCACGTGCTGGTGGAGGGATCCACCAGCGTGCACGTTGATCAGCTGGAGGCCGCGGCAGATGCCAAGGACCGGGATGGCGTGCTTCACCGCGCCGTCGAGCAACGCAAGCTCGAATGCATCGCGCTCGGGTTCGGGGGGAAAGTCGTCGGTTTCCGACGCGGCGTTGTATTGCTCGGGTCCGATGTCGGCTCCGCCAGACAGCAGGATGCCATCGAGCCGGCCGGCAAAGAGCTCCGGTGGGGCGTCGAGGGGCAGGTTCATCGGAAGCCCTCCGGCGGCCAGGATGCCTCGTGCGTAGTCGGCATAGAACCAGTCGCCTTCGAGGTGATGCAGCGACTCGGGGGTGCCGAGGATCTGTCCGGCCGTCTTGCGGCGGCCGCTGAGGCCAATCAGTGGTCGGTCGCTCATTGGGTGGTCTCCTGAAGGTCGGACGGAAAGGCGATCGTGTCCAGGAACCAATCGACGAATGCGTGGCACTGGACGGTGTTGCGAGCGCTGTGATCCATGATGTCAGCCATGATCATGTCGTGGTGCTGGTCGTACTCGGCGAGGTACTCGGGATCGGCGGTGGCCAGCCAATCGGAGATGTGCGCCACGTCGACTTCGGGATGGAATTGCGTTCCCACCGAACGGCCGATGGAGAACATCTGCGCGGCGTCGTCGGTCTGGGCCAGCAGGGTGGATCCGGGCGGTGCGACGAACCGATCGTGGTGCCATTCCATCCATGGTCCCGGTCCCGCTGGGTTCTTCTGGCCCGGGGCGTCGTCAATGGTGTGCCAACCGATTTCGGTGACCGGCGCGACCTCGACGGTGCCGCCGAGCGCTTCAGCAAGCAGCTGCCCGCCGAAGCAGACGCCCAGCATGGGGACGTTTGACTCCTGCGCCGCACGAATGCGATCCAGCTCATCGTGGACCCACGTGTCGATCTCGTCCTTGCGGGTGAGTGACCGGATGGAGCCCATGATCGCAACGAGGTCGTAGTCGTTGAAGTCGGGGAACGGGGTGGCCGTGTTCGGTTCGTCGTAGTCGTGGGTGACGATGTGGGTCGTGGTCTCGAAGCCGCGCTGGGCAAGGCGTACAGCGACCTGTCCTCCGGGCCCGTCGGGCTCGTGGGCGATGATCAGGGCTCGGCGCAAGGTCTTCGGCACATGGACTCCAAGTCTGGGTTCACGAGAACTCTAGAGAAAAGTTACAGCAGCGAGAAATCGTTCGCTACCAAACGAATTCTCCTCTATGTTGTCATCGTGCCGGGGGTCGGTGTGTCTGACTTGCAATCCCGGTCGAAGTGCATATTGTATACAAAATTCACATGACTCCATTTCGGAGCATACGGAGGGAACCCCAGATGACGTTCAGGAAACTTGCGGCGCTGCTCGCTGTCCTCGCCATGCTCGCTGCCGCGTGCGGAAGCGACGACGAAGGCACCGCGGCAACGGCCGACGAAACAACAACGTCCGACGACGACGCCATGGAAGATGACGCCATGGAAGA
>CAZFBD010000063.1:0-25688 GCA_964517125.1 uncultured Acidimicrobiales bacterium
GAAGCGTGCTCGACTGACCGTTGCGCCCGGCAATCGTCCGGTTGTCGTCCGGTTGTCGTCCGGTTGCCGGGCATCGGTTCCTTCAGGATGGACGTGGGTGGTCCACACCGAGGAGAAGCCATGCGTCCAACACAGCCTGTCCTGATCACGTGCGGCGGCACCGTGCTCGTCCTGATTGCCACACTCCTGCATCTTGCGTTCGCAGGTGGCGTGGGTGCAACGATCAGTCCGGATCCACCAGCGCCGCCGCGAACGACGGATTCGTCGAACTTCCGAACGTTCTGCGAGTTCTCCCATGCGGCCTACGACGACCCCATCGTGTTCCCCGGTCAGCCTGGTGCCTCGCACCTGCATTTCTTCTTCGGGAACACGGCAACGAACGCACACTCCACTCCCGAGAGTCTCCTGCGTCGCGGGAGCTCCACCTGTCAGGGCACGAACTTCAACAAGTCTGCGTACTGGATGCCTGCCGTGGTCACGGCCGATGGTGCGCCCCGCATTCCGGATCGACACGACATCTACTACAAGCACCTCACCGACCAGGACGCCGCCGACGTTGTCGCACTTCCGGCCGGATTGAAGATGGTGGCAGGCAACGCCGACGGCTCACCCGAGGCGGTGGACAACGTTGCCTACTGGCGCTGCTCGTCACGAAATGACCTGCCCAACAGCGACACCATTCCCACTTGCCCCGTGGGTGATGACCTGCAGATGTCGCTCTCGTTCCCCTCGTGTTGGGACGGGGCAAACCTGGATTCCCGGGACCATCAGAGTCACATGGCGTACACCGACTACGACAACAACGGGCTGCGTTTCTGCCCGGCCAGCCACCCCTTCCCCGTGCCACAGCTGCAGATGCAGTTTGTGTGGGAAGTCCGAGACAAGGCATCGACCGGTTGGACCCTGTCGTCCGACATGGGTCGACCCGGCGGCAGCACGCTCCATGCCGACTGGATCAACGGATGGCACCAGCCCACGCTCGAGGCGTGGACCCGTGCGTGCATCGTCGAGAAGCGTGACTGTGCCGGCGGCACACTCGGCGATGGTCGGCAGCTCGATCAGCTGCTCATGATGGGCAGCCGGCGGGTGCCCAAGCTGCCGGACGCGTCGGGACCACAGTGCAATGGTCGTCCGGCGACCATCGTGGGATCGGCTGCCGACGACACGCTTCTCGGTACCGACGGTGACGACGTGATCGTCGGCCGCGGCGGCAACGACATCATCGACGGCCGTGGCGGCAACGACATCATCTGTGGAGGCCGGGGCGCCGACGACATCGATGCCGGACCCGGCGATGACGAGGTGTTTGCTGGAGCTGGCGACGACCTGGTGCACGGTGGTGAGGACGACGACTTCATCGACGGACAACGCGGCAACGACGAACTCCACGCCGGCCGAGGGAACGATGCGGTTCGCGGCGGAGCGGGGAACGACCTTCTGTTCTCCACACAGGACTACAACGTGCTCATGGGCGGCCGCGGCAGCGACGAACTGACCGGCGGCTGGTGGA
Source organism: uncultured Acidimicrobiales bacterium (assembly GCA_964517125.1). GTDB lineage: Bacteria > Actinomycetota > Acidimicrobiia > Acidimicrobiales > SHLQ01 > SHLQ01. The sequence goes on from CAZFBD010000063.1 coordinate 1,511, forward strand.
TCGACCGTCTGTACGGGGGTGCCGGCAACGATGTGATCGACGGGATCGGGGCCGACGATCGCATCAATGGCGGACCCGGCACCGACACCTGCCAGCGGGCACCCGTCATCCGAAGGTGCGAAGACTGATCGATTCCGGTTCCCGCCCGACCAACGGGTCCGATGACTCTGTTGGCGGGCGGGGAGCCGGTGGCACACTCGCCTCATGCGGTGGATTCGACAGTTCGCAGCCCTCTTGCTGGTACCGGTTGTTGCCGGGCTGGCGTTTGCCGTGGCCATTGGCTGGGATGGCGAGTCTCAGGTGATCGACTCGGTGGGAAGCTGGCTCGGTCTGGGCCTCGTCTCGCTGGGCATGCTCGCTGTGTCGCGGGCGGCAAGCCACATTGGCTGGCGCCGTCGGATGGTTGCCGTCTTCGTTCTCGCCACGATCTTCTACGCGGTCCGTTGGGCGAATCGACCAGCCGACTACGTCTCCTTCGATGAGTCGCCAGAGGTTGTTGCGTGGGCGGTGACGCTGGGCGTCTTCATGCCACTCGTCGTGATCGCGGCGATGATCGAGGACACGTGGCGAAAGCGAAACGACGACCGCTTCAACGAACTGCTCGCGGCGTCCCGGGCCAACTGACGCTCGGAGCCTCGCTCTCGCCCCGCAATTGACTCAGGCTGCTCCGAGTCGTTTGAACGCTTGCACGACCATGTTCTGTGCGGTCTCTGCAATGCGTGGACCAGCGTCGGGATTCGACCGTGGGAAGCCCTTCGCCAACTCGACGATGTGTTCGTCGGGTTCGATACGGAGCACGTGTCGCCCATCGGCTTCGAGGAGGGCGACCTCGGCGTCGAGCTGACGTCGGGCGCGCTTTCGGATGGCGCCGTTGCCCGGCTGCGTCATGGGTGACGAGATCAGGATTGCGTCCAGGCGGTCGGGGAGAAACAGGTCGGCGTGAACAGCTGAGGCAACCGCGCCGTCGACGTGTGGCCGACCGTCGATGCGCTTGGTCTGGAACATGCCGGGAACCGCCGACGACGCCTCCATGGCATCGACCACCGCAACGTCGGTTCGATCCCGGCCGAACACGACCAGCTGTCCGTCGTCGGCCCGAACGCTCGGGATCCACAACGACGATGGCCATTCGGTCATGTCGACGGCGCCCGGAAACCCCCGCAGGGTCGACGTCGGAAAGGCCCCTCGAGGGAACGCTCCGGCGATTCCTGGCAGACCGGCCCCGGGACGCCAAGCAATCACGGCAGATGGTGCGATGGGTCGCAGCATTTTCCACGGCCGTCGTCGTACCTCGGCGAACGCCTTCTCCAGGTCGGCCCGATCCTGTGGGTCGTCCGGCGGACCAAAGGTGGCGAGAACCTCTTGGGTGTCTGCACCACTGAGCATCGAGATCGCAATCGAGGAGCCGGCCGACGTGCCGATGATTCGTTCCGCAGCGGACGGATTGCGCCCCGTGGCTCGGAGGCCATCGAGTACCCCCAGGTGGAAGGCCCAACCGAAGGGCCCACCGGCCCCCAGCGCAATGCCGATTCTCACGATGGCCACAGAACAGGGAAGCGGTCTTCGCGCATGCGGTCACCCGGCCGAAGACCCAGGTCGGTCAGCGGCGGCGAGGTGGCCCCACTTCGCTCGTGATAGTGCACGTCGTCTCCCAACCAGCGGGTCGAGAAGGCCCGGCGGCGCCCGGTGATCGGCGCGTCGGTCGTGCCGTGGAGGGTGCGAAAGTCGAACACGAGCGTGTCGCCGGGCTCCAGCGCTGTGGCGAACACCGCCGTGTCGTCGACGGCGATGTCCTGTGGAGCGCTCGCCAGCGTTGCGTCGCCGGTTGCGTACTCGCCGCCATCTCGGAATGTGCGGGGCACGTAGAGGTTGCCGTCACGATGTGACCCTCGGAGAAACCGAACGGCTGTCTCGACCGGCGTCGAGTCGAGGGCGACGTAGACGCTCGCCGTCTGCAGCCCTTCCACGCAGTAGTACGGCAGGTCGTGGTGCCAGGGTGTTGCCTTGTTGGTTCCCTGTTCCTTCGAGAACGCGTGCTCATGAAAGAACTGCGCGGTCGTCGACGCCATGAGTTGTGCGGCGATCGAAGCTGCGGCCGAGTTGAGAACGAACGAGCTCCACTCGGGCACGCGCTGCCAGTTGCAGTAGCAGTCGAAGAACCGTCCGGGTTCTCCGGGGCTCACGCTGTCGCAGGGAAACGCGTAGTCGTCGGGCGTGGTCATGACCCGATCGAGACCGGCGGCAAGGGGCGCGACCCAGTCGGCAAAGAGGCCGGGAAGGAGCACGACGCCGTCTCGTGCGAAGTCGGATATCTGGGCGTCCGAGACGGGGTGATGTTGGCGTTCCGTCACTGCGGCAAGCGGCCGCACGTCGTCGATCACCGACCAGTTGACCGTGGTGGCGTTGCCTGTGGTGACCCCGTTGTCCATCCTGGCGAGTCTACGTTGGAGCCATGGCACGTTTCCTCCTGCGGGGCGGCGGAACCGCTCTCCTCATCTGCGCGCTGCTTGCAGCGGCACTCACAACAGCCCAACCGGCGCCCGCCGGAGCGATCGGGGGAGCCATCTCTCCCTCGCTGCATGTGCGGGTTCTGGCCGATGGTCTGACCCTGCCGTGGGACTTGGCGCACACGCCCGACGGCGTGCTGGTGTTCACGGAGCGTCCGGGTCGGCTGAATGCCCGAATGGCCGATGGGAAGATCCGCCGCATCGACGCCGACTTCGCCGATCTGTTCGTGAACGGAGAGACCGGCCTGCTCGGCATGGTCCTGCACCCGGACTTCTCGGAGAACCGGCGCTTCTACACGTGCCAGGGTCATACGGGAGCGGAGATCCAGGTCATCGGATGGACGATGGGAGCGGACTACCGGACGGCGTCGCGCATCGCCGATCCGCTCGTCGGAGGCATCGACCTCTCCACCGGCCGCCATGGTGGATGCCGGCTGCGGTTCGATCTCGAGGGCGACCTGTTCATCGCAACGGGGGACGCCGCAGGATCATCGAACCCACAGAGCCTGACATCGCTCGCCGGCAAGGTCCTGCGGGTCGACCCCGACACTGGCGATGGCGTGGCCGGGAACCCCTTTGCGAACTCGGCGAACGCCGACACACGGCGCATCTACACCTATGGACATCGCAACCTGCAGGGACTCACGCGCCGCCCGGGAACGAACGAGATGTGGACGGTCGAGCACGGACCGAACGTCGATGATGAGATCAACCGCCTGGTGGCTGGTGGCAACTACGGCTGGGATCCAGGTCCCGGGTACGCCGAGAATGTTCCCATGACGGACCTTGCGAAGTTCCCAGACGCAATCGAGGCCCAATGGTCCACCGGCAGTCCCACGCTGGCGATGGCCGGTGGCTGGTGGGTGACCGGTTCGCACTGGGGGCCGCTCAACGGCACCCTTGCGGTGGCATCGCTGAAAAACTCCACGCTCCGATTCTTCGACTTCGATGGCCAGGGCTCGTTCATCGCGTCAGAGATCGGCGACGAACTGAGCGGCACCTATGGCCGTCTGCGAACACCGATGGCGGGTCCACGACGCAGCCTGTACGTCACGACCTCCAACGGATCGAACGACAAGATCCTGTTGATCACGCCTACGGGTTCCCCGCAGGGTTCACTCGATGTCGTGCGGGTGCGCAACGGTGCTGCCCGGATCAAAGGGTGGGCGATCGACCCGAACCGCGTTCGCCCCACAACCATCCAGGTCAGGATCGATGATGAGATCGTGACGAGTCGGACGGCTCGCACCAGGCGTCCGGATGTGGGCGCAGCGTTCCCCGACTACGGAAGTCGCCACGGGTTCTCGCTGCGAGTGCAGATCCCCGACGGCGAGCACGAGCTGTGTGTTGATGCCATCGATGTGGGTCGCAAGAAGCAGGATCCGGTCGAACTCGGGTGCCGAACGGTCACCGGCTGACCCAAAACCAGATCTGTGCAGCCCCACATGCCAATACGGCACACAGGACTGCACAGCTCAGTAGCTGGAGCGAAGCTCTAGCCGGCTCTTCGGCCCCAGCCCGCGTTTGGCCGCAGGCCAAAGGCGTAGCTGGAGCGAAGCCCCAGCCGGCTCTTCGGCCCTCCGGGACGAAGAGTAGGTAGGCCTCCGGCCTACCCCTTTGCCTCGATGAAGGCGTCGCTGAAGTTGGTTTCGAAGTCACCGGTGTCTTCGATCTCTTCGAGCTTGGAGGTGTCGACCGGGTACACGATCGGGTCGTCGAGGACTTCCTGGTCGATGAACTCGACGGCTGCCTCGTTCGGGCTGGCATAGAGGTTCCAGTTCGTCAGCTGTGCACCGCGCTCAGCGTCGAGCAGGAAGTTGATGAAGGTGTGGGCCGTGCACGGGTGCGGGGCGTCCTTTGGAATGGCCATGTTGTCGATCCAACGCGTGCCGCCTTCTTCGGGAACGAAGTAGGTGTACTGGTCGGGGTTGTCGGCGTCGAGGAACTGGAACAGGAAGTTTCCGCTGTAGCCGTGGGCAACCGCAGAGTCGCCGGTGACGAGGAGCTCGTCGTACTGATCGGAGTCGTACGCGGTGACTCGGTCCTTGGCTTCCTGAACGAGCGAACGCGCTTCGGTGAGCTCATCCTCGCTGGTCGTGTTCAGGGAGTAGCCGAGGTACTTCAGCGCGGCGCCCATGGTCTCCCGAGGGTCGTTCAGCAGCGTGGCGTAGGAGCCTTCAAGGTTGTATTCGGCTGCGAGTTCAGCATCGAAGATGAGGCCCCAGGTCTGTGGGACGTCCTCGCCGGTGACCGCAAGGTCGACGCCAAGGCCGGTGGTTCCCCACTGGTAGGGGGCGGTGTACGTGCCGTCGGGGTCGTAGGGCAGTCCGGACGCGAAATCGGCGGCAAGGTTGCCGATGTTGGGGATGGCGTCCTTGTTGAGCGGCTGGATGTCGCCGGCGGCGATCATGATCGAGACCATGTAGTCCGAAGGCACGATGAAGTCGTAACCGGAGCCGCCAGCGTTGATGATCGGCTGCATGGCTTCGTTCGAGTCGTAGTTGTCCTCGGTCACCTCGACGCCGAACTCGGCTGCGAACGCGTCCTTCAGCTCGGGGTCCATGTACTCGGTCCAGTTGTAGATGGCGAGAGGGCCATCGGTTTCACCAGCTGCACACCCAGCGGTTTCGCTCTCTGCGGCGTCACCGTCGGAACTGCCTGCGTCGGTCGAGGTTTCAGCCTCGTCGCTGCCGCAGGCTGCGGCAAACATTGCCACTGCGGCCAGCATGGCCAACAGTCTCATCAGTCGTTTGGTTTTCACTGGTATCCCTCCAAGGATGTGGTTGTTCAGCGATCAGGTGACGGAGCCGCCTCGTGCCCGCTGGGCAATGAGGGACAACACTACGAGAAGGATCGAGGCGGCGAGCATCACGACGGAGACGGCGTTGATGAGCGGCGAAACACCTCGACGAATGAGGCCGAAGACGTAGACCGGCAGCGTCGTGGATCCGGGTCCGGCGACGAACTGGGTGATGACGACGTCGTCGAGCGAGAGCGTGAGGGAGAGCAGCGCACCACCGATGACTCCGGGGAGGATGAGCGGCAATGTGACGAAGCGGAAGGACTGCCATCGCGTGGCGTACAGGTCCTGGGCGGCTTCTTCCAGCACCTCGCTCATGCCGGCCAGGCGAGCTCGCACAACGATGGACACGAAACTGATGCTGAATGCGATGTGGCTCAAGGTGACCGTGGCGATGCCCTTGGTGAGCTGAATGCCAAAGACCGAGTCGAGCAGGCTGATGCCCTGGGTGAAGAACAGCAGCATCATCACTGCCATGGTGACGTCGGGAATGATGACGGGGAGGTACAGCAGCGCATCGAAGACTTTGTTGCCCTTGAAGCGGAAGCGTTCCAGAGACAGGGCAGCCATTGTGCCGAGCACAACCGAAACCAGCGTGGAGATCACGGCCACTCGAACGGAGACCGACAGGGCCGACTGCACTTCGTCGTTCTCGCCAAACGCCCGATACCAGTCGAGCGTGAACCCGCCCCAGCGGCCAACGAGCTGGTCGTCACTGAACGAGTAGAGAACCAGCAGCGCGATCGGCGCGTAGAAGAAGGTGTAGACGAGCACAGCGTTGAGGCTGAGTACCCAGCGGGTGTTGCCCCGAAGCTGCTTTGCGTTGGTTGCCACTAGAGCGTCCTCCCGCCCTTGCGGAAGTAGATCAGTGTGGCTGCGAGCATCACGATCATCAGGACGGTCGACACCGACGCTCCAACCGGCCAGTTCCGTGCGGTCAGGAACTGGGTGACGATGTAGCTGCCCAACAATGTCGTCTTGGCTCCGCCAAGAATCTCGGGGGTCACGTAGGCACCAAGGCTCGGGATGAACACGAGGATTGAACCAGCGATGACACCCGGCATCGACAGCGGGAACGTGACATTGCGGAAGGTCTGGAACCCGGTGGCGCCCAGGTCGCGGCTCGCCTCGATGAGGCTCCAGTCCATGCGCTCGATTGCCGCGTACATGGGCAGGATCATGAACGGAAGGAACCCGTAGACCAGGCCCAGGACCACGGCGGTCGGCGTGAACAAAATCGTGGTCTCGCCAAGACCCGCACCGTCGGTGAGCCGCGACACGGGGCCGTCGTTGCCGAGCAGAACGCGCCACGCATAGTTCCGCACCAGGAAGTTGGACCAGAACGGGATCATGACGAAGACGAGCATGATGTTGCGAACGGTCGGGGAACGTGTGGCGAGAAAGTAGGAGAACGGATACGCGAGGATCAGACAGATCACCGTGGTGAGCAGGGCCAACCACAATGACCGGAACAGAATGTCGCGAACGATGGGTTCACCGAGCTTGGCGTAGGCCTCCAGGTTCCAGCCCGACAGGTCGGTGCCGCCAAATCGATTGCGGGTCGCAAACGAGTAGACGACCACGATGATGAGCGGCAGGGCAAAGAAGAGGACAAGGTAGAGATACGCCGGCAACGCCATGAACAGGCCACGACGGCGTTTGTTGCGCTCGTTGGCCAGTTCGAACTCGGGTGTTGCCGCAGCGGTCATTCAGCCACCACCGCTGCCGCACCGGGTTCCCAGCTGACCCGCACCAGATCTCCTGCGGTGAGGCGATCGGCGTTGGGACTGTTCTCGTCCCGAACCTCGACCTCCATCCAGTCCAGGGCCACTCGATAGACGAGCGCATTGCCCAGGTAGGTCACGCCGGACACGGTTCCATCGATTCCCATGCCGTCGGCCGGGGAGTCGTCCGAACGGTGGGACACGTTGGCCCGCTCGGGGCGCAGGCTCAGGGCAACCTTCGTGCCAGCCGGGTGGTCGGACGATGCTGCGACCCGAGCTCCATTCGCCAGCACCACGGTGTCGGCATCGGCCACGGTGCCCTCGAGCAGGTTCGTTTGACCGATGAAGTCGGCAACGAAACGGTTTGCTGGCCGTTCGTAGATCTCTTCGGGTGTACCGACCTGGAGGAGCTTGCCCTGATCCATGACGGCGATGCGATCGCTCATCGTGAGGGCCTCTTCCTGGTCGTGGGTGACGAAGACGAAACTCACGCCCAGGTCACGCTGCAGCGACTTCAGTTCGCTCTGCATCTCCTGGCGCAGCTTGAGGTCGAGTGCGCCGAGCGGCTCGTCGAGCAGGAGCACCTTCGGCTCATTCACCAGTGCCCGGGCCAACGCAACGCGTTGCTGCTGGCCGCCGGAAAGCTGGTTGGGTCGCCGTCCTTCCATGCCGCCCAGCTGCACGAGCGAAATGGCTTCCTTGGCGCGGGAGTTGATGTCTCGCTTGTCCACCCCGCTCATCTTCAGGCCGAAGCCCACGTTCTGCAGCACGTTCATGTGCGGGAACAGTGCGTAGTTCTGGAAGACGGTGTTGACCGGCCGTTTGTTGGGCGGAAGCGTGCCGACTTCCTCGCCGAAGATCTTCAGGCTTCCCTGCGTGGGAAACTCGAGCCCAGCAATCATTCGCAGCGTGGTCGTCTTGCCGCAGCCCGATGGACCAAGCATCGCGAAGAACTCGCCGTCGGCGATCGTGAGGTCGATGTCGTCGACGGCAACGACGTCGTCGAACCGCTTCGTGACACCTGAGATTTCTACTGCTGCGGTCATTGCTTCCCTCCGGGCGTCACATCGTCCCCCAGTCGTAACTCTGTTTGACAATCCGGAGGTACGTCAGCGTCTCCACGTTTCGCACGCCGGAAACAATGCGGACGTTGCCGTCGATCACCTGCAGAAGATGCTCGGCGTCGGTGCAGACAACTTCGGCGAGGATGTCGTGTCGGCCAGTGGTGATGACCACGTACTCCAACTCGTCGATCTGGCTCAGCTTCTCGGCCGTGTTCACCACGTCGGAGTCGACGTTGATGCCGAGCATCGCCTGGTAGCCGTACCCGAGGGCGATCGGGTCCGTGACGGCCACGATGCTGATCACGCCCCGTTCCGTCAGACGATTGACCCGCTGGCGGGTCGCAGCCTCGGAGAGGCCGACAACCGGAGCGAGCTGCGAGTACGGCATCCGGCCGTCCACCTGGAGTTCTCGGATGATGGCCTTGTCGATCTCGTCAAGCTCCGGTTGCGTGCCGGGCGGTGTCACGGTCATCAGTCGAACTTCTGCATCTCGACCATTGCCTCGGTGAGGGTCTTGTGGATGATGCGCGTCATTTCGTCGATCTGTTCCGGGCCGGCGATGATCGGTGGGGAGAGCTGGATCACGGGTTCACCGCGGCTGTCGGCTCGGCAGAGCAGGCCGAGCTCGGCCAACCGAAGGGACAGGAAACCGCGCAGGAGATGTTCGGCTTCGGCCTCGGTGAATGGGATGTTCTTCTCGGCGTCCTTCATGAGCTCGATGCCGTAGAAGTAGCCCTTGCCGCGTACGTCGGACACGATCGGCAGATCGGCGAGCGTGTCGAGTGAGGACCGGAAGAGGTCTTCGTTTGCGAGCACGTTCTCGTTGAGCTTCTCGTTCTCGATGATGTCCAGGTTGGCCAGCGCCACGGCGCAGCTGACCGGGTGGCCGGCGAACGTGAATCCGTGGAGGAACATCTTGTCGGTGTTTGCGAACGGCTCGGCCACCTTGTCGCTGACGAGCACGGCGCCAAGTGGCGAGTGCCCCGAGGTGAGCCCCTTTGCCGTCGTGATGATGTCGGCCTGATAGCCGAGTGCCTGCGAGCCGAACATGTGGCCCAGTCGCCCGTAGGCGCAGATGACTTCATCGGATACGAGGAGTACGCCGTACTTGTCGCAGATTTCGCGGACCCGAGTGAAGTAGCCGTCCGGCGGAACCAGACAACCGCCGGCGTTCTGCACCGGCTCCAGGAACACGGCGGCGATCGTCGACGGATCGTTGTCGATGATGCACTGTTCGATCTCGTTCGCGGCTGCGATTCCGAGCAGGTCCGGGTCGCCTTCGTACTGGAGCTTGAAGTCGTGTGTGTTGCTGACCTTGAGGGCGCCGGGCACGAGTGGAAGGAATGGCGTCTTCGCGTAGTCGAGGCCCGTGATGGAGAGCGCTCCCATGGTGGTGCCGTGGTACGAGAGGTTCCGGCTGATGACCTTTATGCGGTCCGGTTCGTCCCGCATCTTGAAGTACTGACGAGCCAGCTTGAATGCCGACTCCACTGCTTCGCTGCCGCCGCTCGTGAAGAAGACCCGGTTCAGATTGCCGGGGGAGAGGTCGGACAACCGCTTGGCCAGCTGCACCGCTTTGGGGTGGGCGTAGGTCCAGATGGGAAAGAAGCCGAGCGTCTGCATCTGGTCGAAGGCGGCCTGGGCGAGCTCGGTGCGGCCGTACCCCACCTGGGTTGTGTACAGCCCCGCCAGTCCGTCGAGATATCGCTTGCCGTGGTTGTCCCAGACGTAGCAGCCCTCGCCCCGTTCGATGATGGGCATGCCGTCGACGCTTCGGCCAAGCGCCGAGAAGTGCCCCCAGAGGTGACGGTCGGCGTCGGCGTCCAGTCCGGTTGGAGGCGCAGCAGTCAGCGGATCGTGATCGAGGCTCATGGCAACGGATTCAACACGACGGACCGGCGTTTGGCAACTGAATTGGTTGATTGAAGTCGTGGCGTCGGTTGAACTCCGGTCCGTGAAGCGTCATGATTGCTGGATGCAACGTCCTCCGATTCGTATCCTCGACCTGGCCGGCTCGCCCGAGCAGATGGGGCACACCCATGGGGCAGCCTTTGCCGAGGAGATCCGCCACTACACGAACGAACGTGTTGAGCTCGTCATGTCAGGACTGTGGAGCGGTGGCCCCATGGAACGAAGCGATGTGCTCGACCTGGCGCAGACCATGGTCATCCCCCACGAGAAGCACTCGCCGTCGCTGGCCGCCGAAATGCACTCCATGGCCAAGGCCGCCGGCATCACCACTGCCGAAGCCATCGTCGTTGGTGGGTTCACGGACTTCGTCGACGCCGTTCGGGCCGAGGTTGGCGGCCGTCACCCGGAAACCGTCATTGAAGATGACTGCACCTCGTTCATCGTGCCCGACCACCGTTCGGTCGACGGCGGGGGCTTCTTCGCCCAGACCTGGGACATGCACGACACAGCCACGGAGCACGTGCTGCTGCTGCGGGTCAATCCCGACGATGGGCCGGCGTCGCTCGTGTTCACGACCACAGGTGCACTCGGTCAGATGGGCATGAGCGAGGAAGGTGTGTGCGTCGGCATCAACAACCTGGTCGCCACCGATGGAACTCCAGGAGTGACCTGGCCCCAGGTGGTCCGGGAAGCGATCAACCAGCCATCCGCCCAACGTGCCAAAGACGCAGTGCTCGGGGCAGACCTGGCCGGCGGCCACAACTTCTCGGTGTTCGACGCCGAGGGGTTCGGTTACTCGATCGAGGCCATGCCCACCGCTCGTCCCTTCGACCGACTCGAAGACGACGCACTCGTGCACACCAACCACACGTTGAACCCCGACACCACCGCCGTGCAGGGTCCGCGGGCCGACCAGCTCCAGGACTCTTCGGTTCGCCGACTTGCGACCGCACGGTCGTTCCTCGACCGAACCGACATCGACGCCGACGATCTGATGGAACTCACGCGAGAGCCCGAGGCGGTCTGCCAGGTTGCGCAGGAGCCGTACCATGTCGAGTCCAGCGGCGCGGTGGTCATGCGACCCCGTACCCGGGAGTTCTGGGCCTGCTGGGGACTTCCCAGCCACAACGCATTCACGAAGATCGCCTTCGCATGACCCCGGGCGAGCTTCGGTACATGCCGATCACCGCCGACCGCGCCGACGAGTTGGCAGCCATCGAGCACAACGTGTTCACCACGATCGACCCCGACGATCTCTACGATGCCGGCGGCATCGCGCTGTTGGCGGAGCGGTTCCCGGCCGGGAACTTCATGGTGCTCGATGATGACCGGGCAATCGGAATGGGCCTCGGCATCCTCGTCGAATTCGACCTGGACGACACCAGCCACACCCTGGCCGAGATCGCTGGCGAAGACGGTGCGAGCGGCCACGACGACGCGAACCCGTGGTACTACGGCACGAGCATCGCCGTGTACCCGGAGTACCGGGGTCGCGGCGTGGGCCGGCGACTCTACGAGCTGCGGAAGCAGTGCGTGCAGACGCTCGGCAAACGCGGCATCGTGGCGGGCGGCGTCCTGCCTGGATACGCAGAACACCTGCATTCCATGAGCGCCGACGACTACATCGCCAAGGTGAAGGCCGGCGAGCTGTACGACCCCACGCTCACGTTTCAGCTGGAGAACGGGTTCGAGGCTCACGGGGCGCTCCCCGGCTACCTCGTCGACCCCAGCGTTGGCGGCAACTCCGTCCTGATCGTCTGGCACAACCCAGACATGGCGGTCGCGTCATGAGTGCCGATCCTGAAGCCGCGTACCGCCAGCTGTCGCTCTGGCTCGACACCTATCCCGGCGAGCTCGCCCCCACCAACCCGCTCGGTGCCGACACGAGCGCCGACGTCACCATCATCGGTGGTGGCTTCACCGGTCTGTGGACCGCCTACTACCTGGCCGGCCTGCAGCCCGACCTGCGAATCGTCGTCCTGGAGAAGGACATCTGCGGCTTCGGAGCGTCGGGTCGCAACGGTGGCTGGTGCGTGGGGGAGCTGGTTGCCGGCGTCGACACGTTTGCTGCACACCGCTCGCACGACGAGGCGATGCGTCTCATGCGCACCATCTTCGATGCAGTCGACGAAGTCGGACGCGTCGCAGCGTCCGAGCAGATCGATTGCGGCTACGAAAAGGGTGGGGCCGTCTTCATGGCGCGAAACGTGCCACAAGAGCTGCGCCAGCGCGACCACATCGATGCCGAACGGGCCCACGGTTTCACGGAGGACGAGATCCGCATCATGACCGCCGAGGAGACACGGACCCACGTCAACGCCACGAACATTCGAAGCGGCATTCACTTCGCACCAGCCGCGGCGCTGGACCCGGCCCGCCTCGTCCGCGGGCTCGCCGACGCGTGTCGCCGACGCGGCGTCGAGATCCATGAACGCACGCCCGTCATCGCCGTCGAGCCGGGCCGAGTCGTCACCAGCCGCTGCACGGTCCGGTCACCCATCGTCGTTCGGGGGCTCGAGGGATACACACGAAACCTTCCGGGTCACCGCCGCAGCATGGTCCCGCTGTACTCGCTGATGGTGGCTACCGAACCGCTCGACGACTCGGTCTTCGATGAGATTGGTCTGTCGGGACGCCCGACGTTCGCCGACGACCGGTACGCCGTGATCTACGGCCAACGCACCGAAGACAACCGCATCGCCTTCGGCGGGCGCGGCGTGCCCTACGTGTTCGGCTCCCGCATCCGTCCGCAGATCGAGCGCCATGCACCCACCCACGAGCTCGTCGAACGGACGCTGGTCGATCTGTTCCCCGTGCTTGCCGATGCGAAGATCACCCACCGCTGGGGCGGCGTGCTCGGAGCTCCGCGCAACTTCACGCCATCGGTGAACTTCGACCGGTCCACCGGTATGGCCGATGCCGGCGGCTACGTGGGCGAGGGTGTCTGCGCTGCAAACCTTGCTGGGCGAACGCTCGCCGATCTTCTTGCGGAGAACGACTCGGAGCGGACGACGCTCCCCTGGGTCAACCAGCCATCGCGCAAATGGGAACCCGAACCGCTTCGGTTCGCCGGGGTGTGGGGCACCCGGCGAGTCATGCTCGGAGCCGACACCAAAGAGTTCGCCACCGACAAGGAATCGAAACTCGGCCTCCTCGCCAGCAAGCTTCTCTAACAAATCTAACAACTGGGGTCTGACCCCATTGTGAGGTGGTGACCGCGGTGTGTGGTTGGCGGATATTTGGGTTTCTGCTCCGCGAACCGTTCGGCCGCCGGTAGACATGTGGGCGTGACGGCCGCTGAAATCGATCCCGACGACGTCATCATCGTCGGCAACTTTTCCGACGACCCGTTCGCGATCGATGTTGCGTTCGCATTTGGTCAGGCCGAGGACATCGCCGACGTCATCAGCATCAAGACGTTCGCGAACACCGAGTTCTGTCCACGCTTCATCAACGACGAAGCCGACATGAGCGCCATTGGCGAGCAACTCGTTGGGCGCACCGTCGTCATCGTCAGCACCACCAACCGCATCATGAGCCGGAACAACCTGGCGATGCGCAATCTGCTCATCGCCCGAGCGGCCAAGGACAACGGCGCGGCCTCGGTCGTGCTCGTGGAGCCCGACCTCTTCTACAGCGCCCAGGACCGCGGTCCCCGCGCCGATCACGGCGTGACCACCTTCGAACGCGACGAACACGACCGCAAGAAGTTCGACGGACAACCGTTCTCCGCTCGGCTCTATGCCGAGATGCTGCAGCTCGCCGGCGTCGACCGGGTCGTCACCGTGCACAACCATTCGACATCGGTGCAGGCCGAATTCACCCGAGTCTTCCAGGGACGCTTCCACAACCTGATCCCCTACGACGTCTACGCCGACTACCTCCGCGAATCGAACATCATCGACTACGGATCCAATGGCGAAGGACTTGCGCTGTGCGCGCCAGACAAGGGCGCCCGGGACTTCGTGAAGGAGATGTACAACCGCCTCGATCTTCCCGAAGCCAAGTTCATCATGTTGGACAAGGAACGGTCTGGCGAACGGGAAGTCGAGATTACGCTGCATCCCGATTCCGACATGACGTTCGAAGAAATCCAGGGCCACGACATCGTGCTCTTCGACGACATGGTCCGGACTGGTTCCACGGTGGTGAGCTCATGCGAGTTCATCCAGAGGGTCGCCCCCAAGCGCGTCGTCTTCGCCGTCACGCACTTCTATGCCAGCGACGAGGGTCGAGAAAAGATGGCCAACCCGGCCATCAACGAGATCCTCACGCTCAACACGCTGCCGACCGTCCTCAACCGCGATGTGCAGGGCCGGCTCCGCAAGAAGATGGTCGTTCTGAAGATCGAGATCTGGCTGGCCCGACGGCTGTGCGAGATCATCGGTCTGCCAACACCACGAGACACCGGCGGGTACCGCATCGACATGTCGTCGAAGAACCCCCGCTTCAAGCGCAAGATCTGGTCCAACGACCAGCTCGCCGACCTGCGCGACTGACCCCTCAGCTCGGGGTGGCTCGAAGCGTCATCCCGATTCCGCCGCTGACATTTCCGGTATGGCCAAGACCGGCCCGGGTCCACAGGTCCACGTGATCGGTCGGACGGAGGGACACCGGCGGAGCCCACACGTCCTCCACCTCGAAACCAGCCCGTACGGCAGTTTGCGCAAGCGTTCGCTCGGTGAAATACAGCACGTGCTGTTGCGAGATGATCGGCCACTCGGTGCCGCGGTGCACGAACTCGGTTGATGCCAGGTTCGGGACCGTCACCACAAGCGCTCCCGCTTGCGTCAGGACATTGGCACGAATGTTGCGGAGAAACGCCGTGGGGTCGTCGATGTGCTCAAGGACCGAATTGAGCGTCGCAACCGGATGACGCTCGGCGAACGGCACGGCGATGTCGGCCTCTCGAACATCGAGCCCGAACGTACGCTGGGCAATCGCCACGAAGTCGGGGTCGACCTCGAATCCAACAGCGCTGATCCCGGCGGCTTGCAACGCCATGGTGGATGTACCAATCCCACAGCCGATGTCCACGACCGGTTGGTTTGGTTCGAGTGCACGGGTGAGCTCGATGAGCTTCTCGTAGCGCTGCACCAGCCGCTCGGCGTTTGGTGAGTGATCGGCGTTCAAGAGGCCGCGCTCGACCAGCCGGGGGAGGAGGGCTGCCTCACCATGACGAGGGTCGTAGCCCGAGTCGTTCACGTCGCGCTGTGGTCGGGGGTTCAGGAAGACCATCCCGCATCCGTCACATTCGGCGAGACAACAGTCGCGGTGTGCAAGGAGCACGGGCCGCCAACGCTCGTGCGAGCAGGCCGGGCACTTCCGTACGATCTGCCAGCCCCGAGATTCTGCAATGGAACGCAGGTCGGCTTTCGTGGCCTTCACTGTGGTGCGTTCCACTCGTCGCTGACCTCGA
Source organism: uncultured Acidimicrobiales bacterium (assembly GCA_964517125.1). GTDB lineage: Bacteria > Actinomycetota > Acidimicrobiia > Acidimicrobiales > SHLQ01 > SHLQ01. The sequence continues at coordinate 16,936 of CAZFBD010000063.1, forward strand.
TCGGCCAGCTGTTGGCGAACCACTCGGCAAGTGTCTTGCGGACGGGCTCGTCCAACGCAGCCCGGTCGGCCGACACCCAGGAACGGAACCGTCCGCGTCCCGCCCGCGGAGGGTCGTACGGGTACAGGTAGACGCAACCAATGACCTCGTCTGTGCCCGGGGCGAGAACGGACCACGTGAAACTGGTTCGGGCTTCGAACTCGGCGGCATGCATCACCATGTCGGCGTGGTTCTCTTCGAGCGTCATCGGGTGAGGCCAGGGGTGCCCCTCAAACCCATGTGTGGCACGGATGTGCTCCATGCTCGTCGTCCAGGCTGCATAGTCACCGTTGTTGTGCTCCGGCCCGAGCATCTCCAGGCGAAAGCCATCGAAGACATGTGTTGCGGGCACATCGAAGTCGTCCGGTACAAGCGAAGTCACCGGCACAGTCTGCCACTGCAGATCCACACCATCGGAAGTCTGAGCGAACATGATCCCAGCCTTCCACATGCATCGCGATCCGATCGCTGCGGTACGGTCTGCGCATGGGAGCACTTGTGATCACGATCATCGGCGACGACCGGGAAGGTCTCGTCGAAGCGGTTGCCGGCGCGATCGCCGAGCACGACGGCAACTGGGAGAAGAGCCACATGGCTGAGCTTGCGGGCAAGTTCGCAGGCATCGTGCTGGCGACGATTCCGGATGCGAACGTGGATGCCACCCTCGCCGCGTTGCGGGCCATTGACTCAAGCGGATTGTTGGACATCCGGGCCGAACGTGCCGCCGTCAGCGACCCGGGCCGACCTGGCCAGACCTACAGCCTTCGTGTGGTGGGTCAGGACCACCCGGGCATCGTCCACGAGATTGCCCAGGTGCTCGCCGGCCGGAAGGTGAGCATCGACGAGCTCGAGACCGAGGTGAGCCCAGCTCCGATGAGTGGTCGGATGTTCACGGCCACCGCGACGCTCACCGCAGCAGCCGACACGGACGCCGATCAACTCGAAGCAAGCATCGAAGCCGTGACCCCTGACCTCATGGTCGAGGTCGAACCCATCGCGTGAAACCGAGGACCAATGGACATCGCCATCGCACTCTTTGACCGACTCACGGCGCTCGACGCCATCGGGCCGTACGAAACCCTCCAACGGCTTCCCGGCGCAACGGTCACGTTCGTGGCCGAACGCACTGGCGAGTACCGGACCGACAACGGCTTTCTCGGGCTGATCGCGGATGCCACGTTCGAGGAACACACGCGGCCCGACGTGATCGTCGTTCCGGGTGGTGTCGGTACCGATGGGCTCATGGGTCGTGATCATCCGATTCACGCCTGGCTCGATGCGGCGCATCCGACCACACGGTTCACGACGTCGGTCTGCACGGGCTCGCTTGTCCTTGCGGCGAACGGCTTGCTCGACGGTCTCGAGGCGACCACCCATTGGTCGACCTACTCCACGCTCGAGAAGCACGGCGCGGTCCCAACCGGCACCAGGGTGGTGGAACATCTCGACGAGCGGATCATCACCGCGGCGGGCGTTTCCTCGGGGATCGACATGGCGCTGCGGCTTTCGGAGCTTCTGGTCGACGAGACCGCAGCCAAGGCCATGCAGCTGATGATCGAGTACGACCCCCAGCCACCGTTCGATGCGGGGAGCGTGGACAAGGCCGGTGACGAGGTCATGACCCGACTCATCGAGTACGCCGCCGACAAGAGCTGACCCTGGGTGGCCCACACGCTGAGCAGCCGGATCCGTATCGAGGCGGAACCGACGAAGGGTTCGCGGTTCCTGGCGACGGCTGCGCCCGTCACAACCGAAGTTGACGCCCGGGCGTTTCTTGCCGATGTCTCGAGCGAGTTCCCGGATGCCAGCCACCACTGTTGGGCTTGGAGGATCGCCCGACCGGCCATCGAGCGAGCCGGCGACGACGGCGAACCCGGAGGGTCGGCCGGGCGACCCATGCTGTCGCAGCTCGTCGGCCGCGATCTCGTCGACGCTGCCGTGGTGGTCACGCGCTGGTTCGGCGGAACGAAGCTGGGTGTCGGCGGGCTGGTTCGCGCCTACGGCGGTGCCGCAGGACTGGCCCTCGATCGGGGTGCATCCGTGCCGTGGGTGGAGCTGATCGTTGGAACGATCGAACACACCCACGACGACCTCGGAACGGTCGAGCGCCTACTGGAAGCTCGTTCGGTTTCCGAGACGTCTGTGGAGTGGGGGACCACCGTCGTTCGGACCGTGATGGTTCCGGAAAACGAGCTCACCGACTTGTGCGGCCAGCTGGAGGAGGCGACCGCCGGACGGGTGACCGTCGAACCGTTGAAACTGCCGCAACCGGACGCTGAGTAGCGCTCAATCCGCCGATTCTTTGGCCGAATGTACTCATGGAAGGCGTATGGCGGGAGTAGTGCGGGATGGGGCTTCGAATCCTCTTTGTGGGCAACAACTGGGACGAGCTCGACGAGCTGCAGCGCGCCACGCGCCATCGTCGTGAGATCTGGGCGATGAGCTTTGCCTGCGGCGCGCTCGATGCGAATCGCCACCTGACCTCGGCGCCTGAATCTCCCGACGTGATCGTTGCTGACCAGGCACAGACGGGCAAGGACGGCATCGACCTGCTCCAGGCGATGGCGGAGCGCACTCCCGATGCACTGTGCGTGCTACTCACGGACAACAACGCGGTCTCGCTCGTGAGCAGATCGATTCCATGGGTGCATGGCGCCACCCTCAAACCGTTCGACGTCGATTCCTTCTCGACGCTCATCGAAACACTTCGGAAGAACCCCGGGCACGCCCACAGTGCCGTTGTTCGTGCGCTCACGGAATCGATCGAAACACTCCCGAGTCTTCCTGCGACGTACCAACAGCTAGCCGACATCACCGCACGGCGAGACTTCGCTCTTCGTGAAGTCTCTGACGTCATCCAAGACGATGTCGGTGTGACCGTGGAGACGATTCGGACGGTCAACTCCTCATTCTTCGGGCTCCGCGGCGAGATCACCTCGGTTGAGCAGGCGGTCAACCTCCTCGGTCTCGATCTGGTGCGCGGACTCGTATTGGCGAACACCCTGTTCGACCTGACCGAGGACGGTTGCGCCGTGGACCTCGAGACCTTGTCGGAGTACTCCAGAAATGTCGCCGCGGTCGCTCGAGTCGTGGCCGAGATCGACGGTGCGGGCAAGGGCGATCAGGCCCTGTCGTTCCTGGCTGGCATGGTGCATGCCGTGGGCCTGCTCCTGGTCGGCAACTCGGACTTTCCCATCCCACCGGGGATGACACTCGTGGACGCTCCGGAGCTCGCGGTCGACGTGGCGCTGTTCGGCGTCGACCGCTACGCCCTTGGCGCCTACCTCCTGCGGATGTGGGGCTTCGAGGCGCCCATCGTCGAGGCTGTCGCCGCACTCAGCGAACCCGACATGGTCCATAACGCCATCGCCGATTCCCTCGCCATCGCAGTGCAACTCCTTGGACTCGAAGGGTTCCCGGTCCGGCCGTTTGTCGAAGGTGACCCCGATGTCCGAGCCAAGGTCGCCGCCATCAGGGAGCAGTGGGTCGATCCCATCGCTGCGTGAGCGTCGAGCGGGCATGTCCAGGCCCAGAATTCGAAACGCCGACTGTGCGGACCGTCAGGCGCTCAGCGACGTGCAAGCTTCGTGACACGTACGCCGAGGCTGTTGCCAACAGCAACCACTTCGCCATAGGCAACGAGAACACCGTTCGCCAGCAGCTCGATGGGAGCGTCGGTTGCCCGGCCGAGGTCGAGGACCGACCCCGGGTTCATCGCCAGCACCGACGAAAGTGGACGGGACGTTGCGCACAGGCGAGCGGTCACGGTCACCTCGAGATCGGACAGCAGCCCGAGTCGTTCAGCCATCTCTGGCGGCAGCGCTTCTGCCGGTATCGAGACGTCGCCACCGGCCAGTTCGGATTCGATTTCGGCCGCGATGCCGGGTCCGTCCTCACCCAATGCATCCGCAAGGGTCTCGGGACGCCCCTGCGGGGCCGTGGTGGACCCGTCGAGCTCGGCTTCGGTACTCATCAACTATGTGATCGGCAGTATTCGGGGCGACCTGAGCGGTCCATACGGCCCGGTTGTTCAGCCTGCAGCACCGAGGGGCGCCCGGGTCGAGTAGTCGCCGTGCATGACGATCTGGCGGGCGAGCCTGGACGTCTGGTTGATGACCACTGGGCCGAGCAGATTCGCCGTGACCGCACCTGCGTCACGGTCCACGGTGACCAGGCTCAGGATGAGCAGGTCGGTGGAGTCTTCGACCTTGAGTGCGAACTCGTCGTCGTCGTGAAGCGTGAAGGTGTAGTCCGGGAAGTAGTCCCACGGGACCACGGCAAGGAAGGCCAGATCGCCGTCGTTGACATCCTGAATCCAGTAGAAGGGTTGTTCGTCGTCGGCATCGACCAGAACGAACTGCTGCAATTCGGGGAACCCGGGGATGCCGTCGGCGATGCTGATGACGGTGTCATCGGCGACCTCGATGGACCCGAATCTGGTGGTCTCCAAGAGCATGGAGTGCATCGTACTCGCTGTCATCGTCACAGATAGTTGAGCAGGGAGACCTGGTTGATCCGGGCGGTCGCCGCCAGTGCTGCCTCGTAGGCGAAGCTCGCCTCGGAGAGCTCCACGCTGGCCTTCACGATGTCAGCATCGACCAGTTCGGACACATCGGCGTCGAGTTGATCGTGTTCGACGGAGAGGTCCTCCAGCGTCGTCTCGACTCGCTGGGTTCTCGTACCGACGAGTCCCAGTCCGTTGCTCACGGACTGACGGAGCGCCTCAAGCTCGACGAGCCGAAGATCGGTGAGGGAGGAGAGGTTGGCGTTGCGTGCATCGAGCACGATGTCGTTCACGACGTCGAAGAGGTTGCGGCCGGCGCTGAAGCCGAAGACCTCGGCAGCCTCGACGTTCACCTGCATCACCTGGTCCTTGGCGATGCGGCGCATGATCTCGCCAGTGTCGGCAACCAGACTCACCGAGGCGCCGGAGGCATCGATCGCTGCGTCCTGGAAGCCACCGAACAACGACCGATCACCGTGCTTGGAATTGGCCAGCTGCACCAGGTCCCTCTGGAGCTCCTCGATCTCGAGGGCCACCACCTCGCGGGCCTCAGCGGTGATCGTGTCGTTGGTGACCATGATGGTGAGCTCCTCGACGCGACCCATGCGGTCGAGCATGGTCTGGAGCGTGCGGTCCTGCGCGTTCATGAAGCTCACGGCGTCCTCGCCAGCTCGCTTGTACTGATCGATCGCCTCGGCGGCCGCGTTCAGTTCGATGGAACGGTCGGCGGCGGTCGGGTCGTCGGACACACGGTTGATTCGCTGGCCGGAGGTGATGGTCTCCTGCGCCTGTGTCTGGCGATGGGTTGCCTGCTGCACGTCGGCGAGGGAGACCCGCCACATCTGCTCAGTGGAGATTCGCATTGGCGCTCACCCCCTACCGACCGACCAGGCCGGTGCGGTTGATCAACACGTTCAGCATCTCATCGACGCTCGTGAGCACGCGGGCAGATGCTTCGTAGGCCCGCTGGTACTGCAGAAGCATCGTGAGCTCTTCGTCCAGGTTGACGCCGGAAACGGACGCCCGCTCGTCACGGATGCCGTTGAGGATGCTCTCGTTCATTTCGGCGCGTGCGCCTGCAGCGGCCGTTGCTGTGCCGACGCGACCGATCAGTGCCCGGGTCTGGGAATCGATGGTTCCCGAGCCGGTGTCGAGGTCGCGGAGGCCTGCCATGGCGATGGCGTGGTTGCCGTCGGCTGCTTCGCCTGCCGCGGAGGCTGCGAGCCCATCGAGGTCGAGGGCTGCATCGACGGAGAAGTCTGCGGCAGAGGTTGCCGAGAACACGGCTCCACCGGCGACACCGGCAGCCGTGAAGCCGTTCGCATGCTCGGCATTCACCGTGTCACGAAGGACGAGCGCGAGTGCGTCGAGTTCGGCAATGGCCTGGTCGGCGGCGGCTCGGCCACCGATGAGGTGAGCGCCGATTTCGCCGCCAGGAACGATCGTGACGCCTTCGCTCGTCTGAAGACCGGCCGGGGTGCCAGAGACGGTGAGACCACTGATCTGAGTGCCGCGAATGACCTCGTACCCGCCAACGGAAACGTTGACCGATCCGTCCTCAAGGTGATGCACGACCGCACCGAGACTCTCTGCGAGGGAATCAAGATGGAGGTCGCGTTGATCAAGAAGGGCGTTCGGGTTGTCGCCGACAGCCTGTTGCGAGCGAATTTCGCCGTTCAGTCTGGCGACTTCCTCGATCGTGGCCTGCTGCTCGTCGAGCAGCGACGCTGCCGCGGATTCGCCAGCGTCGCGGATCTCGGCGACACCGTCGGCGGCGCGCTGGATCGACCTGCTGAGCTGCTCGGACGCGTCGATGACCTGAGCCCGAGCGGTTGCCGAAGTCGGATCCAGGCTGAGCTCTTCCCACCCGTTCCAAAACGACGTGAGGGCATCTGCGATGCTGCCATCCAGAGGTCCCACCACGGTCTCGATTCGTGCAAGCGAGTTCGCGAGAACGTCGGCGCCCCCACTGTTCGCAAGCTCGCTTCGAACGCCTGCGTCGAGCACGGCATCGCGTACTCGCGACACTCCGGTGATTCGCACGCCGGTGCCATTGGCACCAGGGCCAAGGAACAACGACGGGCCAGCACGTTCTGCGCTGACCTGGTCCACCCGCAAGCGCGTGTGACCGGGCGTGCCGACGTTGGCGATGTTCTGGCCAATCACATCGAGCGCGCGTTGACTGGCAGCGATTCCGGATTGGGAAATGTGCAGTCCTTCGAACGCCATGGTGATCAGAACTCCCCGACGAACGTTCGGGAGCCAGCGTGTCCGCCAAGGTCAACGTTGGGACCATCGGTGATGTCCAGGAGTCCGCGAACGTTCCGCTGGCCGTCCTCGGACGACGTGCGCACGGCGTCGCGCAGCGCGTCAACCGAGCGCGTGGCGACCTCGAGATCATGGACGAGGCGTCGCAGGACACCACGGTGGGGTTCGTCGACGACGTCGGTCAGGGCAGAAATCGACTGCACCTGTGGCTGGTCCAGTGCGGCCTTGGCTCGGGTGAGCGCCTCTGCTCGACCGCCTTCGACACCGCTCATGGACATGGTGACGTCACCGAGTTCGGTGGCCGCAAGATGAATGAATTCCGTGTTGCCGTAGATCAGCGTGAGCCGCAGAACGCCGAGCCGATACTCGAGCATTTTGAGCGTCGAGAGTTCCAGATCGAGGAGCATCACGAGCGCGTCGAGCGCTGATTCGCCGGCGTTGTTCGCCTGATGGTCCATCTGGATCCTCACCATTGGGCTATCGGACCCAGAGAAATGAACCTTGAGTGGGTCATCGTCACAGGATCTCCCTCCATCCTTCGAGGACGTCGTTCAACACCCGCCGTGCTGCGACCAGCGGAGCCGGTTCGCGGGAGACGAATGCATCGATGCACTGGTTGGTGACGAACGCATACAACGAGTCGAGGTTCTCGGCGACCTCACCCTGGCTCAGGTCGAGCGAACAGCGAAGCTCCAGCACGACCGCTTGCGCATGGCGGATCAGCCCGCCGCGCTCCAACGCATCGGACACGGCGAGGGCCTCATCGATGTCAGCGATCGCCTGCTCCAGGAGCAGTTGGATCAGTACCTGAGGAGGTGCGGTGAGCACCCGGTCCCTCCGGTAGCGATCCAGCTCACGTTGTTGCGCTGGTGTGAGCGTCGTCTCTGTTTCCGCCGTGTGTTGCATGTATTCCCGCCTGCTGGACGAAGGTGAGGGCGTCCGCCGCCCTCACCCCGTCAATGTCGTTTACTAGCCGAGGAGACTCAGAACGCTCTGAGGTACGGCATTGGCCTGAGCCAGCATCGAGGTGCCGGCCTGGACCATGATCTGGTTTCTGGTGAAGGTGCTCATCTCGAGCGCCATGTCGGTGTCACGAATACGAGATTCGGAAGCCGACAGGTTCTCGACGCTCACCCGAAGGTTGTTGATCGTCGATTCGAGACGGTTCTGCTTTGCACCGAGGTCACCACGAAGTGTGGAGACCGAATCGATGGCGCCGTTGATCGTGGCGATGGCGCCCGAGGCATCTGCAGCGAGGTCCACGGCGTTCACGCCGATCGTGGTGGCGCTCAGTGCGCCGACCGTGACGTTGATCGTTTCGCCGGCGTTGGCGCCGACCTGGAAGGTGCGGACCGCAGCGTCAAACACGTTCAGGCCAGCGAACTTGGTGTTCGTGCCAATCGCATCGATCTGCGCAAGGAGCTCGGTGATCTCGGCCTGCTCGGCGTTGCCGTCGCTGGTCGCGGTGTTGGCTGCGCTGACTGCCAGCTCGTTCATTCGCTGCAACATGGCGTGAACCTCGTTGAGCGAACCCTCGGCAGTCTGCGTGAAGCTGATGCCGTCCTGTGCGTTCTGGATTGCCTGCTGGTTGCCCCGAACCTCGGAGCGCAGCGTCTCAGACTTCACGAGTCCGGCGGCATCGTCCGCAGCTCGGTTGATGCGGAAACCCGAGGACAGACGCTCGAGCGACCGTCCAAGCATCGCATCGTTCGAAACAAGATTTCGGTGTGCGTTGATTGCTGCGACGTTCTGGTTGATCTGCAGACTCATCTGCTGCGTCCTCCTTGACTATTCACCCACATCCGTGCGGGTCTCCGTCCATCGGACGGGCCGCTATCGGTTGTGAGGGCTGGCCGACTGAATGAGACAAATGACCCTGCGTTTCGCTCGGCACTTCCGGCCGAGATCCCCCGCAGGCTCCTGTGGCGCGTTGGGTTCTGTT
>CAZFBD010000064.1:0-25571 GCA_964517125.1 uncultured Acidimicrobiales bacterium
TGTACCGGGACACAACTGGAGTTCGCCGAGCGCCGGATCAGGACACTTAGGTGATACAGCTCCATGTTCCCACTACGACGGCAAAGCCCTCCGGCACAGCCCCAGCCCTCGCGATTTTCTCCGCTCGGAGCGCCCGTCGGCTGAAGGCGCCTGCGAGCACATGTCGCTCCAACGCGCTGAAACAGCGCCCCCTCTCGGATCAGCACCTGTGCCGGGCGAGCGCAGGTTCAGTCGAGTGCGCTGTCCAACGAGCAGTCACGCTAGACGGGACTGCAGGCAATCGAACACTTGTTTGGTGTCGGAGGGGGGACTTGAACCCCCACGTCCTTTCGGACACTGGCACCTTAAGCCAGCGCGTCTGCCAATTCCGCCACTCCGACGTGGCTGGTCAGGTTGCCCTGAACCGAGGGTGAATCGTATCGGCTCCTCGCCGAAGGTCCACCCCAAGATCTACTCTTCCTGCCCTGCGAACACGACCGACCCGAGGTCGAGGGAACCGTCCGGCTCCAGGCCGGCGCTTTCAACGCGTTCGCCGAGCACGATCCGTTCCCGGAACTCCACGAGCGGCACCACAACACCTTCGGAGAACAGCAGTGCTTCGGCCTCGGCGTAGATCGCCGCGCGTGCTGCGGAATCGGAGGTTGCACGGGCCTCAGCGATCAACGCATCGAACTCGGGTATCGATGTGTTGGTCACGTTGTCCCGTCCGTCGGTGTGGAACATGGCGGCCAGGTCGGCGTCGGCGATCAGTGCGGTCGAGACCGAGCCGAAGCGGAACATCGCCATGTCGCCTGCGGCAATACGAGCGCCGTACTCCTCCACCGAATGCGCACGGGCGGTGGCGTTGAAGCCGACGCCACGGAGGGCGTCGACAAGAGACTCGGCAAGTGCCTGCTCGGAATCGTCGGCCTCATCCACGAAGAAGTCGACCGTGAACGGCACATCGCCCGCACCGGTGTCACGAACCGCTCCCCTGGCTCGACGCAGGATCGTGTCGCAGTAGTCGCCACAGGCGTCGGGCGAACCACCTGGGACGGACTGCGGCACGAAGCCCCGCATCACACCAGCGGTCGGGAAGAACTCGTCGCGGATCGCCGACTGATCGATGGCCCGAAGGAGTGCACGGCGAACCACCGGGTCGTCGAACGGAGGCACATCGTGGTTGAGCGCAAAGAACGCATCGGCAGACCGCTGCGCCCACGAGCTGTTGAAGCCCGGCTGCACATCATCGTCGCCAAGGCCAAGGGCCATGTCGACCTCTCCATCAGCCATGAGCGAACCGTCGGGGTCGACCCACAGCTCCACGGCTGAAATGATGCCGTCGCGACCTTCGGCGTTCACTCGAAAGCCCTCGTCCCACATGGCGACGGGGGTGAAGGAACGGGAAGAGGAAAGCGGCAATGCTCCCGTGGTGTCGATGTCGACCGGGAACACACCAAAGGCCACACCGGCCAAAAGCTCTGGCAGCGGTTCGAACGGTTCCGTCAGTGTGATGGCAATGCTGCTGGCGTCAAGGGCCGTCACGCCGGTCATTGCCGTTGCATCACCGATCGACACCTCGTCGTACCCGTCGATCACCGACAGGTTCACACCACTCAACGACTGCACACCCTGCTGAGCGACACGGTTCAGGCTGGCGACCACATCGTCGGCCACAATCGGCGCGCCGGTGCTGAAGGTGCGCTCACCCAGAAGGAACGTCCACGTGAGCCGGTCCTCTGAAATCGACCAGCTGTCGGCAAGACCCGGTCCAACCTCGCCCGTGTACGGGTCACGGTCGGTAAGGCCATCGGTCAGCAGATCGGTCACGAGCACCTGAACCGAATCGGTTTCGTCGACCACATGCGGGGCGACGAAGCTCATGCGAGGAAGGCTGATCCGCAACGTGATGGGTTCCAGCTCGTCGACCGGGTCCTCGAACGCAAGGGTGTCCGGCTCGTTCTCACCAGTCGTCGAAGGGGCCGCGGAATCGGCTGGAGCGGTGAGCGATGGTTCCTCAGGACCGCTGCACGCAGCGAACACCAGGACCGTGAGGGCGAGAAGGAGAATTCGAGAAGCACGCATGACCCGTGCCCATCGGCACTCCATCCCCCGAAATCAAGGCTCCCGCACAGCCCACGCCTCTCAAGAACACCCCCGGAATGCCGACTTCGAACACAAGAGATCTTCGTCGGCGGGTAGCGGATCGTCCCACCACCGCCTACATCCCAGCGGGCCACCTACCACCCGCAAATCCACCGCCGGCCAAGGAGCACAACATGAGCGTGAAGAAAGGCCGGTTGTCGTTCGCAAACGACGTCGCCTGGTCGCTGCTGTTCGACGGCTCCGCAATGGTCGCCAACATCATCACGTTCATTCTTCTCGGCCGGAACCTGGGCGACGAGGGATACGGAGCGTACGTCGGCCTGTTCGGCATCACGGGCCCCCTCAGCGGGCTCGCCTGGGCCGGAGTTGGCCTGGCTGCCCTTCAGCGCATCCTGCGAGACGAACACGACCCAGCGGTCGTCACACGCCGCATGCTTGGCCAGGGGCTCCTCACCGGCGTCGCTGCCCTACCCGTTGCGCTCATCATTGGCTCGCTCGCCATCCGCAGCCTGGACTTCGCCGAGATCTTCTTCATCGTCGTGTCCGAGCTTCTGGCCGTGAACGTCATCATGGTCTCGGCATTCGTCCTGCAGGGCGTGGCTGGCATCCCCACTGCCAGCCGCCTCCGCATGACCGTCATCGCCGTCCGCCTCATCACGGTCCTTGGTCTGTTCTTCAGCGACCAACTGTCCATCCTTGGCATCGGCATCTCCAACACGATCCTGCTCAGCCTCGTAACCCTGTGGGTCATCACCAAGCGCCTTCCCAACGCCGGTATCGACGTGCGGCCAGGCCGGCCCATGCGTGAAGACGCCAAGATCGCCCTCAGCTTCTCCATCCCCATGGTTGGCTCCAACCTGCAGCTTGATGGAGACAAGACGATCCTGAACGCCTACGGCATGAGCGCCGAAGCCGGCGTGTACGGAGCAGCGTTCCGTGTCGTCAACATGGCCTTCACCCCCATCCGGGCGCTCCAGGCAGCCGCCCACAACCGTCTCCTTCCCCAAGAGGAAGGTTCCGAAGGGCTGCACGTGCGTCGCACCCGGCGCTTCGCTGCACTCAACTTCGTGTCCGTTCTGCCCATCTGCGTCGTGCTGTACTTCGCCGTGGGCCTGTTCGAACCGCTTCTCGGCGACGACTTCGAAGAGTCCGCCCGCATCGCACGGTGGCTCCTGCCGTTCCTTCCCCTGAAGGCGATGAGCTCGGTTCCCTCCACCGGGCTGTTGGGCCTCGGCCGTACGGGAACCCGAGCCAAGATCAACCTCGGCGCCGCAGCGGTCAGCCTTGTGCTCTACATCATCCTCATTCCTCAATGGGGATGGGCCGGCGCAGTCGTCGGCACCATCATCGGCGAGCTCAGCCTGCTGATCCTGGGCAGCTGGCGTCTCGTGCACTGGCAGCGCCACGCCGACGAGGAAGCCCGCAACACCATCGAACCCCTCAGCAGCGTGTGACATGACCACCAACCACGACCAGCCGACGCCCGAAAGGACCCCGTCCGCCATGACGAGACTCCCCGACTTCATCATCATCGGCGCCATGAAGAGCGCCACCAGCACACTGCAGTCGCAGCTCGTCGCCCACCCTGGCATCGTCATGTCCACACCGAAGGAACCCAAGTTCTTCTCCGACGACCCCATCTGGGAACGCGGCATGGGCTGGTACACCAACCTCTTCTCAGCCGCCACCGCCGACGACCTCTGTGGCGAAGCTTCCACCCACTACACGAAGCTCCCCACCTACCCGCACACCGTCGACCGAATGGTGAAGCACGTACCCAACGCCCGGCTCGTCTACGTGATGCGCCAGCCCATCGACCGGCTCGTCTCCCAGTACATCCACCAGTGGACCGAACGCGAAATCAGCGTCGACATCAACGACGCCATCGATCAACACCCAGAGCTCGTTGCCTACAGCAGCTACTCCATGCAGCTCGCACCGTTCCTCGAGCACTGGGCTCCGCAGGACATCCTGCCGGTCTTCTTCGAGCACATGCGTGCTCACCCACAAGCTGCACTCGAACGCATCTGCGACCACATCGGTTACACGCAGCCAGCCACATGGGACGACACCAACCGGCACAACGTGTCCGCAGAACGGCTCCGTCAGAGCCCGCTACGAGACGCCATCGTGGAAGCGCCAGGCCTGTCGCACCTTCGCAAAGCCGTCGTTCCGCAAAGCGTCCGCAACCGCGTGAAGTCACGCTGGCAAATGACCGACCGGCCCGAGCTCAGCGTTGCAAGCCGCAAACGACTCACCAAGATCTTCGACGACGACCTCGTCCAGCTCTCCGAACGGCTCGGCACCGAACTGCGTTGCGACAATTGGGTCGACAAAACGAGAAACAGGCCCCTGGAATGGGACCTGCCTCAGTCTTTTAGCCAAGCGGCGTAAGGCCGCCTGTTTCGCAGCCGACTCGGCGTCAGCCGAAGTCGAACAACAGCGCCAACGCAATCGTGGTGAACGTGAACGCCACCGCAGCCAAAATCGTCATTCGGTTCAGATTCTGCTCAACGACCGTGGAACCGGCCGACGTGGCACCTGCGCCGCCACCGAACATGTCGGAGAGGCCGCCTCCCTTGCCACTGTGCAGCAGCACAAGGAAGATGAGGCCGAAGCCCAGCAGAATGTGAACAACAAGAACTACCCAGAACATCGCAATGTCTCCTTCGCGATATACAGACTACCGAAGGCGGTACTGAATGCAGTGCGCGAAGTCCTCGGCCGACAACGCTGCGCCGCCAATGAGCGCACCGTCGATGTCGGGCTGACTCATGAGCTCCGGAGCCGTGCCCGGCTTCACCGAACCGCCGTACTGGATGCGGACAGCGTTGGCAGCCGCAGTGCCGAACTTCTCGTCGACCGTCCGACGGATGAGTGCACAGACCTCCTGCGCATCGTCGGGGGTGGCTGTCATGCCGGTCCCGATAGCCCAGATGGGCTCATAGGCAATGACAAGACCAGCAACCTGGTCCTTCTTCACGCCCGCGAGGCCCTCGAGCACCTGGTCGACGATGTGGTTCTCCATCTCGCCGGCCTCACGCTGCTCCAGCGTCTCGCCACACGCCATGATCGGCGTCATCTCGTGCTTCAAGATCGCCTTGACCTTCTTGTTCACGTCCTCGTTCGTCTCTCCAAAGAGCTGGCGACGTTCCGAGTGACCAGCAATCACGTACGACACGTTCAGCTTCTGCAGCATCACGGGAGCGATCTCGCCGGTGTAGGCACCGTTTGCTTCCCAGTGGCAGTTCTGCGCACCCAGAGCGATCGGAATCTTGTCGGCTTCCAACACCGTCTGCACCGAACGAAGGTCGGTGAACGGCGGGTGGATCGACACGTCGACCGCCGTGATGTCGTCCTTGGTGAGCCCATAGGAGAGCTTTTGCACCAGCTGAATCGCCTCGAAGTGATTCAGGTTCATTTTCCAGTTTCCGCTGATGAGCGGCTTGCGATCTGTCATTGGTCGTTCCCTCCCGAGAACTCTCCTCGAAGTGCTGCCAGGCCGGGCAAGTCGCCCTTTTCCAACAGTTCCAGCGCAGCCCCGCCGCCAGTGCTCACATGATCCATGTCTCCGGCAACGCCAAACTGCTTGGCGGCAGCAGCTGAATCGCCACCACCAACCACGCTGAACCCACGAGACTCAGCCACGGCATGAGCGAGGGTCTTTGTACCAGCTTCGAAGCGCGGATCCTCAAACACCCCGACCGGGCCGTTCCAGAGAATGGTCGCCGCTTCCAGAATGATCTCGCTGTACTCGGCTGCGGTTCCGGGGCCGATGTCCACACCCATCCATCCGTCGGGGATCCGGGTGCCCATCTGGCGCACCTCTCCCCCAGCATCGGGGTCGAACAGCGCACCGCCCGGGCCAAGGCCCGTGATGTCGTGCGGGAGCCGAATGGGTCGATCGGAATCGAGCAGCTCCCGGCAGTAGTCGACCATGGACTCCTCGAGCAGCGAGTTACCCACGGGATGCCCCTGCGCCGCAAAGAACGTGAAGGCCATACCGCCACCGATGAGCAGCTCATCAACGCGCTCCGAAAGCGCTTCGATGATCGCGACCTTGTCGGAGACCTTCGAGCCGCCCATGATCGCCACGAACGGCTTGCGTGAGCTGTCGCGCACACCGGTCAGGATCTCGACCTCTTTGGCCAGCAGCCGACCGGCGGCGCTCGGCAGATGCTGGGGCGGACCAACGATCGACGCATGGGAACGGTGCGAGGCACCGAACGCATCGTTCACGTACAGGTCCTGGCCTTCCACGAGCTTCATCGTGAAGGCATCGTCGTTGCTGGTCTCACCGGCGTTGAACCGCAGATTCTCCAGCAACTTCACACCCGGCAGGAGCGACTCCAGGTGCAGGCGCACCGGCTCGATCGCATAGTCGGGGTTGGGCTCGCCCTTCGGACGGCCCAAGTGGCTCATGGCGGTCACCTCGGCGCCCCGCTCCTGCAACCACCGCAAGGTGGGCAGGGCGGAGCGGATCCGAAGATCATCGGTGATCTCCCCGCCGCTCAGTGGGACATTGAAGTCGGTCCGAACGAGAACACGCTTTCCAGCGACGTCCCCCAGGTCTTCGAGCTGCGGTACGGAACTCACGATGGTGTTGACTGCCTTCTACTTGGCGGCGGCCTTCTTGGCCGGCTTCTTTGCCGCAGCCTTCTTCTTGGCTGGGGCCTTCTTCTTGGCGGGTGCCTTCTTGGTGCCCACGATCTTGGTGAGATCGACGAGACGTGTCGAGTATCCCATCTCGTTGTCGTACCAGCCGGCAATCTTCACCAGCGTGCCCATGGACATGGTCAAACCCGAGTCGAAGGTACACGAGGCGGGGCGGCCAACGATGTCAGACGACACCAATGGTTCCTCGGTGTAGTCGAGCACCTTGGCAAGCGGGCCGCGGCTGGCGGCGGCCTTGAAGACTGCGTTGATCTCTTCGACCGTGGCCGGCTTCTTCAGCACGGCGGTGAAGTCGGTGATGGAACCGTCGGGAATCGGGACCCGGAGCGCCATGCCGTCGAGCTTGCCAACCATCTTCTTGAGGACGAGGCCGGTGGCTGCTGCAGCACCGGTGCTCGTGGGCACGATGTTGACTGCGGCAGCGCGTGCACGGCGAGGATCGCGGTGCGGTGCGTCGACGATGTTCTGATCGCCCGTGTAGCCGTGACCGGTGGTCATGAGGCCGTTCTCGATACCGAACGCATCGTCGAGGACCTTCACCATGGGCACGAAGCAGTTCGTGGTGCACGAGGCGTTGGAGATGACATGGTGCTTGGCGGGGTTGTACTCGTGGTCGTTCACGCCAACCACGAACGTGGCGTCACAGCTGGCGGGAGCCGAGATGATGACCTTGCGGGCGCCAGCGTCGAGGTGAGCTTTCGCCTTCTCCTTGGAGTTGAACACGCCGGTGGACTCGATGACGACGTCGACACCAAGCTCCTCCCATGGCAGGTCGGCGGGGTTGCGCTCGGACAGGACCTTGATGCGGTCACCGTCGATACGGAGCTCGCTCTTGCCAGCGGCGATCTTGCCCTCGTAGCGGCCGTGGACGCTGTCGTTGCGAAGCAGGTGCGCCATCATGTCGATGGAACCCAAGTCGTTGATAGCGACGAAGTCGATCTTCGCTCCGCTTGCCTTGGCGGCACGGAAGTAGTTGCGGCCAATGCGGCCAAAGCCGTTGATTGCGACACGAACGGTCATGTGTGGTCGGGTCCTTTCGCAACGGGGTGGCCGTTGCCGTTGGTGTTGGAGAACCGCCTGGTCCTCGAAGCACGGAGGACGTCGTGATGGCGAGTTCCGGCCCAGAATGCCTCATTTTTCAGTGATTTCCCACGTACATCACCAGTTCGAACGACCGGTTCACAGGCCATCATCAGAAACGATGGGCCATCGGTGTCACGAACGTCACTTTTGGACGCCGATGTGGGCTCAGCCGATCAGGCTCGCCTTGGCGATGTCGCGGTGTTGCACCGTCGGTTCGTGCCCGATTCGCTCCAGAATCTCGGCGACCGCTTCTGCGATGGCGACCGACCGATGCTGCCCGCCCGTGCAGCCGAACGCCACCGTGAGGTAGCTCTTCCCTTCGACGACGTACGCTGGCATGATCAGGCCCAGCAGCCGCTCGATGCGCTCCAGGAACGTTGCCGTGATGGGCTGACCCAGGACATACTCGGCGACGGGAGCGTCCACGCCGGTCTGCGGACGAAGCTCCTCGACCCAGTGTGGGTTCGGCAGGAAGCGGCAATCGATCACGAGATCCACGTCACGGGGCAGCCCGTGCTTGTACCCGAACGACACCACCTTCGTGGTCATGCCGCCCGACGGCGACTCGGTGCCAAACATGTCCACCAGCCGATCGCGGAGCTGATGCACGTTCAGATCGGAGGTGTCGATGACGACGTCAGCCTCGGCCTTGACCGTGGACAACGCTGCCCGCTCCCCCTCGATCGCTGCCGACAGACCCATGTCGCCAAAGGGATGACGGCGTCGCGTGGACTCGTAGCGCCGCACGAGCGTTTCGTTGTTCGCTTCCAGGAAAAGGATTCGGACACGAGAGCCCGACCCGTCGAGCTCCTGGATCGCGTCGAGCAAGTCGTCCACCGCTGGCCCGGCGGGGACCGCCAGAGCGACATTGCTGAAGGTGGAGCCCGGCGCCTCGGCCAGCTCGCGAACCTTCGAGATAAGTGCAGGCGGAAGGTTGTCGATGACGAACCAACCAAGGTCCTCAAGCACGTTCGCAGCATGCGAACGCCCCGCCCCCGAGTTACCGGTGATCACCACAAACTCGCTCATGCCCGAGCCCCCACATCCATGCCCGAGACCCTACTTCACCCCTTCTCCCCCGCCCACACCGCCACCCAACGTACCCACCCCACCACACCCGGGGCCTGGCCCCGGGTGTGGTTGGTCGGCCGCGGTGTGTGGGTCTACGGATCTGGCCGGAGCTGGAGATCGTTGATAGGGCGACGTTTTGGCGAACGAGAAGGTCGGCGGGATCGAACAGCAGATCGAACGGGGCCTGGCCCCTGTTGTGAGTTGCCGACCGCTGAGAGTGGGAACGACGTTCAGTGGGCCGCCCGCGACTCAGTCGTGGAGTTCGCAGACCAGCACGAGCAGGCGGGGAATTGCCCAGGCCGCTGCGTAGTACGGCGAGCGTTCCAGGAAGCCCTGGGGCGGTGGCGGTTCGTGGAACTCGTGCACCAGGAGGCGTTGCTGGGCGAGTGCGTTGATGTATCGATGCAGCGGCCGGTGCACGAACGGGATGAAGACGTCCTTTCGAACCTCCTCGACCAGCGCAGACTCCTGGAGGTACTCGCCAATGCGCCAGTACTGATCGGGCGGATCCATGATGTGATCGTCGATCCATCCACTGCCTGGCGTCTGCAGCAACGGGTGGTTCAGGAAGAAGGCAAACCGGCCACCGGGGCGTAGAACACGGGCGACCTCAGCGATTGCCGGCTCCAACGGGTCGATGTGCTCGAAGACCAGGCACGCCACCGCAGCATCGAATGTGTCGTCGGGAAACGGCAGGCTCGATGCGGGAGACAGCGCATATGACGGTCCGCCGCCACGCGACGCCGCCTCGGCCATCTGGGCCCAGGTCGGGTCCACTCCCACGACCTGCGAACCCGCTGCTGCGGCCAACCGGGCGATCTGTCCCTCGCCAGCGCCAAGGTCAAGAATGCGATCGTGCCCGGAAAGCAACTGACTGGCCAACGGCAGAATCTGCTCGACGTACTCGGGGTCTGCGCCATCGGTGAACTCGGTCTGCCACCAGTCGGCATGCGCCTCCCACAGCTCGTCGGCGCCGTCTTCGTGAAGGCCGCTCAGAAGCTCGGCGTGCGAATCAGGCTCGGAGCTCTCGCCGTCGCCAGCAGCGTCTGCGGTCACCCGTCGGCCTGATCGCCCTCGGCTGCATCGTCGATGACTTCACCCTCGGCCGAAGCAACACGCACGAGCGGAACGTCGCCCTCAAGGCTCACGAGAACACCGTCGCCGCCGCTGGTGATCTCCAGAGGGACACCCGGAAGCGAAGTGCGGGAAACGACGGCAGCGGTTCTGGTATCGACTTCGATGAGCGTTTCACCGGACCGCAGGGCAACCCAGATGGAGGACCCCGAGAACTCGGCAGCAATGGGGTCGCGCCCCACGGGCACGGTCACCAGCACCTCGCCCGAGACGGCATCGACCCGGCGAAGTGACCCGTCGGCGGCAGAGAGCGCCCAGAGAGCATCGGTTCCTGCGGCAATGCTCACCACTTCCTGACCTGCAGCGATGGGCGCAACCGTGAGGTCGGCAGTGTTCACCCGATACACCAGGCCGTCCTCGCCGAGCGCCCAGATCGAGCCGGCACCAGCGGACAGTTCGCGAATTCCGACCGGAAGCTGGATGGTGGCCGTGATGTTGCCGTTGGCTTCTCGGTGACGACGCAGCTCGAGGGTGGTTGGCGAGTAGCTCCACACGGTTCGGCTGCTGGGAACAATGAGCGAAACATCGCCGGTCTCGACCTGCAGCACAGACGACCCGTCGACAAGGGAGATGACCGAGATGCCGCCGCCCTCCTGGGCGATCCAGGCATTGTCCCGATATGCGAACAGACCGGTCGGGATTCCCGAGACCATGCCGGCATTCGTGATTCCAGCATCGGCGCCTTCGCCCCACACCACGTACTCGCCGGCTGCGTCGATGGCGATGAGGCGTCCGCGTGCTTCGTCGACCACGTTTGGCGAGAAGGGCGTATCGATCGTGGTGATTCGGCCTGGGGGAACCGGTGCGACGAGTGTTTCCAACTCGGCGACTTCCCGGGCGAGCCGTTCGTTCTCGAGCTCCAACGCCCGAAGATCGTCAGTGAGGTCGGCCGAATCATCGGCAGGCTCAGCCGCAGCGACACTCGCCGCCTGCAGCTGCTCCTGCAGATCGGAGTTCTGCGTGCGCTCGCGCTGCCACAGCGCCCCGAGAATGCCCGCCACCACAGCGAGCGCGACAGCGACGACAAATACAGCCGAGGTGAAGAACCGGGGACCGCTGTCGGAACCATCGCGCGGATCCACCAGCGACTGTGTTGCCACATGCTCGGGCAGCATCGAACCATCGTCGGTTTGGTCTGCTGACTCGACCGCTGGCTGCGGCGGCGCGAATCCCAACGTCGAAGTGGGCTGCGCTGCCGCAGGTTCTGGGGCCCCATCGGCCTCGTCCCGCTCCAACGGCATCGACTCATTCGGTGCCGGTGTATCGATTCGGGGGGTGACAGCGGTACCAGACTCCTGCACAGTGGCCGGGCTCGCTGGTTCCGGGACGTCTGCGGTCACGACTGCGCTGGTCGCTTCGTCAGGGGTGGACGGCGTCAGACGGTCGTCGGGGGAAGCCGGAGCAATCGAGAGGCTGGGATCCGTCTGATCGGCAAGCGAGACCAGCGATGGCCCGTACTTGCTCTGGGGGTCGGTGACGGTGAGTCGAGGCGTTGAACGTGACGCTTCGGGGGCCCCACGCTGGCCGCCCCACTTTGATGATCTACTTGCCGGGGCACGGGGCGTGGACGTTTCGTCAGGCCCGCCCCCGCCAGGCTCGGCATTCTTCACCGGCTCATTCTCCTGCGCTGCCGCTGAAGCTGCAACATGAGGGGTTGGGATCGCCGGTGGCGTCGGCACGGGGGCCGGCCCTGATGTCGTGCCCGCACCCTCGAGCAACAGAGATCGAATGTCCTCACTGCGAAGGTCGATCGGCTCGGTGACGTCGACGGTCTCGGTCACGTTCGGGGCCGGTACGGCAGGCGGAGAGCTCGAGTCGGTCAGGTCCAGATTGGCCTCACCGCCAGCGGCAGCCACGATGCGCGAACGGGTTCGGATCGGCCGAGTTGCAGGAGCATCGACCGTCTCGACCGGCTCGACGGGTTCGGCGATCCAGCCAGATCGACGACTCCAGCGGTTGTCGCCAGACGCTGCGTTGTCGGCAGAGGCGTCGGAAGCCCCGGAATCACCCGAGTCGGCGTTGGTCATCGGCGGTCAGCCCTGGCACCCATTGGTTCGATCGTAGTCAGTTGGTTCCCGCGATGGGCATACAGGGAACACACGAACAGCAGGCGTGGCAACGCCCACCGTTCAGCTCACTGCGAGTGCAGATGAGACCACACGTTCGAGGCAACGTCGTTCGGCAGCCATGACAGGGCCTGAAGCTCAGATTCAGACGCTCCCTTGACCGCCTTCACCCCACCAAGTTCCTTGAGAAGACGGGACTTACGGGTGGGTCCAAGCCCAGCGATCCCGTCGAGCGCCGACGTGGTCATGCGCTTGCCTCGGAGCTGTCGGTGGTAGGTGATCGCGAACCGGTGTGATTCGTCCCGGAGCCGTTGCAACATGTACAACGCCTCGGACTGTCGGGGCAGCCGGATTGCCTCCGACTTGCCGGGCACGAAGACTTCTTCGAACTGCTTGGCAAGCGACACGATGGGAATCTCGTCGGCCAGGCCCAGCTCCTCCAGAATCGCCAGCGAAGCCGACAGCTGCCCCTTGCCACCATCGACCACGATGAGGTTCGGCGGGTACGCAAACTTTCCCCGCTCTTCGACCGGACGTTCGCGATCGGTCAGATAGTTGGTGAGCCGGCGCTCCAGAACTTCAGCCATGGCAGCGAAGTCATTGTTGCCATCGACGGTCTTGATCTTGAACCGTCGATAGTCGGACTTCTTGGGCAGACCGTCCTCGACCACCACCATGGAGCCCACATAGTCGCTGCCCTGAATATGGCTCATGTCGTAACACTCGATACGGAGCGGAGCGTCCTTCAGGCCCAAGTACTCCTGGAGCTCGTTCAGCGCACGGGAGCGACTGTTGTGATCGGACGCCCGCTTCAGCCGATGCCGAGTGAATGCCTCAGATGCGTTGCGTGTGACGGTCTCGAGGAGGGCACGCTTGTCGCCTCGCTGCGGTACCCGTAGCGACACTGCGCTGCCACGAAGCTCTCCCAACCACGCTGAATACAGGTCGGGATCGCTGCTCTCGGTGGGAACGAGGACCTGCTTGGGATATCCCACCGCAGGTTCCTCGGAGTACACGCCTTCGATGATCTTGTCGATCAGCTCCTCGGCCGTGAGATCCTCGACCTTGTCCACGACGAAACCACGACGGCCCACCACCCGACCCTTGCGCACGAAGAAGATCTGCACGGCGGCTTCGAGCTCGTCGTCGACCACGCCGATCACGTCGAAGTCGTCCTCGCGGGTGCCGACCATCTGTTGCTTCTCGATGGCCTTGCGTACCGAACCCAGCTGGTCGCGGAGCCGGGCAGCAAGTTCGAACTCGTAGTTCTCGGCCGCCTCTCGCATGCGCCCCTCGAGATCGTCGACGACGTCCTGGGTCTCGCCGTCGAGGAATGAGATGAGGTCGGCGACGAGCTGGTCGTAGTCTTCGCGGCTGATGGCGTTCACACACGGGCCGGCACACCGCTCGATATGGAACTGCATGCACGGCAGCCCACTCTTCTCGTGCTTCTTGAACACACCGTCCTTACACGTACGGATGGGGAATGTACGCAGCAGCAGGTCCAGCGTCTCTCGAATGGCGTACGCATGGCCGAACGGTCCGAAGTAGCGGGTGCCCTTTCGCTTCTTGCCCCGCATCACCATGGCTCGGGGCCATTCGTCGGACTCGGTCACAGCCAGAAACGGATAGCTCTTGTCGTCTACCAGGCGAATGTTGAACCGGGGACGATGCTGTTTGATGAGCGAATACTCGAGCATGAGCGCTTCGAGCTCGTTCTCCACCTGAATCCACTCGACCGACTCGGCGGTGCGCACCATGGTCGCCGTGCGGTTCGGGAGGTTCTTCTGGAAGTAGTTGCCCAGGCGATTCCGCAGACTCTTGGCCTTGCCCACATAGATGATTCGGCCATCTTTGTCGCGGAACTGGTACGAACCGGGAGCGTCCGGGATTGAGCCGGCGGGAGGACGAGCAACCATCATCTTCAACCTAACGCCGGGGCCCGACATCGACAGCGTCGTTCGGGATTGGGGTGATGGGTCAGACGCGACCCCCGGTGTCACGCTGAAGGTGATGGATGAGACGCGACCCCAGGTGTCACGCTCGGGGCGTCACGCTGGGGAGGTGGTTTCAGCAAATTTGCCACCATTTTCGATGCGCGCGTGCGGACAGGCTAGATTTGTCACCACTTGGGCCTTGGGCGGTTCCAGGAGGAAATCACTGTGAGCATTTTGCTCGTCGTTCAAGCCGGTCACGATGCGACCAACACCCGAGATCACCAGATGCTGCCGTTCGGCGACAGCACCGTTCTCGATGTTGCGCTCAGCCGGCTGCAGGGTTTCGATGGCGGCCCCGTTGTATTGGCCACCAGCGACCTTCCCGGCGACAACGAACTCGATCAATTGGCACGCAATCGCGAAGCCGCCACCGTGCGCGGCCCATCCGACGACCTGCTGGCTCGCTTCGTCGAGGTCATCGCCGACTACCCGGCCGAACACCTGGTTCGGTTGCGTGTGAACTCTCCCCTCATCGATCATCACCTGATCTCCGAGATCGTGCACGCCCACCTGGCGTCCAACGCCGACTACACCTCGAACACCCTGCTTCGAACCCACCCGCAGGGTCTCGACGTGGAGATCATCCGTTCCGACGCGTTGCTCGACGCCGCTGAACAGGCCGAGACCGCCAGCGAACGTGCTGGTGTCACCACCTTCGTCCAGCGTCGTCCCGCCGACTACACCCTCCACGCAGCCGTTGCCACCGGCGACTACGAAGACCACGCGTGGAGCGTCACCGACGCCGAGTCCGCCGACCGGCTCACGGCCCTGGTGGCAAAGTCCGGCGGTGACCTGACCAAGTCCTGGGACGCCTACCTGTCGTACGACCGGCCAATGCAGCCCAACCAGCCCGTGCGGTTGCGCGTGGCCCGAGCCAACGTGGTCAGCGCCAACCCGCAGTTCACCGAGACCATCGGCTACCCGCCCGAACCCTTCCCGCTGTATGAAGCCAACCGCCGCAGCTGGGGCGTCTGGCGCGGCGAGGAACTGATCGGCTCGGTCGTCGTGTCGATCCAGAACGGCTGGGGCACCCTCGCCGGCAAGTTCCTGCCAGGACTATCCGACGTCGTTGCTGACCAGACGCTCGCTGCCATCGATGAGCGGCTCCGTGCCGACAGCCAGGTCGTCGCGCTCACCATCGACGGTTCACGGATCCGCAACTACCAAGACTGAAACAGTGCGTGGCGAGCACGCACGGCTAACTCAGCTGCCCGCTAGCAATGGCCAGCTGGTACTCGTTGGACTGGCCCTGTGCAGCGAGCATCTGCCTGACCCACCACACCGTCATCCCCATGAACGCTGGAGTGAGCAACCAAATCGACCATCCAACGGTGTCACGTACGAGCACGTCGATGATGCCGCACGCTCCCGTCGACGCAACCCAGAACAGGGTCAACCGATCACGTTCATGACGCAGACCTCGCTGATGCAGGAGTCCAATCGGCACCAGCATCAATGTCGTGTCGTAGACCAGCAGGTGCGGCGAGACGAGCATGGAAATGAGGATGCCGAGTCCAATCATCGTCGCTGGGTCTCCTCCTGAACGAAGCTGCACCGACCGAAGCGACACGGCGCCAGCAGCAAGAGCCAAGGCCAAAACAACAGCAGCCGGCACATCCGGCGAAATCGTCCGCTTCACGAACTCCACAACCGTCGGCTGGTTGAAGAAGGCCGAAGCCTCGAGACCGAGCCGCTCCACCGATGCCGAGCGAAACGTTCGCCACGAGTCCACGTTGACCACGAGGGTTGCAGCGAGCACCGACCCGGCGGTCGCGGCGGCCCAACCGAAGATTGCCTTGCGGTCTCGCCAGCCCATTGCCAGCCACAACACGACGCCGAGAAAGAGCGTGGGTTTGACGACGCTCAGACCGAGCACGACACCAGCAACGACGGTGCGGTCGTGCACGACCGACCACAGGAGTAGCGAGCCGGCAAGCACTGCGAACAGCCCTGTCTGGCCAAGCCAGAAATTTGTGAACCCGGCGGGACTGAGGACTGCCACAACGACAAACAGCGGGTGGAGGCCAAGTATCCGCACCGCAGCCGCAGCAGCGACAACTCCAAACACGACCCATACTCCAGCAGCTACGGGAAACGACAGGCTTCCAAGGGGAGCAAGCGACCACGCCATCGTCGGCGGGCCAATGAAGACCGCGAGCTCATTCGTCCCATGCCATCCGTCCGGTTGTAGCGACGCTGCGCGGAGAAATGCATCCGGTGCGTACAGCGTCGAGGAATCGCCTGCTCCCATGAGACGACCGCCAAGGTGCAGAATCCGGAGGTCCCCAAACAGGTCTGCCGATGACCGAATTCTGAACCACATGAAGACCACGATGAACGCAACGACCTGACGGGTCGTTCTCTGTTGAGAAACAGGTTCCACGGCCATAGGTGGATCCATCGACCCAATCTGCCATCGGGTGAGGGAGTTTAGGGTGAAGACATCACTCGGCCGATGCCAAAAGACCAGCGAGGAAGCGGCCGGTATGGCTTTCGGGAATCCCGGCAACATGCTCCGGTGTGCCCTCGGCAATGATGCGTCCACCGCCGGTGCCGCCCTCGGGGCCCAGATCGATCAGGTGATCGGCCGTCTTGATGACATCGAGGTTGTGCTCGATCACCAGCACGGTGTTGCCCTGGTCGACCAGGCGGCTGAGCACGGTGAGCAGTCGACGAATGTCCTCGAAGTGCAGGCCTGTCGTGGGCTCATCGAGGATGTACATGGTGTGGCCGGTGGACCGTTTCGCAAGTTCTGACGCCAGCTTCACGCGCTGCGCCTCGCCACCCGAAAGGGTGGGTGCCGGCTGCCCGAGCCGCACGTAACCAAGGCCAACATCGACCAGGGTTTGGAGATGCCGGGCGATCGGCGGCTGGTTGCTGAAGAACTCGAGCGCTTCCTCGATGGGCATGCCCAGGACCTCGGAGATGTTCTTGCCCTTGAAGAGAATCTCCAGCGTGTCGCGGTTGTACCGCTTGCCCTTGCAGACCTCACACGGCACGTACACGTCGGGAAGGAAGTGCATCTCGATCTTGATCGTTCCGTCGCCGGCACAGGCCTCGCAGCGGCCACCTTTGACGTTGAACGAGAACCGCCCGGGAAGGTAGCCGCGGACCTTGGCCTCGGTGGTCTGCGCGAACAGCTTGCGCACGTGGTCGAACACGCCCGTGTACGTGGCGGGGTTGGATCGTGGCGTACGCCCGATGGGTGACTGGTCGATGGCGATGACCTTGTCGACGTTCTCGATTCCCTCGACCTTCTTGTGCAGTCCGGGAACGGCCTTGGACGAGTAGATGCGTTGCATCAGCGTGGGCAGCAGGATCTGGTTGATCAGCGACGACTTGCCGGAACCCGACACGCCCGTGACGCCAACCATGACGCCGAGCGGAATGTCGACGTCGACGTTCTGCAAGTTGTTCTCGCGCGCTCCCCTGACCGTGATGAGGCCCTCACCGGGGGTTCGTCGCTGTTCAGGAACCGGAATGGTTCGTGCACCCGACAGGTATTGCCCGGTCATCGACTTCTTGTTCTTCAGCAGCTGCTTGTACGTGCCCGAGTGCACGATCTGACCGCCGTGCTCGCCCGCCCCGGGACCGATGTCGACCACATGGTCGGCAACCGCCATGGTCTCCTCGTCATGCTCCACGACGATCACCGTGTTGCCCAGGTTCCGAAGTCGAAGGAGGGTCTCGATCAGGCGTTGGTTGTCGCGCTGGTGCAGCCCGATGGATGGCTCGTCGAGCACGTACAGCACACCCACGAGGCCGCTGCCGATCTGCGACGCCAGACGAATGCGCTGCGCCTCGCCACCGGCCAGCGTGGCGGCCGAGCGCGCCAGCGACAGGTAGTCGAGACCGACATCGAGAAGAAACCCCATGCGGGCATTGATCTCCTTGACGACCTGCTCGGCAATGATCGTGTCCCGCTCGTTGAGCTCCATGGCGTTGAGCGCCTTGGCCGACTCGCCGATGGACATCTGGCAGTAGTCGTTGATGGACTTGCCGTCGATGGTCACCGCAAGTGTCAGTGGGTTGAGACGCGCTCCGTCGCAATGCGGGCAGTGCACGGTGCGCATCCAGCCCTCGATCTGGTCACGCTGGGCGTCGGATTCGGCCTCTTCATGACGGCGTTGAAGGTACGGAATGACGCCCTCGAACTTGGCCTGGTACGTGCGGGAACGCCCGAACCGATTCTTGTACTGCACGGTGATCCGTTGCTTGAGACCCCCTCGCAGCAGCACCTTCTGGGCCGGCTTCGGGAGCTTCTCCCACGGAACATCCATGGGGATGTCCTTCTCATCGCATACAGCCTCGACCAGCCGGCTGAAGTAGCGGCTGCGTCCGCCGGACCACGGAGCGATGGCACCGTCGGCGATCGTGGCTTCGGGGTCGGGAATGACGAGCTGGGCGTCGACTTCGTACACGGTTCCCAACCCGTCGCAGTGCACGCAGGCGCCATAGGGCGAGTTGAACGAAAAGTTGCGCGGTGCCAGCTCTTCAAACGACTTGCCGTCGGAGGGGCGCGACAGATGCTGGGAGAACACCACCGTTTCGGGCTCGGCGTCGGGGTCATCCTTGCCGGGCATGATCTGGATCTCGGCCACGCCCTCGGCCAGACCCAACGCTGTCTCCATGGACTCGGTGAGCCGTCGCTCGATGCCCTCGCGAAGCACCAGGCGGTCGACCACCACCGAAATCGTGTGCATCTCGTACCGACCGAGCTCAAGCTCGACCTCGTCGAGTTCGCCCAGCTCGATCGCCTGTCCGTCGACGATCGCTCGTGCGAAACCCTGGCTGGCGAGCTCGCCGAGCAGCGTGTCGTAGGTTCCCTTGCGTCCACGAACCACCGGCGCAAGCACCTGGAAGCGGGTGCCCTCCTCCATGAGGAGCACACGGTCCACGATCTGTTGGGGGGTCTGGCGTTCCAGACGCTCCCCCGTCTCGGGGTCGTGGGCCACACCGATGCGGGCGAACAGTAGGCGCAAATAGTCGTAGACCTCGGTGACCGTGCCGACGGTGGAGCGCGGGTTGCGGCTCGCGCTCTTCTGGTCGATCGAGATGGCCGGCGAAAGACCCTCGATGAAATCGACGTCGGGTTTGTCCATCTGCCCCAGGAACTGGCGGGCATAGGCGCTCAGCGACTCGACGTACCGACGCTGACCCTCGGCGTAGATGGTGTCGAAGGCAAGCGACGACTTGCCCGACCCGGACAGGCCGGTGAACACGATGAGCTTGTCGCGCGGAAGGTCGATGTCGACGTTGCGGAGGTTGTGTTCGCGTGCGCCCTGCACGACGAGACGATCAGCCATTGTGATGGGTACTCCTCTGGTAGTGGTGTGACACGGGTGATGTGCTCACACCATCTCGCGCAGCTCGCGTTTGAGGTCCTTGACCTCGTCCCGCAGCCGGGCAGCGTATTCGAACTTGAGCTCGCCTGACGCCTCGAGCATCTCTTCTTCGAGGGTACGAATGAGCTTCTCCAGATCGGCGACACCCATACCTTCAGCGTCGATGACCCGACGGTCGGAATCGAGCGACCGATTTCGAGTGCCCTTGCCCGGAACCGGAGCGGTCTCCGACGCCGGACGAAGCATGGCAAGAATGTCGGTGACGGCCTTGCGAACGGTCTGCGGGTTGATGCCGTGCTCTTCGTTGTAGGCCATCTGCACGCCGCGACGCCGCATGGTTTCGCTGATTGCTCGTTGCATGGAGTCGGTCATGTTGTCGGCATACATGACCACCTGCCCGTCGACGTTTCGGGCCGCACGACCGATCATCTGAATGAGCGAGGTCTCGCTGCGAAGGAACCCCTCCTTGTCGGCGTCGAGGATGGCCACGAGGGACACCTCGGGAAGGTCCAGGCCCTCTCGCAGCAGGTTGATGCCAACAAGCACGTCGAATTCGCCCAACCGCAGATCGCGAAGGATCTCGATGCGTTCGAGCGTGTCGACCTCGGAGTGCAGGTAGCGGACCCGCATGCCCAGCTCGAGCAGGTAGTCGGTGAGGTCCTCGGACATCTTCTTGGTGAGCGTAGTGACCAGCACGCGCTGGTCGATGGCCGCCCGCTCGCGGATCATCTCGACCAGATCGTCGATCTGTCCCTTCGTGGGCCGCACGACGACCTCGGGATCGATCAGGCCGGTGGGCCGCACGATCTGCTCAACGATCTGGTCCGACACCTCCAGCTCGTAGTTGCCGGGCGTGGCAGAGAGGAAGACGACCTGGTTGACCATCTCGAGCCACTCGTCGAACCGCAAGGGCCGGTTGTCGGCCGCCGACGGCAGCCGGAAGCCGTGCTCGATGAGCACATCCTTGCGGCTTCGGTCGCCGGCGTGCTGGCCGTGCAGCTGCGGAATGGCGACGTGCGACTCATCGATGACCATGAGGTAGTCGTCGGGGAAGTAATCGAGAAGGGTGTACGGCTTGTCGCCGGGTGAGCGGCCATCGATGTGCATGGAGTAGTTCTCGATGCCATTGCAGTACCCGATCTCCTGCATCATCTCCAAGTCGTACTGCGTTCGCATGCGCAACCGTTGCGCTTCGAGCAGTTTGTTCTCGGCCTCAAAGGTGGACAGCTGCTGTTGCAGCTCGTCCTCGATCTGCACCACAGCGCGGCGCAGGTTCTCCTCGCCGGCCACATAGTGGGTCGCTGCGAAGATGATGATCTCGTCGAGTTCTTCGAGTCGTTCGCCGGTGAGCGGATCCAGACGGGTGATCTGTTCGATCTCGTCGCCGAACATCTCGATACGAACCACGGTCTCGTCGTAGGCCGGATGCACCTCGATGGTGTCGCCCCGCACCCGGAACTTGGCCCGCACAAGGTTCATGTCGTTCCGCTCGTACTGCATGTCGACGAGCGAACGCAGGATCTCGCGCTGGTCGATCTCCTGGCCCGGCCGCAGCGCCAGCATCTGGGCCTCGTACTCCTCGGGAGCACCGAGACCGTAGATACACGACACCGACGCAACCACGATGGTGTCGCGGCGGGTGAGCAGCGACGAGGTTGCCGAATGCCGCAGGCGATCGATCTCGTCGTTCACCGACGAGTCCTTCTCGATGTACGTGTCGCTCGAGGGCATGTACGCCTCGGGCTGGTAGTAGTCGTAGTACGAGACGAAGTACTCGACGTGATTGTTGGGGAAGAACTCGCGGAGCTCGTTGGCGAGCTGTGCCGCCAAGGACTTGTTGGGGGCAATCACCAACGTGGGGCGCTGCACCTGCTCGATTGTCCACGCAATGGTGGCACTCTTGCCCGAGCCAGTGATGCCCAACAGCGTTTGGAACTTGTCGCCACGTTCCACACCCTCAGACAGAGCGGCAATGGCCGTGGGCTGATCGCCGGCGGGCTCGAACTCGGTGACCATCTCGAACTTGCGGGACTGCTCGATCTCTTGTTCGACAAAGCTCATTCGACGCTTCCCTCGGTTGGCTCATTCGGGGTGCGATGGCCGGTGCCACCAGCTTCGATCCAGTCCCAGCATTCGGCCACGGCCTGTTCGAGCGCTGCGAGATCGCCGGAGTTGTCGATGACGAAGTCGGCCCGGGCCCGACGTTCGTCGTTGGTGGCCTGCGTGTCCATGCGGGCTTCGACATCGTCGGGCGACATCCCCCGCGACGCCACCACTCGCTCGATCGCGAGCTCCCGGGGTGTGTCGACCACGATGATGCCGCCCCATCCGGTGAGATCGCGGTCCGGAGCGAAATCGCCACCTGGAAGAACCAACAACGGGATGTCGTGGATGACGGCCAGATCGGTCTCGCTCAAGTCGTCGAGCCGCTCGATGATTGCGGCGCCGACGGCAGGGTGCACGATGCCATTCAGCGCAGCGAGTTCGTCGGCATCGTTGAAGACGATGTCGGCCACCGCAGCACGGTCGAGCTCGCCGTCCTCGCCCACGATATGGTCACCCCAACGTTCGACCATGGCATCGAACACGAGTTCGCCAGAGCGCTGCAAGTCACGAACCATTGCATCGGCGTCGATGATGACGGCGCCCCGTTCCGCGAGAAGCGACGAAACGGTCGATTTTCCCGAGCCGATGCCGCCGGTGAGCCCAAACTCCCTCATGGGCCGAACCGTATCCGCATGACGTCGGCGACGCGCTCCCAAGCGGCCGAAAGAGGTAATCCGATCGACCCTGCTGCCGATAGGTCATTCGGCCGGCTTTGGCCTCTTTCTCATGGCTGACGACAACGAACTCTCAACATCGGTTTCCAAAGAGACCGCCAATTCCCTCCGTCGCACACAAATGGGCGGGCATCGACCGCGCTCGCTCATGCGCCCACTCGCCCGAGTTGGGCGTAGCGGCGACGTGAACGGCATCGAGGACTCCTCGGTGTTCGAACCGCACGACCGGATCGAGGTCTTCCAGAACGTCATCTCGGTCATTCGCTGGGGCGTCCTGGGGCTGACCCTCATCCTTGCCACACCACGCATCGTCGAGTTCCAGGACGAGGCGCTGGCCGCCATTGGCGCGAGCCTCGTGCTTCTGACCGTGATTCGCCATGTCTGGCCAATTCGCTTCGACGATGAGTACTCCGGAGACACGGCGCTACTCATCGAGGTGATCGTGAGCGTGTTCGCCATTGCGCTGAGCGATCTCTGGCAGTCCCCGTTCGCGTTCTCGTTGTCGATCCCCATCGTCGTTGCGGGTTTCGCCCGCGGCCATGTCTACGCGGCGCGAGTCGCAGGAATTGCCACGATCCTGCCGAGCGCATTGAGCTTCTGGAACTACGGCCTCACCATCGAAGTCATCCAGGAAGTCGTGCAATGGTCGCTGGTGCTCGTGGTCGTCGGGCTGGTGGCGGGGCAGGCTCGTCGGATCTCCGGCGAGGCCGACCGCCAACACACGCTCGCCATGAACCGCATGGAGCGCCTGAGCGACGCGAACTCCCTACTGTATTCGCTGCATCGAGTCGCACAGACGCTGCCTGCGTCCTTGGATTTGAACGAGGTCCTGGACACCACGATGGGGCGACTCCGGGGCCTGTTCGATTTCGAAGCGGTCGCGCTGCTTGTGTTCGACGAGACCGACGCCAGCTGGCAAGTGATGCGGTCCGAGGGGACCAGCCTGCCGCTTCGGCTGGGTCCCACAATGTTGCCGAATCCCCTCAAGACGGCAATTGCACAAAACCGGCTGGTCGACATTCCCGACCTTGCGGACGCTCGCACTGCCGGCCTTTCCCCCAACGCATCGAGTGGTCTCTATACAACACTCACCGCTCGCGGCCAGATCATCGGCCTGTTGGCAATGGAACACCGACTTCCGAACCACTATTCGGAACGCACGATTCAGATGTTCAACGGGTTCGTCGATCCGGTTGCCCTGGCCGTGGACAACGCCCGCTGGTTCGGGCGGTTGCGGAACATGGGCGCCGATGAGGAGCGCACCCGTATCGCCCGCGACCTGCACGATCGCATTGGCCAATCCATGGCCTTTCTTGCGTTCGAGCTGGATCGCATCATCAAGAGCCACGACAACGACAATGACGTCGGGCCGGCGCTCAACACGTTGCGGGACGACGTCCGAAATGTCATCAGAGAGATCCGCGACACCCTCTCAGATCTGCGAACCGATGTGAGCGACAGTCGGGGCCTCGAGGAGACGCTCGAGGACTTCGCCAACCGCCTGTCTGATCGCAGCAGCCTGGACATCGAGCTGAACATCGAGTCTGGCGCTCGATTGCCGATCATGCAGGAACGCGAGCTCTGGCGCATTGCTCAGGAGGCAATGGTGAACGTGGAGCGCCACGCTGAAGCCTCGAAGATCATGGTGCGACTGTCCACGAGCGGCCAGAAGGGTGTGCTCGAGATCATCGACGATGGACGGGGATTCACCATCGGTGAAAGCGGACGGGTCGACAGCTACGGGCTGGTGGGCATGCGGGAGCGTGCTGCGAGCGTGGGGGCCAGCATGGAGGTCCAGAGCTCGCCCGGCAGCGGCACGACGATTCGCTGCCTCCTCACGTTGAGCCAGGCACCGGTTTCTCGCGCTGCCTGACCTTCGGCCGGTCGATCAGGGACCCAGGTTCCTGTCAATTGTGGAGTTGATCGCGCTGTAGTTGCCATCGACGGTTGCTCCATAGGCCCGAATGGCGCCGATGGCCACGATTGCGAGCAGAGCAATGAGCAAGGCGTACTCGACCATGATGGCTCCACGGTCCGACCGAATTCGCATGGTCAGCCACGCCGAGAAGATCTCGTAGTTCGCTTTCATCTCTTCGCCGTCCTTGTCTTCTACTCGTCGCCCAGCACTTACATCGTCGGTGCACCTTGGTCGGGTCCAGATAGTTCGAGTGACCCTTCTGCATGACATTTTTGATGGCGTGGTCTGCACGAGCCCAAAACCAGAAGGAGCGACCCCAACGGGGCCGCTCCTTCTCACGTTTCTTTGCGGGACCAGCGACTTCACCGACAGCGGGGCGGCGGGCAATCCGCAGAGGTGTCCGTCCTACGACAGGTCGGAATCGATGTTGCTGAAGTTGGTGGACACGGTGCCACCGAGGGCACGAAGTGCAGCAATGGCAACGATGGCGATGAGCGCAACGAGAAGCGCGTACTCGACCATGGCAGCGCCACGCTCGGACTTGGTGTGAGCCTGGAGCCAGGTGCTGAGGATGTTGAACTGGGTAATCATGATGGGGGTTTCTCCTTTAGGCCGGACCCGACACAGGCCAGCTTGTACAAGAACCTTCGACTCACGCAGCCAGATGCCGAATAGTCAATGCGACTCTTCGCTTCAGCACAACGGCCCAAACATCACATCCGTGCAACACCACCAGCGAGCAAAACGAAGAAGAAGAGCGGCCCCGACAGGGACCGCCCTTCTTGACGTCGTGAGGCTCATCCCAACGGCTCGGTAGCGAGCAAGCGAGATGAGCGGCGACCCGCAGGTTGTTGTCCTACGACAGGTCGGAATCGATGTTGCTGAAGTTGGTGGACACGGTGCCACCGAGGGCACGAAGTGCAGCAATGGCAACGATGGCGATGAGCGCAACGAGAAGCGCGTACTCGACCATGGCAGCACCACGCTCGGACTTGGTGTGAGCCTGAAGCCAAGTGCTGAGGATGTTGAACTGGGTAATCATGATGGTGTTTCTCCTTGGAGGGCCAGGCCTGGTAGGCCCGTACGTGTACAAATAATTTCGACGCAGCGGCCCGAATCCCGTATGAGGAATAGGACCCCTTTGACCAGCCCAACGACCCAACGACGCAGCAGCCGTGTCTGCACAACGAGCAGAGCGGCCCCGAAGGGCCGCTCTCCACAAGGTGTGTGCACCAGCGCATCCGCAGCGGCCCCTCAACGCTGAGTGACCGCCCAGGGGTCGGGTAGTGACGCCGTTCGGCTGGCTGGACGAAGGAAGCCCGAATCTTGACGAAGTCGAGTTCGAGCAACCGCAGGGGTGTCCGTCCTACGACAGGTCGGAATCGATGTTGCTGAAGTTGGTGGACACGGTGCCACCG
>CAZFBD010000065.1:0-12995 GCA_964517125.1 uncultured Acidimicrobiales bacterium
CTAGACGCTCCGACCAGCTCGATCCTCCTTTGGAAGTCGCAAGAATTTCAGGTCGACCAATTCTCCTTCGACCGCCCGTTGATACCACTCGGAAACGTTGAGATCCACGTATTGCTGAAGGGCGGCAGGTCGATCTACGGGTCGGTACCTACGCGCTACTCGCTGTAGGGCGAAGATCAACTGCCGTGGAACTCGACTTGCAAACGATCAGCTGGCGAAGGCGAGTGCTTCGTCGAGCAGCGCGGTCCACAGCGTTTCATCGCGGCCAGGAACCTGGACTCACTCTTTGAAGACCTTCTTGGCCGGAGCGAACGGCAAACCCAGGTCGGCGGCAACCAACTCAGCCACCCGGGTTGCCGGCAGTTTCAGCACGAGGTCGCCGGTGCGGTATTCGGGCATGGCCATGAACTCGCCCTTGACCCGCAGGCAGCGGCTCCGCATGAGCTCGCCCTCCTCGGCACGACCGCTGGCCATGATCGGCTCGGCCAGATCCCAGAACAGGGCGTCGTCAACGTCGGGAGAAGCGCTCATTCGCTCAGACTAGTTCGCCACCCTCACGGGCAAGCCGGAGATACACAGCCCGAACAGCCAGCGCTTCGCGTACCTCGGCGTTGCTTTCGGCCACGAACTCCTCCCGGTACGTGCTCTCCGTAACGAGCGAAACCGCAAACTGCAGGCCCGAGAACGCAGCCACGAAGCCGCTCACGATGAGGTGCAGCTTCGTGAACAGGATCTCCTCACCGAAGAGCCGGAACCGGGCGAGGATGATCTCGCCTTCGTTCTCGAGCGTTCGGGTCGTCCACTGCAACAGCGTGTCTTCGCGCACGGTCAGCAAACCGAAGCCTGTGTAGAAGACGAAGATCAGCAGCGACACCAGGAGCACCTGTGCCCCGAGCCCCACGAGCAGACGCAGCGTGAGATTGCGTCGGGCCGCAGAGCTGAGTGGCACCCGACGGGGCTCCCCTTCGAAACCCGATGTATCAAAACCGACGAGCGGGGTGCCATCGAGTTCTGCCTCGATCTCTTCCCAGGCGTCGAACGTACGAAGTTCATCGATCGCTCCCGACAACGACCCGAGAATGAAGACCGAGCCGATCGCAACGAGCCCGAAGAGCACGATGGCAAACAACGGAACGGTGAAGTTGTTCGCCACCTGCCAGATCTCGGCGTTCAGGAACAGGAACGCCGAGAACAACAGCATCAACGGAAGGGTTCGGCCGAGCAGCTGCAGCGCCGCTCGAAGGTGATGGGCCATGACCTGGAGCCCCCAGCGGATCATGGCGAACAGCCCCCAGGAGACGACCAGATAGATCAGGATCAGCACGACGATGTTCACGAACACCACCAGCAGCACTCCGCCGTTGTCGCGGTGACCGCCGAGCAACGCCAGAACCGGCGGAACCAGAACGAACAGGGCCAGCTCACCAATGCCAATGGTGTCGGGACGAGCGAACCAGGAACGGCCCCGCCACCGGTTCACGAGCCCGATCGCCACCGCAATCACCAGCATTCCCAGGATGAACACGCCAACCTGCGCAATCCCTTCGATCTCGCGGCCGAACGTGAGGAAGAGTTCGCAGAAGAAGATGAACGTGAGAAACCCAACCGCGCGGGTCCACACATCTTCGGAAGCTTTGAAATCGTCGATGAAGTGCGGGATGCCTCGCTGGACGAACCAGTTCTCGGTCTCGTCGACCAGTTCGTCCTGGCTCCGCACGCTCACTCCTCGCAGACCGCCCCTCGCATGTCGATGTGCGAGATGCTGACTTCACCGCCCTCGGGCAACGACGCTGCGATCTTCTCGGCCATTGCCGGCTCACACATGGCAGCGGCGGTCGGGCCGCTGCCCGAGAGCCACGAGCACCAGGCGCCTGCGGCGAGCGAGGCTTCCATGGCAGCTGCGGTTTCGGGCAGGCTCTGCAGTCGGACCGCCTGATGCAACCGATCTTCGGTGGCTTCGGCCAGGAGTTCGGTGTCGCCGGTGGTCAGTGCGGCGATGAGCAGGGAGGCGCGCCCCAGGTTGAAGACCGCGTCCTGCATGGAGACTTCGGTGGGCAGCTTGCCGCGGGA
Organism: uncultured Acidimicrobiales bacterium; assembly: GCA_964517125.1. Classification (GTDB taxonomy): domain Bacteria; phylum Actinomycetota; class Acidimicrobiia; order Acidimicrobiales; family SHLQ01; genus SHLQ01. Next base: position 2,071 of record CAZFBD010000065.1, read on the forward strand.
CTCCTTGGTACCGGAGAGCGTGTCGGGGATCCACAGAACCACGGTGGCCTGAACACCGAGCGGAATCTTGACCACTCGTTCGCCGACCGCCACGGTCACACCACCGAACACCGAGGGGGCCACGTTGTCGGGGTGCCCTTCGAGCTCGGTGGCTTCGAGGAAGAGCCAGCGTCGACACTCTTCGAGCGTGCTTCCCTTTTGCACGGCGGCCGCCAAGAGGCCGGCGACGCGGGCAGCGCCCGAGAACCCCAGACCGCGCGCTGGTGGAATGGTGGATTTGATGGACAACCCGCCGGTGCCGCCGAACTGGCGGAAGACACGCATGGCCAGGTGGTCCTCGCTACCGACGCCCTCTTCGGCGAAGTCGAGTTCGAGATAGCGGTCGACGGCCATGCCGAGCACATCGAAGCCGGCACCGAGGTTCGCAGATGATGCAGGAACGCGAATGGTTGCCATCAGGCGTCGAGCACCCCACCCGCAACCACAGGCGGCTCGGTCGACCAGGGAAACTCGATCCACTGATCGGTCCGCTTCCAGACGTACTCACACTTGATGAGCGACTGCGGCTTTTCGTACAGAACGGCAGAACGGACATCGCCCACTTCGTCCTGGCAGAAGTCGAAAACGTGGCGCAACGTGTGGCCGGTGTCGGCGACGTCGTCGGCGATGAGCACGTTGGAGTCCCGAAGGTCGACCTTGTCGAGGTACGGGGGCAGCGTGGTCGGAACGTCGAGCCGTTCGTCGACTCCGGTGTAGAACTCCACGTTCATCACGTACAGGTTCTTCACCGAAAGGGCGTAGCCGAGCGACCCGGCGACGAACAGGCCGCCTCGGGCGATCGCCAGGATGATGTCGGGCTTGTACCCGTCGTCGGCGACCATCTGGGCAAGCTCGCGAGCAGCTGTGCCGTAGGTGTCCCAGTGCAGTCGTTCTCTGTCGTCACTCATAACAGGACTGACCATAGCGACCGATCGTCAGTAGGTCCCACCCAGCCACCAACCTCCGTCCTCCACGAAGGCCAACATCGCCGTTCCGTCTTCATCGACCAGCTGAAATCGCGCTCTCCGGCGTGCTCGTTGCGGATCCCACCAGCGTTCGTCGAGGAGCCACGGACCGGCCCAGGCCACGATTCGCTTCCATGTTCGGCCGTCGAGGCACAACGAACGTGGCGCTTCGGACAGCTCTCCTCGTCCGGACACGGTCACGGGTGTTCCACGGGCATCGGCGACATCGATGGGTTGCTCGGAGAAGAGCTCGACCGGCGAAGGTGACGGCAGCCGGCCTGGCCACGGACGTTCATCGGTGACCTGGATCTGCCGTTCGGCCAGGTCGACGGTGCCCGCTGGGAGCAGACCGATTGCATCGTCAGGCTCCCGACCACCACGCCATTCCGCCACCTGAACGTTGTCGACCCCGACCAGTGCCTCGAGGCGGGCGACCGCGCGGCCGGCGCGTTGGTCGGCTTCGGTTTCTCCGCCCCAGAACCCCAGCTGTCGACCGGCGGCCGGGAGGAGATCTTCGGGGTGCAACGACAGGAAGCTGAGCCCACCCGAGGGACGCACCGCCGGCGGGGCGTTGAGCCAGCCATCGAGCTGCCAGCGCACCCGGTCGGTGAGCGCCGCGACCGAGAGCGCTCCTTCATGACGCCACCCCCGGATGAAGCTCTCGCCGTGTTCGCTCTGCGCCTCGATCGTGATTCGGCTGCAGGCCGAACCCCGAGCCTCGAGCCGCTCCTGGAGTTGCACAGCCAGTTGCCGGGCAACGAATGCCGCCTGGTCGATGCGTTCGATCGGTGGGTCCAGGGCCATGGATGCGGTCATGTCCTCGGGAGGATCGACGGCATCGGGCGGCCGATCGTCGAGCCCAGATGCTCGCCGGTGCGCGGCGAGCCCTTCCTTGGAGAAACGACCCAGGACATCGGCGGGATCGAGGGCGGCGAAGTCACCCAGGGTTCGCAGGCCAAGCCGCCAGAGCACGGTGGTGAGATCGGGACGATCGAGCAGGGTGATGGGAAGTGGCGCCAGGTACTCGGGGCTGCCACCTGCGGGCACGATCGTGGGATTTGTCGCACGGGCTCGGGCCGCGATGCGAGCGGGGAACACACCATCGGCCACCCCAACAGCGGTGGAGGTACGACCGTCGAGCACCTGGTCGACGGAGTCGATGATCTTCTCGGTGAGGGCACGGTCGCCTCCGAAGTATCGGGATGGCCCCCGAATGTCGAACAGACACGTGCCGGGTTGGGTGAGTTCGATGCGTGGTGTGAACGCCTCCACTGCGGAAACGACCTCCTCGAACACCCGTGCCTCGGCTGCGAGGTCGCGTTCGGAGATTGCGAGTTCGGGACACCGCTGTTGGGCCTCCCGCCGGCGCAGACCACGAACCACACCAACGGCACGTGCCGCTTCGGAAGACGCCACAACACGGTTTGCATGGAGCACGGCACCGGGCTCACCTGCAGGGATTCCGGCGGCCACCACCGGCCAGTCACGACACCAGACAACAGCGACCCGCGTTCCCGGCGAACTCACCGAGCCCTTGGGCGCAGAGTTCTGACCGGAGCAAGGTCGGCGGGTTCTCCGAGGTGTTCGAGGGTGCCGTTGGTTCCGGGGAGCGCAAACCGTCCGGAACGGGGGCGTCCACCGATTCGGCGGCCGGTTGTGGTCACGTCGAGTTCCCGAGCGAGCAGACACCCGTGTCCCTCCCCCAGTCCGACCCACTCGACCGGTTGCACGTCGAAGGAGAGGTCGTACTGCAGCTGAGCGTCGTAGCCGCCGGGGTTTGGCGACCCCAGTTCGAGCAGCACAGATCCGCGCTCTCGGGACCGCGAGGCCATACGTCGGTGTTCGCTGGGGGTGATCCGGTGGTTGGGAGCGCCAAAGACCACAACATCGACCGCTCCGATGAGTGCGCCGATGGTGGCGGCCCAGGCATCGGGTGGGCTGGAGACCACCAGGACCCGTTCGATGGCGACCCCGACTTCCTGGGCTGCCGCCAGGCTGATGCCCGGAACGTTGACTGCCGCCACCCAGCCTCCGGCTGTGGTGACTCCGCCGAGCAGCCCCCATGCAAGAGCCCGGGCACTCGAGTCTCCGCTGACGTGCAGGGTCCAGCCGCGTTGTAGTCCCCCGCCGGGCAACAGCACCTGGAACACGTCGGGGACCGGGAGGATCTGTTCGGCCGCGAGAACGACCGGAGCGATTTGACTGAGCTGTGCTCGCAACTCCGCGCTGACGGCCATGCGCCCAGTATCGAACAATCGTTCGATACTGGCAAGTTCCAGACCAACGGATTCGCGCATTGACGAGTTGAATGCATTTCAGTATGTTTCAATATGTTCCCACTCACCCTGATCAGCCGGTGTTGCCGGCCAGCGACGAAAGGTCCCGTATGAGCGAGCAGGAAACAGCCATACGTGAGCTCTCGGCTCTCCGGTCCGAACGACGCAACCACCAATCGCATGCAGCGCAGCACCGAGGTCAGGCCGGCTCACTCCGGGAGTTGGCCGACAGCATCGATTGGCAGGCCGACCCGCTCCACCGCACGTTCGACCCCGTTGTTTCCCTCCACACCGAACGCACCTGGGAAGGGGTGGCGGCAACCGCGGCACGAACACGCCTTGACCGACACGAACAACGCTGCCTCGATGCCCTACGATCCGCACGTGGGTTGGCTGAGGACCTCCGGGCGGAGGCACACCGAGAAGATGGTCGCGCCACAGCCGACGACGCCCTCGCCGCCGACGTCCTCCGCCACATCACCCGGATCGAATTCGAGATCGGGTCATTCGACCACATATGACCAACGGCCCATGGCCGATTCGTCCGGCGAGCCGATGGACATCGGTATGCATGCTGGCCGGTCGCACTCCCGGGTCATTCTGACCTGTCTCACGGGGCTGCTCGCGCTCGTCATTGGAGCGCTGCCGCTCGGCGCCCAGGACGAACCCGAACTCCACGGTGTCCAGCTTGCGGCCGAGGCCGCCGACTCGTCCGAATGGACCGACCCCGCCACCGAACGGGGTCTGCTCGAAGACAACCTCGCCCCAGTCCCCGAGGTCGACCTCGTGGCGCTGCACACGTCACCGGTGTTTGCGACCGGAGTCGACCTGGTTCCGGTCGAAGACGATCTCCTCACCGACGCACTCGATCGCCACGAACGGGCCCTGCAGGTCGCCGCGACCGTCGAGCTCGCCATCGACGAGACGAGCTCGCGTATCGATGGACTCCGGCCGCAGGTGGAGCGGCTCAACGTCGACATCACCGTTGCCATCGACGAAGAGGCCCGCCTCACCCGCGAGATCGACCAGATCACTGCTGCCATCGCCGAATTCGCCGTTCGGGCATTCATTGGCGATGAGGAGCTCGACACGGCGTTCTCGGAGCCCGTCAACGATCTGGGTGAAACGCAGGTCCTCGCCGACGGCGTCCGCGACGCCCAGTTCGACGACATCGAGTCGAAGGAAGCCGAGCGGGCCGAACACCAGGCGGACCGTCGTCGGGACGAAGCCGAACGCGACGAGCTTCGAACCACCATCGATGCGTTGCAACAGGAACGCCTCGATCAGATCGCCGACCTGCGTTCGCTGCAGGAACTCGTCGACGCAACGGCGCAGTCGTACCATCGAGACCTGCACACGCACCTGACCCACACCGTCGAGGGCGCAGATTTTCAGTTGGTCGCCCTCAACGCCTACGTGATCGCCAGCCGCACGCTCGCCGAAACATCGCCGGAGTGTGCGATCGAATGGTGGATGCTCGCCGGCATCGGATCGATCGAGAGCTTCCATGGCCAGATCCACGGCTCCACGCTCGACATCAATGCCGACACGACCGAGTCAATCTTCGGCCCAGCGCTCGACGGGCGCATCCTGAGCGGCGAAGAATTCGTGACCGCCGGATCCGATGTGCCGGCCGCGACCGGCCGGACCGAGGACCTTCCCGTCGCCGACGCTGCGCCCGCCGTCGACCCCTCGGCTGGAGCGGACACCGACGCCGCAGCAGATGGTGGAGCCGCTGACGGCGAGGCTGATGGCGAAGGTGGCGCCGACGCCCCGGTGATCCGACGGCTTGCCCTCATCGAGGACACCGACGGAGGACTCCTCGACGAAGACACCACCTACGACCGTGCGGTCGGGCCGATGCAGTTCATCCCGCAGACCTGGGCGCTTCAGGAGATCGACGCCAACAACGACGGCGACACCAACCCGCAGAATCTCTACGATGCGGCGCTCGCCTCGGCCAACTACCTCTGTCAGTCGACCACGACCATGACGACCATCGAGGGTCAGGAGCAGGCGTACTTCGCCTACAACCACGACGACGCCTACACCGCAGCGGTCATCGCCGCATCCGAGGAGTACCGAGATCTGGTCTCGCTCCCCACCGACAACCCCAACGCCGAAGGAGCAGCCGGCGCAGCGACCGACGACCTCGATGAGCCGTCGGCAATCGACGACGCCGACACGCAGGGAACCCGGTGGTTGGGAATCGGTGAGCACGACCCGGAGCAGCCGGTCCTGGCCGAGACGGATCCGGGCCTACCCGACTGGTAGGTGCCGTACGCTTGCTGCGTGAGCGACGAGCGACCGGACACAACCGAGGATATGGCACCGGCAGTCGGGGTCGGCCCGCATCCAGATCCGTGGCCCACCGAAGCGCACTTCGACCCTGAGCTCCTCGAAGGCGGCGACCGACGCAACGTCGTCGACAAGTACCGGTACTGGAGCCGCGAGGCCATCGTGGATGACCTCGACACCAGCCGCAACCCGTTTCACGTTGCCATCGAGAACTGGGAGCACGACTTCAACATCGGGACGGTCGTCCGCAACGCGAACGCCTTCCAGGCCGCAGCCGTGCACATCATTGGCAAGCGCCGTTGGAACCGTCGGGGCGCCATGGTGACCGACAGGTACCAGCACGTCCATCATCACGCCACCGTCGATGCGTTCGTCGGTTGGGCCCACGACCTCTCGATCCCGGTGATTGGAATCGACAACCTGCCCGGCAGTGTGCCAATCGAGACCGCAACACTCCCTGAAGCCTGCGCACTCGTCTTTGGCCAGGAAGGTCCGGGATTGTCCGATGCCGTCCGCGCCGCGGCGGATCAGACCTGCTCGATCGCGCAGTTCGGCTCGACGAGATCGATCAACGCAGGAGTGGCGTCCGGAATCGCGATGCACACATGGATCGTCCAGCACCGGTTGGACCAGATTGGTTGATCAGCCTTCGACCTGCGCCATGAGTTCTTCGTCGGAGGGAATCTCGACGCCGGGCACGTAGTACGTGTAGAGGTCTTCGATGACTTCCTTGAGGCCGCTGCTGTCGTTCTGCGACAGAACGACGGTGACGACGTTGCCGTTGATGGCAACCGAGGTGAGTTGGCCGGTGTCGAGCAGTCGGCGGGCGAGTTCGTCGACCGGGCGGTCTCCGGGAATGTCGGTTCCCTCCGCATACCGTTCGTGACCCATACCGCTGAGCGCCCGGTTCAGGACGTACCGGACAATGCCGGGACGAGATGACGGCTTTTCAATGACGGTGACGATCTGGCCCATGCCTAGATCGTATCCCGCTCGCGCCATGCGGCCACGCTGAGCGCCACCGTCGTCAGCCAGAGCACGGTGTGAATCAGCTTGAAGCCCACCGACCACTCGTCGCTCACGAGGATCAGCGGACCGCGAATCGTCCACCGGAGTATTCCGGCGAGCACCAGCGTGACGAGGATCGGCGTATGTGATCGGGGCAGGACCCGAAGCGATGCGAGCATGAGAACGGCGAGGACGACGAATCCACCCGCAACGCCAAGTGCCAGGACCTGTTCGTTCCCGGTGAGCTCGTTGTCGGCCAGGATGTTGCGGACTCGACTGCCCCAGATTCCGAGCGTCCACAGGCCAAGCGCCAGGCGCCAGGTGTTGGCATTCATCGAAACAGCTGTCCTTGTCCGTGGTCGGGTTCGAAGCGGGCGATTCCGCGCCAGGCCAATGCGTCCATGAACGCCCACGAACGACGGTGAATGGTGGTCGGCCCCAGGATCTGGAGTGCTGACCGATGCCGGTGGCACGGGTACCCCTTGTTCTGGCCGAAGGCGAAACCCGGAAAGTGTTCGGCTTCGGCTCGCATGAGACGGTCACGCGTGACCTTCGCCAGAATGCTCGCCGCCGCAATGGACAGGCTCTCTCGTTCGCCCCGAACAAGCATGCGGGAGGTGCCGTTCCCGACAAAGTCCCACTTGCCGTCGAGCAGGACCCGGTCGGCGTGCACGCCGAGCCCGTCGAGTGCGCGCTGCGCTGCGAGTCGTTGCGCGGCCGACATACCCAGTTCGTCGCACTCGCGATGACTCGCCATGCCAATGGCCCAGGTCTCGCACCAGTCGCCAATCCGGGTGAACAAGCCTTCTCGCTCGTTCTCGCTCAGAAGTTTGGAGTCTCGGACCTTGTAGATCCGGCGATCCTTCGGGACCACGGCTGCCCCGACAGCGAGCGGTCCGGCCCAAGCGCCTTTGCCGACCTCGTCCATTCCCACAACGACGTCAGCGCCCTCAGCCCACAGCTCCCGTTCGTGGCGGAGCCCCGGAGATGACTTCTTCAGGGACTTTCGCAGCTGCGGAACGGTGGTTGCCATCAGCTCGACCCGGAGTCCGACCCCATCTGGGGCTCCTGCAACAGCGTTTCGCCCGAGAGCTCCACGGTGGAGAACGACGGGTCGATCGAACGGGCCGAAATCTCTGGGGCCGTACCACCGTCGTTCGGTGTCAGTTCCCACAACAGCGCCGAGCGTGGGCCGTGCCAACGGAGGGCGAACGACAGCGTGCCGTGCCGCGTCGGCAGGCCGCTGACATCGAGGTTTCGCCCGAGCCAGCTTTCGGAGAAACCGGGCAACAGGTCGATGCCATAGGCGGTCTCGCGGATGGCTTGGGCCCGAAGTCCGAGGAAGAGCGACGCTCGTGCGTGCGGACTGTCACCGGATCCGCGGTCGAGACCGGGCCCATCGGTGGTCGACGCCCAACGCCAGGTCGTTCCGGCGAGCGACCTGGTGGCGATCACTGCGTCGAATGGTTCGCCGCCCCGTGCACCTGAGATCATGGCGAGGCTCAGCGCCGACGCATCCCGAAGGCCCGAGAACGACGCGGCAGCTTCATGGACCGGCCGGTGCTCGGCATCGTCGCGCAACACGCCCAGCCGCCCCAGCTGCAGGACCTGCTGCTCGGTGGGGACGCCGGGTTCGATCTGTGTTGCATCATCGGCGGCCCGCTCCCCTGCTGCAAGCCGAACCGCCGCAACGGCGTCGCGCTTGTCCAGCCCTCCGGCCGCAAGGCCCTCGCCCATGATGAGCGCAACGGTGTCGGTGTGGTTCTCGAACACCTGGTACTCATCTCCAAGCGCCGCGACTGCGGCACAGGCCCCAGCGACCAGTAGCCAGTCGCCGCGATCGATTCGTCCCTCGGTGACGGCCTCGAGCAGCGCGTCGAGGACGGTCGCCGCCGCCCAGGAGAATCCTCCCTGCGCCAGCGCGACACAGAGGAGCGTGTCGTCGGCCAGTGAGCGGTCGTCGCCGGGAACGGCTCGGCTGCCGGCAACCGAGCCAAGCAATCCCGAAACGAGACTTGCGGGAATGTGCTTGGGCCAGCCAGGCAGCGCAATGGAGGCACCGCGGTTGAGATGCGACTTCCAGCCCGACACGATCTGGTGCACATCGGCGGGCGCAACGGTGGCCTCGTCGGTGCCATCGATGATCTGGACGAGCTGATCGACCCCCGGAGCAAGCGGGATCATGGCGGCAAGTGTGGCCGTGCCGTCGGCAGCGTGGACCGACGCTTCGCCAATGAGTTCGTCACCGAGGCGTAGGTGAACGTCGCCCAGTTCGGTGCTTCCGACGGCGGAGTCGCCGGCCTCTCGGGGCAGCTGCACGACCGGGCGCTTGTCGGCCACGATCAGATCGCCACTGAGCCGAAGGTCCTGGACCGAGCCTCGTCCAAGCAGCGTGAGCGGCCGCACCACGATGGCGGCAACCACCGGCACCTCGAGTTCGGTCGAGAGCTGGAGCATCACCCGGCCGCGTGCGTCGCCGCTTTCGTCGGCCCACGTGGTGAAGACCACATCGGCGTCGCCGACCTTCATGCGGGTCTCGAGCACCGGCAGACCTTCGATTCGGGTCTGACGAACCGTGGGTTCTCGTGACGGGAACCACCATCGATCTCCGCCGCCGATCCAGACATCGATCGAGAGCGGCCGATGCCGCAGTGAGATGCAGCCGCCAGCATCGACGTCGGCGACGGGACCGACGCCAAGCGTCGAGAGCGTGTTCCACTTGCGGGTGACGTCGGCACTCGTTCCGGTGGTAACCGCCGTGGCCATGCCCTTGGGCCAGATCCATTCCCCCCAGCTGTTCAGATCGGCGGCCGGGTCGGCGACCTCGGTTGGGCTGAGACGGCCCAGCCGTTCGCGCAGAGACTTCATGGTCCGAACCATAGACTCGCCGCATGCAATCCCCTCGCTCGGACCAGCGCGTTCGCGACGAACACACCGCGGTCCTGATCCCCCTGCGATCCATGGAGCGGGGCAAGAACCGTCTGGGTTCGGCATTGTCCGACCATGAACGCGCCGAATTGATCCGATCCATGGCCACCACCGTTGTTCGGGCCGCGTGTGGCCTCGACGTCATTGTCGTCCACGATGACCCCGACGTTGCCCGTTGGGCCGAGGATCTCGGGGCGACTGCACTGGCAGGAGATCGCCCGGGCCTCAACAACGCCGTGGCCCAGGGCCTCGAGCATGCCCAATCGCTCGGGTACGAGCGCGTCATCGTGGCTCACGCCGACCTTCCGCACGCAGTCGATTTCCGGCCGTTGGCATCAATCGAGGGCATCGCCATCGTCCCGGACCTGGTCGGCGACGGAACCAACGTGCTGTCACTTCCCACCGATGTGGCATTCGACTTTGCCTACGGACCCGACTCGTTCGACCACCACCGGCGAAATGCCGAAGCAACCGGTCGCCCTGTCCAGGTGATCCATGACGAGGCCCTCGGCTTCGATGTGGACCATCCCGAAGACCTTGCGATACTCGAGCACCAGCCCCCAGAGGAGACCCCATGACCGACCTTCCCGTCCCCGAACGTGCGCTGGCGATCGCCGCACACCCCGATGACATCGAATTCGGCTGCGGAGCGACCCTTGCGAAGTGGTCGGCGGCCGGGTGTGAGGTCCACCACCTGATCTGCACCGACGGTTCCAAGGGAACCTGGGATGCCAGCGCCGACACGGTTGCGCTCGTCGACATCCGCAAGGACGAACAACGCGAAGCCGCCCGGCGACTCGGCGCAACCGGAAAGGTGTGGTTCCTCGACCAGGTCGACGGCGAGCTCACCGCCGAACTTCCCCTGCGCCGTGAGGTGTCACGGGTCATTCGTCAGACTCGACCCTCCGTCGTACTCGGACATGACCCCTGGACGCGCTGGCGGCTGCATCCGGACCACCGCAACGCCGGCCTGTTGACCGTGGAGGGCATCGTGGCCGCCCGGGATCCGTTCTTTTTCCCCGAGCTGCAAATGGAGCGTCACCGCCCCGACACGCTGCTGCTGTTCGAATCCGAGGAGCCCGATCACGTCGAGAACGTCACGGGCTTCATCGAGCCGAAGGTCCATGCGTTGCTGGCCCACGAGAGCCAGTTCGAAACAACGATGGTCATCACCGACGATCCCGACACGGAATCGGCCGCCTTCCGAGACCGCGAGTTCGAGCAGATGCGGGACATGGCCGCAAACGAGTCCTTCGACTACGGCGAATCCTTCAAACGCATCAACGACCTCTAACACGCGAGCTCCGATCCGGCTCCGCCGGTTGGCGGCAACCCTTCGGGCTGCGGAGGGCCGCGTGCGCAGCAGGCGCGAGTTCGAGGACGCCCCGGCGTCCGGATACGAGCCCTGGAG
>CAZFBD010000065.1:13095-25460 GCA_964517125.1 uncultured Acidimicrobiales bacterium
TGCGCAGCAGGCGCGAGTTCGAGGACGCCCCGGCGTCCGGATACGAGCCCTGGAGGGCGAAGCCCGGGAACGCAAAGAACCCGGGACAATGTCCCGGGTTCCTTGCAGACTTCTCAGATCAGCTCACGCTGATCGTATGCCCACACAAGGGGCAGGGTCTCAGGCTTCGACTGCGTCGTACACCTTTGGCCAGAAGCGGTCACGGGCGGCCCAGATGCCACCGACGCCGAACTTGATCACAAGGATCGCAGCGAGGCCGGACGTGAGGGCGGTCCACAGCTGGTCGATGATGTCGCCACCAAAGCCGAGCTGGTCAATGGCCATCATGCCACCGAAGATCCAGATCGCAGCGTTGACGACCTTGAGGATGAGACCACCAGCGCTCTGGCTGGCAAGCGACGGGGCGAGGACGTCCCGAGCAAAGTTTGCAGCGACACCGGTGATCACGATGAGCACGATGGCGATGATCACGTTGGGGATCCATGCAACGAAGGTGTTGACCAGTTCAGAAATCGAATCGATTCCGAGCTGGGTGACAGCCATCTGCACGAAGATCAACATGATCATCCAGCCGACGATGCGGGCCAGAAGGAATCCGGAGTCCGGGTATCCGGCACGCTCGACGTAGGCGCCGAGTCCGCTCTTGTCGACCCAGGTGTCGAACTTGATTGCCTTGAGAAGGCGGTGGAAAAGGCCGGCAACGAACTTCGCAATGAAACGACCGATGAGCAGGAGCAGAAGTGCACCCACAATCCTCGGTACGAATTCAATGAAGGTTCCGATCATGTCGGCGAACGAGTCTTGAATGTCATCAATCATTTGGGTTTCTCTCTACTCCTTGTCGTGGGACACAGACAGGACGCGTGGGCCTGTCTGTTAGTCGCGAAGACTTCAGAGATTTCTAGTCGCCGGGATGGAACCCCGCAATTCTCGTGGTTTTTCGCGACAAAGCGTGGGGATTCGACGTCTCTATCTCATGCATGTGGCCGACACCCGACATCGAACAGGCATCATTGACCTGAGCGACTCCTCGAGTGCGGCCGTGGGTTTTGGTCCAGACGGTAAGACAACTACCGTCTCCACTTGCGCCAGCGCCACCGACGGACCCCTGCAGATGACCGAACCAACTCCATCAGAACAGCTCGAGGAACTCGTCAGAGAGCACCTTGATTCCGTGTACCGCGTGGCCTTCTCTGTCGTTCGCGATTCGGCGCTGGCCGAGGATGTTGCACAAGACGCCATATTGAAGGCGTGGAAAGCCCTCCCCACCTTCCGTGGGGATTCGTCTTTGCGCTCGTGGTTGTTGCGGATCACCCACAACACCGCCATCTCGACGTTGCGGCGACGTCGAGAGGAATACCGGGACCCTGATCTTCTCCCCGAACACGAACAGCTCATCACGACCGAGAAGAAGGTCGTCGACTCCATGTCGATGGATGCCTTCGAAACCGCGCTGAGCAGTCTCGACGAACTCTCGCGATCCATCGTTGTCCTTCGCGAGGTCGAAGGCATGTCCTACGACGAGATCAGTGAGGCACTCGACGTTCCTCTTCCCACCGTGAAAACAAGACTCCTCCGAGCGCGTCGAACCCTGGCGGCGGCGCTGGAAGGCTGGAGGCCGTGATGACACGACACCCGAACAAACGCCAGCTCCAGCAATGGATGGACGGCGAAGCCGACGAACTCGACCCACATGTCGACTCGTGTGAGAAGTGTGCCCGCACCCTCGACGAGCTCGCCGGCAACGAAGCCGATCTGCGCCCAGCCCTGCTGACACTGCTCGCCCCACCAGCAGATCTCCAAGAGCGCATCACCGACCGAATTGCATCCCGTGTCCAGGACCGCCAGGACATGGCGTTGTTCAGTTCGCTGCTCGGTGTTGGTGTCGAGACCGGCAAGATCGTCTTCGAGCCCGGGAGTGCCTCGCAGTGATGGCTTGGCGCATGTACCGGACACCGGCGTACAGTGCGCCGTCAGCGGGAAGGAGAGCCTGATGTTGCTCGCACAAGACGATGGTTTGAACTGGACCGACGCCACTGCGCTCATTGCGCTGTTGGTCATCATTGCCGGATTGACGCTCGGCAGCATCGCCGCGGCGCTGACCCGGCGAATCGCCAGCGGCGAGAAGCGACCGGAAGCCGTCCGCTCGTCGGTCGGTGCACTCTCCACGCTCGCGTTCTCGATCATCCTGATCGTTGCGCTGGTGATTGCACTCGGCATCGTCAACAGCGAAGCCCTCGATCAGTTGTCCCGCGACCTCGTCTCCTTCATGCCGAAGGCGCTGTCGGCCGCAATCATGTTGATCCTCGGCAACGTGGTCGGCTCAATCGCCGAGACCGGCGTGGCCCGTTCGCTCGGGCATGTGGCTCCCGAAGTCCGAAACCGTGTCCCCGCTCTGGTGAAGTGGGGCGTGATGGGGTTTGCGATCGTGATCGCCGCGAACCAACTGAGCATCGACACGACCATCATCATCGTTGCGGTTGCATCAGTGTTTTTCAGCATCGGTCTCGCTGCAGCCATGCTTGCTGGCCTGGGCGGCCAACACGTGGCCCGGCAGATCGCTGCCGGCCGAGCGCTGCGCCAGCTCGTCACGGTCGGCGACACGATTCGAACCGATCGCGTCGGCGGTGTCGTCAAGGCCATCGGCTCCACCAACACCCAGATCACGACGTTCGACGAGGACATCCAACTCGTTCCGAACGCCGAGTTGCTGGGCGACCGCTTCCAGATCGTGCCCGCCGCCGAGCCCGAGACCCCCGACGAGATCGAGCAGGCCTGACGCGCCACGGTCGCTCCATGTTCGCCGCCAGAAACGGCGGGAACACGGTGCGGGGGCAATCACCATCCGAAGACGGCGGTGCGTGGGATCACGGCTGTGATACACCGCACTTCTTGTGATCGGCACTAAAACAGAGAGACGTTTGCGCCGAACGGTAGACGACCGTTGGCTCGAGGAGACTTACGCACCATGGCAATGAGCCCTGATGAAGTACGAAACAAGACCTTCAGTATTGTCAAGAAGGGTTACGAGAGGGGCGAGGTCCATCGGTTCCTCGACGACGTCGCGCGTCAGCTGAACGACTTCACCACCGGTTCTGGTGGTCCCACCGATGCCGTCGTCATCGAGTCTCCCCCAGCGCCAGAACCGCTGCTGGCGGTCGCTCCCCTCGAAGAGCCGGAACCGGCACCAGAGCCCGCTCCTGCACCAGCCCCAGCGCCTGAACCTGAACCAGCCCCGGAACCCATCACCTTCGAACCTGCCCCGGAGCCAGAGCCGGTGGCCCAGACCGCTGCGTCGTTCTCGGGCGCCGACGGTTTCGATCGGGTCGGCAATGAGATTTCGCTCATGCTCCGCCAGGCCCAGGAGTCGGCGCTCAAGATCCGCTCCGACGCCGAGGTCGAGGCCCGCACACTCATCGACCAGGTTCGGCTCGACATCGAGTCCGACCGCGCCGCCCACGAGGCCGCAGCTGCCGAACTCGTCAGCCGCACCGAACAGCGCGCTGCCGAGATCCGGGCCGAAGCCGAAGCACATTCGGTCGAGACCCGCACGAGCGCCGACGAATATTCCACAATGAAGCGCGCCGAAGCCGAGACCTATCAGCGCGACACCGAGGTCGCCGCCGATGCCGATCGCAAGCTCGCAGCCGAGAAGCTCGAGAGCGCCAAGCGCGAGGCCGAGGCCACCATCATGAACGCCAACGCCACGGCTGAAGCCACCATCGCCGACGCTGAGAAGACTGCGCTCAAGGGCAGCCGCGACGTGTTGGAGAAGGCCCAGATGTCCATGAACGGCTTCGTCGATGCCGAACGTGAATCACGCTCGAACCTCGAAGCAGCCCGCAACGCAATCGAATCTGCGCTCGCACAGCTGAAGATCGCCGAGATCGAGATGCCGACCCCGACGGCTGGCGACTGAGACTTCGGTTCTCGCCCAGTTCAGTCCAGCAGTCCTGACGGAAGCCGAAAGGTCCCGTCGGCTTCACAAGGAAACGGAACCGTGCGCGTCACGGCGTCCGGATTCAGTGGTCCGTAGAGGTGGGGAAAGAGCTCGGCTTCGCCATGGCTACCGGGCTCCCAGACGACGTCGGACTCCAGCGCGGTCGAATCGATGACCAGAAGCAGAAGGCCGTAGCGTCCCTGGTAGAGCAGGTTGGCGGGGCGCAGAATCTGATCGTGCCCAGACAGGTGAATGAAACCCTCCGTGGCAAATCCCGGGGGTTCGTAGACACCCAGCTCGCGTGCTTCGTCCCACGTGGTGGCGTCGATGATGTGAAAGAGAACCTTTGTCACCAAACGGAGGGTAGTCGACGGTAGTTTGATCGCTCCGATGTCGACGACCGTGACCCTTCGACGATGGCAACGCGACGCACTGATTGCGTTCGCCGATCGCTTGAACGACGACTTTCTCGCCGTTGCCTGCCCCGGCGCGGGCAAGACCACGTTTGCCCTCGCCGCACTCCGGGCCGAACTTGCCGGTGTGTCCCGCCCCATCGCCATCTGTGTGCCCACTGCGCATCTGAAGCACCAGTGGGCGGAAGCCGCATCCCGGTTCGGGCTCCACCTTGATCCGGATTGGCAGCCGGGTGCGGGGCGTGCCGCCGACATGCACGGTGTTGTCGTCACCTACGCCCAGGCGGCATCTGCCGCTACCCCACTCTCGCGGTTCGTGCAGGGCGGAGTGGTCGTCCTCGACGAGGTGCACCACGCCGCGAGCGATCGGGCCTGGGGCGACGGTGTGAAAGCTGCGTTCGAGACAGCATCGGTTCGCCTCCTCCTCTCCGGAACGCCGTTCCGAACCGATGACAATCCCATCCCCTTCGTCCGCTACACGTGGGGCCACCACGGCGAGGCCGTGAGCGATTATGAGTACGGCTACGGCGAAGCGCTCGAAGACGGTGGCGTGGTTCGCCCGGTGTATTTCCCGCGGTTCGACGGCCACATGGAATGGATGGACGCCAGCGGAGCCCTGAAGGAGGCCACGTTCGCCGACGACGTCGACCGTGCCGACTGGAGCGCTCGCCTTCGTACGGCCCTCGATGTGGACGGCAACTGGCTTCCCAGCGTTCTGCGCAAGGCGAACCAACGCCTCGACAAGATCCGCTCCACCCATCCCGAAGCCGGCGGGCTGGTGATCGCCATCGATCACGAGCACGCACGCGAGATTGCATCGCAGCTCCAATCGATCTCCGGGGCCAAGGCCGAGATCGTGTTGTCGGACGATCCGAAAGCCAGTGAGAAGATCGCTACCTTCGCAACCTCGCAGCAGCCCTGGGTTGTGGCGGTTCGCATGATTTCCGAGGGTGTGGACATCCCTCGCCTTCGTGTGGCTGTGTTTGCGACGACGACCACCACGGCGCTGTTCTTCCGTCAGGCCGTGGGCCGAATCGCCCGCTGGACGCCCGGACTCAATGTGCAGCCGTCGTACTTCTTCGTTCCCGATGACCATCGCCTACGAGGCCACGCAGCAACCATTGCCGTACAGCGGCGGCACTCCGTGGAGCAACGCCCCGAGTCGGCCGCACCTCCCAGCGACCCGGCCGCTCTGGACGAGCTCGAACAGATGTCGCTGTTCAGCGCACTGTCCTCCACCGTCCTCGAGGAGAGTTGGGAATCTGACGGGCTCGACAACGCTGAGCCGGTCATGCAGGCGTCGAGCACCGACCTCATTGGGCATCCGTTCCAGCTGCCGCCCCCTCCCCCGCTGGCCGGCCGCGAGGTCGTGTCACCGGTCGACGCACTCTCCGAGATGCGCTCACGATTCGTGAGCAAGAAGGACCTCCGGGAGAAGAACGCCGATCGGGTGCTGGCCATCGCCCGTCAGCTCGGTTGGGAACATCGGGCCGTCAACGGCGAACTGAACCGAAGGTCGGGGGTCCACCGGATCACCGAAGCCACCACCAGTCAGTTGGAGCGGCGGCTTTCCTTTGCCGAGAAGTGGCTCGACGAGCTCACCGGCCGCTGAGATTCACTCTGCGGCGCTGGCCCGATCGGCTTCGATGAGCGCCCCGATGCGCTCGAGCATTGGGAGAACGCCGTCGAAACCGGGGATCGGCCGCATCTTGCGATCGGCGTACCAGATCGCCAGGATGAAGCCCACGAAACTCGAGGCCGTTCCGATGAGCGTCCGAATGATCAGGAACCCGGTACCCGAGTCAGTCGAGCCCAGCAGCCAGATCTCGAAGCTCACAGTCACGAGTTGGTACACGGCGTAGCCGAGCGTGAGGTTCCGCATCGTGGTCCGAAAGAGCTTGTGCGCCCGTACGTCGTCGGAGAACGGGAGAATCATGGGCGAGAGCTCCGCGGCGAGCGGGCGTCGGATCAGCACGGATCCGAGCGCTGCCAGGCCGAGCGCCACCTTCACCCCGATACCCATGGCGAGGAAGACGTCTTCGCCCCAGATGAGCCCGGCGATGCCACGAATCAGCAGGTAGACGGCAATACCCGGAATCCACCAACCGATGCGTTGCCCGCGACGTTGGCGCTGCACGATGGCCCAGCCGGCAGCAAGCGTCATGGCCACGATCGCAATTCGGTCGCCCGTGAGATCGTTGAAGACCCGGGAGCCGATCTGATCCCCTGCCATGTAACCGAGAATGGGCAGCACACCTTCAAGGGAGTTGCCGCGGCGAAAGGCGACAGGCAGTTCCTCAATGGCGTCCGAGTTCGTCATGTCAGAACGGTGCGTTCCCCGTGACGATCAGCCAGGCCAGGACGTAGTGGACGGCGTTGCCGACGATGACGAAGATGTGCCAGATCTCGTGGTAGCCGAACACGAGTGGGTTGGGGTTCGGCCGCTGCAGGCCAACGATGAACGCTCCAACGGTGAACACGGCTCCGCCGCCGAGGAGCATGGCCATGCCCCCGACGCCCAGCCCGTCGGCGAGCTGCACAATGAACAGAATGGGCCACCAACCCAACGCGAGGAACAGCGTGTTCATGAATCCACGGGGCGGGTGGAACGGCAACCAGACCGCGATGAGTCCCGTGACGACACCAAAAACCATTCCCAGGAACAGCACCCAACCCGTGGTTCCGCCCACAGCCACCAGCGCAATGGGCGCCGTGGACGCCGAGATGAAGATCATGATCATGCTGTGGTCCATGCGGAACAGCAGGTGCAGACGTTCGGGGGACCAGACCCGATAGTGCGCCGTGGCGCTCACGGCATACAGACCCACGGTTGCGAGCGCATACAGCGCCGCTGCGAAGCGAGCGACACCACCGTCGGCGACGGCGACGAGTGCAATCCCAACGACGCACGATACGGGCACCGCCCATTTGTGCATTCGCCCTCGCCACGCCGGACGCGGAAGTTCAAGCACGCGTCGCACTGACGGACTCATCACGTCGGGAGAGAAATCCACGGAAAGCAGTGTGCCCGCCACGACCCGGATTGGTGTGTTCGTGCCGATGTTCGTCACGAAATTCTGAATCCCGCTGCCGCACTGGGAACATCCACCCATTGTCGAATCCAGCCCAGATCTCGAAAATGGTGATCAATTCATGCGGGAACGGTGAGCCCCTTCTCGCGCAAGGTGTCCGGCCCGCCTCGAAAATCCCGCCTCGAGGCGGGCCGGCGTTTCGCCGCTACGGTCGTGGAAATGAAGCGCCCTTCCTGCGTGCGGCCAGCCGGGTTTCGGCCCCACCTGCTGACCCTCGTACTTGCGATCTTTCTGGCTGTGGCAGCCATACCGGACGTGGCCGCAGCCCAGGTCACCCCGCTTGGAGAGGAACAGGCCGACGACCCGCCCGGGCTCGGGAGCATCATTGGTTCGCCCGAAGCGGGGCCAAAGCCTGAGGATGCGGGAGACCGCGGCGGATGGGCCCAGCTCTTCCTTGCGGTGGTGTTGTTCGGAGGTGTTGGTTTTCTCCTCACCCGAATCTTCGGCGCAGCAGCTCGTGGGGCCGATTCGTCCTGATTCCGCCGAGTGTTCCGCATGTTTGGTTCTGTAGTAGAACGAGAACGTCTGCAGAGGGGGGATGTGCATGAAACTCGAAGATCAGCTGGCAGCCATCGAGCTGTTCAGCGAGCTCACCAGTCGTGAAGTCAAAGCGCTCGGAAAGCTGATGACACCGGTCCGGGTGAAGACCGGCAAGGACATCATGGTCGAAGGCCAGTCCGGTCGTGAGTTCGCGATCATCACCGAGGGCACCGCAACCGTACGTCGTGGCGGACGAGTCCTCGCACAGGTCGGCGCCGGAGACTTCCTCGGAGAACTGTCCGTCATCGCCGGCGTGCCTCGAACCGCCACGGTCACCGCCGACACCGACCTCGAGCTCATGGTGCTGAACCGCCGCGAATTCTCGGCTCTCCTCGACGAGAACCCAAAGATCGCACGCAAAGTGCTCGTTGGTGCCGTGAAGCGCTTGCACCAGATCGAGCCCAGCGTCACCAACTGACATGCATCACATCCTCGTTGCTCTTCAGGCACACCAGGACCTTGCGAAGCTCGACTTTGAAGATGCCGTCGCCCGACGGTTCACCGCCGAGCGTCTCGAACGTCCGTCGTCCATTTCGCGAATCATGGTCGACCTTCGTGCCGAACAGCAGGGACCGGCCGGAGCGAACGATGCCGACTCCATCGATGCGCTGCTCTGGATCTCCGCCCACGATGCCGCTGACCTCGCCGGGAATGTCATCCACGATCAGCTCGAGTCCGTGGCGTCCACGATCGCGGGCTGGCACATCGACACCCGACCGGTCCGCCCGATCGAGGTCACCTGGCCCGGCTCGTCGACCCCTGGCCTGAAGGTCATTATTCTCCTCCGCCGCGAAACCGGGGTTGCGGCCGATGGTTTCGCCGCTGCGGTCGACGAGGCCGTTGACACCGCAGCGTCCCGCATGGTGGCCGGCAGCCTGTCCCGGCACCTCGTGACCGGCGAACTGCTCCGTGCACCGGTCCTCGACGCCGTGGCCACGTTGTGGTTCCCCACGGCGGCGCGCGTTGACGAGGCCGTCTCGCTCGGGGTCTTCGAACCGTTCGAACGTTCGGACACCTTCGACCGCGCTGCCACCCGTCGTCTCGTGGTGTTTGAGCATCGCCTCCACCCAAATCCCAACGCCTGGTTCGACGCCCCCGACGCCGTTGTCGCTGCCAAGGGCTGACTCGCCGATGTCGACATCGGGCCCGGATTCACCGCTTCTTGCGGTCGTGGGTTCAGCGAACCTCGACTACGTCGTCGCCGTCGATCATCATCCGGTCACCGGAGAGACGGTGCTCGGCGGCGATCACGAACGAGTACCGGGTGGAAAGGGTGCAAACCAGGCGGTCGCCGCAGCGAAACTCGGAGGCCGTGTGGCCTTCGTCGGCTCGGTCGGGGCCGACGCCGCCGGCGAGCAGCTTCGAGCCTCGCTCGACCAGGCTGGCGTGGACCTCACGGATCTCCATACCCACCCAACGGCGCCCAGCGGAATCGCCATGATTGGCGTGGACAACTCGGGCGACAACGCCATCATCGTCAGCCCCGGCGCCAACGCTCAACTCCGTCCGTCTCACATCGACGAGGCGTCCCACGCCCTCACCGCCGCTGGCGGGCTGCTCCTGCAGCTCGAAACCCCGCTGGACACGGTTCTGGCGGCTGCCCGCGCTGCGGCGGGAATCGTCATGCTCGACCCAGCACCGGCTCCGGCCGAGCCCCTTCCCTCCGAGCTGCTCGCCGAGATCGACATCCTCGTCCCGAATGAGTCGGAGCTTGCGACCCTGAGTGGCATGCCGGTCGTCGTCGAACAGGCCGACACGGTGGCCGCCGCGGCCCGGTCCCTTGGCGTGGCGACCGTCGTCGTGACGCTCGGTGCTGCCGGCGCGCTCGTGGTGACAGCAGACGAGGCCGTTTCCATTCCGGCTCCAATCGTGCGCCCGGTCGATACCACTGCGGCTGGTGATGCATTCCGAGCGGCACTCGCTCTCGAGGTGGTCCACGGGACTCCGATCACTGACGCTGTAGCCTTTGCGGTCCGGGTCGGAGCTGCAGCAACCCTGCGTTCCGGCGCTCAACCGTCGTTGCCCACCCGGGCAGAGCTCCAGGAGCTGATCCCCTCGTGACCCACGCCCGACCGTCGATCGTCCTCGACTGCGACCCCGGAATCGACGATGCGTTCGCGATCTTCTGCTGCACCCGGTTTTGTGACCTGCAGGCCATCACGACGGTGAGCGGCAACGTGACCCTCGACAACACCACCCGCAATGCCCTGCACCTCGTACACATGCTCGGCACCGACACACCCGTCCATCGTGGGGCTTCGGTCCCACTCCAGGTGGCGCCGGCGTTCGCCGCTGACGTGCACGGCGCCTCCGGGTTGGGCGCCACTCCCACACCACCCCCGCCCAACACCGCGTCCGCCCAGCCTGCGGTGGATGCCCTCCTCGAGCTCTCGACGGCCGCACCGCTCACGCTCGTGGCCACCGGGCCACTGACGAACGTGGCGTTGGCGCTGCAGGCCGACACCGACTTCGCATCGCGGATCGATCACATCTACTGGATGGGCGGCTCCACCGGACCCGGCAACGTGACCGAACGGGCCGAGTTCAACGCCTGGGCCGATCCCCACGCTGTCGACGTCACGTTTCGTAGTGGCGTCCCACTCACGATGTTCGGTCTGAACCTGACCCATCAGGTGCGAATGTCGGGCGGCCATGCGTCCGCGTTGCGCTCGGCCGGATCCGCAACGGCCCTGGCAGCCGCCGAGTATCTGGAGTTCTACGAGACCAACGGGCACCAGGATGGCAACGGGCAACCCATGCATGATCCCTGCGCGGTCCTCGGTTTCACCCACGATGCACTCTTCACGACCACTTCGTCGCATATTGTCGTGGAAACGGCGGATGAAGCGACGCGAGGTTGGACCCGAGTGGTTGACGTCCCAGAAACTCAGAGTTCGGAGATCGTCGTCGCCGAGACGGCGCAGGCTCCCGATGTCATCGCGCTCATCATGGAAGCTGCGATCAGCCCCATCAGCGAGCAATGAGAGAACGCATCGAGGACTCCAGGTTTCTGGAGTGGCTCCGGGAGCTCTTCACCGACGCCAGCGCAGAATCGATGTTCCGCTGGGTGATCGTGGCGTGGGCCATCCTTGTTCTGGCGATGGTGGTGATGGATCGGTTCGGTTCCGGTCTGCTTGGCCGTTCACGACCGCTGGTGCAGGCGCCCCCTGAACGGGCTCGCACATGGCGTTGGGGGCGTCGGACGCCGCCCACGACCTATTCACTGCTCCCAACAGGAACGACGCTGCCTGGCGTTTCGAGTGCGGCCTCGACACCTGCGGAGTCGATTCCGCTCTCGACCCGCCCCCTGGCGGCCATACCGGAGCGGTCCTCGGCCTCCATGGTCGTGCCGAATCTTGTGTACTGGCAGGATGCCGCTGACCCGGTGGCACCGCTGTTTGGCTACGAAAACAATGAGCGACTGGGCAACGGTGAAGCGCCCGAGCGCTACAACCCGATCACCGGCCGGGTCGAGGCACTCGACCGCGACGAGCGGACGGGGCGTCTGTATTGGCCCGGCGACTCCGAATCTCCGAACCGGCTTGGGGTCGATGGCCTCACCGCCACCCTCACAACGGTTGCCGGCGACGAGACCGAAGCTGGCGCCATCGACGATGAGCTGCACGAGGTCGGGGCCGACGACGCCCTCGACGCAGCAGAGTTCGGAGACGAAGAGGAGTGAACCCCGCTCGCACCCTCGCCGACCGGTTTCGAACCCAGCGGACCGACCGAATCCGCGTCGATGGGAACGAGGTCGTTTCCCTGTTCGAGACCGAACTCCCGGCAGGCGCAGCGATCGAGATCGTCGTGGAGACGCTCCGGAGCGGAACCACACAGGGCATTGCGCTTCGGTCCGATCAGCCGGTTGGGGTGGTCGCGTCGTCCCCGGTCCTCCCCGACGGCCCGCAGACACCGGCCATCGACACCTTCGTCGACACCACGGTGTTCGACATGGTGGAGTTCGCAGCGGACGCCGACCTGCAGGACATCACCTGTATTCAGCTGTGGAACACATGGACGATCGACGGGGATGAGCAGGCGTGGACCGGCAACAGCGGCATGATTGTCGAAGAACTCGAAACGCCGGACGGCGCCGTTGCCCAGCATCGGGTGTGGTGCAGCGATGGTCTGGGCAATCCAAGCTTCGATGATCTCGTCCTGGTCGTCACGGTAACACTGTCCGAACCGGGTGATTGATCCCGGCCTGCGTGACTTTGCCGTCCCCGTGTGCAAAACTGACTTCAGGATCACGGAGATCATGTCGATGGACATGGCATCCGCCTCAGCGGGTAAGCATTTGCTCGTTGTCTCAACAAAGGAAAATCATGAGCATGAACCAGACAATGGCGTCTGGCGATCGACTCACGTTGCTCTGTGGAG
>CAZFBD010000066.1:0-5435 GCA_964517125.1 uncultured Acidimicrobiales bacterium
GGGCTGCGCCGCCGCATTGGATCGCTGTGCCGTCACTGAGTCATTCTTACTCAGTGAACGATGATCGTGAGGCCATACCCTCCCCCCGGCCCGAACCAGCGTCGGGATTTGGTGCCGCCACCTACGGCGACAGCTTCGCCGACGTCTACGACTCGTGGTATCCGCACGTTTCGGACGCTGCCGCCACGGCTCGGTTCATCGATCGGTTCGGAGCCCATCAGTCGGTGCTGGAGCTGGGAACCGGTACGGGCAGGCTCGCTCGATCCATCGGCGCTTCAGGGCACCGGGTCGTCGGTATCGATGCGTCCACGGACATGCTCGAACGCTTCGCTGGCGATGGAGCCCCACCGGTGGCCGCAGACATGGTCGCCATGCCATTTGCCACCGGGGGTTTCGACACCGTGCTGGTCGCGACCAACACGCTGTTCAACCTGGCCGATCGAACCCTTCAGGCGGCCTGCTTCGCCGAGTCGGAGCGGGTCCTGCGAGCCGGGGGCCGCCTGGTCATCGAGGCCGACGTTCCCGCCCCCGCCGATCCCAGCCAGGACCGGCTGGTGTCGACCCGCAGCATCGACATCGATCGCGTCGTCCTCACTGCGACCATCCGGGACGAAGCCACACAGGTGGTCACCGGTCAGCACATCGACATCACCGAGGCTGGCATTCGACTTCGCCCCTGGAAAATTCGCTTCGTCGAGCCTGTAGAACTCGATGAGCTCGCGTCGAACGCCGGCCTGACGCTCGTCGACCGGTTCGAAGACTGGACCGAAACCCCCTTCACCGACGGCAGCCACCACCACGTCAGTGTCTACGAGGCAGGTTCCCGTCCCTAGGACGCTTCGAGCACCCGGAGCCGATCGAAGATGAAGGCGGGCGGTCGTGTCGGACGTCCGGTCGTGTCGGTGACAGCGGCGGTGATCGTCGACGTTGCGATCAGATCGTCGCCACGGCGAATCTCCTGCGCCCAAACGGTGGACGCCCGTCCAAACTCGGCAACCGCGGTGTGGATCTGCAGATCTTCGCCAGCCGTGGCCGCATTCCGGAATCGCACCTCGAGCTTTGTCACCACGAACTGGAACCCCTGTTCCTTCAACTCGTGCAGCCCCATGTCGATCGCTTCCAGTGCGTCGACCCGACCGATCTCGAAGTAGGTGACGTACATGGCGTGGTTCACATGGTTGTAGGGATCGAGTTCATGAAACCGGACGCGGTGCGGGGTGATGTGGGCGGGCATACTCTCGGACTCTACGGTGCGTCACCAAACCACGCACGGTCCACGCTGAGCACCATCCACCGGCACGGTCATCGGTTCGCTGACCGACTCTCGTAGCCTTGAGGAATGGTCGCCATTTCCGTAGAAACCGAACTCGACGCTCCACCCGCAGTCGTCTGGAGCGATGTTCGCAACCTCTCTTCGCACGTCGAATGGATGCACGACGCCGAATCCATCTGGTTCACCTCGGAATCAACCGAAGGTGTCGGCACCGTGTTCGACTGCGAGACCAAGGTCGGGCCGATTCGCCTCACCGACGTCATGGAGATCACCGAATGGGTCGACGACGAGCGCATGGGCGTCCGCCACAGCGGCATCGTGACCGGCGAAGGCGTCTTCACCCTCTCCCCCATCCATGGCAACAAGACGTTGTTCAGCTGGAACGAGGAGCTCCACTTTCCCTGGTTCTTCGGCGGCAAGGTGGGCGAGCCGGTCGGTGGGGTGATTCTGAAGATGATCTGGAAGCGAAACCTGCAGAATCTGGCCGATCGTTACTCCGCCGGTGCGGTCGTCGCCTGAGCCTGCGGGTGGCCGATCAGAAGATCGGTGATTCCCACAGACCGGAGACCACGACGCTTCCGACGAACAGCGCTGCACCCACCGCCGCGGTGATGACCGTTGGCTTGCGCTGATCGCGGCCGAACACCGGCCCGTCCCCCGGGTTCATACCGAACCACAGGACACCGAGCAGGGCACCGATCACGAAGCCGCCGAGGTGTCCGCCAAGGCTGACGCCGCTGCGGAAGCTGAGGAGTGCGTTGATGAGGATGAGCGAGCCAAGGCCGGTGTCGAACAGCCCGATGCCGCGACTCCGGTATGCCATGACGGTCAGGCCAATCAATCCAAAGACGGCGCCCGAAGCTCCCACGACGGGAATTTGTGGATCGAGGAGCAGCGCGCCGAAGGAGCCACCAAGCAGGCTCACCATGTAGACGAGGCCGAATCGCACCTCGCCCAAGATCCGTTCGAGCTGCTGGCCCAATTGCCACAACAGATACATGTTGAACCCGATGTGGATGAAGCCCGAGTGCAGGAAGCCACCGGAAACGACTCGCCACCACTCGTTGTTCTCGGCAATGGCAATGCCCCAGGTGCCGTAGTCGGCGCCGACGCCGCCAGCGCTGGCAAATGTGGCACCCAGTGCAGCGATGGAGAGGAACCACAGCGCAACGTTGATGCCGACGAGTCCCCGGGTGACGATTCCCTGCGAGCCGGGCAGATTGTTCGCCGTGTAGACCCGCTGTTTCGTGTCTTTGACGCACTCGGGGCAGTGCACGCCGACCGACGCCTGATTCATGCAGGACGGGCAGATCGTTCGCCCGCATCGCTGGCAGGAAACGCCGGCGGGCCGGTCGGGATGGCGGTAGCAGGCACCGTCGGTTGGAGCAGGGGGCTGTGGTGAAGTCATCGGATCTCCATCTTCAAGCACCGAAACTACCCCGGACATTCCCATGGTTCCTCCGCGGCCTCCCTCCCGAGCGCTACCGTTTTGTGCAGTGACCTCCTCCAATCCCTTTTCCGATGAGCTCCTTGCCAAGTTGGGGCTGCTGGCCCAGGTTCCGCAGCTGCTCGTCGCCACCGACTACGACGGCACGATTGCGCCGATCGTGAACGATCCGATGAAGGCGGTGCCGGACCGCGAAGCGAGCGTGGCGCTCCGTACGCTCGCCACGCTCGACCAGACCGATGTGGGCGTGATTTCGTCCCGATCGCTCCGCGACCTCGCGGCCCTGAGCCGCCTTCCGGCCGAGATCCATCTGGTCGGCAGCCACGGCAGCGAATTCGACGTCGACTTCGCCCTCCAGATGGATGAGGCCACCATCGCAAGGCGGAATGCTCTTGGCGAAGAGCTTGCGGAGATCGCTTCGCGGTACCCGGGAACCATGTTGGAGCAGAAGCCTGCGTCGGTGGCCTTCCACACCCGAAACGCTGCGCCGGAAATTGTCCCCGACGCAGTCGCCGAAGTGGCGGCAATCGCCTCTTCCGATACCGATCTCTCGCTGCGTCACGGCAAGCAGGTCGTCGAACTCGGTGTCATGCAGACGAGCAAGGGCGGCGCTCTCGATACGTTGCGTGCCAACCTCAGCTCCAGCGGCGTCATGTTCCTCGGGGACGAGGAAACAGACGAGGATGCATTTGCGACCTTGGGCGGCCCCGACATTGGGGTGAAGGTCGGCGAGGGCGACACGATTGCCGAGTTCCGGATCGACGGCCCCACCGACGTCGCACGTCTCCTCAGCCAGTTGGCGACGCTCCGGGCCGAATGGCTCGCAGGTGCCGGCCTGGTCCCAATCGAACAGCACAGCCTGCTCTCGGACCAACGAACGGCAGCCATCGTCACCCCCGACGCACGGATCACCTGGTTCTGCGCACCCCGCCTCGACGATCCCGCCATCTTCGCGGAACTTCTCGGCGGACCGGCCGGCGGCTACTTCTCGGTTGCAGCAACCGACGGCTCGGCACCCAGCCTCCAGCGCTACAGCGGTGGAACCATGATTCTCGAGACCATCTGGTCCGGCCTCACCGTGCTCGACTACCTCGATGTCTCCGACGGCCGGCCGGGGTTGCTCGCCGGTCGTTCCGATCTGATCCGCCACATTTCGGGTTCTGGCGAAGCCCTCATCGAGTTTGCTCCGCGGCTTGACTTCGGCCGCTTCCCAACGCAGATCGAAATCCGCGACGGTGGCCTCGAGGTCCTCGGTGCTCGAGACCTCGTCGTGCTGCGGTCCGAAGGTGTCACGTGGGAGCTCGTCCCCGACGGCCAGCATCAGACCGCCCGCGCCGTCGTGGATCTGCGCGCTGGTCCGGTCACTCTGGAGCTTCGGGTCGGCACCGCCAGTCTTCGTGCCGAAACCGACGAGGCCCGTCGACGCGACCACACCCGCAGGTTCTGGGCCGACTGGGCCGACCGTCTCGAGCTTCCCAGCGAAGCCGCTGCATTCGTGAAGCGCTCGGCGCTGATCCTCAAGGCGCTCGTCTACGGACCAAGCGGCGGCATCGCTGCCGCTCCCACCACGAGCCTGCCCGAGTACATCGGCGGTGTCCGCAACTGGGACTACCGGTACTGCTGGCTTCGCGACGCGGCGCTGAGCGCTGCTGCGCTTGTTCGTCTCGGCAGCCACACCGAGGCCATGGACTATCTGGATTGGGTGCTTGGCGTGCTCGAGGCCGGTGGCGGCGAAGCCGACCGTCTCAACCCGCTCTACACCCTCGATGGCGGCAAGCTGCCGCCCGAGGCCGATATCACCGAGTTGGCCGGCTACGGCGGCTCCCGCCCGGTCCGGGTCGGCAACGCTGCCGACAACCAGGTCCAGCTCGATGTCTTCGGCCCCATTGTCGACCTGGTCCATCTGCTCGGCCAGCGGGGCGCTCCCCTGTCCGCTCGCCATTGGCGTCTGGTCGAGGCCATGGTTGGCGCTGTCGAGAACCGATGGAACGAACCCGATCACGGCATCTGGGAGATCCGGTCGGCGCCCCGGCATCACGTGTACTCCAAGGTCATGTGCTGGGTCACCGTCGATCGCGCAATCACGTTGGCCAGTGAGGTCTTCGGCCGCGAGCGTCCCGAATGGGAAGAGCTGCGCCAGACGATCAAGGACGATGTCTTCGCCAAGGGATTCAACGAAGCGGCGAACAGCTTCACGACCGCCTACGACGGCGTCGATCTCGATGCGTCGGTGCTGAGCGTCGGTCTGTCCGGCATGGTCGACCCGCTCGATCCCCGCTTCATCGGTACGGTCCGAGGCGTCGAGGCACAGCTTCGCGAAGGGCCCACCGTCTACCGCTACCACCACGAAGATGGCCTGCCGGGCGCCGAGGGCGGCTTCCACCTCATGACGTCGTGGCTGATCGACAGCTACCTGCTCATCGGAGAACGCGAAGAAGCCGAAAGCCTGTTCCGCAAGCTGCTGGCCACGTCGGGCAGCACCGGCCTGCTGAGCGAAGAGTACGACCCCGTGGCCTGCCGCTCGCTCGGCAACCACCCCCAGGCCTACAGCCACCTCGGCGCCATCAACAACGCCCTCCACCTCAGCAATTAACCACCCACCGCGCGCAACACCTCACATTGGGGTCAGACCCCAATGTGGTGAAACGAGGACAAGTGCCGGGGCGTTTCGGCCCGCCAGGGCCGAAAGGTGAAGGAACCCGAAGGGAAGGGGCG
>CAZFBD010000066.1:5535-25388 GCA_964517125.1 uncultured Acidimicrobiales bacterium
GGGGCGTTTCGGCCCGCCAGGGCCGAAAGGTGAAGGAACCCGAAGGGAAGGGGCGTTTCGGCCCGCCAGGGCCGAAAGGTGAAGGAACCCGAAGGGTTCCCAGTTACCAGTATTCCTCGTAGTGGATGTTGCCGGGGGCGCCGCGGCGGTCGAGGGAGAAGCCTCGGTCGACCAGCAATTCCACGACTCCGGTGGTGTCGGGGAAGGCGGTTTCGCCGGTCGCTTCATCCTCTTCGGGAAGACCGATCATGGCCGGGTTTCCGCACAGGAAGGCGTGGGTGGTTTCGGGGTCGAGCGGACCACCGATGACCCGCTCCAGATCTCCGTCGCGGATCAGATCCTGGAGATAACGCTTGGCGACCTCGGGCTCTCGGGTCGGCATTGGCATGTACCGGTAGTTGGCAAACCGCTTTGCCAAGGTGCGGTGTTCATCCAGGTAGCCGAGGTCCGCGTTGTTGCGCACGGTGACCGTGGAGATGATCGTGCCCGTGTGCCCCTTGCGGAGCAGGTCGGTGACCATCGAGTTGTGCGGCGCCTCGCCGGTGCCGGTCGCAAAGAAGATTACCGTGGACTCTGGATCGATGACCGAAGCGAGCGTGTACCGGCCCGCAACCTTGGGACCCAGATAGATCCGGTCACCGGGGCGCTTCAACGCAAGACGTGGCGTGAGCGCCGGGACGTGGTCGTCGGTCGGCGGCACCAGCACGATGTAGAACTCAAGCTCTTCGGTGTCGGGAGCAGCCAGATACCCGCTCTCAACGAAGATCGGATGGCTGATGGAGTACGAACGTCGGATCAGCTTGAACCACTTGTCATCCATACCCGGGTCATGGGCATCGTCGATGCGGTCTTCCCAGTACCCCAACCCGAGGGACGCGTACTGACCCGGAAGATGTGACGTGTCCCCGTGATCGGGCTTCACCCGCAAGACCCAGAGGTCGGAGTGCGTGGGTTCAAACTTGGTGATCGTTGCGTTGTAGTGGTCTTCTCGGAGCTCCGCGACAGCGGAGTCGTTTCGGACACGACGCTGCAGCGCCGATGGCGGTGCCGGCGCATCGAGCTCGGGGAAACAGGCCTCGGCCAGGAGTGTTCCAACTTCCCAGGAGCTCGCTGCATTGGGGACCCGATCGCTCGGCGTGCCCTGGAACCAGACCTTGCCTCCGGCCAACGCTTCGTCCGACACACCGAACGAATCCGGTCCGAGTTCACGTCGTTTCGACGCAAACACGATGTGGTCGAACTCGAGATCGGGGGTCCGGCGGTCGTTGAAGTACGACACTGGGAAGCCGTTCACCTCGCCGACTTCATCGGGTGCTGACCGGTACAGCACCGTGAGACGACGCTCTCGTTCGAGACGACGGAGCATGTTGTCGGCTGCCGGTGCCAATTGGGCCGGGTCCATGCCAGCGGCTGCCAGCACCACGCCGGCGCCAGAGCGCGCCGCAGCTGCCGCAACCTCAACGGCGTTGTTGGTCATGCCAACCACGAGGACATCGCTGTCCTGAAGCCCCTCGGGGAGGACGTCCACGGTCACGCGGTCGCCTCGCTTCGCACCCGAGACGGGAATCTGCCAGTCCGGGTCCTCGCAGCGGACCGCAATGAGACACCCTCGAGCCAGATAGCTGTGCAGGTTCGTCGTCACACGAACGAGTTCGCCTTCCATGGTGATCGACTCGACGTCCTCGCCATAGGAGATGTCGAGCTGGTTCTCGGGGACGAGCTCAGGGAACGCCACCGCAGCACCAGACTCGATCACGCGGACCCGTTCCAGGCCTGCCCGTCTGGACGAGATCGCCGACGAGAGACCGCCGGCACCTCCGCCGATGACGATGAGGTCGTGATCTGCCTGTGCGCTCATACTCCTAGTGTGGACCGGCTCGTTGCGCCGATCCAGCATCGTCTGGCCTATCCCCGGCCCACGAACGGCATGCCGTTCGCCATCACGGTCATGGACAGCACGTTCACGTCGAGCGGTAGCGCCGCCATGTGTACGACAGCGTCGGCCACATGTTCCACCGCCATTGTGGGTTCCTGTCGGATCTCGCCCGTCGATTGAAGGATTCCGGCCTCCATGCGAGCCGTCATGTCGGAGCTGGCATTGCCAATGTCGATCTGGCCCACGGCGATGTTGTGATCGCGGCCATCGAGGTTGAGGCTCTTGGTCAACCCGGTGATGGCGTGTTTGCTGGCCGTGTACGGCGCCGAGAATGGGCGCGGCGTCGTGGCCGAGATGGATCCATTGTTGATGATCCGGCCGCCCGAGGGATCCTGCCTGCGCATTTGGGCGAAGGCGGCGCGAGCGCACAGGTAGGACCCGGTGAGGTTCACGGCGATCACCGACTCCCAGTCGTCCACGGGAAGCTCGTCGACCGGTGTTGCCGGCGCTGAGGTGCCAGCGTTGTTGAACAGCAGATCGACGCGACCGAATTCGTGCACGGTGGTGGCAAAGAGCAAATCCACCTCGGTCTCTCGACGCACGTCGGTCTCGACTGCCAATCCAGGCGTCGCAAGCAGTGCGACCGATTCGGCCAGCGTGGCCGCCGTGCGTCCGGCAACGACCACCGACCAGCCCTGCTCGCTGAGAGCGATCGCGGCAGCCCGCCCAATGCCCCGACCACCTCCGGTGACGATGGCGACTCGATGCATTGGTGGTCCTCCAGTGTTCGTCCCGGCGCTGCTGCCGGGTTCTGATGGCGTTGATCCGTCTCCGGAAGCCGAGTTTCTCGAATGTAGTTGCCCGCAGGAATCTCCGAACGGTCGGTGGTGTTCGTACACTCATCATGATGAAGGAATCACCCGTCGCCGCCGTTGCCGAGTCCGAGGCCTCCGCAGCACCGTCTGCCGCCCCGGCGGTGGATGTGGCAGCGATGGAGGCCGAGGTCGCGAAGGTGATCGCCGCGGTCCGCCCCGCCGTGCAGGCCGACAAGGGCGATATTGAACTCATCTCTGTGAACGCCGAGACCGGCATCGTCGAAGTTGAGCTCCAGGGTGCCTGCGTCAGCTGCCCGGCTTCCTCGGCAACGCTCAAGGCCGGTGTGGAACGCATCATGATGGATCGGGTTCCCGGCGTGACCGAAGTCGTGAACGTCGGCCAGCTCTACTACGACGACGGAACCGCTGTCACCCTCTGAGCGAACGAACCATGGGGTGGGTAGTTCTGCCCGCGACCTTCTCGGCCCGGCAATCGTCATCCAATCGTGAACACGATGACCCCCCAGACCGTCCCCGCCAACACCTCCAAGCCGCAACGTGGCCGAGCACTTGCTCTCGCCTTCCTGGTCGTGCTGGCGATGGCACTGGCCTTCATTCTGGCCATGTCGCTGAGCGACCCTCTGGTGGCCATGATCGCTGCGTAGCCGGTCAAACCAATCGAGCGAAAACCCCGACTGCTGCCCGCTGGAAACAGCGGGCAGCGGCGCGTCCGGACCGAACCATCACATGCCGTGCGCGCCACGTAGGCTGGATGGGTGATTGGTCAGCTGCTTGCACACCAGGGTGGATGGGACGAGATTCTGCTCGTCGCTGGTCCCATCATCGTGCTCGGTGGGTTGCTGAAGGTCGCCAACCGCAGGGCCGACCGGCTCGCCGCTGAAGAGGGCGAAGACGCCCGCAGCAAACGCTGACTCAGCCGACTGGGGATGCGCTGACGTTGGCCCCCAGCGACCGCAGATCGCCAGCGAGATCCGGATAGCCGCGATTCACATGGCCAGCGTCGACCACGGTTGTCTCGCCTTCGGCGCCGAGTGCGGCGACCACGAGTGCGGCACCGGCTCGAATGTCGTGGCTCTTCACCGTGGCGCCCCGCAACCGCTCAACTCCTCGGACGATGGCGTGGTTGCCGTCGGTCCGAATGTTTGCCCCCATGGCCACGAGCTCGTCGACGTATCGGAAGCGCCCGGCGAACAGGTTTTCGGTCACGATTCCGGTGCCTTCTGCAACGGCGAGGAGCGCAACGAGGAACGGCTTGTAGTCGGTGGCCACACCCGGATACGGCAGCGTGGACAGATCGACCGAGTTGAGACGTCCCGGACCCATGGCCCAGATGCCATCACGATCGGGTGAGGTCCGGAGTCCCATCTCCCCCACCTTCTGGCAGACCATGTCCATGTGGTCGTAGCGAGCCTCACGAAGCAGGACCTCGCCGCCAGCGATTCCCACGGCAGCAAGGAATGTGGCCGCCTGAATGCGGTCTGGGATGACCCGGTGTGTGACGGCCTCGAGTTCGCTCACACCTTCGATCGTGATGGTGGACGAGCCCGAACCGGTGATGCGGGCGCCCATCTTGTTGAGCATCGACGCGAGGTCGGCGATCTCGGGTTCCCGGGCCGCGTTCTCGATGTGTGTGGTGCCCTTGGCCAGGACGGCCGCCATCATGATGTTCTCGGTCGCTCCGACGCTCGGGAACCCCAGCAGTACGTCGCCACCCGTCAGGTTGTCGGCCGAGCCCACGACCCCCTCAGCGCTCGACGTGAACGTGGCGCCGAGTGCTTCCAGCCCGGTCAGGTGCATGTCGATCGGTCGATGGCCGAAGTCGTCGCCACCGGGAATACCGAGCTCGACGTGTCCGAACCGACCGAGAAGTGGGCCGAGTACAGCGGTGGACGCCCGCATTTGTTCCACAAGGGCAAACGGCGCCACCGGTGTCAGGTCCCCAACGGTGATTTCGACCACCCCCGGTCGCCGGCTCGTGGTGGCTCCCATGGATTCGAGCAGACGGCACATGACGGACACGTCGAAAATGTCCGGAACGTTGTACAAAACATGGGTGCCCTGAGCCAGCGTCGTGGCGGCCATGAGCTTCAGAACCGAGTTCTTTGCGCCGCTGACGGTGACTTCGCCTTCGAGCCGTCCACCCGGCTGAATCACGAATTCGGTGGTGGAGTGCGTGGTCATCGCTGCCAGTATTACCGGAGTGACCACCCAGCGCCGCACACTCCGGGTCAATGATCTCGAACTGGCTGCGCTTCGCCTTCCCCGTGACGGTGTCCTTCTGGAGCGGATGGACGAAATCGACCGGTTCACCCTGGACGAAGGCGCACTGAAGCAGTACACCCGAACGCTTGACGTTTCGTCGAACGACGATGGAACACACGACATCACCGAGGTCACGACGTGGAAGCTCGACGTTCCGATTTTCTGGGTCTTTGCCTGGCTGCCGCTGTGGTTTCACATCCGAGGGGGCATGCGGAAGGCCAATCCGTGGTGGGCACCCACCGGCAGGCTGGACCAGCGTGCCGGATACGTCATTGGTCTGCTTGGCAGCCTGGCGCTGATCAACGGCTTTCTCGGAACCGTCATTGGTCAGACGCTTACGTTCGCCGCCGATGAGTTCTGCGGAGAATTCGAGGTCGTGGACGGGCTGCGTTCCTGCGTGGACCCTTCGGCCGACGAATCGGCTCGTGCCGACGTGTTCACGCTCGTCCGCCTGGCGATCATTCTTTCGCTCGGGCTGACCATCGCCGCCGACCGTTTCGGTCGCCGTGCAGCCATCCGAGTCGCCGTCACGACGTCCTGTGTGGCAACCGCAATCGGGGCGCTTTCCCCCACGCTCGGAGTGCTCACAATCACCCAAATCTTCGCCCGAGGCCTTGCGACCGGACTCGCCATTCTCATCGCCGTCGTGGCCGCAGAGGAGCTGCCGCCAAAGAGCCGCGCCTACGGCATCAGCGTTCTGGTCCTGCTGGCTGGTCTGGGCGCCGGGATGGTCGTGTGGATCCTGCCGCTTGCAGACGTGAGCGTGTGGGGGTGGCGGCTCGTGTACGCCACTGCAGTCGTCTTCCTTCCCGCTGCCTTCTGGGCGTCCTCGAAGCTCCCCACCACACGCCGGTTCGCTGCCACCGATCACCCGTCGATGCGAGCTGCGCTGAGTGAGCTGCTCACCAGCCCCACGTTCCGCGGGCGGCTCATCCTGCTGGCGGCGGCCGCCCTCCTCGCCGCCACGTTTGCCACGCCCGCGTCACAGTTCGACAACCAGTACCTCCGCGACGAGCTGGGCTTCTCCGCAACCCGAATCAGCCTGTTCACCCTCGTCACCTCCACCCCGATCGGCCTTGGCGTTCTGGCCGGCGGCATGCTGGCCGATCGTGTTGGCCGCCGTCCGATCGGCGCGCTCGGCACGGCTGTTGGTGCAGCGCTCACGTTGTGGTCGTTCTTCGCTTCAGGGCTGCCGCTCTGGTTCATTCGGGCGGGAGGCACCATCCTCGGCAGTGGCCTCGCCATCCCTGCACTCGGTGTGTACGGACCCGAGCTGTTTCCCACCAGGCTCCGCAGCTCTGCGAACGGCCTGATCATTGCGGCGGGCGTCATCGGCAGCGTGATCGGACTGCAGTTGGTGGGACGTCTGGCCGAACGTTGGGGATCGTTCGGACCGGCCCTTGCGGTCACCATCGTCGGGCCGGCAACCGTTGTGGTTCTCCTCCTGACGCTCTACCCCGAAACAGCAAACCAAACCCTCGAAGAGATCAACGACGAGCCCGCCCTTGACCAGTGAGGGGCCAGGTTGTTCAGTACCCTCGCGGGTTGTGAACGACCGGTCCACCTTCTCCCCTGCCAGGCGGCGAATGCTCCTTGGCACGGTCGCGATGGGCGTCGTCGGGTGCACACCAGACAACGGTCGCCCGGACCTTGTCAACGCACCGGTGACCACCACCACGTTTCCGCGAGTCGGGCAGGTCCTGCGTGAGCCGGCGCCCGCCGAGCCCATCTCCGCCGAAGAAGTCAGCCGTGTCGATGTCGATCGTTCCATCGTTGCCACCGCTCTTCCGGCACTCATCGAAGTGTTCGACGAACCCGACGGTGACGTCATCCACCTCATGGAAAACCCGACTCCCACGGGCGGGCCGCTCGTCTTTCTGACAACCCAGAACGATGCCGAGTGGAACGAGGCACTCCTCCCGGTCCGACCGAATGGATCCACCGGATGGATCCGCACGGCCGACGTCTCCCTCGCCGCACACCACTATCGGATCGGCGTGGACCTGGGTGCCTTCCGGATGCGGGTCTTCGAACGTGGAGTGCCGATCTTCGACAGCGTTGCCGGGGTGGCACGCGACAATGCCCCTACCCCCGGCGGCAGGTACTACGTGACCGAGCTACTCGCGCCACTTGAACCCGACACGATCTACGGCACGTTTGCCTACGGGCTCAGCGGTTTCAGCGAGACGTTCGAAACCTTCAACGGCGGGCCCGGCCAGCTCGGCATCCACGGCACCAACGAACCCGACACACTTGGCTCGGCGGTCAGCGCCGGATGCATCAGGCTCCACAACAACGATGTCGAACGACTCGTCCGCTTTCTCCCGCTGGGTGTTCCCGTCGACGTCGCCTGACCTCGCCGATTACCTCGTGGTCAGTCGAGACCGAGATGACTTCGGACGTACTCGAGAATCTCGCCGTCCTTGTTCTTGGGCGAGTGTCCGCCAACAACCCACTCCTGGGACACCGGCCCCTCGATGGCCTGCACATGCTCGGTGAACTCATCGGGAGTCCCGAATGGATCCTTCAGACCAGAGACGAACAGACACGGCACCGACAGCGACAGGAAGTGGTCGGTTCGCAGCTTGTCGGGCTTGCCGGGCGGATGCAACGGATACGACAACAGCAGAAGGGTCGATGCAGGCAGCCCCTCGGCCACGGCAACCGAGCACGCACGCCCACCGAACGACCGGCCGCCGAGCGCGATCTGGTCTGCCGCCACGCCGAGCTCGTCGGCAAGCGCTTCCGCTTCGGCAACGATCTTGTCGACCGCCCGAGGCACACTCGTGGTTCCGAGCGTGAGCCGACGAACAGCTATCTCGGGAAGTCCGGCTTCGAGCGCGACGAGGGTTTCGTGGTCCCGGTCGGCGCTGGCGCCAGGAGTCAGGATGAGGCCGGCAGGCGGGGTTCGAAGGGTCACGAGAGAAGAATCTCGCGCGCCCTACTCAGTTCTGCAATACGGTCGGCGGCGCCGTCGTCCTGTGCGCCGTGATCGGGATGGGCGTCGCGGACAAGGGCCCGGTACCGCTTCTGGACCTGCTTGGCCTCGGGCTTGTCATCGCTTTCGAGCCCAAGGATGTCGAGCGCCCAGAGCAGCGGATCGGAGGCCACGTTGAGCGCACCGCTACGGAAACGCATGGCGATCTCGGGGCCGACGAGATGGTTGATGAGACCCGGACCCGTGGGTCCGACCCAGTCCATGCCGCGGCGCAGCACATCCACCACACCCGGACGCTGATCGTCGGGGATCGAGGCGCAGGCGTACACGGCGGCCAGCGCGGATTGCGTCGGCGCTCCCTTGTCGGTCTCCATTTCGAAGAAGAGACCATTCGGGCCGCGCATGAGGCGATGCCGGCTACGGCTCAGACCGACACGATCCTCCTGGAGCCGATGACGAAGTCGGGGCTGGCCAATCTTCTGTCCGCTTTCGACCTCGGTCATGAGCACCTGCATTTCCTTGCGGGTGTCCTTGTCGAGGTCGGCGGCGAACCGGGCGAGGACGGCGCCGAGGAGCAACCCTCCGGGGCCCGGAGCGGGGTCGGTGGGAAGGTCGCATGCCCCAACCGCCACACGGCGCGTTGGAGCGATGGGCCGCGAGTGCCACACATCGAGAGACGCCAGAATCATTGATCCCAAGGGTACTGAATGACCGTCGTGGGGCTGCTACCGAACGAGGTTCGTTCAGACAACGTTCTCGAGCAGACCGCGTAACGTCGTGGCAGCGCTGGTGACGTCCTCCTCTGAGCGTTCCTCGTCGGAGAGCACAGAGGCCATGTCCATTCCCCCCTTGCGAATGGCCGCCCAGCGGCGACTGTCGAATCCGAATGGCGTTCGGATGTCGGCCAGGTCGCGGGCCTTTCCGACAATGGCAAGGGTTGCCTTGGCGTCGCCGGGGTTGCGCATGAGCTTTTGGGCCAGTCCACGAACATCGCCCAGGAAATCGTTGAGCGGCAGCCCCTCCATGGACGTCGTGGCTTCGCCAAGTTCGTCCTCGAGTGCGAGCCGTTCGGTGAGCGCCTCGATGAGGTCGTCGACCTGTTCCTCGTCGGTCTCAGCAACAACGAGCTCGCCGTCTTCGTCGAACATGTGCGCCACGCCAGCAAGAGCAAGTGCCGACACGAGTGTGTCGCGTGCTTCGGGCGACCAATCGTCCATGTCGTAGCCGATCTTGTCGACATCGGGGGCCAGCGCCGGACCCTCGGCTGCCTCGGCCTCTTCCACCAATGCGTCGACGCGTTCCTCGTCCTCTTCAAGAACGACGAGAACGGCCCCTTGCCAGCCGTGGACGATGCCGGCCTCGGTCAGAAGCCGATCGGCGGTCGCCCGTGACTCAAACGTCCATTCATGCATCTCGTAGGCGACCTGTGGATCTTCCGGACCGCCCACCTCCTCTATCGGGGTCGGCTCGTTCTCGACGAGCGGAACACCACACTCGACGCAGGCGGTCACGTCTTCGACGTACTCGCGCGAACACTGAAAGCAATACGTGGACGACATGCCCGTGAAAGCTACTCTCTGTTTTGCTGTCAGGTACGGGCGCGAGGTGCCGACAGGAACACCGAGAAGTAGTTGACAGGAGTTCAACCATGTCTGACCGGACCACGCCGGATCGAAATCTGGCTCTCGAGCTTGTACGGGTTACCGAGGTCGCGGCCATCGCCGCGTCCCGCTACATGGGCCGCGGCGACAAGGAAGCCGCCGATGGTGCAGCCGTCGATGCCATGCGGCATCAGCTCTCCGGTGTGGCCATGGATGGCGTGGTCATCATTGGCGAGGGCGAAAAAGACGAAGCCCCAATGCTCTTCAACGGCGAGAACATTGGAACCGGTCAACCTCCAAAGGTCGACATTGCCGTCGACCCGATCGACGGCACCACACTCACAGCACTCGGCCGCGCCAACGCCCTGGCCGTGATCGCCGCGTCCGAGGGTGGTTCCATGTTCGACCCCGGCCCGTGTGTCTACATGGAGAAGATTGCCGTCGGCCCCGATGCCGCCGGCGCCATCGACATTCGCAAGTCCCCCACCGAGAACCTGCAGTCGATCGCTGAAGCGAAGAACCAGCCCGTCGAGAACCTCACCGCCGTGATTCTTGACCGTGATCGACACGGCGAACTCATCAAGGAAGTTCGTTCGACCGGCGCCCGTATCCGACTCATTCCCGACGGCGACGTCGCCGGAGCCATCTCCACTGCATGGCCCGACTCCGGCGCCGACGTGCTCTTTGGCATCGGCGGAACTCCCGAAGGTGTCATCAGCGCAGCCGCCCTGCGGTGCATGGGAGGCGAGCAGCAAGGCCTTCTGTGGCCCCGCAACGAGGCCGAACGCAAGGAAGCCATCGAGGGCGGCTACGACCTCAAGCAGGTCCTGCACATCGCTGACATGGTGAGCTCCGACAACTGTTTCTTCGCCGCCACTGGCATCACCGACGGAGACCTCCTGAAGGGTGTTCACTACGACCGCGGTGTGGCCACGACACAGTCGCTCGTCATGCGCTCGAAGTCGGGCACGGTCCGTATGGTCGAAGCCCATCATCAGCTCGAGAAGTACACCCAGATCTGAATGTACGGCCGGTCATCGTGACCGGTTCGACAACCAAAGGTGATTGGGGCGTCTACCGCCTCCCGAATCGCGGTGTTCGCGCCTGACCGCGTCCGCTCTCCGGCCCGATTGAGTCGAATGTCCCGTTCAATTTC
Organism: uncultured Acidimicrobiales bacterium; assembly: GCA_964517125.1. Classification (GTDB taxonomy): domain Bacteria; phylum Actinomycetota; class Acidimicrobiia; order Acidimicrobiales; family SHLQ01; genus SHLQ01. Next base: position 16,205 of record CAZFBD010000066.1, read on the forward strand.
CGGGCGAAAACGACCGATTGGTTGACCATGGCGGGCGGGCCTACCCAAATGACTGCAGCGCAGGCGCAAACGCGCTGGGGTGCACATCCGCTCGTCGCGTCCAGCGTCAGGGTCACCATCTTCGTCCTGCCGATCGTGGTGTCCATTCTTTTCGGCATTTGGGCGTCGAATGCGATTCCCCCGGGGCGACTGGGAGTCAATCCCTGGATCTGGTGGCTTGGCCTCCTCGTTGCGGCGTCCGGGCTCGTGCGGATCCTCGAACTCGTCCTTCGGCGGCTGGCACCGCTGGGCATGCTCTTCAAACTGTCCCTCGTCTTTCCCGACCAGACCCCGGGCCGGTTCAAGAGCGCGCTCCGCACGGGTAACACCGCTGCCACCAAGCGTCGTATCGCCGAGATACAGGCGGGTGGCGGAGCGTTGGCCGGGGACGATGCTGTCTCGGCCCAGATGCTCGACCTCATCACCATGTTGTCGAAGCACGACCGGATGACCCGTGGCCACGCGGAACGTGTTCGTGGGTACACCGAACTGATCGCCGAAGAAATGGGAATTGGCGGCGGTTCGCTGGAACGGCTCCGGTGGGCCGCCCTGCTGCACGACATGGGCAAGTTGGAAGTGCCCGCAGAGATCCTCAACAAGGACGGCCGTCCATCAGACGAGGAGTGGGAGATCCTCAAACAGCATCCGGCCGCCGCCGAGCGCCACCTGGAACCCGTTTCGGAATGGCTCGGCGAATGGCGCCACGCGGCCGATGGCCACCATGAGAAGTGGGACGGCAGCGGATACCCCCGCGGCCTCGCTGGCAACGACATTCCGCTCGCCGCCCGCATCGTTGCGGTCGCCGATGCGTACGACGTGATGACCAGCACCCGCTCGTACAAGAAGCCACTTCCAGCCGAAGTGGCCCGAAGCGAGATCTCCGGAAACGCAGGCACACAGTTCGACCCGATGGTGGCACGCGCCTTCCTGTCGCTGAGCCTTGGTGACCTCCGTCGGGTTGGCGGACCTGTTGCGTGGTTCGCAAGTCTCCCGGCCGTACGCCAGGTCCCAATCGGAAGCGTGGCGCAACCCGTCGCCACCGGCTTTGCTGCAACAGCAACAGCAGTCAGCGCAGCGGTGGCCGGAGTTCCAACGACACCCCCCGAACCTCCACCAGCCGTTGCCTTTGCCGACGAGGAGATGCCGTCGCTTCCTGCCCCGGAGCAGACCGTCGTCATCGTCCCTCCGGCAACGCCTGAGCCCGCCGAACCCGCAGCGGTCCCAGTCGCAACACCGGCGAATCTGGCACCGCAGATGGAATCGCAGACGATTTCAGTTCCGGAAGACTCTGCACCCGGCATTGTTGGCTCACTCGCCGCAGCAGATCCCGACGGGCCGGAAGCCCTCCGCTGGGCCCTGCTCGACGACGACCTTCCCTTTGCCGTCTCTGCCTCCGGCGACGTCTCTGTGAATCCGAACGCAGTGCTCGATGCCGAAACCCGAACAGCCTTCGACATCGAGGTCGCCGTCACCGATGGCATGGCCACCACGACCACAACGCACACCATCGTCATCACGGACGTCGATGAGTCACCGGAGGCCACCGATCTCCGCACCTTCGCATCGGAGTCGGCAGCAAACGGTGACGTCCTCGGCGAAGTGACCGCAACCGACCCCGAAGATGACCAGCTCACCTTCGAGTTGCTCCGGCAGGAACAGGTCCCCTTCGCTGTGGGCCGAACCGGCGGTCAACTCATCGTTGTTGGTGCGTTGGACTACGAGGCTGCTCCGTCCTACACACTCTCGGTCATCGTCACCGACGACGGCGGCAACACCGACATCGCCGTCATCGAAGTTCTCGTGGCGAACGTCGACGAGGCCCCGAACAACGCCCGGTTCGCTGCAACAGTGAACGAAGGCAGCACCGTGGTCATCGACCTCACCGACCGTCATGTCGATCCGGAAGGCACCGCCGTCGAGCTCTCGTCCCTCTCGGACCCGGGGAGCAATGGCGCTGCGGTCGTGGTCGATGCGACGACGCTCACCTACACCCACAACGGCAACAACAGCGCCGAGGACACCATCGGTTACGTCGTCACCGACGCGTCCGGACTGGAAGCCAGCGGCCTCATCGACGTCACGATCACACCAGTGAACGACGCTCCACTCGCCACCGACCAGACTTTCAGCATTCTCGAGACGGCGAGCCCCGGAGCCACGGTTGGTTCAATCGTCGCGTCGGACCCAGATGGAGACGATCTCGAGTTCCGGACGACCGTGAATGCCACCCCGTTCGCCGTGTCGATCGACGGAGTTGTGACGGTCGAACAGGCGCTGAACCACGAGGCGAACGCAAGCCACACCCTCGATGTCGTGGTGACGGACTCCGTCGGTGCGGAGACTCCCATCCAGGTGCGGGTCGCCACCCTGGATGTGAACGATCCGCCTGTCCTCGGCGATCAGACCGCCACCGTCGCCGAGGACTCCGCAGCAGGGCCCACCGGGTTCGTCCTTGCCGCAACCGATGCCGACGGCCCGAACCCGTTGAACAGGTCGCTGCAGGCCGGCAGTCCGTTCTCCATGACGTCCGCAGGGGAGCTCGTCCTCGATGACCCCGCCGCGCTCAATCACGAAGCGAACCCGACATACACGCTCGAGGTCCTCGCCGACGACGGTGAAATCACGACGACCGCCTTTCTGACCATCATCATCAGCGACGTGAACGAGCGGCCCAACGCGCTGGACCAGACCTATGAGGCATCGGAGACCGATGTGGGCGGAACAGCGCTCGGCACCTTCACCGCCACCGATCCCGAGAACGACACGCTCTCCGTCAGTATCGCTCCCGGCACCAACCCGAATCTCGACGGCGATGCCATGCATGCGTTCTCGGTTTCCATCACCGGCACGACGGTGACAGTTGCAATCAACGACGCCGACGACGTCCAACACGGCATCGCCGGGCAGGCAACCACCCTTGGTGTCGTGCTTGACGATGGCAACGGCAACACCCATACCGTCAACGTCAGCATCTCCACGCTGAGCCGCTTCGGCCTCTCTCCGCACTTCGGAGAAATCATCATCAACGAGGTCGACTGGTCGTCCACAGGCGCCGAATTCATCGAGCTTCTGAACGTGAGCGGCGGACAGGTCAACATCGCAAACTGGACCATTTCGGACTACGCCTTCGGCGTCGACCCCGCCGACGCCTCCAGCGTCGTCGGAACCCTTCCATCCACCGCCACGGCCTTCGACAACGGCCAGCGGGTGCTCTTCTGGCCACACACGTCGCCAGATGCACAAGTCGCCGGTATCGAGTTCGAGGGCAACCAGGGACTCAACCGGCTTCGGCGATCGGACGACGTTTGGCTTCTCGACGAGAACGGACGAATCGTCGCCTACATGGCGTGGGGAACCGATGCCGTACAAGACGGCGACAACGAAATCGGCGGCCGACCGCCCATCACGTCATGGGGTCTCTGGGACACCGCGCACGAAGCCGACCTCGGGTCGGGGCCGGCCGTCAACCAAGGGCAGTCCATCGCCGTGGCGATCGAGAACGCTGCCTCATCGCAGAGCAGCGCCTGTTGGGAAGCGTCAACAACCGGTGACGCCGGTGCGCGTTGTGCGGGCGCCAACCTGACACAGGACCTGGTCGCCGGCAATGAAGACAACGGCGCTCCTCGGGTATCCAGCCCGGGCCGCCCGAACTACTGATCCCAGATGCGATCGCCGGTTCTCGTATGATCGGCGAATGGACCTTCCCGTCGACCCTTCAAACCACCGCATCGATCCTGGCACGGCCATCGACCTTTCCACGCTGTCCACAAACGACAACGGCGGCCTCTCCAAGGACGAGGCCAAACCGCTGCAGAAGGCTCTCAACAAGCGACTTGAGGAGCTGCAGGAGAACCTCTACGCCCACGGAAAGGAACGGGTGCTGGTGGTCCTACAAGCCACCGACACCGGCGGCAAGGACGGCACGATTCGAGCCGTCTTCGACGGCACGAACCCGCAGGGCGTGAAAGTGGCATCGTTCGGCAAACCGACCGATGAGGAACTTGCGCACGACTACCTCTGGCGGGTGCACAAGCACGCACCCATGCGTGGCGACATCACCATCTTCAATCGCAGCCACTACGAAGACGTGCTTGTGGTTCGTGTCCACGACCTGGTCCCGGAGGCGATCTGGAGCCGCCGATACGCCCACATCCGGAACTTCGAGCAGATGCTGGCCGACGAGGGAGTGACGATTCGGAAGTTCTTCCTTCACATCAGCAAGGACGAACAGCGGCAGCGCCTGCAGGACCGGATCGACGAGCCGGCGAAACACTGGAAGTTCTCTTTTGGCGACCTTGAAGAACGCGAGCACTGGGACGCCTACCAGCAAGCGTTCGGCGCGATGCTGACCGAGACATCAACGGAGCAGGCGCCATGGTTCGCCGTCCCGGCCGACCGCAAGTGGTACCGAAACCTGGTGATCACCGGGGAGCTCGTTCGAACGCTCGAAGGAATTGCCGGCGACCAGTTCCCGCCCGATCCCGAGTTGGACGGCGTCGTCGTCGAATAGCCGACGGTCGTCAGGCTCCGAAGCGGGGCTCCACGACCCCCGCCACGTCGGCCTCGATCGCCAACAACGCCCCCGGTACGAAACCATCGTGCCCTGGCTCGGACGGCGAGTTGCCCGCATCGCCGATCGTGGTGACATAGAGCGTCCGAAGGTCCGTTCCGCCGAACGCCGGCATGCTCGGCTTTTGTACCGGAATCTCTATCTGATGGTCCACGACGCCGTCGACGTCGATACGTGTGAGTGCCCAGCCGTAGACCGAAGCCGACCAGTACCCGCCCTCGGCGTCGAGACAGGCGCCGTCTGGGAGTCCGGCGACAGCACCGTCAGCGCCATAGTCGTAGAACACGCGCTTGTTTTCCCGTACGCCGGCGTCAACGTCGTAGTCCCATACCCAGATCGTCTTGTGCAGTGTGTCGGCCCAATACATGCGAGATCGAGCGTGGTCGAAGACGAGCCCATTGGGGATGCCCACGTCCGTCTCGAGTGTGTGGACCGTTCCGTCCGGATCGACACGATAGAAGCCGCCCCGAAACTCGCCCGCGGCACCATCCGGCCACATCGTGCCGACATGAAATCGCCCGGCGCCATCACACCGACCGTCGTTGAGGCGGTTTCCTTTGACCGGATCCTCGACCTGCACGAACGGCTCTACCCGCCCAGTCGCCCAGTGCAGCCGTACAAGCTCATGTTCCATCGCAACGACCAACTCGCCGTCGTTCGGAGCGAGAACGAAGGAACCCGGGCGCCCGGTCAGTGAACGTGTCTCCTGCGTCTCGGTCGCCGGGTCCCAGCGGTGGATACAACGGCCATCGATGTCCTCCCAGTAGAGCACCGACTCGGTTTCGCTCCACACCGGGCATTCACCCAAAAGGGCGATTGATGTTCCGACCTGCGAGATGTTCGACATCAGCCGAGCGTACTCGCGGCTGTGCCGACTCTTCCGAGATGGAAGAGCCGGCACGGTTGGGAGGAGGGGTTGATGAATCAGCCGATGCTGGCGACGCCCCTGGGGAATGCGGGGCCTGCGCCGAGCTGGATTCCCTCATGGTCACCGATGCCCTCGGGAACCTCTGCGGCCAGTGGCTTGAAGGCGAACGGTGCTGGGCTGTCGTCGTCTTCGGGCTCAATGCTGATCACGACGGTAGAACCGGTGAGGTCCAGCGGAAACTCGAGACCCTCGGGAGCGTTCTGGATGAAGTCCTCGCCGGGGTAGGCGGGGCCACTGGCGTCGGTTCCCGAGAAACCGTTGAAGTCATCGGCGGCGGCCGGGTCGGTGAACCGCCCGGTGCTCACGGGAGTCCCGTCGATCACGGCCCAACCTTCGTAGACCCAACCGGCGGGCAGCTCAGGAAGAACCAGGCCAGCACTCGTTGGGTTGAGCTCGATGAACCAGATTCCTGAGAGCTCATCGTCGAGTGTTGCCGACGTCGGGGTGGCCAGAACGAACTGTCCGCCAGCCTCGCTGAAGTCGTTCCCGAGCGCTGCTGGGTGAGCAACGGTGAGTTCGGCTTCACCGTCGACGAAGTCTCCGGCAAGCACGTGGGCATCGGCTGCGGCAGGGTCATCGCCCTCGGCCGGCTCGATCGTCAGAACGAATGCGGTGGCAGCAGAAACATCGTCAACGAGCGATCCGCTGTGGAACAGCTGGGTGCCATCTACCTCGATGGTGAAGCGTCCGGTGCTCACGGGAGTTCCGTCGATGACGACCCATCCCTCGTAGACGAAGTCCTCGCCAAGTGGCTCAAGGCCGTCGAAGCTCACGGCGACCGGGTTCTCGAAGCCCTCGGCCATGGCGTCCTCTTCCATGGCGTCTTCGTCTTCCATGGCGTCCTCTTCCATGGCGTCTTCGTCTTCCATGGCGTCTTCGTCTTCCATGGCGTCCTCTTCCATGGCCTCGTCGTCTTCCATGGCGTCCTCTTCCATGGCGTCCTCGTCCTCCATGGCCTCGTCGTCTTCCATGGCTTCCTCTTCGACCACGGCAGTCTCGTCGGCCGTGGTGGCGGAGAGATCGTCGCTGCCACACGCGGCCGCTACCAGCGTGACCGCCACGAGCACCAGGAGAAGTTGGCGGAGTTTTGCGAATCTGAACATTGGGGGGTTTCCTTTCATGCGGATGTGCATGGTCAAGAAAGCACAGCGGAAGCACCGAAATGCCCGCGATCGTCGCTGTTCATGAGCTGTTCCGAAGCGGAAACACGAGCGAACATCAACCTGCTGCGAGTGTTCGCAACGCGGCGATCGATCGGTCGATGTCCTCCTCGGTGGTCGCCCACCCGGACACGCTCAACCGGATCACCTTCGTTCCGTTCCACATCGACCCTCCCGCCCACATTGTTCCCTCCGCCGACAACGCAGACAAGACCTCGTCGGTCGCATCATCGTCGTCCAGGCTCACCATCACCTGGTTCAAGACGACGTCGTTGTGCACCTGGAACCCGGCCGCAGGGAGCTCCGTGGCGAAGCGTCGAGCAAACCCGCACGTTCGATCGAGGAGCTCGGCGACGCCGGTTGCTCCAAGTGACTTCAAGACGGCCCAGGTCTCCACGGCCCGCGCTCGCTGCGACATGTCTGGTCCCCGGTGCACAGGGTCCAACCGTTCTCCGTCGGGAAGATAGGCCGCTCCGACCCGGAAGGTCCGTGCCATGTCGGCAGGATCCCGAACGAAGGCGACCGCAGAGTCGTAGGTCACGTTGAGCCACTTGTGCATGTCCACGGCCCACGAGTGGGCACGGTCCATCCCGTGCACCAGCTCAGCCAGTTGCGGACTTGCCGCCGCCCACAGGCCGAAGGCGCCATCCACATGAATCCAGTGTGGGGTTCCGGCAAAATGATCGGCGACCTCGGCGAACGGGTCGAAGGATCCGCTGTTCACGTTCCCGGCTTGTAGAACGACGAGGGTCGGCGGACCCGCCTCGGGCAGCAGATCGGCCCGAAGGCGTCCCTGATCGTCCGCTGGCACCGTCACGACCGCAGAACGGCCAAGTCCCACAAAGCCAAGCGCCTTCGTGACGCTCGAATGGCTCGCCTCGCTCACCACGACGCGTAGCTCCGGTGCGCCGAACAGGCCGTCTTCCACCGCATCGTGTCCCAGGTCGGCAAGCAGTCGGTCTCGGCCGACGGCCATACAGGTCGCGTTCGCCGCGGATGTTCCGGCGGAGAAGGTGTGTTGGGTGCCTGCGGGGAGCGAGAGAAGGTTCACCAACCATGCGCCGGCGATCGTGTCGAGAACACCAGCCGTCGGGGACATCACCCCCAGCGCGGCATTCTGGTCCCAGCTGGTCGCCAACCAGGCTGCTGCGAGCCCCACGGTGTGCGCACCCCCGGTGACAAAGCCGAAGTACCGGCCACCGGAACTGGCAACCGTGGCCGGAGAACCCACCGAGTCCAGCAACTCCAGCACCGCCAGGTCCTCGGTCCCGTCCTGCGGTACGGGCTCGATGAGCGCAGTCAACCCCTCGACTGCCGCCTGGTCTGGAAACACCGGCCGATCGTCGAGTTCACGCCGGTAGGCAATCGCACGGGCAGCCGCTTCAGCGAGGAGGTTGTCGGTCATCGCGCAACGCTAGCGGTCACAGCCCGCTCCTCCGAGCCGTGCACTCAGCTTGCGAACCCTTCGGTGCCGAACACCACACCGTTCAGATTGTCGAGTTCCTGATCCGCCAGGAGAAAGATGTTCCGCAGATCGATGTCGAGCCGTTCCGGAGGTGCCGGGCAGTGGGTGTAGACGACCAGACCATCCATCACCACCACGTGGGAGCCGTTCACGCCGAAGAAGTCGGCGCGCTGCACATTCAGCTCCCCGGTCTCGTCCATGTTCGCAACGAACACATACTGGCCCAAACGGGCATCCCACACTTCCCAATGCCCCGGGCCGGTGCCGACCCGGAATCGATCCGCATCGGGACCATGCACGCCGTCGTCGGTGATGGAGGCAAGCAGTTCACCGGCAGCGTCGAAGATCGGCGACCTGAGTTGAGGCCGCCCGTAGGCATCCTCTTCCACCGTCCACATCCGACGTCCGTCGACGGTGATGGAGCGCGTCGATGATCTGACCGTGTTTGAGCCAAATCGAATTCGGATGGGCATGTCCCGGCCATTGGATGCACCAGGATCACGACGTTCCGCCATGAAGTTGTCCGCCTTGCAGTTGGGTCCACCAACCCGTTACTTCTTCGTCTGTCGGCCCACAGATTGTGTTCATGAGCCGTACGGACCAATTTTACACATCCGGCGCGCCTCATCGGGCATCGTCAGAAAAAGGCGTGAGGCCTGTCCGTGGACAGGCCTCACACGTTCTGATTGATCAGGTCAGCCGCTGAAGCGGCTTCAGCTCAGTGCGAGCTGTCGGATCCGGTTGCGACCAGCAGACGAGTGTTGGCTCGCCGAAGAGCCGCAGCGGCTTCCTCGTCGGTGTCATCGGCGCTCAGCGCAGCTTCGGCTCGGGCCTTTGCGGTCTCGGCACGGGCAACATCGATGTTTGCCTGCGCTTCCGACACGTCGGACAAGATGGTCACCTTGTCGTTGGCACTCTGCACGAAGCCGCTGTGTACGGCGAAGGTTTCTCCACCATCGGCGCTGACGATCTTGGCCTGGCTGATCTGGAGGACGCCGATGAACGGCACGTGGCCTGGCTGG
>CAZFBD010000067.1:0-10154 GCA_964517125.1 uncultured Acidimicrobiales bacterium
TCTTGGAGATGGCGATGCCGCCGCGGGCGTAGTTGCCGGTGCTCGGCCAGATGGCCCTGTTCGTGGTCGGGTCGAAGCGACCGGTGACGAGGCGTGCGGCCAGGCAGCTGTAGGCGGCCAGCACCTTGTGCGCACGGATCATCGGGAACCGGTTGCCGAACGCAAGCACGATGCGGGCATCGACGCCGGTCATCTCACTCGGAAGCTCGATGTGGGTCGGCACGTCGACGAAACCGGGGAAGTTGTCGCCTGCCTCGTCGGCGTGTTCGTTGAACCAGTGCACCCGGAACAGGTTGCGGGCGTCTGGTGCGTCCTTCTCTACTCCGGCGAGCGAGTCGACGATCTCCGAGGGGATCGTCGACGGGTCACGAAGCTGGGCGAAGGTCGGCAGGACGATGTTCTTCTCCCGGAAGCGGGTGACCGCGTTGTCGTAGGCGGTCTGCCCATCGGGGGCGAAGTCGCCGAAGACGGCAAGTCCGGATTCGGGTGCGGTGGTGTTCGTCATGGCGTCGATCCTGTCTTCTCAGGGGTCAGACCCCTAGTTCGGTTTAGGGGTCTGACCCCTATCTGGATTTGGGGGTCAGACCCCTTCGAGTCGTTTGAAGAGGCGTTGGGCTGCCTCCGCAGCCTTCGCCTTGATTTCTGCGGCGTCGACCTTCGTCGGTACACCTTCGTCGAGCAGGACATCGCCGTCGATCTCGACGCGCAGGGGCCGGGTTCCAGTGGTGTAGGCGAGGCGCCACGGATCCATTGGTTCATACGACCAGGTGACCCGGTCGGCGCGGGCCTCGGGGAACAGGTCCCAGCCGGCAGCGAGCCAGCCCCAGATGAGGTCTGGCGACGTCGTGACATCGGCTTCGCGGGCTCGTACGAAACTCACCCGGAACTCGTCGAGCATGTCGCACCCGATTCCGTCGGTTCCAAGCGCCACCGGGTTGGAGAACCGGCCAGGCCGTCCGTACCCCACGGCGTTGTTCATGTTCGACCGGGCATTGTGCACGATCGTTCCCTTCAACCCATGGTCGTCGGGCAGGTGCACGCCGTGGATCAGCAACCAGTCGTCGGCGGTGTGGCCCTTCAGCCGCTCCCACGTGTCGGTGCTCCCCTCGGCCACGTGTACGTGCACGCCAACACCATGGCGTGCAGCCATCTCGGCGGCGGCAGCGATCGTGTCGTCTTCGCACGTGAATGCGGCGTGCAACCCGACCATGCCTCGACCGCCGGCGGACAGAAAGCGATCGTTCTCGGCCAGACCCGCCGCAGCCCCCTCCGGACCGTGCCGGTCGGTGACGCCGTACGTTGCGTTCACCCGAACACCGACTTCGGCGCACGCATCGGCGATGACCGAAAGCGAACCGTCGATGGCGTTCGGGGACTCGTGATGATCGATGACAGCCGTGCACCCGCTCTCGAGTGCAGTGAGCGCCGACAGCTTGGCCGACCAATGGATGAGGTCCAGATCGAGGGCCGTGTCGAGCCGCCACCAGACGAGCTCGAGAATCTCGGCGAACCCGCCCGGGGTGCGGGGTGGGGCCGGCATGCCACGGGCAAGCGCCGAATAGAAGTGGTTGTGCGCGCAAACAAGACCGGGAGTCTGGTTGGGGGCGAGCACAGGTTCCATCGCCGAAGTTTACAAAATGTAAAGGCTGGTCGCGGGATGAACCATCAGGTCCACGCCGACGCTCGTTCGCGGTTCTTCTCGTTGATGAGCGGCAGCTCGTTGCGCCATTCGCCATCGCGATCCTGCATGGCGGCAGCGACTGCGCCAGCGGTCGGCACCAGCCCGATCTCGCCCACACCCTTGATGCCGTACGGACTGTTGGGTTCGGTGGCTTCCACCAGAATCACATCGACGGGCGGCATGTCCTTGGGCCGGATGATGTCGAGGCTCCGAAGGGTGTCGTTGAGCGGCTTGCCGTTCTCGTCGCATGGAAAGCCCTCGCTCATGGCGTAGCCGAGCCCCATGTGCACGGCGCCCTCGACCTGACCCTCGCAGAGCAGCGGGTTGACGGCCTTGCCAACGTCGTGGGCAGCGACAACCCGGTCCACCAGCCCAGACTCTGCGTCGAGCAGAACGAGTTGGGCGGCGTAGCCGAATGTGGAGTGGATGATGGGGTTCTCGAGGCCCTCGTTGAGCGAGTTCGTCCAGTCGACCCGGTACTCGCCTTCGTAGTCGACGCCCACCTTGCAGCCGTCGGCCATGGCCTTCTCGCAGGCGTCCTTGACCGAACCGGCGCCCATGAGCGTTCCGCGACTGCCGGTGGTCTGGCCCGCTCCCAGTTCGCGGGTGGAGTCCACGATGACCTTCACCCGTTCGGGCTCGATGCCGAGCTCCTCGACCGCCACCTGCAGCGCAACCGTGTGGATTCCCTGACCCATTTCGGTCCAGCAGTGGCGAACCTCGACGGTGCCAGCCTCGTCGTCGCAGAAGTGCACGACCGCCTTGGCAATCTCCTTGAACCCGTTGCCGAGGCCGGAGTTCTTGAGGCCAAGCCCCACACCCACTGGCTGGCCAGCAGCGCGGGCCTTGTCGTATTCGTCCTTGACGGCGTCGAGGCATTGACGCGCCCCCAGACAGCCATCGTCCATGACCTGGCCGGGGCCCCACACGACTCCGGGGCTGATGACGTTGCGGCTTCGGATCTCCCAACCGGAGATACCGACCTTGTCGGCCAACCGGTCGAGCACACCTTCCATCGCGAACTGCGCCTGGTTGGCGCCGAACCCACGGAACGCTCCGCACACCGAATTGTTGGTTCGGGCGGCGACCGCCTCGACATCGATGTTCGGAATCACGTACGGCCCGGAGGCGTGTCCGGCGGCCCGCTCCAGGACCTTCATGCCAACGGATGCGTACGGGCCGGAGTCGCCGATCATGCGAACCCGCAGCGCCTGCATGAGACCGTCGTCGTCGCAGGCTGCTTCGTACTCCATACGGATCGGGTGCCGCTTGGTGTGCACCAGCAGCGACTCTTCGCGGGAGAACGTGGTCTTCACTGGGCGGTCGAGAATCCAGGCGGCCAGTGCGGTCTGTCCCTGGTTCGACATGTCTTCCTTGCCGCCGAATGCACCACCGTTGGAGACGAGCTCGGTGAAGACGAGTGCGGGGTCGATGTCGAGGATGCGGGCGATGTCGTTTCGGTCATCCCAGATGCCCTGACCACCGGAGTACACGTAGAGACGGCGAGCGTCGCTCAGTTCGTCCGAGTCACCCATGGTCCCGGTGGCCGGAAGCGCTTCGCCGGCCTGGATGGGTACAGCCAGTGTGCTCTCGGGTTCGACGAAGGCGTGGTCGATGCGTTGGGTCTGGAACGTCTCCCGAACGACATGCGCGGCGCCGGCGAGACTGGCGGCGGCATCACCCCGGGCATAGGTGGAAGTGGACAGCACGTTGCCGTCGAGTTCCCAGACCGCGGACTCGGCAGACGCGACCGCTTCGGCGGGGTTGGTCATGGGTTCGTGCACGTCGTACGTGATGTCGACCAGCGGCGCAGCGGCGCGGGCGATGGCCCGGGTCTCGGCGACCACGAGAGCAAGAACGTCGCCCAGGTAGCTCGTGCGGCCACCGACGGGAATGAAGACCGGCCAGTCCTTGTGGATGAGCCCGCTCCGGAGTTCGCCGGGCACGTCGGCGCCGGTGAGTACCGCAATGACACCGTCGACGGCCTCGGCCGCGGAGGTGTCGATTGCGACGATGTCGGCGCGGGCGTGGTCGGACAGCCGGGCTGCTCCGTGCGCAAGCCCGGCGGGCACCATGTCGTCGATGAAGGGCCGGTCGCCGAGCGACAACTCGGCGGCCTCGTACTTGATGCCCCGGGAACCGACCCCACGGGGCTGCACGGCAACCGGGACCTCGCCCTGGGCAAGGTCTTCGATGGCGTCGAGAATCTTGATGTACCCGGTGCAGCGACACAGATGCGCACCCAGGAGCGCAGCAGCGTTCGTGCGGGTGAGGTCGGAGCCCTTCTTGTCGATCATGGCCTTGGTCCGCATGACGATGCCGGGTGTGCAGAACCCGCACTGCAGCGCTCCGTGTGCAGCGAAGGCCGCGGCCATGGAGTCGCGCTCGGCCTCGTCCATGCCTTCGAGGGTGAGGACTTCGGTGCCTGCGGTCTTCTCGAGCGACGTCTGGCACGACACCCGCGCCTTGCCGTCGACGATGACCGTGCAGCAGCCGCACTGGCCAGATGGCGCGCATCCGTCCTTCGGCGACATGACCCCCAGCTCGTCGCGCAATGCGGTGAGGAGGTGCTCGTGGTGGTCGCCCACGGAGACGGGACTGCCGTTGAGGATGAACTCGGTCATCTGGTCACTTTACAAAATGTAAAAGACATGGACCAGTAGTTCACACACCCTTCACGAACAAACAAGGTGACGGGGCGTCGACCTCACCGCTCCAGTCCGTACCAGAGCGACAGGCGGTGCTGGAGCTGACTGACCGAAATCCAAACAGCGAGCTCCACGATCTCTTCTGCCGAGAGCTCCGTCGTGACCGACCGAATCGTGGTTGCGTCGACCACCGACGGACTTGGCGCCATGGCCAGCGCCGTAGCAACAACCGCAGTGGTCCGGTCGTCGAGCTGCCACGCGCCGTCGGTCAGGTCGATCCCCATGCGGGCGGCGTCGACGACGGGGTGTGCGATTCCGCAGTTCTCAGCGAAGGAGGCCGACTTGCCGGCGAGCCATCCGTTGCCAACATGCGTGGCGTACACCAGCGACGCCAGCGCCTTGGCACCGATACCGACCTTCGACTGCCGACGATCGAGGTTGTGGTGGAGCATCGCCGCGAGCGCCCGCCGGGGCTTGCGGTGGACCATGTGCGAAAGCAGTGCTTCGTCGTACCCGTGGTCGTTGGCCAGGCGCTGTCGGGCGAGAGCCCCGTGGCTCGGCATGCCGTCCATCCACTGGCGTTCCAACCGCATCGCGCCCGGACCGTTTCGCAGGATCCGCAGGATCGTGGCGGCACTGTCCTTCCCGGGCACGCCACCTTTGGTGTCGCCCAAGCTGGCGTCGGCCCAGGCGTGCTGGCCCACAGACCACCCGGTAGGCGAGATCAGGCTGGAAACGTCGCCGACCGCCTCCGCCTCGAGCTCCACTCCCATGGCATCCATGAACTTGTTGAGGAAGCCCATCATGGCCACACCCATGACGATCCATTCGGCGTCGCTGGGTGAGTAGTGGGTCAGGAGCTCATCGCGGAGCTCCGTTCGATACGTGTGCGGGTCGGTGGACAATGCCTCGGCGACTGCGACCGCTGCAGCTTCACCCGGTGTCCGGTCGGCGCCCGTGACCGCGTCGGCGGTCGATCCGCGGCGCAGCGCAAACGAGCAGGTGTGGGCGGAGCAGTAGTTGCAGCTGGCGGCACGGGACGAGGTGTACATCCCCAGGCCCACCACGTCCTTGGGTGCAGACCGACCGAGCATCGACGTCGGAAGGTTCAGGAAGTTCGGAACGAGAAGGTTGTAGGTACGAAAACCGGGCGACCAGACCTCGAGGTAGGTGTCGCAGTTGGGGACAACGCCGATGAGCACGTCGACCATTTGCAGGACCGGGTCGTATCGCTCGCGAAGCTTCTCCATCGGGACCCGTTCGTCATGGATCGCTTCCGCCAGTGTCGCCGCCATTCCCATCCCCCGTTCTCGCCGCCGCAGGCGACGTTAGTGGATTTCAGGCTTTTGAGTCTCTTATTCATTGCCTATGCCCGGCTTCATCCGGGCACCCGAACATGAGGTCATCCCCCACATCAGGAGCAGACATCATGGAAGAGCCAGCACCCACCAACGAGAAGCCGGAGACCGTCGACCAGGAGTCGCCACGAACGAACCGACGACGCTTTCTGGGTCTTGCGGGTGCTGGCGCCAGTGTTGCCGTTGTTGCGGCGACGCCCGGTGTTGCCGGCGCCCTCGATCGGCGTGGCGGACGCGATGGTGACGGCCGGCGTGGCGGAGGCAACCGTGGAAATGGCGGCAACGACGGCGACGGGAACGGGCGCCAACTCCAGGCCGTGCAGCAAAACGATGGACCCGATCGCTTCAGCCGACTCTTCGACCGCAACGATCTCGGGCGCCGGGGCAACGCCGACATGCGTGAGGCACTCGTGGAGCTCAGCCTGCCGGGCGGGATCCTCGATGCGAACGATCCGCTCGAAGTTGGCCCCGTCCGCCTCATCACCGAACCGGAACTCAGCCCCAACAACATCGACAACCCCAACCACCCGGCTGGCACCACGTTCTATGGACAGTTCCTGGATCACGACATCACCAGGGACGCCAGCTCCCGGCTCGGGCGGCCCACTCCCCTGCGTCGCAGCACGAACCTTCGAACAGCCCGCTTCGACCTGGACAGTGTCTATGGCGGCGGTCCCGACGAATCCCCTGACCTCTATGAAGATGACGACCTGCACTTTCGGGTCGAGTCGGGCGGCCTCTTCGAGGACCTGCCCCGGAACGCCGACGGCGAGGCGATCATCTCGGACCCACGCAATGACGAGAACCTGATGATCTCGGGCCTTCAGGTGGCCTTCCTCAAGTTTCACAATGCGGTGATCGACCGGGTGCTGGCGGGATCGCTCAGCGGGTCGGCAGCCTTCGCCGAAGCGAACCGTCTCGTGCGGTGGCATCACCAGTGGATGACCCTTCACGAGTACCTGCCACTCGTGGTCGGCCAGGACATGATCGACGACATCCTCACCAATGGCCGACAGCACTTCACCGATGACCAGCCAAGAATCCCGGTCGAATTCCAGACGTCGGCCTACCGGTTCGGCCACTCGCTCGTCCGCCCCAGCTACCGGGCATCCAGACGGTGCGGGGCGTCGGGTACGTGCTGCGCTCGGGCAAGTGACGTGAGCCTCAGAACTCGACTCGCATTCGTCACCAGCCTGCTCGTCATCATGGGCGTTGCCACCACCGGTGCCGCCAGCTGGATCTCCACCCGGGCCGAGCTCGTTGACGAGGTCGACGACTTCCTCCGGACGCGGTCCGAGCAGCTCGTGGAGGAAGCCGAGGAGGGCCGCCTCACCCTCAACGTGCCCACCCGTGGCAATGGAAACAACAACGGCGACGGAGGGAACGTCGAGCGACCCGACGCCTTCATCGCCACCGATTCGAACTCGCTCGCACAGCAGATCACGAGCACGGGTGAGCTCGTCGCCCAGAGTCGCCGGGGCACCATTCCAATCACCGAGACCGACCTTGAGCTTGCGGAGAAGGACGGCAACGAACGGATCCGGAACATCACAATCGATGGACGGAAGGCACGGACCATCACCCGACACGTCCGCGGCGAAGGCGACACCAGCGGCGCCATCCAGGTCGCCCGGTTCATGGACGACACTGACCGCGCGCTCGCCGGGCTTCTCACCCGAATCCTGGTCATTGCCGCCGTACTCACGGCGATCGCCGCTGCGGCAGGCTGGTTCTTTGCGCTGCGCACCACCCGGCCACTGCGCAAGCTCACGGCAACCGCCGAACACGTCTCGGCCACCCAGGACCTGGCCACGCCCATCGAGGTCGACCGCACCGACGAGGTCGGCAGCCTGGCAACGAGCTTTGGCGCCATGCTCAACGCGCTACGTCGAAGCCGCGAGCAGCAGCATCAGCTGATTCAGGACGCCGCGCACGAGGTCCGCACTCCTCTCACCACCCTGCGAGCCAACATCGAGCTGCTCGAACGTGCGCCTGACATTGGTGAGCCGCACCGCTCCGATCTGCTGCGGAGCCTCCGTTCGGAGCTCGAAGCGTTGACCACGCTGTTCAACGAAGTCATCGAGCTCGCCACCGATGAGCGCGGTGAAGCCCCATTCGACGCACACGATCTGAACGAGCCGGCCGATCGTGCTGCACGGGTGTTCACGAGCCGTTCGGGCCGACAATTGGTGACGACGTACGAAGGTGTGGAGATCACCGGAAACACGGCACTCCTGGAGCGAGCGATCGGCAACCTGCTGCACAACGCCGACAAGTACAGCCCGGCTGGCCTTCCGGTCGAACTCGAGATTCGGGGGCGCCGCGTCACCGTCCGGGATCAGGGCAGTGGCATTGCACCCGAAGACCGGGACCGGATCTTCGACCGCTTCTATCGCTCCGATCACACACGAGCCATGGCCGGCTCCGGCCTGGGCCTCGCCATCGTAAAGCAGGTCGTCGATCGCCACGGCGGCACCGTGTTCGTCGGCACCGCTCCCGGCGGCGGCGCCGAGGTCGGCTTCGAGCTCTGATCGGCGGGTCAGTCCGGGGCGATGACGCCCTTTTGTGACGTGATCCGCTGGTACATCTCGGGACGCCGGTACCGGGCGAAATCGAACAGCGTGTCCTTGTACTGAGCGCACCAGTCCAGGTTGCAGTCAGCGACGACCAACTCGTCTCCGGTTGTCACGGCCTGAGCCACGATCTGGCCCGACGGCGCAATGATCGCCGACTGCGCCAGTGACTCGACACCTTCTTCGTTACCGCCCTTCGCCACACCCACGACCCACGTGCCGTTCTGGTAGGCACCGGCCTGCATACACAAGTGGTTGTGAAAGCCCTGCAACGCGTTCTGGCCGGGGTCGGGGGCGTAGTGGATGGGCGTGTTGTACCCAATCATGATCAGCTCGACGCCCTGCAGCCCCATCTCGCGGTAGGTCTCGGGCCATCGCCGGTCGTTGCAGGTGGCCATGCCAACGATGCCTCCGAACGCCCGGTGCACGGGGAAACCCTCGTCCGACTCCTGGAAGTAGCGGCGCTCCAGGTGCTGGAACGGACGCCACGGCTCGTCGTTCTCGTGACCCGGAATGTGGACCTTCCGGAAACGACCCACGATCGAACCGTCGCGCTCGACGAGAATCGTCGTGTTGAAGCGCTCGCCTTGGGCGGTGAGTTCGGCGTAGCCGATGGCGAACCCCACACCCCGAGCAGTAGCGGCGTCGAACAACGGTTGCGTCTCGGCCGACGGCATCTCGGTCTCGTAGTAGTGGTCGTGTCCGCCGACATCCTCGGTGTACCAGCGCGGGAAGAATGTGGTGAGGGCGAGTTCGGGAAAGACCACGAGCTCCACGCCACGGTCGGCGGCGTCGTTGAGGAGCGTGACGAGACGCTCGACCACCGAGCTTCGTGACTCGTCTTTGCCGATCGGCCCGAGCTGGGCGGCGGCGATCCTGAGCATGCGTGGTTCAGCGAGCAACGGAAGTCCTCTGGTCGTGTTCGTTGCAGCCGGGTGGGTGGCCGCATCTGGGGTGGCGTTGACAAAGTGTAAACGTCTCCAACTCGTGGTTCACGGGTCGATATCCTCGGAAGTGATGGCGGTTAAGTCCCCAATCGCCCGGGCCGATGGAGTCCCCATGAGTACTGCACTGACTGATGACCTCGGCGATTGGCGCGCCGACGAAGAACTCGCCGAGGCGATGATCCCGATCCTGGGCCGTCTGTATCGGGAGCGGGATGTGATCGTCTACATCTTCGGTCGCAAGCTGACCCGCCGCTCGATCGACATCATCAAGGCACACCGGTTCGCCCGGCAGTTCGCCGGTGACGAGCTCGAAATTTCCGACTCGTTTCCGGTGCTCGAAGCCCTGGCGGCGATGCAGCTCGATTCGGCCAAGGTCGACCTCGGCAAGCTCACCGCCAGTTGGCTGCAGATCCGTGACGATGAGGGCGCCGACCTGGCCACGCATGTCGCCGAACAGCTGTCGGGAATCAACACAGGTCAGGGCCGCCTGCTCGCCGAGCCCACCGACGTTGTGCTGTACGGCTTCGGTCGAATCGGCCGTCTTCTCGCACGAATTCTCATCGACCGGACCGGAAGTGGCAGCAAGCTTCGCCTGCGTGCCATCGTGCTTCGTCCGGGCAAGGATGGCGATGTCGAGAAGCGGGCGAGCCTGCTTCGCCGGGACTCCATCCACGGACCGTTTGCCGGGTCGATCATCGCCGACCCCGAGAACTCTCAGATCATCGCCAATGGCAACCCGATCAAGCTCATCTACGCCAAGGGCCCAGACGAGGTCGACTACGTCGCACACGGCATCAAGGACGCGATCGTCGTCGACAACACCGGCATGTGGCGTGACGCCGATGGCCTCGGTCGCCACCTGAAGAGTAACGGCGCCAAGCGTGTCCTGCTAACGGCTCCGGGCAAGGGCGAAGTGAAGAACATCATCTACGGCGTGAACAACGCCC
>CAZFBD010000067.1:10254-25288 GCA_964517125.1 uncultured Acidimicrobiales bacterium
ACGGCTCCGGGCAAGGGCGAAGTGAAGAACATCATCTACGGCGTGAACAACGCCCAGATCCGAGACGACGACGCGATCGTCTCCGCAGCAAGCTGCACCACGAACGCCATCGTTCCCACGCTGAAGCTCGTCAACGACACGTACGGCATCGTGAACGGCCACCTGGAAACGGTGCATGCGTTCACCAACGATCAGAACCTGACCGACAACTTTCACAAGGCGTCGCGTCGCGGCCGGGCCGCTCCCCTCAACATGGTCATCACCGAAACTGGTGCAGCAACCGCTGTCGCAAAGGCTCTGCCGGAGCTCGATGGCAAGCTCACGGGCAACGCCATCCGTGTCCCGATTCCGAACGTGTCGCTCGCCATCCTCAATCTCAACCTGGAGCAAGAGACGACCGCCGACGAGCTCAACGCCATGCTGCGCGATGCGTCGCTCACCACCGACTATGGCGAACAGATCGACTACACGTCCTCGACCGAATTGGTGTCGAGCGACCTCGTGGGAGCTGAACGGGCCGGCATCATCGACTCGCAAGCCACCATCGTCGACGGCGACCGGTGCGTCCTCTACGTCTGGTACGACAACGAAGCCGGCTACAGCTTCCAGGTGACCCGAATCATCCAGCAGCTCGCCGGACTCAACTACCCACGGGTCCCCTGACCCACCACACCCGATCTGTGAAGCCTGGGATGCCAATACGGCACCTGGCGCTGCAAAGATCGGTCATTTTGCGAGGTGGGCGAGGATGCCTTCGGCTGCGGCCGCGCCGGTGCTGAAGCAGGACTGGAGCAGATAGCCGCCGGTGGGCGCATCCCAGTCGAGCATTTCGCCGGCCACGAACAGGCCGGGGCGAGCCCTGACCATGAAGCGACCGTCGAGCTGGTCCATGCGGACGCCTCCAGCCGTGGAGATGGCCCGTTCGATCGGTGCCAGGCCGTCGACCTGAAGCGGCACCGCCTTCAACAGCTGCGCCATCGACTCGGCGCCATCTGGCAGGCGGTTGCTCGTGGCGTCCCGCGCAACTGCAACGGCAGACGGAGCCACTCCAGCGCGGCGCATCCAGGTCGTCGCCGAGTCCTTCGGCCGACGCTTGGCTGCCAAGTGCTTCTCGAGCTCGTCGACCGACCGATCTGGTTGCAGGTCGATCACGATCTCAATCTCTCCGTCAGGGCCATGGGCGCCCAGTGCCGAAGCCAAGGAGTAGACGGGCGTACCTTCCAACCCCGAGCGGGTGAGCGTGAGATCCCCTGAAGCGGTCCGGCCACCGAAGGACACCCGCACGTTCTTCACCGGCTGCCCTTCGAACCGATCGAGCAGAGGTTCGGACCAGGCAACGAGCAATCCACAGTTGGCGGCTCGGATGGGCTCAACTGCGACATCCGCCGATTCGAGGGTTGTCTGCCACTCGCCGCCTGCGCCGACCCGCGGCCAGCTACCGCCACCGAGCGCCAGCAGAACCGCATCGGTAGCCGCGGTCACCTCCTGGCCATGGTGTTCGAAGACCAGCAGCCCGTCGTCGTTCCAGCCACGCCACGAGTGTTCGACAGCCAGCTGGACGTCGAGGTCCGCGAGGCGGGCAAGCCAGGCACGCAACAACGGGGTGGCTCGCATGACCTCGGGGAACACCCGGCCGCTCGTCCCCACGAATGTTGCCGCGCCCAGCGAGTCGGCCCACGCTCGCAACGCTGCGGAATCGAACGATCGGACTGCTGTGGCAACCAGTCCCGTGGCGTCGTGGAGGTGCTCCTCGAACACCGGCACAGTGTTGCCGTTCGTCAGGTTCAGGCCACTCCGACCAGCGAGCAGGAGAGTCCGACCAACCGACCGCCGCTGTTCGAACACCGTGACGTCCACACCAGCTGCAGCAAGCCGCTCGGCTGCAAACAGCCCGGCTGGCCCACCGCCCACGACGGCGACGCTACGCGAAGGAGAGTCGCTGGCCATGACGCCAGTCGAGCATCCGAGAACAACATGGTGGGCGATGCGTCCAAGGCCCGACCGATTTCGAAGTCACGATCGGTCTCATCCCTTCGATGACGTCGTCGAGATGGAGCCTTCCACCCGCAAACAATCAATACAGCAGGCGACCATCAGTACAGAGTCGGTTCAACCTTCACCGAAAGCCACCATGAGACCGAGCCCGATAGCGGAGAACAGGAGACCACCTACGAACAGCGGTACACGATGTGTGCGAAAGAACTCTGTAAACCGAGGGAACGAATGGGGCTGCCCCTGCAACTCCTCCAGTTTGCGGATCATCGGAATAGAGGTATGACACGTCAGGACGAGAAGAACCGAGATAAAGCCTCCACCGAACAAAAGGCCCCCGAGGAGATTCATCGACACACACCCATCTCACAGCCCCACGCAACCCTCGGAGGAGTATGAGATCGCCTTTTCGCGGCTCGTCCAGCTCCGCCGTTTCGTACCAGTGAACGCCCGTTCGTCCGCACGACGCCAGCTTAGGCGCTGCGGTCGGCCACAAGACTCACCGATCAGTCGACAGGCTGCATACGCAATCTCACGGTTTCGGGAACCGGCGTGGGAGTGGCGACGTAGAACAATCATGCTCACCGTGATCAAACGCTTCGTATTCGCAATCTGCCTTTGCGCGACAGTTGCCGGCTGCAGCAGCGACGGTTCCGAGCTCACAGCGGGAACCGGGCCACGTTCGGAGACCGCCTCACAAGACCAGCGTTCCGAAGACGGGGGCGACGTGGCGAGCCAAGACGACGAGCCGGCTATCCAAGAAGAGGACACACCCACCGAGGAGGTGGAGACTCCAGAAGACGAAGGCTTCAGCCAACTTCGTGAATTTATGGAGACTCACGGAAAACAGGAATGGTTCGGGACACGGCTGGTCGCAGATCCAGAGGACGGCCGGGTGCTCAGTTTCGGTGTGTGGGAGCAGAGCCATCTTTCCGATGCATACGTGTTGGCGTTCTGGTACGAACCGAGTTGCTCGGCCGTGAATGGGACTCTCAGACCTGCCCTCGACGAACCGAACACCTTTGTTTGGAGGAGGGGCCGTCCGGCCGACGGCGGGTTCGTTTTTCCAGACGTCCTGTGTTCGCCCGAATGGACTTTTGAACCGGCGCTGTCCGGCGATCCGTATCGGGCAGACATATCGATCGATGAGGTCACGCCGTCCAGGGTCACGATGACGATCGACGGTGTGACGGAGCAATGGAAGTTTGCACCCTTCGGCCAGTAGGACAGGCCCACCTGAAGGCTGGCTCGGGGAAACCGAGGTGCGCTGAAGCCGCAGCCGACCCAGGTCTGACGGGACTCGCCGCGATCCAGCTTGCGCTTTACAGAATGTACAGAACTAGATTGCGTGGATGGCGCAGCAGGCTGAGGGGGATGCGGCCGTCGAGTTTCTCGTCGAGCCGTTCGTCGAAGGCGCCCCCGGCGACCACGTGCAGGCAGCAATTGACGTCCTTGCCGCCGCAGGGCTCACCGTCGACGTCGGCCCGTTCTCTTCCCAGGCGGTCGGCCCAACACACACGCTGACCAGTGCACTCGGCCCCATGGTCGACGCCGCACTGACCGCCGGCGCCACCTCGGTCCGTCTCCAGGTTGGATCCCCGGGCGACACGTTCGGTGTGGGCGATCTCCACGATGCGCTCCAGGGTATGTTGCGGTCCGCCCAGCGAGAGCTCGGCTCGGGCCCTGAGGAATGGACCAGGGCCGACAAGCAGGCCGTCGTCCGCATGCTCGACGAACGCGGGGCCTTTCTCCTGCGGGGCGCCGTCGATGACATTGCGAATGTCATGGGCGTCAGCCGGATCACGATCTACAACTACCTCAACGCAATCGAGGAATCATGACGCCCATCGCTGTTCACACAGCGTTCAAGAATCCAGATGGCTGCCACCAGCGGCACCCCGCTAGGTTCTCCCCGCAATGAAGCGACTTCTTGGCGTCAGCGTGCCCTTGGGCGCGGCACTGCTCGCCTTCGTTTTCGGCGGACTCATGATTCTTGCGCTCGGCGAGAATCCCATCGAGGGCTTCCGGGCAATCATCGACGGCGCATTCGGAACCGGCGACCGGCTTGCAGCGACCGCCGTTCGGGCCACGCCCCTGCTGCTCGTCGGTGCAGGTATCACGATTGCCTTCCGTGCCAGCGTCATCAACATCGGCGGTGAGGGACAGATCATTGCGGGAGCGCTGTTGTCGACCGCGGTTGCGCTGTGGATCCCCGACACGCCGAAGATCATTCTGCTGCCGCTCGTGATCCTGGCCGGCCTCGTCGGCGGCGGCGTGTGGGGCGCCATTCCCGGCGTCCTCAAGGCCTACGCATCAGTGAACGAGATCCTCAGCACGATCATGTTGAACATCGTGGCCGTACAGCTCATGAACTACCTGCTGCGCGGACCCATGATCGATCCCATCGAGGTCAACGGCAGTCGCATCCCGCAGACCGAACGCCTGACCGACAACGCTGCGCTCCCAACGCTCATTGCCGGCACCCGCTTCCACCTTGGCGTGATCATCGCCATCGGTGCCGCCATCATCGTCTACATCATCCTGTGGAGGACCCCGCTCGGCTTCCGGCTGCGTGCGGTCGGGCACAACCCCGACGCCGCCCGTTCGGCCGGCATCTCCGTCGAGCGCAACATCGTGACCGCCCTTGGCCTGAGCGGCGCCCTCTCCGGACTCGCCGGCGTCACGCTCGTCTTTGGCAGCGAAAGCCTCCGCATGGTGACCGACGGAGGATCCGCCGGGTTCACCGGTTCGGCCGGCTACAACGGCATCGTCGCTGCACTCTTTGGTGCGCTGCATCCGCTGTGGACCATCCCGTCGTCGTTCCTCTTCGGAGCGCTCCTCACCGGCGCCACCCAGCTCCAACGTGTGCTGCAGATCCCGGCCGCCATGGCCGTGGCGCTGAATGGCCTGATCGTCCTGTTCGTGGTCAGTAGCGGGCGAGCTCGTACGTGGCTCGACAACCGACTCAAGGACGGCGCCGCCGATATCGAGTCCGCCACCGAGGCCATGGGAGAAGGTGCCGCATGAGGGACTTCTTCACCCTTTCGGTTCTGGTGGCCACACTCGCCAGCGCCATCCGACTCGCCGTGCCGTACCTGCTCGCCGCGCTGGGCGAGACCATTGGGCAACGCAGCGGCGTGCTCAATCTTGGCGTCGACGGGGTCATGCTCCTCAGCGCGTTCGGCGCCTACTACACCGTCCTCGAAACCGGCAGCCACAGCCTTGGCATCCTCGTGGGGCTGCTCATTGGGTTGGCCATGGGCGTCGTGTACGGCGTCGTCACCGTGTTTCTCCACGCGCAGCAGGGCATCAGCGGCATCGGCATCTTCCTGTTCGGACTCGGATTCAGCGACCTCCTGTTCCAGGAACTGGTCGGCACACCGCGCCCCATCCCATCGCTCCCCAAGCTCGCGAAGCTCCCCGGTCTCGGCGGACTGTTCGAACGGCTCGAAGACATCACCTACATCGGCGAGGCATTCTTCTCCCACAACCTCATGACGTACCTGGCGTTCCTTCTGGTTCCAGCCGTCACGTGGCTGCTCGGCAACACCACGTTCGGGCTCAACGTCCGAGCTGTGGGAGAGAACCCGCAGGCGGCCGACAGCCTCGGCGTCTCCGTTGCCCGCACGCGCTTCTTCGCCATCCTCATCGGCAATTCATTGGCCGGTCTCGCCGGGGCGACCCTGTCGTTGCAGCTCGGAATCTTCCAGCACAACCTCACCAACGGCCTCGGCTTCATCGCCGTTGCCCTCGTCTACTTCGGCGCATGGCGATCCAAGTGGGTCATGGCAGGCGCCATGCTCTACGGCATCGTCACCGCCACCCGCCTGCAGTGGCAGGCACGCGACATCATCCCCAGCAGCGCTTCAGACATCGCCGCCATGACACCAGCCATCATCACGATCCTTGCCCTCGTGTTGCTCGCCAGCAGAGTCCGCGGACCCGCCGCCCTGACTCGTCCGTTCACCCGTCACTAGATCTTGAAACACCAACCAACCCCGGAGGAAGACATGCGTTCAAGAAATGAGCACACCCGAAATCGAAGCAGGCTCGTGAGCCTGCTCACCGCCCTCATGGCGCTCGCGCTTGTTGCAGCGGCGTGCGGCAGTGACAGCTCCACCGGCACGACGACCAGCGAATGTGGCACCGACAACAGCGTCGACAAGCCGTCGGAGCCGGTCACCGACCTGACCTTCGCCATGGTCGCTCCAAGCGCCGCCGACGACCTCGCCTTCACGCAGAGCATGGTCGACGCACTCACCCGTCTCGGTATCGAGCCGCAGATCACCGACGGTACGTTCATCGTTGAAGATGCTGCAGCCGCCATCCGTGGCTACGCCGAAGACGGCATCGACGTGATCGTCGCTCACGGAACCCAGTACGGCGGCTCTCTCGCCGAGATCGCCCCGGACTTCCCCGAGACCTCGTTCATCTGGGGCACCGCCACAGACACGCAGGGGCTCGACAACGTGTTCGCCTACTTCCCGCAGGCAGAACAGGGCGGCTACGTGAACGGTTGGCTCGCCGCCGAGGTCAGCGAGAGCGGCAACCTTGGTGTTGTCGGACCGGTCGAAGCTGGCGACGCTGTTGCGTACATCAACGGCTTCAAGGCCGGCGCCGAAGCGAACGGTGCCAGCAACGTTGCCATCACCTACACCGGCTCGTTCTCCGACGTGGCGCTCGCCACCGAAGCAGCACAGGCCCACCTGACCACGGGCGTCGACGTCCTCACCGGTTCGTCGCAGTCCACGGTTGGAGCGGTGAACGTGGCCAGCGGCGCCGACGTTCCATGGTTCGGCACGCAGGCCAACCAGGAAGCCTGGTCCCCCGACCTCGTCGTGGCATCGCAGGTGTACCACTGGGAAGTCATCCTCGACGACATGATCGAGTCCATCGAAGCCGGAACGCTCGGCGGCGAGGCCATGGGCCTCACCCTCGAAAACGGTGGTCTCGTCATTGAGATCAACGGCTGCTTCGATCTCGATGGCGACGGCGGAGCCGGCGACATCATCGACCAGATCATCTCCGGCGAGATCACCCCGCCAGCCTGATCCCATGACCGCTCCCCTGCTCGAACTCCGCAACATCACGAAGCGCTTTCCCGGCGTCCTCGCGAACGACGACGTGTCGTTCACGGTCAAGGCCGGCGAAGTGCACACGTTGTTGGGCGAGAACGGCGCAGGCAAGAGCACACTCATGAAGATCCTCTTCGGGCTGTATCTGCCCGATGAGGGCGAGATTCTGTTGCGGGGAGAACCCGCACAGATCACCTCGCCAACAAGCGCAATCGAGCAACGTGTGGGGATGGTGCATCAGCATTTCATGCTGGTGCCCACCCTCACCGTTGCCGAGAACGTGGCCCTCGGCCTGGGCTCCAGCCGCGGCATCCGAACCGACCTCGACGCCGTCGCTGAACGCATCGTCGAAATCTCGGAACGATACGGGCTTGCCGTCGACCCCAACATCGAGGTCTGGAAGCTGTCGGTGGGCGAACGACAGCGGGTCGAGATCGTCAAGGCGCTGTACCGCGACGCCGAACTTCTCGTGCTCGATGAGCCGACCGCGGTGCTCACCCCGCAGGAGGTCGACGACCTCTTCGTCATCCTTCGTCAAATGACGGCGGCCGGAACCGGCATCGTCTTCATCAGCCACAAGCTGCACGAGGTGCTCGAACTCAGCGACCGCATCACCGTGCTTCGTAATGGCCGGGTCACCGGCCACACCACACCCGCCGAAACCGACCGCCAACAGCTCGCCGAAATGATGGTCGGCCGCGAAGTGCTTCTGGCCCCGGTCAAACCACCTGTCGACCTCGGCCTGGTTCGGCTCAAACTTCGCAACGTGCGGGTTCGCGGCGACCGGGACACGCTTGCCGTGAACGGCGTCGACCTCGACGTCCACGCCGGCGAGATCGTGGGTGTGGCTGGAGTGAGCGGCAACGGACAACGCGAACTCGCCGAGACCATCGCTGGCCTGCGACCAGCCGAGTCCGGCTCACAGGTCGAACTCGACGACGCCGACCTCAGCAAGGCATCGCCTGCCAAGACCCGCTCAGCCGGGCTCAGCTACGTTCCCGAAGAACGCATGAAAGACGGCGCCGTCGGCGAATTCGAGGTTAGCGAGAACCTGCTCCTCATCAACCACGGCGAGAAACGATTCCTCCGCGGCGGGCTGTTCAACTTCGACGCCATCCGCATCCACTGTCAGCGCCTGGTCGACAACTTCTCTGTGAAGACCCCGTCGCTGTCCACCCCGATCAGCTCATTGTCCGGTGGCAACATCCAAAAGGTCATCATGGCCCGGGAGCTCGACAACAACCCCAGTGTCGTCCTGGCCGCCCAGCCCACACGCGGGGTCGACATCGGCGCTGCCGAGTACATCCATGCCCAACTCATCGAACAACGCAGCGAAGGCTGCGCCATCCTCATGATCTCCGAGGACCTCGACGAGATCATGGGACTGGCCGACCGGATCGCCGTGATGTTCGAGGGACGCATCGTCAAGGTGGTCGATCGGGAGAACGCCACCAAGGAAGTCCTTGGCCTTGCGATGGCGGGAGCCGAGGATTGACCATCGCCGAGTGGCTGATCCTGTTGGGAGCAGGGTTGGTTAGTGGCGTGATCAATTCCGTTTCCAGCGGCGGGAGCTTCTTCACGTATCCCGCCATGTTGTCGGTGGGCCTGTTGCCCATCGAGGCGGCCACCACCACGTTGGCGGCACTGACTCCTGGCAACCTCGCTGCGGTGCCCGAGTACTGGCCCGAGGTGAAAGCGAACCGTTCCAAGTACCCGACCGTGCTGGCCATCGTCGTGGCCGGTGGGCTTACCGGCATCGCTCTGTTGCTGTGGACGGGCGCCGATGGCTTCGATGCGCTCGTGCCGTGGCTGATCCTGGGCGCCACCCTCCTGTTCGCCGTGAGCCCCGCAGTTCGCCGATGGGCCGAGCATGCGGCGCCTTCGCTGACCGATGGCTGGGTCGGCCTCGCGCTGCTCTTCGCCATGGCCATCTACCTCACCTACTTCGGCTCCGGCGTCGGGAACATGGTGTTGGCCCTGCT
Source organism: uncultured Acidimicrobiales bacterium (assembly GCA_964517125.1). Lineage (GTDB taxonomy): Bacteria > Actinomycetota > Acidimicrobiia > Acidimicrobiales > SHLQ01 > SHLQ01. The sequence continues at coordinate 19,304 of CAZFBD010000067.1, forward strand.
CACGATCCGAGGGTTCGGCGACTTCCTCAGTGCGAATGCCGCCAAGAACATCGTCATGACACTCGGCACGACCATGGCAACCATTGCGTATTCCTTCGCCGGGTTCATCGTCTGGACACCGCTGGTGCCCGTCCTGATCGGCAGCGCCATCGGCGCCCGATACGGCTCCAAGGTGGCGCGCTCCATTCCCATGCCAGCGCTTCGAGCGTTCGTCATTGCGTTCGGCCTGCTGGTGGCAGCGGTCCAATTCGCTCGCTGACCCTGCCCAGCGACGTTCGGCGATGTCTGCCAGATCACAGAGGTGCCTGGTCACAGAGGTGCCTGGCACCTCAGCACCTGGTAGGTGCCAGGTACTTATCCACAGGATGTCGGACAGAACGCTGAATATGCAGGGTTTTTGACATGCCGTCATCCACAGACCACCGGGAAAGGTGCCAGGCACCATCCCTGTGTTTTCGGTTGGTGTTTGGGAAGCTGACCCCATGGTCGACCTGTTGATTCGAAACGCCAGACTCGTCGCAACCGTCGACGCCGATCGACGCGAGCTTGCCGGCGGATGGGTGGCCATCGAAGGTGGTCGCATCAGTGCCATCGGCGCCTCGACCGACACTCCCCCAGACGCCGCCCGCACCATCGATGCCAGCGACTGCCTGGTGACCCCCGGCCTCGTCAACACGCACCACCATCTCTTCCAGAACCTGACCCGCGCCTATACACCCATGACGTCGGCGCCGCTGTTCGGTTGGCTGCAGGAGCTGTACCCGCTGTGGACCGCGAACATCGACGAGGAGAGCGAGTACACGGCGGCGTGGGTCGGGCTCGCCGAGCTCGCGCTGTCCGGATGCACCACCTCGAGCGACCACCACTACCTCCATCCGGTCCGTGCCGGCGATCTGCTCGCCGCCGAGGTGCAGGCCGCCCTCGACATCGGCGTTCGCTTCCACCCCACCTACGGCTCCATGAGCCTGTCGGTGAAGGACGGAGGTCTGCCTCCAGACGACGCCGTCCGTGACGAGGACGACATCCTGGCCGAGTCCGAGCGTCACGTGGCCCGATGGCACGACGCCGCGCACGGGGCCATGACGCAGATCGCCTTGGCGCCCTGCAGCCCATTCACCGTGACCCCGGACCTCATGCGGCGAACCGCCGAGCTGGCCGAACGGCTCGACGTCCGGCTCCACACACACCTCGCCGAGAACTCCGAGGACGATGAGTTCGCCGTGGCCACCTTCGGCATGCGCCCGGTCGATCTCTACGAGGACGTCGGCTGGCTGACCGACCGCACCTGGGGCGCTCACGTTGTTCGCCCCAACCCAGAGGAAGTGACCCGGCTGGGTCAGGCCGGAGTCGGCGTTGCGCACTGTCCCAGCTCCAACATGATCCTCAGCTCGGGCATCGCTCCCGTCGTCGACCTACGCCATGCCGGGTGCCACGTGGGACTCGGCTGCGACGGGTCGTCGTCTGCCGATGCTGCCTCACTGTGGCAGGAAGCCCGCCTGGCGATGCTGCAGGGCAAGCTCGTGTCGGGCGCCGATGCCATGACCGCTCGAACGGCCCTCGAGGTCGCCACTCGAGGCGGCGCCGGGTGCCTCGGCCGCATCGGCGAACTGGGTGAGCTCAGCGTGGGCGCGGTCGCCGACGTTGCCGTCTGGAAACTCGACGGCCCGATCTTCGCTGGCGTGATCGACGACCCGGTCGAAGGCTGGCTCCGCTGCGGCCCAACCAGCGCATGGCACACCATCGTCAACGGCCAATTCGTGGTCGAGTCCGGCAACCTCGTGTCCCCCCGACTCGAAGAAATGCTCCAACAACACCGAACCACGGCAACCCGCTTCCAGACCCCCGAATGACCCCGAGCGAACATGACATCTGGGGTCGCGTCTCAGATATCACCTTCAGCGTGACTCTTCGTGGTCGCTCTCTCGCCGAGCCTCTACTTCCGGTTCGACTGCATTCACTACGCGTGCTCGGGAAGATGACGGATGAGACGCGACCCCGGGTGTCATGTTCCGCTGGAACGGCGCTCCCCCGGAGGCGGGGTTCACTGGGGGTTCACCGTGTCCGGACCCCTTAGCGGAGGGCTTGGTAGACGGCGGCTCGGAGTTCGCGGCGGAGGGGGTAGGTGGAGCTGGGGAGGAGCTGGGTGAGGAACATGGCGGTGATGTCCTCGGATGGGTCGACGAAGAAGGCGGTGCTTGCGGCGCCGCCCCAGGCGTACTCGCCGACCGACGTCATGGCTCCGTGGCTCGCGGGGTCCACCACCATGGAGAAGCCGAGACCGAATCCCATGCCTTCCATGGTGACCTCGGAGAACAGCGACTGACCGAGCTCGTTCAGCGTTGACCCGTTCGGGAGATGGTTGAACGTCATGTACTGCAGCGTCTTGCGGCCGATGATCCGCGTGTCGTCCACGGTTCCTCCAGCATGCAGACAGTCGAGAAAGCGCTGATAGTCGGCCAGCGTGGACATCAGCCCGCCGCCTCCGCCGAGGAACTGTGGAACGTGTAACGCAGCCGACGTGGTCGGATCCTCCAGAAGCGTCATACCGCCGTCGGCGCTTGGCATGTAGAGCGCGGCCAGCCGGTGTGCGTTTGCCGCATCGACATGAAACGCCGTGTCCGTCATACCGAGAGGGCCCAGAATGCGTTCCTGGAGAGCAACGTCGAGCGTCTGCCCCGTCACCGCCTCGACGACCGCGCCGCACACGTCGGTGGACACGCTGTAGTTCCATGAGGTTCCCGGATCGAACAACAACGGTTCGGCGGCGAGCCTGCGCATGAACTCGGTCAGGTCATGGTCGGGACGCGTGAACTCGCCGATGGACTGATTGCGATAGCGGGCGTCGACCGGATGCTGATGATGAAACCCGTAGGTGAAACCAGCCGTATGGGTGAGCAGGTGGCGAAGGGTGATGGGGCCAGCCGCTGGACGGGTCTCGGGGGCTGCAGCCGTGCCGCCCACCCACACCTCCATTTCGGCGAAGTCCGGGAAGAACTTCTCCAGCGGATCCTCGAGCAGAACCGCTCCTTCTTCGTACAACTGCATGAGCACGATCGACGTGATGGGTTTGGTCATGGAATAGAAGCGAAAGATCGTTTCGGGCGAGACGCCAACCGCTCGCTCGACGTCAGCGAGTCCGTAGTGGTCGGTGTAGACAACCTTGCCCTGATGCGCCACCTGGACGACCGAGCAGGGAATCCGACCTTCGTCGACGTGTCGACGCCCCACCGCACCAATTCGGTCGAGCCGATCGGCGTTGAAGCCTGCATTCATGACTGCCCCCCGGCGTTGACTTCGTTCATTGTTGCAGGGTTCAGTGCCCCACAAGTTGTCCGGCTGCTGCTTCCAGCTCAGATCGCATTCGCTCGGCGTCGGGCCGGCGCTGTGCCACGGCTTCGACATACACCTTGAGCTTGGGCTCAGTCCCGCTTGGCCGCACGATGACACGTCCGGATTCCAGCTGGTGAATCAGCACGTCGGAGGGTGGCAGCTCATCGTCGTGGAGCAGGTCCCGAACCCCGATGACACGATGCCCGCCGATGTCATGGACCGGGTTGGCCCGAAGGGTGTCCATGACCTCGGTCATCTGCTGCATTGGATCATCGCCGTCGAAGCGCAGTGAGACCTGGCCGGTGAGGTGGACACCGTGTTCATCGAACAAGCCAGCGAGCTCGTGGTCGACGGAGCGGCCTTCGGCCTTCGCCTCGGCGGCCAGCTCGGCGAACGCGAGTGCAGCCGACAACCCGTCCTTGTCTTTCACGAAGGGCGACACGGCGTATCCGAGGGCCTCCTCGTAGGCGAAACACTGCGGGTTGTCGGGGTCGGTGTCGGCGGCGACGAGCCACTTGAAACCGGTCAGCGTGGTGACACAACCTGCCCCCTCGGCGGCGGCAATCTTCGATAGCAACGAGGACGACACGATCGTGGTCGCAACCGAACGTGGGGCCGGCGTGACCCGCAGGAGATGCGCTCCAAGCAGCACGCCGATCTCGTCGCCGCTGAGGCGCACCCACCGGCCGTCGCGATGAACGGCAACAGCGAGGCGGTCGGCGTCGGGGTCGTGCGCAAGGATCAGGTCGATGTGTTCGCTGCCGTGCCGCTCGGCGAACGCCATGGCGAGGTCCAGAGCGCCGGGTTCCTCCGGGTTCGGGAACGGCGCCGTGGGAAAGTCGGGATCGGGATCGAACTGCTCCGCCACCGGATAGACCGTGTGCCCGGCATCGGACAGCATCCGAACGGCAAGCTCGCCGCCGACGCCGTGCATGGCCGAATACACGATGTTCAGACTCGCAGCAGCCGCGCCACGACCAACTGCGAACATGTACTCGTCGATGACATCGTCGCCGATGGACTGTGCAGTCGGCTCCAACGTGACCGGGCCCGCAGCCGGCCACGGTTGTGCATCCATCAGGCGTTCGATGGTGGTCGCGTCGGCGGGGAGAATCTGTGCTCCGGTGGCGCCATACACCTTGTAGCCGTTGTCGGTTGCCGGGTTGTGGCTCGCCGTGACCACCACGCCGGCGGCGGCCGGTGAGCTTGCGACTCGCCACGCAACCAGTGGAGTGGGAATGGGCCGGTCGAACAGCTCCACGCGGTGCCCGGCAGCAATCAGGTCGCGGGCGGTCACCAGAGCAAAGTCACTCGATCCATATCGAGCATCGTGGCCAACGACGACGAGCGACGCAGCCGGCAACCACTCGGCAAGTGCACGAGCCGCAAGCGCAACCGTCTGCACGTTCATGCAGGCCGGGCCTTCGCCCAGCGGAGCGCGCAGGCCGGCAGTCCCGAAGCGGAGACGTTCGGTCATGCGGCGACGGCGGTCCGCAGCCCCAACTCGAGCATCTCGTCGACGGTGAGCTGACGCTCTTCCGACGTCAGATGCTCCCCTGTGACCAGGTGATCGGTCATGGTCAGCAGGGTCAGCGCCTCAGCGCCCTCGAGCGCAGCGATTGCATAAAGCGCAGCCGTCTCCATCTCCACACACAACACGCCGTTTGCGGTGTGGGTGTCACGGGCATCATCGTTGGGCTCGTAGAAGATGTCGCTGGTGAACACGGCACCCGTCTGCAGATCCACGCCCGTGTCGGCGGCAACCGCCTGAGCGGTTGCAAGCAGGCTCGCCGACGGCTCCAGCGTGTCGGGGGCACCGAGGAGCGCCGGGATGTTGCTGTTGGTCACGCAGCGGGTGGCGGCCACGATCTGTCGGAGCGCAAGGTCGGGGGCATACACACCGGCTGTGCCCACTCGAATGATCCGCTTCACGCCGTATGAGCGCAGCAGCTCGGTGATGTAGATGGCTGCCGACGGCATCCCCATGCCCGATGCCATCACCGAGACAGCCGAACCTTCGAAGGTTCCCGTGAACCCGACGATGCCCCGCACGTCAGTGACGAGTTCCGCATCGTCCATGAACCGTTCGGCAATGTGCGCTGCACGCCGCGGGTCACCGGGCATGAGCAGTGTTTCGGCGAAGGCGTCGTCGGAGGCGTTGATGTGCGGGGTTGGCATGGGGCCAAACTACCGCCAACGCACGCGGCACGGTGCCTTGGAGGGCCGACCTCGTGGCGGGTCAGCCCGTGTTGCGCAGGCCAGCCGCCACACCGTTGATGCTGAGCAGGAGGGCTCGCCGAATACGGCGTTCGGCCGTCTCGTCGCCGGCGTGGGCCGCCGTACGGGAGCTCTTCAGCAGATTCACCTGAAGTGCGTTCAGCGGATCGAGATACGCATCACGGACGTCGAGCGTGCGCTGCAGAATCGGCAGGTCGGAGAGCAACTGCGAGCCGGTCACGGCGGCGATTGCGTCGAGGGTTCGCTGATGCTCTTCCTCGATCACGCCCAGAAGATGATGGTGCTCGGGGTCGACGAGCGTCTCCACGTAGGTACGGGCGATTCCCAGGTCGGTCTTGCTGAGCGTCATCTCGACGTTCGAGAGGAACGTGCGGAAGAACCGCCAGGTGCGGAACATGTCGCGCATGTCGGGGCCGT
>CAZFBD010000068.1:0-8062 GCA_964517125.1 uncultured Acidimicrobiales bacterium
GCGATCACATCACGCGCCGTCCACCCCGGACACGCCGTCAGCTCCACATCGAGGTTGTTCGCCGAGCGTGCAAGCGTCGACACGCGGTCGACCACGCCGAGGTACGGATCGAGGTGAATGTCGTCGTCCATGCAGACAGCATTGCCCAGCTGACCCCTGTTCTGCTTGGAGTCGAAGAGCTGTCGACTTGAGTGTCCTCATCGAGCGTCGCCGTCTGAGCAGAGCCTCAACGTTTGGATCGGGTCGAGTGCTCGGATTCGGTGTCAGACCCCCGACGTACCTTCGGTCGTGTGCAGTTTCGATTCTCAACTCTCGACCAGGTCAAGGCCGTTCGCGACCTTGTTGAGCATCGAATTCTGGAGATTGGCGAAGTCGACCAACTGCCATTCCTGGAACTCGACGAGGCGATGGACCTGGTCATCGTGCTCCACCGACTGCAAGCGTTGATCAAGCAAGAGAGCGGAGAGTAGCGTTGTGAACATGCCGGTAGACCCCGAACTTCGCAAGCGCCTCATTGCCGATGCGCTCCGAAGCGTGGAAGTCGCTGCGAAGGCCCGCGGCTGGTACGACCAGTTCGATGACGGCCACAGGCACAAGACCCCAGAGCAGGACTGGGTGACCACTGAGTTGCTTGAAGGGTCGATTCGAACGGCCATGGGGTACGGGTATCCGGTTGAAGCAGTAGCGGTCGCCGCTGACCTCTCGATCGACGAAGTCCAAGCCATCGCCGGTGGCGCTGCGGCCTGACGCCGAAGGGCTCTATGTGCTGGGGGCTACAGGTAGCTACCGCCTGCGCAGGCGCCCGGGGACTTCGATGTAACAGAAGTTGCGGTTATGGCCGACGCACCGACCTGATCCTCTGAGCCGTCCGAGGCTGTCAGAGTGCGTGGCTAGCTTCGGTGGTCATGGCGAGAAAGAACCGACGACGCGGCGGCCGCGTCACCCCAGGTCCGCAGAGTCCGCTCACCGAGCCGCTCCGGCAAAGCCACCAAGCGCACGGCGCTCTCGGCATCATCCTCTTGGTTGCGCATTGCGTGAAGCTGGGCGAAGAGGAGGACGGGCCATCTTCAGTTCACCGAGGGCGAACACTCATCCAGATGATGAGCGACGACCGCTCCAAACCGGCGGCTGGAGCCCTTGCCGCTCTCGCCGAGATCTGGCCCGACGAAGAGGTGCGGACGGCAGCCCGCTCGGCTGTGGCGAACCGGCGCGGCCAGTTGTCGGGAGCCCTTCGAGATCTTGATCAGACGTGCGTCTCCGAAGTGTGGCGGTTGACGAACGAGTACCGCGATTCCTCGGCACTACTGATCGAGCTCAAGGTCGGCGGCCGGCACGTCATGACACTGTCCGCCCGGTCTGACCGGTTTCATCGAAGCTCAGTCGAACTCGCGCTCCACACGGCGAATGCACAGGATGCGGCAGGCCTGTTCAACGCCGCACCGTCACCGGGTGGTCCCAGGCGAATACTCGAACAGCTGTCGACTGAAGACGCCCGGTTCGAGACCTGGAAGCTCACGGGGTGTCGCAGGGTCGATGGCGAGCCAGAAGCGGCGGTCTTCTTCGAATGGGTGGCCCGCCTGTCGGAGGTAGATGTTCAGTTCCCCAAGATGCCTCGCTTCGACCGAGATGCAGATGACGAAGACGAACAGCCCGACGCGAGCAGCGAACTCGATGCCTTCCTCGCGGGCACCCCGGGGCGAGCGTGGTCGGGAGAGCCTTTCGTGGAGCTCGTCGAGTACCTCGAATGCAATGAATGGGGCACGGGTGCCATGCGATGGAGCCCGGCCCGGGTCGAACGCTTCTTGTTCTCTGCGGACCTCTCCGATCTCGACGTCAACGTCCTAGCCATGCCAGGGCTGCTACGCGGCTGGGTCACCCACTGCGCGCACGTCATGGGCCAACGCAAACCGCTGTTGCGTGCGGTGCTCGATGAGATCGACAGATGCGAGCCGGAGTTCTTGGCCGATGCGGCGTAGCTTTGTAGAAGTCTCCAATGGCTTTGTAGGCTGTCGTATGGCAACTACAGCGCAGTACAAAGTCTCAGAGCGGGGCCAAATGGCGCTACCGGCGGAGGCTCGTCGCCGATGGAACATCGCCGACGGTGGAACGGTCGAGGTCGCCGATCTCGGCTCCGCTGTGATCATCGTGCCGACTGGAAGCGGTGGGCTTCGATCGAGGCATGCTCACTCGAGCGATCGATGAGGCCGGTGGCTATGGCTCGCTCGCAGCACAGGTAGCCGTTGACGAACCCGACCTTTCGTGACCACGATTCTCATCGATGACCACATTCTTCTCCGCGTCCTTCTCGGCGACGAACCGCCAGAGTTACGGCCTGACCGCGCCGAACTCGCTACGACCGGACTGTGGTACCACCGGCTCTGCCGAGCGCTGAGCAACGACACGATCGTTGGTTCACTCTCTCGCCAACTCGGCGGCGTTGATCCTGCGATTGCCGGTGGTGTCGCCCGAACCGTCGTTGAACTCCCCGAGTACATCTCGCTCATCTCTCTTCGAACGCTGGCCTGGCCGATGGGACAACTGATCGCAGAGGGCGTACGCCTCGACCTCCTCTCGCTCGAGGCGCTCGCCGCGGCACGTCATCTCAGCGCCGAGATCTGCCTCGCCGCACTCGACGGGAATGCAGCGCTGCAAGCTGCAGCACCCGGAGTGTCGGTTCCGGTACGAATCCTCTGACAAACCGACGCGGCACGGATTTCGGCATGCGGTCGCCGAGGGCCATCGTCTCATACGGACGTGTCTTCACCGCGGTCGAAAACTCCGGTCGCAGGCCGCGAGGAGCTGCAGCCCGCTCGTTCGACACGGCGTCGACAGCGGCCGGCCGCCTGGGCCCGACTCGCTCGGCAACTCGTAGAGCTCGAGCTGCGTGAGATGCGGGAGATCGATGAGGTCTATTCACTCGTCGGAGTCCTCGGGAAGAGCCTGGAGACGCGCTCGACCGAAACCTGTAGGAGAGCGGCCGCAACGGCCGCCGCTATGGAAGCCGAAGAGGTCGATACGTTCGCATAGGCCCCCATCGGCACACGCGGCCGGACGCCTGAGAATCGCCGAAACGGGTCATAGCGCTCGGGTCCGCCGCGCGAGAACCGGAGACGGCGATTGCAAATGGTCGGTTCGATGCGAACGACACGACTATCTGATCACCCGTGACGGCATCCGCGAGAACACCGACGTCCTCGAAGCGCTCGCCGAGTCGTACCACGGCTCCTACGACGGCTGGGACGCATCCCTCGCTCCAAAGGTCGACGACGCCTGGCATGAAGCAACGGTTCCGCTCAGATCGGACCCACATCCAGCTGCGCTAGTGACAGGGAGAAGGTGATCGACTCCGTGATCGAACTCACAGAGGTCTCAGCACGCCAGGGAGTTCACAAGCTGCTGCGTCTCTCGAATCGGAGCTGCTGGATCCTGCTCAGTCCCGCTGTTTGTTGCAGTGCAGAAACGTTTCCGAGGTGATGTCATCGACAGTTTGCGTTGCTTGAGGACACCATCCGAGCATCCATTCCGAGCTGGGGGCGTTCAGCCATTGTGGACTCGTTGGAAGGGTCCGCAAGGGATTCGAACCACTCGTCGTTGGCGGCGCCGTCGAGGGTGTCGAGGTGCAGTCCATCTGGAAGTTGTTTCTGGATGTCGGCCGGCTTCACCCGCCAACGGATGACGGTGAAAATCCTCGAGCGATATACCTCCACCGACCCAACAAGGTGACAACTTGGGGTCGCGTCTGACCTGTCACCCTGAATGTGACGATTGAGACGCGACCCCGGGTGTCACCTTGTCGCTGTCATATGGCATTCGTACATTCGACGCCATGACAGTCGTGGATGGGTTGCCGGCTTGCCACAAGGCGGAATTTGTGTTTGCCTTGTACGATCGAACCATGGAGCCAACCGGAAATCTGAAAGTGTCAGAACGGGGCCAGATGAGCCTGCCCGCCGCCACCCGCCATCGATGGGATCTGCACGATGGGGGGCGTGTCGGCTATCTCGACCTCGGTGACGCAATCATCATCGTTCCCGGGGGCGTCGATGAACTCCGAACCAACCTGCTCGCATCCATCGACGATGAAACCTGGAACGACGCAGCCGCCGGATTCGGGGACCACGACCTCACCTCGCAATGACCACCCTCGTCGATGACCGGGCTCTCAGCGAGTTGCTGCGAGGTGAGCGCACAGTGGACGGCGCGGTCCACACAACCGGCCTGTGGTACGTACGGCTGTGCCAAGCCGTGCTCGCGTCCAACCGTTTCGGGACCGGCCAACTCTCGGGACCGATTGCCAGCCTGCCGCCGAGCGCTCAGCGGGCAGCGATTCGAGCGTTGATCTCCCTTCCCGAACCCATCGGTCTTGCGAGCCTGCGAGAACTCGGTCCCACCATCGCGGAGCTGCGGCAGCGGCACAGCCATCTCAACTTGTTGTCGATCGAAGCACTCGCCGCAGCCAGGCAACTCGACGCAACCGTTCTGCTGACTACCTCGTCGCCGCGCCTGCAGGAAGCCTTGGAACTCGAAGGACTTGACGTCCGCCTCGACCGATAGTCGCTGCGAGAACGCTTTCTCTGCGAGCCGGGCTCGCTCCCCGAACGCGGCTCTGATTTGGACCGTTGCCGTCATGTCGCTCATTGCCATGACCGAGACTGGCGCTGTCCTGAACCGGCGATGGTGGTTCAGAGCGGTCGTGCAAACGAGACTTCGTTGCCGTCCGGATCGGTCACATGAAAGTAGCGTTCGTCCCACGGCGCATCGGCCGGCTCGGCATGCGGTCGGTAGCCGGCTTCGACCAGAGCAACGTGCGTGTCATCGGGACTGTCGACATGAATGATGATTCGTCCCCAGCCTGAACCCGGCTCGTGTAGTTCCACGTGCTGCAGGTTCACGAAGGTGCCGCCCCCGGCTCGTAGCGAGGTGAAGGCAGAACTCGGTCCGCCGTAGGCATACGTCATGCCCGACGCTTCCCAGAACGCACACGCTCGAGCCATGTCGGTGGTGTGAAAGGTGATCGCATTCAACCCGGTCATCGACGATCACGGTACAGACAGGGATTGGCGTTGGTCGGCCCCTAGCCCGCACGCATGCGGACGAGTACACGACCGGCTTCGCCGTCGCGGATCACGATCTCGGTTGTGTTCTCGCGCCGCTCGACTGCCACATCGACGGTGTCGGCGTTGGGTACATGTACGTGGCGGAGGCAGTCGGTGACGGAACCGATGCCGGGTCGGCACACGTCGATCTCGGCCTCGAATCCCTCACCACCGAAGACGAGCGATGCCTCGCCAAAGTCGGGGTCGACCTCGTCCTCGGCGACCGAGTCGACCACGAACTCCACGCTCGTGTCGACCTCCTGGATCCGGAGTTGCAGGTCGGAGGCATTGGGCAGATCGGCATCGACTTGCAAGCGGGTCGGGGCTGAGGAGAGCAGCGGATGTGGGTGCGCTTCGAGCCAGTCTTGGAAGTCTCCGGCATCGTCCGCCGCAGCATCGGGAGGCAACGTGACCCACAGGGTTGGTTGCCAGTTCTCGGTTGCGGCGTGGTATTTGCCGATGCCGGGTCCGGGGACTTTGGTGCCTTCGCCGGTGGTGACGCTGTAGTAGTCGAGTCCGCATTGGAAGAGGACGTTGACTTGTGAGAGGTCGATGGTTTCGCCGTCGGGTTGCTGCAGGCGAATTTCGGCGGCGGACATCTCGGCGGTTTGGCCGGGAAGAGCTGGCAGACGCTGCCCTGCCCAGAAGTGCATGAAGAGCGCGTCCGGGTTCCACGGAGCCGAGAAGCTGCCATCGGGCTCCTGGCGCCAGTCGATGTGTCCACTGTCGGGTACACCGAACGGGTCGGTGTTGATCTCGCCCGGCTGCCCCAGGTAGCTGCCCTTGTGCCCGCCGACGAGGTTCACATCGAACCCCTTGCTCCATTCGTCTTCAGCAAACTGCCAGTAGCCGGCATCACGCACATTGATTCGGAACGGCACGGCCGGGTCATGACCGAGCTCCGGGATCACCGAACAGCGCCACTCGACGAACAGCGAGTCACCGGTGCCGATGGTTCCCCATTCCTCGTTGCGAGTCGCTCCTTGCGTCCAGCTCCAACTCTGCGGCAGGAACAAGGGCGCATCGTGCGCGCCCATTGGTCCGTCCTGATTCGGGTTCGAACCATCGCCCGCTCCGATTGTGCTTTCCACCAGCTGTGGCACCGAGTAGTCGGGCAGGGGAGCTTCATCCTCCACACACACCGAAAACAACGCGCACAGCAAAATCCGCCAGATTTCCGCCATATGAGCCAATCGGCCCATCCGCGCGGAACGTGAGGTTTCCGATCATCAGCGCGTGCCGGGACCGATCCCGGTTCCTAGGACGGCAGAACAAGTGGCGGAAGATTGGCACGCAGCCACGAGTCGAAATCCCCTGTCGAGTCGGCAGCTTCGCCTGGGGGCAGCGTGACCCACAGGGTTGGTTGCCAGTTCTCGGTTGCTGCATGGTACTTGCCGATTCCCGGCCCCGGAACCTTCGTGCCTTCACCAGTGGTGACGCTGTAGTAATCCAGTCCGCATTGGAACAACATGTCCAGCTGCGACAGATCCACCGCCTCGCCATCCGGCTGCTGCAGGCGAATCTCGGCGGCCGACATCTCTGCCGTCTGCCCCGCCGCTGCGGGTAGCCGTTGGCCAGCCCAGAAATGCATGAACAACGCATCGGCGTTCCATGGGGCCGAGAAACTACCGTCGTCCTCTTCCCGCCACACGATCTGACCGTTGCTCGAATCCGAGAACGGGTCGGTGTTGATCTCGCCCGGCTGCCCCAGGTAGCTGCCCTTGTGCCCCTCGATCAGGCTCACATCGAAACCCTTGGTCCACTCATCGTTTGCAAACTGCCAGTAGCTGGCGTCGCGCACGTTGATGCGGAACGGAACTGCAGGCACGGTGTCGAGCTCGGGAATCACCGAACAACGCCACTCCACAAAGAGTGAACTGCCCGTGCCGATCGTTCCCCACTCCTCGTTGCGAGTCGGGCCCTGCGCCCAGGTCCAACCCTGCGGAAGGAACAGCGGGCCATCGTGGAGCCCCATCGGACCCTCTTGATTCGGGTTGGCACCGTCGCCGGAGCCAATCGTGCTCTCGATCACCTGGGCGGTCGAGTAGCTGGCCTCGGGTGGATCTTCGCCACACGACGCAAGGAGCGCAACGAGAAACAGAACTGCCAGTCGCCGAGTCATGCCGACCAATCGGTCCGTGCCGGCAGGACGTAAGGGTGGCCGAACGTTCATCACTCCGGTCTACCTGAACAAGCTGGCTCCATTACGTCGCGTCCTGCTCGGGCGCGGACGATGGACGTCGGCTGTTCGGTACGGTTGACCACATGGCGGCTCCGAGACAGAACACACTTTCGCGTTCCATTCGTTGGATCGTTTTGCTGGCGATTGCGGTCACGGCATGCACAAGCGATGCAGCAGATCTCGAGATCGGCGACGGAATGAACGGCGGTGTGTTGACTCCTGTCGACGGCCTCGCCGTCGGCCTGAATGGCGAAGCCGACGGCAACGTGATCTGTCCGTGGTCAACCCAACCGTGCGTCAGCCTCGACCAGGACGTTGGCACCGGCCCCATGGCCGTGACCGTCTCGTTCGTCGACGGCGTCGCGTCCGTGGTCAACGCGGAACCTGTCGAAGACACATTCCGCGACAACCTCGGTGACCGCTGCGACAACATCCTCCCCGAAACGGACTTCAACGCCATCGCCGAGCTTCCGGCCGATGAGCAAGAGGCAGCCGAAGCCGATGGCACCTACGCCTACGACACCCTCGGCCAGTACATCCTGACCATCCCCGACAGCTACGCGCTGCGCTGGCTGTCCAACACCCAACGGGTCCATCTTGGCGTGGTCGGCGACGCCGCCACGCACGCGGAAGCACTGGAAGAGCTCGGCCTGAGCGAGGTCGTCTGCCTGGCCGGAGGGTTCGCTGCCGCCGAGGCAGAGCTCCAACACGTGCAAAACGATGTCGGCAACATGCTCGACGGATGGGCGCCGCTCAACGACGGCGCTGGCTGGGGGAGCGACGC
>CAZFBD010000068.1:8162-10391 GCA_964517125.1 uncultured Acidimicrobiales bacterium
CGCTCGACGAAGCCACCCAGAAGATTTTCGACGACTTCGTTGCCGGCCCCTTGGCGGTCGAGGCCGAATTCATCGCCAACGCAGACATGCGCATCGCCGAGCAGACCGAAGCCACACTCGAACTGTTCGGCCGCCAACTCGACAGCTACGTGAACGCCTCATTCGAGAAGCGAGATGGCGTGTGGAGCCCGACCGGTTGGGGCGGCTGCAACATCCGGGTTTCTGCCATCGGATTCGGCTCAGCCACCACCATTCTCGACCCCGACGTCGAACCCGACCCGAGCTCCACCAGCCTCCACATCTGGATCCAGGAATTGGAATGTGCTTCAGGGCAGGCACCGGTTGACCGCGAGGTCCTTCCCGTCGTTGTCGAAACCGACGCTCAGGTGCAGATCACCACCCTGGTGGCGCCGGTTGCCGGCGGAGCAGACTGCCCGGGCAACCCGTGGTTCCCTGTTGTCGTCGAGCTCGACGAACCGCTCGGCGAACGAACGGTTGTCGACATGCAGGAACCACCGGGCATCGAGCTCGGTTGGCCGCCAGATCAGGATCGCTGACGCCGAGCTCACGAGTTCGGCACGGACGGTTGGAGATTGCTAGAACCAAAGCGTTCGGCAGCCGAAGACGGCGCTACCCGTCTCCCGTTCGACGTTGCCCCGGAAGGATCACACACATGGAAACAGCCGACTTTCAGGACATCCGCTACGCGCTCGACGACGAAGGAATCGTGACCGTCACGATCAGTAGCACGAAGCGCCGCAACGCCATCAGCGGACTCACGTCGCTGGAGCTGCGCTACGCCGCGCAACACTTCGCCAACGACGACCGCGCCCACGCCATGATTCTGACCGGCGAGAACGACCCCGAGCGCGACAGCGACCGGCAAGCCTTCAGTAGCGGTGGCTACTTCTCGCCCGACGCTTACACGGGTCTGCCGGACGATCTCATGGCCGAAATTGACCACACCGACATCGCCATGAAAGCGACCGTGCTCGAGTTCTTCGCCTGCGACAAGCCGGTCCTTGCCGCAGTCAACGGCCTCGCCATTGGCGGTGGTTTCACCCTTCCGCTCGCCGTCGCCGACCAGATCTACCTCTCCGAACACGCCTGGGCACAGCTGCCATTTGCGCACCTTGGCATCGCCGCCGAGCTCGGCTCCACGTTCCTGCTTCCCACCCTTCTCGGCATGCAGAAGGCGAAGGAGCTGCTCTTCTTCCCGGAACGTCTGGACGCCCAAACACTCGCCAGCTTGGGCCTGGCGAACGCCGTGCTCGCCCACGACGAGCTGCTATCGCACACCCGTGAACGTGCCCTGCAGCTCATTCCGCCACGAGGTGCAGGTCTGTCCATCCGGGCCATGAAGCGTTCGGTGCACGCACAGCGCGTCGACGCCATGACCACCGCGCTCGACCTCGAAAACGAGGCGCTGAACATGCTTGTCGCCAGCGAGGATTTCGCCGAAGGCCTCCTGGCGCGCGTTGAGCGGCGCGCCCCAGCATTCAAGGGCCGCTAGAGCCCGCGAAGCACATCAGATGTCGGCGACCTTCGGCGACTTGATGCCGCCGTCGAACTGATCTCCGTCTGAACGCTTCGGCACACCGGCGGCATGGACCCGTCTAACGTTGCCGCAATGGCCAGCGTTCCCGAGGCGACTCCCGCATTCAGCGCGGAAGGTGTCGAGAAGTCCTATCGCTCGAAGTCTGTTCTCCGCGGCGCCAGCCTCACCGTGAACCGTGGCGAGTCGGTTGCCCTGGTGGGGGAGAACGGAGCGGGGAAGTCCACGTTCATGAACATCTGGGCAGGTGTTCTGCAGCCCGACGCTGGAACCATTCGTATCGACGGCTCACTCGGGTGGTGCCCGCAACAACCCGGCCTCGTCGACCTGCTCAACGCCCAAGAACACCTCGCGCTTCTGGCGGCGGGTACCGCCGACCCCGATGCATCGCGCCGGCGTGCCCTCGACATGCTCGACGTGCTTGGCTTCGACCACGCAGACACGACCGTCGCAAAGGACCTCTCCGGAGGCCAGCGCCAGAAACTGAACCTGGCCCTCACGCTGCTCGACGACCCGCAAGTTCTCCTCCTCGATGAGCCATATCAAGGCTTCGATCACGGAACGTACGTCAACCTCTGGGATCAGATCGCCAGCTGGACGAACGAAGGCCGTGCCGTCATCGTCATCACCCACCTGCTCGCCGAACGGGACCGCGTCAGCCGGGTGGCCGAAGT
>CAZFBD010000068.1:10491-24700 GCA_964517125.1 uncultured Acidimicrobiales bacterium
TCGTCATCACCCACCTGCTCGCCGAACGGGACCGCGTCAGCCGGGTGGCCGAAGTCGGCAACGGCGTCGTCACCGAGGTCGACTGATGTTCAAAAGAACCCTGGCCGTCGCCACCTCCCAGGCCCGCGAGCTCAGCCGTCGTCGGATGGCACTTGTCATGCTCATCCTGTTGCCGCTCGTCTTCTATTGGACGACCGGCAGCGAGGACTTTGCACCGGTGTTCGCCTCGGTGGGCATCGGTTGGGCGTTCTCGGTCGCCACCTTGTTCCTCACCCAGGGAATGCATCAGGTGTCACCCCGCCTGTCCCTCCTGCAGTTTCGAAGTGGCGAGATCCTGGCCGGCCGAGTGCTCTGCGCCATCGCGTTTGGTGTCGTGGTGGCAACCGGCCTGTGGCTCTACATCCGCACCGACCCGGTCATCGTGAATGAGACCGAACTCATCTGGGCATTCGCATTCGCCCTCCTCGGCTCGGTGACCCTCGGGCTCGCCGTCGGAGCGCTCGTGCAGCGCGAAATGGAAGCCATGCTCCTGTTGGTCGGGATCATCGGCATTCAGTTCGTGGTGGACCCAGGGACCACCTTTGCCAAGGTCCTGCCGCTGTACGCAGCAGAACGACAGGCAGCCGTGGCCGCAGGCTGGGGTTGGCCGTTGCAGTCGCTCCGGTGGACCTCAGCTGTTTCGCTGGTGCTGTTCGCGGTGGCCGTCGTCGCCTCGACGCTTCGCTCGCCGCGCAAACGCTCGACGTAGCGGGGCCTGTCACACCCGCCGCCTACGTTGAGGTTCTCTCGAAGGTGGTTGCCTTCCGTCATCCTCCACACGAAGGACATGGCCCAATGGCCATCACCCAAGAAGAACTGGCCCTTGTGCGCAACGAGCTCGAGACTCGGATATCCCGTGTTACGGTCGAACACGTGAGCATGGCGCAGGCGATCGGATCCTACGGTGAGCGATTCACCGCGGTCGATGCGCGTTTCGACGCCGTCGACTCACGGTTCGACGGGCTCGAGATTCGCCTGGATCACCTTTCGCAGGACATCGATCGGCGACTCGAAACGGTCGACCGCCGGCTGACTCGTCTCGAAGACCGGGTCGATTCGCTCCACGACAAGATTGATGCTGGCCTGTTGGGTGTGCACGACAAGATCGATGCTCATACGGCCGAGACGAACAAGCGCTTCGCTTCGATTGGTTCGAAGATCGATGCTCATGCGGTCGAGACGAACAAGCGGTTCGATGCCATGAGTTCGAAGATTGATGCTGGCCTGTTGGGTGTGCACGACAAGATCGATGCTCATACGGCCGAGACGAACAAGCGCTTCGCTTCGATTGGTTCGAAGATCGATGCTCATGCGGTCGAGACGAACAAGCGGTTCGATGCCATGAGTTCGAAGATTGATGCTGGCCTGTTGGGTGTGCACGACAAGATCGATCGGCGCTTCGGTTGGCAGACGGTGCTCATGTCGTTCGTGGCCCTGATCATCGTGCTCGACAACATTGCCGCCGTGCTCGGAATTGGGCCCGGCTGACTTCTGGTCGCCCGACGAAGGGCACAGCTGTGTGTACCCAGGCAGCCTGCCGGTGCTTCTGCAACAGCGCATTCACGCCAACTTCGTGACCTGACCGCAGGCAGGGTCAGTCGCCGTATCCCGACACGTCGTCGGCAGCCGTGATCTTCGACGGAGACAGCCGCACGACAACCTCGCCATCGGCGCTGTTGCGCTCGCCGAACTCCGCGGCACGATCGGCTCCCATGTATCGACCGCCGATTCTTGTGGCCACCGATTTCACTCGTTCGGGGTCGTCCTCGAACGTGATGGCGCCATCGATCTTCACGAACGCATAGGGCGGCGCTTCGAGATCGACCAAGAGGCTCGCCCGGCCCTCGCGTTTCATGGCCTTGTACTTACCGCTGGTCATGTGCGTGTTGAAGATGATGTCGTCGCCGTCGAGCGTGAACCACACCGGCGCCACGTGCGGTGCACCCGACTGTGAAACCCAGGCCAGCTTGCCGGTACGGGTCCCGTGCAGCAGAAAGGCCTTCGTTTCATCGTCGGTCATCATTCGCATGGGAGTGCTCCTTCGTCCATGAGCACGATGCTCCCACAGAAACCACACTTCGGGCTCAGCATCGGGATCGCTCCGGTGGGCTAGACGCTTGCGGTAGGCGTGCGCTCGACGACCTTCTGCAGCTGCGTCAGGCGCAGGAGTCGCACAAACCGACCGTTTGGTTGCCTGGCTCGACGCCAACCGGCTCGGTGGTCCCGCAGCGTCCTCCTAGAACACGAGCTTCAACAAGTGCAGCCGTGTGTCCGGACGTAGGGTCCACCCATGGATACCTGGGAGTACTTCACCACAACACTCGTCAGCGACACCCGTGATACGGCAGTGCCAATCAGCGACGACATTCCACCCGTTCACCATCCGAAGTACTCCGTCTACACCTTGATCCCGCAGCTCAATGCGCTTGGGGCACGCGGCTGGGAGCTTCTCTCCATCGAACCAGTGCAGGTTGGCCGCAACGGTGACCTTCGCCTCTGCGACGCCACGTCAGGCCAGTGGACCTATACCTACTTCGTGAGCTTCAAGCGCCGAATTCCGAGCTAGCTCTACGGCTGTTCTTCGTTGATTTGCGAGTCATTCTGCGGCGGTGGTGAACGAGATCTGTTCGGTGACGCTGTCAGTGGTGTCGCATTGGCTTGTGAGGGTCACCCAGAAGTCGTACCGGGTGTCTCCCGTGAGCGGCTCGACGCCAGACCACGCCAAGTCCCCGAGTCGATGGGTGAAGTCCTCGTAGAAGTTTCCACTGGGGTTCGACAACTGGGCTGAGGAGCCGTCGGCTTGCGATCGAACGATTTCCGTCGCTGGTGTATTGGTTCCCCACGTGATGACAACAACGGAAGACGACTCCACCGAGGCAGTCAGGTCCCGAATTTCCAACGTCGGACATTCGGGGATGGCAAGGTCGAGTTTGGCGGCCACGGTCACTCGGATGTTCCACCGGGCAAGACCCACACCTGCTTGGTTCAACTCATCGACCACGAACTGAAAGGTGTACGCCGAGTCGCTCTCCCGCTCATGGATGTACTCGCCATTCGCCTTGAGGTCGCCACGAGGATCGCCTTCAACCAGCACCACCCGGGTGCCGCCAGATCCGAGCAGTGTCGTCTCGATGTACTCCTGCACGCCATCGTTGATCGTCAGAGTTCGCGAGCGAATCACGCTCGGTTCGCTTCGCCCTTCCGTATCGGCGGCAACCTCGGTCGTCGTCGTCTCCGAGGCGCCAGCGACTTCGATGTCGACCGTGCCCGTGGATCCGTCCTGGTTCCGAGACAACGCAAATGCTCCCGACACAACAACCACCACGGCGACAAGAGCTGCCGCCATCAGGCGCCCCGATGCGCCTGCGGGTTCGGTTGTGTCGAGCTGCGTGTCAGGCTCGAATGGCAGCGTTCCGGCTGTACGAGCAGCGGTCGAGGTATGCCCTGTTCTGCCGTCCAAGATTGCCGACAACGCCGTGCTGAACTCGGCAGCGGTTGCCGGTCGCTGAACGGGATCCTTCTCCAGGGTCTGTTTGACGAGCGAACGCAGGGCATCGGGGGCATCGGCGGGAAGCGCATCGAGTGGGACAGGGTCGTTCATGACCCGACGCATCACCGATGCCGGCCCAGTCGTGGTCTCATCTGAGAATGGCGGAGTCCCCGCAAGCAGCGCGTACAGACACGCGCCCAGCGCATACACATCCATGGATTCGCTCGGCGCAGCATCTTCGAAGCGCTCCGGCGCCGAATAGTCCGGGGTCAGCAGCGCCCCCGACTTCGACGCCGTCGAGCCGATGAACTCGGCAATTCCGAAATCGGCGACCTGAGGCTCCTTGTCCTTGCCAAGCAGGATGTTTGCGGGCTTGAGATCCAGATGCAGGATGCCAACCTCGTGGGCGTGGTCGATCGCAGAACTCACCGCTCGAATCATCTTGACGGCCTGTCGCCAGGGAAGGCCGCCGTCGTCGACTGCGTCCTGCAGCGAAGACGCGAGTCGCGGCATCACCAGGAATGGTTCCCCGTCCTCGGTGATCCCGCTGTGGTAGATCGTGACCACGTTTGCCACCTGGGAGAGGCGTCCCAGCGCCTTGCGTTCGCGGTTGAACCGTCGCTGGATTGCCTCCAGGTCTGTTCCGGGCTGAATCAGTTTGATCGCCACCGGTCGGTCGTGGTCGATGTCGCGTCCTGAATAGACCCGAGCGTTCGCCCCAACCCCAATCAATTCAAGCTCATCAAACCCGTCGACCTGCACCATCACGCCCCCTAGAAATTCGGTCGAATCGTAGTGGACAACCGTGATGAAATCGAAGCTCAAACGGTTGGTCGATCTGTTGGCATGTTGATCGATCGTGGGACCCCGTTTGCCACGACAACATGACTCCCCGAGCGAATGTGCGACCTGTGTAGAACCGGGGATACCCGGCTGCGTTGGAAACACTGAACCCGGCGTATCAACTCCCCGGTCAAGCTTGTTGCGGATCGGTTGCGTGGGGACTTGTAGCGTCTCCAGAGCTGTGGACGCGAGATGTTCGCAGAGGATTCTTGGGGGACGAACATGAATGAGCTGAAAGTTGAGTTCGCCGGCACCGTGTGTGTCCTTGAAGGCGATCAGCGTCTCACGTTCGGCCGCGACGCCGATCTCGAGATTGACACCAACCCGTATCTCCACCGAAGGGTCGGCGTGTTCCGTCAGCGCAATGGCGACTGGTGGGTGTCCAACACCGGCACAGCAATAGCAATCGAGATCTGTGACGGCGCATCACCCAGCAGGCTCACCGTTGCGCCCGGAACCTCAACCCCATTGCCGTTTCAGAAATCGATCGTGCGATTCCAAGCGGGGCCAAGCGTGTACGAACTGAATCTGGCCATACCGCACAGCTCCACCTTTCAAGACGTCGACGAACCGTCAGTCGCAACGCCGACGATCGCAGCCTCCGACATTCCGCTCAATGACGAACAACGGCTGCTGCTGGTCACGCTTGCTGAGCTGCGCCTCCGAGACCGAGGTGCGCCAGGGTCTGCGATCCCCGCCAATCGAATCGTGTGTCAACGGCTCGGATGGTCAACCACGAAATTCAACCGCAAGCTCGACAATCTGTGTGCGAAGTTCCATCGCCGTGGCGTTGCGGGGTTGAAAGGCGACAGTGGCGCACTTGCGTCCAACCGGCGCGAACGTCTCGTGAATCATGTACTCACCACCGGACTCATCACGGCCGCCGATCTCGAGCTGCTCGAAGCATTCGACGGATAGACAGCCCAACAAAAACGCAATAAGGGCGCCTGCGATGCAGGCGCCCTCATTCGCTCTGTCTCAGGTTCCGCTACACATGTTGGGGCACCTCCTTCGTGGCCGACGTCAGATCTTGGGTTTCGCTCACGACGGCATTCGAGTCTTTGCGAATCCAGAAGGGTGTGGCGACGTTCTGCAGCGCGCGCCAGACGTCGTCGGGCATGGCCATGTTCGTCATCCCAACAGCCGGTACATCAGGACTGACCCGTTTGTCAGACGTCACGTCCAGTACGACCCGATGCTGTGCACACAGCAACTGCAGCGAGTCTGCGAGGGGGGTCGAACAGATGGCACGCGAGTTGAACTCCGAACGATCAGTCAGGCGTCGGCGCAACACGTCGCCAATGTTGGAGGACGCCGAGCGCAGACGCGAGAGGCTCGCCAGTCCAATTCCAGCCAGCTCTGTCCGCGAATGAAAATCCGCCGGCCGTTGCATCCGGTCACACACACCGGTTGCAAACGCAGCACGACATCGATGTTCGCAGGGGTGGAAGCGCTGTACGGCGACCGTGTCGTAGGCCTTGAAGACCGTGGTCATTGGCCGTGCCTGAAAGCCGCCAGGACCCATCTCGGCGAGCCACGGAAAGCGACCGAGCATCACGCAGAGTCCCACGTGTCGCCACGTGTCTCCTGCCACTGCGGCGAGGCGTTGGTACCCACCGGGACGTCGCGTGTACACGACATCGCCGACCTGGAGATCTCGCACATCAAGAAACGTGTGTGGCATCTCCATCGGTACCCGCCATGGCGGGTCCGAGTGCTGAAAGTCCACGCTGCCGTGGACCGTGCGTCCCATGCCGTCAATTCAAGAGAGTCGGCCCTGACCTGAGGAGAGGGGAACGCTCCCCTCGGGAGGAGTCCCCGCCTGACGTTGCGCATCGGTTGCGCACGGTCGTCGACACTCAACGGGACGGGATCAACCGGTGGTGGCGGACTACATCGGAGGCTTTGCGTGGTACCAACCCATGCGTACACGACGACAAACCTGGCGGACGCAGGAACACAAACACTCTCGAAGTCGGTCGCTTGGATGGCGACGAGCGAGCCGAACAGGACCGACTTTGACGCGTTGATCCTGCATACGGACAGCAACTGGGTGGTGCTCGACAGCACCTGGTTCGAAGCCGACACACCCGCGGCGACAGGCGATCGGGGCTGGCTACGTCACGGCGATAGAACGCTGCCGGTCACGACGGTCGACGGCGATGGCGTTCATCACCTGGCGACCGCCGCCGAGTTGCATCCCGGTGAGCGGGTCCGGGTGACGATCGACCGCGGCGCCCGAGATCTGCGCAGACGAAGCGCCGCCCTCCAGAATCTTCTCCGGAGTCTGCTTCACGCGCACGGCGAATGGCGTCCAGCGTTGCGGAGGGGCAGCACCCTTTCCCTGCAACAGGGCTGGGCAGCCGACGTCCCAGATCTGGGCGTCCTTCGAGGCGATCTGGAAGCACTCATTCTCGAGGATCATCGGATCTGGCGAACCCCCGACGAAGCGAGCGGAGTTGTCTACTGGCAAGTCGATGGCGTGGCGACGATTGCCGACTCAACCTTGTCGGTCGACCGCACCAGCGAGGTGGGGCCGTTTGCGCTCCGGTTTGCTGAGGTGAGCGGACGCCTCTGTATTTTTGCAGAGGCGCTTCCTCTTCCCAGCTAGCGCATGAAGGGCGCAATGCTTGGAGACCGAGCGAGCACAGTGGAGACCATCCGTGTATTCGGCTCAACGCGGGCAGTCTCCGACTCGGGCGCGGAGATCAAACTGCCACCAAAGTCCAGAAACATGCTCGCCTTGCTCATCGCCGGTGGGCCCGATGGGCTCACGACCGAGCAGATCCTGGATGAAGTCGCCGACGGTGATCGGTCGCAGAGGGCACAATCGAAGGTGCGAATGGACCTGTCGCGGCTTCGTCAACGCATCGGTGAAGGTCTTCTTCCGCCGGGCCAGGGACGGTGGCGAATCGTTGCTGACTCCGACTCGATCGACCACTACTCCCTTCTGGAACGACCGCCGGTCGAGAATCTCAGCCCGATCCAGGCTCAACGGTTGCTCACAGGAGCGGCCTTCCGAGAATCGGGCCACACGCCACTGATTCAGGCCGCAATTCAACGCACGGCAACTGCCAGAATCCGGCTTCTCGATGAACTGTTGGACCGCCGTCCAGATCTTCTGACCGATGGGGTGCTTGATGCGATCGTCGATCTTGTCGAATCCGATCCATTCGATGACGAGTTTGCAAGCCTCGTTCTCCAGACGCTCGTCCGATGTGGCGAACAGCCTCGAGCACGAAAGTTGCTTTCCGTCATCGAACTTGCCTTCTCGGAGGACCTGAACGGTGCGAGCCCCGGCCTCGATCCAGCCGTCCGCAGGCAGGTTCTCTCGAGGAAGGCATCCACAACCACGTCCGTCGGTCCGCTTTCGCCCGTGAACACAGGAGTGCAGCCCGACCCATTCGTGGGACGGGGGACGGTGTTGAATCAACTGTTGGAGTGGTCAGAAGCATCCGGTTCGGCCACCGCAGTCGTGACCGGCCGCGCCGGCATTGGCAAATCTCGACTCCTCAATGAACTCGCCGCGCTCCTCTCGGAGAACGGCCGCACGGTCATCAGGATTGCTGGCCGGGAGACTGCTCGCTCTGCGTTGGAGCCATGGCGGGAAGGTATGCCTGCTCTCGGCCCACATCTGACCGTATTTCTGGATTCGCTACAAGACTCCGACCTCCTCATTGCCCGAGCGAGGCTCTGGGACGCTGCCCGTGCCGAACTCGTCGCCATGAACCGGCCAATCGTGCTGGTCGACGACGCACAGTGGTTCGATTCGCTGTCCCGCGAGCTGAGCGAGTTCCTCATCCGAACGGCGGGCTCCGAGCTCCAACTCCTGTTGGCAGGTCGTCCGCCATCTGCAGGGGACTGGAGCGCCCTCCACGATGCCGCGAAAATCACCGGCAACGTGATCGAACTTCAGGAGCTGTCGCGCACTGATCTGGAGGAGCTGATTGGGCACCTGCGCCCAAAGAGTCGCCTGGCCACACGCTCCCAGTTCGCTGTCGAACTCGAGGAACTCTCCGGTGGGCTTCCGGCTGTAGCCAGGCCAATCGTCGAGAGCGCTCTTGGAGACGGACTCCACGCACCAGCGTCAACCTCGGGGTCAGCGCTCGCCCCGATCATTCAGGGCCTCGATCGGTCAACACGAGAGGTCGCACTAACCCTCGCAGTTCTCGGGCTCGAGGCAACCTGGGATGGGCTGACTTGGTTGGCCGACGTCTCGGAACGCGAGCTCCTTGACGCCTGCGCAACCCTGTCCCACGCTGGGCTGGCCACCTTCAGCGCCGGTGAAGAGCCACGTATCAGCCTGACCCACATCGTGGTGCGAGACGCAATTCTTGAGGTCTCGGCCGAGACCGACCGGTGGCGGCTTCACCGCGAGGCTGCCGCTCTCGCCACCACCATTCATCGACGGGCTGAGCACGAGTTCCTTGCGCACCCACTGGTTCCTGAAGAGACAAGCCGAGTGTCCTTGCTGAAGTCGGCCGACACCCACGTGGCCACCGGGGCACTCCGCGAAGCGATTACGGCCTTTCATCGCGCACGCCTCCGTCTTGGAGACGACCTCATGCCAGTTCGTTCTCTCATCGTGTGGGCCGGTTCGTTGGATCGACTGGGCCTGCAAGGGCACCGCGTCCGAGTCGAAGCCGTGACCCGCGCGATGGACGAGGGGGATGTGAGCCTCGCTCTGGACGCAGCGTTGAGTGGACTGCCGGAGGCCGAGGTCGCCGCCGGCGACCCGAACAGGCTTGCGCTTCTCAGATCGATTCCCGGCGACGAGCTCCCACCCGACCGTCGCTTTGATCATGCGCACGCAACCGGTCGGCAATTGGCCGTGCTCGGCGAAAGCGTCGAGGCCCGACAGTGGCTCGATCGCGCCGCCGAATACGCCGAGAGTGAGTCTCAACGAGACACGCTGCTTCTCGCTCTCTGGCTGGCCGACTATGCCCACCGAGGGCATCGGGAACGAATCCGCGACCGGTCCTTCTACCCGACCGAAGACGCACTCTCCGTATGGGCGGCGCATCTGCGCGGTATCGATCTCTTGGGTGCTGCTGATCTGCCCGAAACGCTGCGTTCCTGCAACGTCGTGCGGGACACGCTTGCTCATGAACAGAATCCGTACCTTGCGTGGCACAACCGCCTCCTGCAGGCGACCGCTGCGCTCAGCGACGGACGGCTGGAAGATGCCACACAGCTCTCGGACGGAGCATTCGAACACGGGGTTCGATATGGCCTTCGTGAGAGTGGATCGGCGTGGCTCGCGCAGGTCTTCATGTCGGTATGGATGCAACGCGGGGCAAGTGAACTGACCGAACAGATGCGACGGGCGCAGGGAGACGTGGAAGGGTCCGTTCTGGCCGAGGCCGCATTCGCCGTGGCCCTTCACGACAATGGTGACTTCGACGATGCAATGGAGGCCGCCAACCTGGTGGCCGAGCGGGCCATTGGCCACAGGTCCTTCGCCGGCGTGGCCTCTCTGCTTCTCGTCAGTCGAGTGATTCGGAACGATCATCGGCTGAGCAAGGACATCTACGAGCTGTTGCGTCCCGTCCGCTCGTCGCTCGTTGTCGTCGGTGGTGGCTTCGCCTGCCTCGGACCGGCAGACATGGCGCTCGGGCTGCTTGCGGGCGAGTCCCCGTCCGGCCCGCATTTCACAAGCGCAAGAGCCCTTGTCGATGACCACGACATTCGGGGCTGGCGCATTGCGGTCCGTCTTGAGCTCGCACGAACCTTCGGCGACGCCAAACAACACGCCGAGGCGGTGAGCCTTTCAGCAGGGCTCGGCTGGGAGCTGGGAACCGACTGAATCCACCGTTGCGCGGTCGTTGCGCGGCGGGTGCCACCTTGTGATTGGCGGCAGCCGACGGCGGAATTGTCGGCAGCGGGCGGCAGAGTCGGGCACATCGGGTGATGTCGATGTGCCCGGCTCCGCGCCCACGGCGTCAGATCGGACCGGTCAGCTCTCTGCCGATGACAGCTGGCGCATCAGGTAGGTGAACTCGAGCGCTGTCCTCTTGGCGGCCTCCGTCTGGTTGGCCGCCGCTGAGTGTCCGCCATCGATGTTCTCGTAGTACCAGAAGGGCAGACCTGCCTCTTCGAACCTCTTGGCCATCTTGCGAGCGTGCCCGGGGTGCACCCGATCGTCCTTCGTCGATGTCACGAACAGCGGAGTGGGGTATGGGAGCGCCGCATCGAAGTTCTGATACGGCGAAATCGTCTCCAGGAACGCACGTTCCTCCGGGTCGTCCGGCGAGCCGTACTCGTCTACCCAGGACGCTCCGGCCAGCAGCAGGTGATAGCGAAGCATGTCGAGCAAGGGAACCTGCACCACGACGGCATTCCAGAGGTCGGGCCGTTGGTTGAGCATCACGCCCATGAGTAGCCCACCGTTGGAGCCGCCCATGATCCCGAGATGTTCCGGCGAAGTCAGCCCGGAGGCCACGAGGGATTCGGCCACCGCAATGAAGTCGTCGTAGATGCGCTGCCGTTCGGTCTTCAGGCCGGCCTGATGCCATGCCGGACCGAACTCGCCGCCGCCGCGGATGTTCGCCATGACAAATGCGCCGCCCTGCTCCAACCAGTTGCGGCCAATGGTTCCGCTGTACGAAGGATTCAGCGGCACCTGAAAGCCGCCGTAGCCGTACAACAGCGTGGGGGTGGATCCGTTGAAGTCCACGTCTGCCCGACGCACCACGAAGTGCGGAATGGCGGTGCCATCCGGCGACGTGGCCATCAGCTGCTCCACCACCAAACCGTCGGCGTCGAAGCGAGGCGGCACGCCCTTCAGTACCTCGACCTGATCGCTGGTGCTGTCCAAGGCAAGCAACGACGCCGGCGTGAGGAAATCCTCGTAGTTGAGAAAGACCAGGTCTTCCTTCTGGTCCGAAAAGGTGATGCCCACATCGCCGGTGCCAGGCAGTTCGATCGGAGTGGTGGCCCAACCGACTGCCGTCGGTTCCAACCGCAGGACCTGTCCAACCACGTTCTCCGTGATCGACAACAGCGCCCCGCCCTTGGCAACCGCAACCCCGCTCACCGCCTGTGTCGCCGACGGGCGGAACACGAGCTCCACCGCAGGCAACTCGTGCGAATCGAGGAAGTCGGCGAGGTTGAAGGCGAGAAGGTCGCCAGTGAGGAACGGGGTGTCTCCTGGCTGCCAGTCCTGTTCGAGCGAGAACAGGAAACTGCCGTGGGCGATGCCGTTCGGCGAAGCCTTCGGCGGAATCGGCCACTGCACCGCGCCGCTGTCTGTGAAGAGCCAGTACGTCGACGTGAAGAACGTGTCGGCTTGCACGGCTCCCGAAAGCAATGATCCGTCCTCAAGCTCCATCGTGAACGGAAACACGCCCACGTCGGTCTCCGTGCCGCGCAACAGCTCCTCAGCCTCGGCCAACGGCGTGCCTCGACCCCAACGCTTGACCACGAACGGATAGCCAGACTCCGTCACGGTCGACTCGCCATCGGCGACCCAAT
Organism: uncultured Acidimicrobiales bacterium; assembly: GCA_964517125.1. Lineage (GTDB taxonomy): Bacteria > Actinomycetota > Acidimicrobiia > Acidimicrobiales > SHLQ01 > SHLQ01. The sequence goes on from CAZFBD010000068.1 coordinate 22,337, forward strand.
CGGTTGCAATCAGCAACGTGTCATCGTCGAGCCATTCGGCACCCTGTTTCGCCTCGGGGGTCTCGAACCCGCCGGGCAGGAACGAGCGAGACTCGATGTCGAACTCGCGTTGCACGATGGCATCCTTGCCTCCGTCGGAAAGCGACAGCAGCGACCGGTAGGAACTGCCGCCCTGGACGCGGAACACGTTCGCTCCCTTGAACACCCAGTTGGCGCCCTCGGCTTCGGCGAGCGCGTCCACATCGAGAATCACGTCCCAATCGGGGTCGTCCGTTCGGTAGCTCGCCAACGGCGTCCGACGCCACAGCCCTCGGACGTGATCCTCGTCCTGCCAGAAGTTGTAGACAAAACCATCTCGAATGGTGCCGTAGGGAATCCGGTCATCGGACGTCAGAACCTCCAATGCGGCTGCCTCAAACCCCGCATACCGAGGATCGGCCTGGAGGTCGCCCAGCGTTCGGTCGTTCTGACTGCGCACCCACGAGAGTGCGTCTTCGCCCTCCACCTCTTCCAGCCACAGGTGCGGGTCGGGAACGTCGGATGGGGGAGTGGTCGCGCTGGAATTCGTCACACCCGAAGGCTAGCCACGGCAGCACAAGGGCTCCGGGTCAGTTGAAGCGAAAGCGCTCCCAATCGATATCGAGTCCCGGTGCGGCAGCTGGAAGGTGTTTCGCTTCGATCTCCACGCACACCCTGCCCGTGATCGTCGGGCCAGCCTCCGCCGACGCAGCCTGAGGGAACTCGTCGTCGAGTCAGCAACCGCCGAAGGCGTCGTAGTAGGTGGAGTCGTCAACGTCCACAACGAGGTACACGTCGTACGGAAGCCGCGACGGGAATTCGGACGCCGAAATGAGCGTCGCCGGCAACGAGTAGGCCACGACCCATGGCTGAACGTCGCAGTCCCGGACCCCGTCGGTAGCGTCGACGGGTGAAGACGGATCAGGCACCGGCGCAGACCGCCGCAACCACGCAACCGGCCGACCGTTGGCCCTTCGACCCGTCCAGGTTCCGCTTCTACTACGGCTGGGTGGTGCTGTTCGTCGGCAGTCTCGGCGTGCTTGCCTCCATCCCCGGACAGACCGCCGGAGTCAGCGTCTTCACCGACGAACTGACCGTCACCACCGGCCTGTCCCGGCTGCAGCTCTCCATCGCGTATCTCATCGGAACCGGCAGCAGCGCAGTTCTGCTGCCACGGGCCGGTCGGTCCATCGATCGATACGGATCCCGGCGAGTCGCGCTCGTGGCCGTGGTCGGGCTCTCGCTGACACTCGTCGGGCTGAGCACGGTCGGCCCCATGAGCACCGCTGTCGGCATGGTGGTGATGAGCGTCGGATTCGGGTTCCTTCGGTTCACTGGACAGGGCCTGCTCACCCTGACGTCGCGCACCATGATCTCGCAGTGGTTCGATCGCCGCCGAGGAATCGTCACCTCCGCATCGAACGCCGTCATGAGCTTCGCTTTTGCCGCCAGCCCGGCGCTGCTGCTTCTCCTGATCGACATCGATGGCTTCCGCACCGCATGGCGCATCCTTGCCGTGCTGCTCGTCGTCGCCATGGGCAGCGTCATCGTGCTGCTCTTCCGGGACAGTCCCGAGACGTCCGGCCTCATCATCGATGGTGGCGTCGCGGAACAGGCCGACGAGGCCGATCCCGAGGCGCTCATCGGCACCGATCAGGACCACACCCGTTCGCAAGCCCTCACCGATGTGCGCTTCTGGGCCTTGACCGTTCCACTCTTTGCCTTGTCCTCCACCGCCACCGGTCTCACGTTCCACATCCTGGACTTCGGTGCCGAGCTGGGCATCGACGACGACCGCATCGTCGGGATCTTCGTGCCCATCGCCGTCGTCGCCGTACCGGTCACCCTCGTAGCCGGATGGCTGGTCGATACCGTTCCGCCCGTGGCCATCGCTGCGCTCATGTCCGTGTCGCAGGTCATCATGTACGTGGGCGTCAGCGAGCTCGACCACACACTCGGACTGGTTCTTGCCATCATCGGATGGGGAGTCTCGCAAGGCTGCTACGCACCACTCACCTCCGCTGCGCTTCCCCGAATCTTCGGCCGGCGCCACCTGGGCGCCATCGCCGGAATCCAGATGAGCGCCTTGGTTGTCGGTAGCGCTGTCGGGCCGGCCCTCTTCGCTTTGTCCCAAGCCGTCACCGACTCCTACCGCCCTGCCCTTTGGCTCAGCGCCATCGTGCCTCTTGCCGGTTTGGCGCTCGCAGCCCTGGCCCTCATCACCGGCGCCCGGCACGCAGACTGATGTCACCTCGAACAGTTGGGGACAGGCCCCAACTGCTCGAGGTGAGACAGTTGGGGACAGACCCCAACTGTTCGGCTGTCAGCTGTCGAACTCTGCAGGCC
>CAZFBD010000069.1:0-1592 GCA_964517125.1 uncultured Acidimicrobiales bacterium
GGCATGATCACGACGCGTGGGACCGCGGTGAGGCCGATGGCAATCGCGAGTTGCAGCGGGCGCAACGTGAGGAGCAGCGACGCTCCGACGATCCCAATCGCCAGCGTCGCAGGAAGGACGGCCACTCTTCGGCCCGCGGTGGCGAACCTCGGGACAACGAGGACGGCAACCAACCCGACTGCGGTTCCCGAAGCCGCCCACAACGACGCAGCCTCCGTGGACCAGCCCACATCTGCGAGCACGGCGACGAGCCATTGCCCCAGGCCGTGCGCTGCAAAGAAGTTGAGCGCAGACAACACCAGCACAAACGCCATGATCGGTCGCCGGGCAAGGGCCGCATACTCGCTCAGGGATGGTCCTTCTCCTGGAATCATCACGTCGTCCAGGCCGCGGGACACCATCACCCATACGGCCAACGACGTGGACGCGACGCCGGTCATGATCAGTGTGACGAGACGCCAGTTGTCATCCACGAGCGGCGCAACCACCGACCCGCCAACGGTGAACGCAAGGATGCCGCCGATCGCCGGAGCGGTTCCGTACACGCCCACAGCACGACGACGCTCCGGGCCGTCGAAGAGGCTGGCGGCAACCTTCGGCGCAGCGATGGAAATGACGGGCGCCCCAATGCCGAACGCAGCCACGGGAATGAGCAACGACCAGAACCCTGTCGCGGTCGTGCGCAGAAGTGCGGTGCCCAACATGATCACTGCAGACCCGATCAATGCCCGTCGGGCGCCGAGGAGGTCCACGACACGCCCGGCGGGAATGGCTGTTGCGATGTACACGAACTGCCATGCGCCAAGGACGATGCCCATCTGCGCACGCGACAGGCCCAGGTCCGCTCGGACCTGCGGAACGAGGGTTCCGTTGAGCGTGATGAGTAGTCCGAAGGCGGTGTAAATCGACCAAACGCCAAAGAGGACGAGTCGTCGGTCGGGTGGCCGATTCAGGACACGCCCTCGTGTCGCAGTACCCAGATCGTGATCGTGTCGATGGAGTTCTCGGCGGTGACTGCCCAACCGCTCCGTTCATACATCTGGACGTTCGATGGTTTCGTCGTCTCGAGGTAAGCAGGTAGTCCGGTCTCTGCGGCCCGACGGAGTCCGACCTCCATGACGGTGCGCGCCAAGCGTTCGCCCTGCCGGTCTGGCCGCGTGGCCAGAATGCCCAGGTACCAGAACGGCGAGTCGGGCAAGCCGTCGGTCGTGGCGGCGTTGTATGCGGCCAGCCGAGCCACGGCGTCCTCGTCGAGCGCTCCCAGGTCGGCTCGCAGCGAGTCGGCATTCGGGTCGGCCCACAGCGCCAGGGCGGCGCCGTCGTCGGCGAGCCACGTTGCGTTGGCGTCGACCCGGCTGTCGAAGAGGGCTCCAACGAACGGACGCACGTTGCGGTCCCACGAGGCGTCGGTGGGGAAGAACCATCGGAATGCTGGGTCCTGATCGAAGGCGGCGACCACGGTCGACACAACCGTGTCCCGGTCGGTGCGGTCAGCGAGTCGGATCTCTGGGCTGGGCATGCCTCCACGCTACGGCCGGCGATCCGGATCTTGCCGGACAAGGTGACAGGTGAGACGCGACCCCGGGTGTCAC
>CAZFBD010000069.1:1692-24678 GCA_964517125.1 uncultured Acidimicrobiales bacterium
AGCGGTACCAGAATGGTGGATCGGGTACCGTGAGGTGTGGTGGGCCTGATACTGTCGGCCGGGTCACAAAGGGGGGAACGTGGACTTCGACATGCCGCCGCAGGATGATCCCCGGCGTATCGATATCCGCGAGTGGATCGCCGAGCATCCGGAACCTTCCGACGTGGAGCTCGCCGAAGCCGGCCTCGTCGCCCCGCATTGGCCCGAACCCTGGGGCCTGAACGCCGACCCCATGCATCAGCTGATCATCGCCGAGGAGCTCCGGGCGGCGCAGGTCGCGATGCCTCGCAACGTCATCGGCATCGGGTGGGCGGCCCCCGTCATCCACCTGGCCGGAACCGACGCCCAACGAGCACGGTTCCTTCCGAAGATCTTCTCGAGCGAGGAGATCTGGTGTCAGCTGTTCAGCGAGCCCGACTCGGGGTCCGACCTGGCGAGCCTCTCCACGAGGGCTGTCCGCGACGGCGACGAGTATGTCATCAGCGGCTCGAAGATCTGGTCCTCCGGTGCGCACGGAAGCGATTGGGGAATCCTGCTTGCTCGGACCGACCCCGACGTGGCCAAACACAAGGGCATCTCCTATTTCCTCTATCCCATGGACACACCCGGCACGTCCATGAGTCCCATCGTCGACATGACCGGAGCGCACTCCTTCAACCAGGTGTTCTTCGACGAGGCCCGCATCCCGGCCGACCTCCTCGTGGGGCAGGAAGGCGACGGCTGGCGTCTCGCCAAGGCCACCCTGGCCAACGAGCGCGTGAGCCTCAGCTCTGGCGGGGCGTTGTGGGGAATGGGCCCAAGCGCCTCGGACTTCTTTGACCTCGTGCGCTCCGCGGGTCCCGTAGTCGACCCGATCGCCCGCGACCGACTCGCACGCCTCTACACGCGGGCCGAGGTATTGCGCCTTACCCAACTCCGCAGCCTCTCCGCCAAGCTCGGTGGCCGAACCCCAGGCCCGGAAGCCTCGATCCAGAAGCTGCTGAGCGACGAGGTCGGTCAGGAGATCATGGAGACCGCAAAGGCGCTGGAAGGTGCGGCCGGCATGCTCGTCGGCTCCGGGCCAACCGGTGTGCTTCCCCGAAATCGGGCAACCGGGCCGACCGAGGTGCGTGCGGGGAACGGCGGTGGACAGTTCCCCGACGTCGACCCCATCTGGCACTACGGCTTCGAGTTCTCGCCAGCGCTCACCGTTGGCGGCGGAACGTTCGCTGTGCAACGCAACATCGTGGCCGAGCACGTTCTGGGCCTTCCCCGCGAACCAAACCTGGAACAGGGCCTCACCTGGTCCGAAGCCCGCACAACCTCCAAGGAGTGACATGCAGACCCCAATCACCGAGATGTTCGGAATCGACGTTCCCATCCTTGCCTTCACCCATTGCCGAGACGTCGTGGCGGCGGTGTCCAAGGCCGGCGGCATGGGTGTCCTCGGGGCCGTCGCACACTCGCCCGAGCAACTCGAGATCGATCTGCAATGGATCGAAGCCGAGGTCGGCGACCGCCCATACGGGGTGGACCTGATCGTGCCGGCCAAGTACGAGGGAAGCGACGAAGGGGGAGTCACGAACGCCGACATCCGGGCCCGTTTCCCCGAGGCACACCTGCAGTTCGTCGACGACATCCTGGAGCGATACGGCGTACCGGAGCTCTCCGAACCGGCCAACCGCCGATCCCTCGTCACCGGCGACGACGCGATCTTCTCGGCCAAGGCCTCGGCCCCCAATCTGGAGATTTCGCTCGCACATGACGCCGCCTTCATCGTGAACGCCCTGGGACCGCCTCCCCAGCACATGATCGATCGCGTCAAGGAAGAAGGCCGACTGCTCGGTGCCCTTGCCGGCCGGCCTCAACACGCCCAGCGGCACGTGAACGCCGGAGTCGACGTGATCATTGCCCAGGGTGGTGAAGCCGGCGGCCACACCGGTGAGATCGGTTCCATGGTGCTCATCCCCGAGATCGTCGACGCGGTGGCCCCCGTCCCGGTGCTGGGTGCTGGCGGAATCGGACGCGGCCGGCAGATGGCAGCGGCGATGGCCCTTGGTGCCCAGGGTGTGTGGTGCGGCTCGGTCTGGCTCACGACCGAAGAAGCCGAGACCCATCCCACGGTCAAGAAGAAGTTCCTCGAAGCCACCTCGGCGGACACGGTCCGGTCACGTTCGCGAACCGGCAAGCCGGCTCGCCAGCTCAAGACTGCATGGACCGAGGAATGGGAGAACCCCGAGACTCCCATGCCGCTCGGTATGCCGGCGCAGCCGTTGCTCATCGACGCAGCGATCGCCCGCATCGACCGGGCGGCGCACAATGAAGACAGTGGAGCGGCCCAGCTCGCCAACTACTTTGTTGGGCAGATCGTCGGTTCCATGAACGAATCCAAGCCTGCCGCACAGGTGGTGTACGACATGGTCGACGAGTTCATCGACTCGTGCCAGAGCCTGGCCGGACTATTGGAGACCTGACATGGTTCGCTTGCAGCCCGCCGACCGGAGCATCTTCGACACCGCCAGCCACATCGCCACCACCGAGGTCGAGGTTGGGGCCGATATCGAGCGGGTGTGGGAGAAGCTGTCGGATCATTCGAGCTGGCCCGCCTGGTTCCCCGGCTGCACGGCAGTCCAGGCCAGCCCGGCCCGCTGGACGGGCCCCGGCGACACCCGAACCATCACGATCAACCGCATGAAGGTCGACGAGATCGCACTCGCCTGCGAACCGGAAGCCGAGTTCTCCTTCACCATCGTGGGTTGGCCATTGCCCATCGCCCGATCCGCTGCAGAACGTGTCGTGCTCTCCGATACGTCTCGTGAAGGTGAAGACCGCACGAGTCTCACGTGGACCGGAGCGTTCGAAATGAACCGTTTTGGTGCCCTCATCTGGTCCGGGCTGCAGAGCCGCCTGGTCGACGGCTGGGGTACAGGGTTCGAACAGCTCCACGAACAGTTGGCGAACGAGGTGCGGTAACCTCGATCGCATGGCCGACCGCACGCTCGATGAAGAACTCGAATCCTGGATGCACGCAGTGCAGTCCTTTCTGAACGGTCCGACCGCCGAGACCGAACCACAGGATGCGCAGCCCGAGTCCGACGGAACCCGCTGGGACAACCGCTGACCGAAGGTCCGCTTCGGGGTCGGCTCATCCGACCCATGAAGGCTGCCAGCGGAGAGCTCCCGGTCGGCGACGACTGGGTCTACGAAATCAAGTGGGACGGCATGCGTGTCGTCGCGTTCATCGACAGCGATGGCGTGCGCCTGCAGACAACCAACCTGCTGAATGCCACGGTGAGCTTCCCGGAACTCCAACAGCTTTCCGATGCCGCTGCCGGAACCGAGTCGCTCATTCTTGACGGCGAGATCGTCGCCGTGGGTGACGATGGTATGCCCAGCTTCCGACGACTTCAGGATCGTATGCATGTGAAGGACCCGGCCGAAGCTGCCCGGCGGTCAACCACAAGCCCTGTCAGTTTCATTGCCTTCGACCTGCTGCACCTCAACGGCAACGACACGTTGCGCCTTCCGTACTCGGACCGTCGTTCCCTGCTCGAATCGCTGATTGAGCCCGGACCGGTCTGGCGCCTGACCCAGGTCCACCGCGGCGACGCCCAGGCGTTGCTCGATGTCGTGATCGAGCGGGACCTCGAGGGGCTGGTGGCCAAGCAACTCTCGTCCCGCTATCACGAGGGCCGACACCCATCGACGTGGCGCAAGATCAAACCGCGCCACCGACAGGAGTTTGTGGTCGGTGGGTGGGCCGAAGGACGGCAGGGCCGTACCGGAACGGTCGGATCCCTCGTGATCGGTGTCTGGGAGGACGGGGCCTTCCATCACGCCGGAAGTGTGGGATCGGGCCTCGACGCCGAAGCGATCGCCGAGTGGGGAGCGCTCGCCACCCAGCATGCTCGGCCCGACTCACCCTTCTCCGCCGCCATCCCGGTCACCGCAGACAAGGCCATCCACTTTCTGGAACCGGTCGAAGTGATCGAGGTCGCGTTCGCCGAGTGGGAGGCCGACGGAAACGTCCGTCATCCGAGCTATTTGGGTCGCCGATTCGACAAAGACCCCGCCGAGGTTTTTCGGGAAAAGTGACCGATGGGACATCCGTCGTCATCCCTATTCACGATGTCGGTGCCGGCTGTTCATCTGCCGTACACATCGGTGTTGGCATGGGTCACATGTGACCCCTGGTATGCCCAAAACACCTTCCCAAGCACCTGGAAATCCGTAGCGTTATACGTGCGGAACCACCGCTGAAAGGTACCCCCCACCATGTACAAGAACATCACCGTTGGATACGACGGAACCGACCGAGCACTTCTGGCCGTCGAAGAGGCGAGCGACCTCGCCGCCGGCCTCGACGCAACCCTTCACATTGTCACCGCCGTCCCCAAGGACGAGGTGCACCGCTTCGGCACAGGATCTGACGAGCTCTGGATGAGCGACGTCGAGATCGCCCGCGATCAGCTCGTCAACCTCACCTCCAAGGTCGACCATGACAACATCACCGTTGCTGCGGTCGTCGGCGCTCCTGCCTCGGCTGTCGTGAAGGAAGCCGAGCGCGTCAACGCCGACGTCATCGTCGTCGGCAACAAGAACGTGCAGGGCATCAGCCGCATTCTGGGCAGCGTCGCCGAAGACGTCGCACAAAAGGCGCCTTGCGCTGTGCTCATCGCAAAGACGGCCTGAGCGCACGTCATCGACCCAGGCGAACGGCTACGTCTTCGTCCGTTCGTTCTTCGGGTCGTAGAACCCGCGGAAACTTGCCTGCGCGGTGTGGAGCTTGCCATTCGCCCGAATCTCGAAGCCCGCTTCGAGAACCTCGGACCGGGGCATCTCCACACCCGTGGTCACGTAGCCCATGGCCACGCTTGACCCCACCGTGTGGCCGTACATGGCCGAGGTCGTGTGGCCAACCATCTGTCCGTCGCGGAAGATTGGTTCGTCGTGGTAGAGCAGCGGCTCCGGGTCGTCGAGCTTGAACTGGACCAGACGCTTGCCGATGCCGGTTTCCTTCTGGGCAAGGAGCGCGTCGCGGCCGATGAAGCCGCCAACCTTGTCGTAGGACACGGCGAAGCCGAGCCCGGACTCGAGGGGTGTGTCCTCGTCGGTGATGTCGTGGCCCCAGTGGCGATACGCCTTCTCCATGCGCAGTGAATTCATGGCGTGGTAGCCGGCGTGCCGCAGCCCATGGGCGTCGCCGTCGGAGAAGATGGTTTCGTAGACGTGCGCTGCGAATTCGGTGGGCACGTACAGCTCCCAACCAAGCTCGCCCACATAGGTGAGGCGGATGGCTCGCACCGTGGCGTAGCCAAGGTCGATCTCCTGCGTCGTCCCGAACGGGAACGCCTCGTTCGACAGGTCGGCATCGGTGTGCGGCTGGAGCAGCGCCCGGCTGTTGGGACCCATGACCGCAAACATCGACCATCCCGATGTCATGTCGACGATGTGGCTGTTGGCCCCTTCGGGCGTGTTGCGCACGAGCCAGTTGTGGTCGCGGGTCTGGGTGCCCGTTGGGGTGACGACGAAGTACCGATCCTCGTCCCAACGCGAAACCGTGAGGTCGGCCTCGATGCCACCCTTGTCATTGAGCCACTGGGTATAGACCGTGTTGCCCGGCTCGACATCGACCTCGGCCGCACAGATGCGGTTGAGCGTGGCCATGGCGTCGGGGCCCTGCACCAGGAACTTTGAGAACGCGGTCTGATCGAAGAATCCAACGGCTTCCCGAGTGGCAGCATGCTCCTCGGCCTGGTTCTCGAACCAGTTCTGACGGCCGTACGTGTATTCGTAGCGCGGCTCCTGGCCGGGCTTGGCGAACCAGTTCTGGCGCTCCCAGCCGTTCGTCTCGCCCATGACCGCTCCAGCCTGCACCAGGGCGTCGTGGATGGGGGAGCGGCGGGCACCACGTGCGGTGTCCTTCTGGCGGAACGGCCAGTGCATTTCGTACAGCAGGCCGAGCGTTTCGACCGAGCGGTCTCGCACGAACCGGCGGTTCCCCATGAAGGGGTGCATGCGGCGCACGTCGACGTCGGCGAGGTCCATGGGGGGAGCGCCATCGACGATCCAGTCGGCCAGAACCCGACCGGCGCCACCCGCCGACTGAATGCCGACCGAGTTGAATCCGGCGGCGACGAAGTGGTTGCGCAGCTCTGGGGTCTCGCCCAGCAGGTAGGCATCGTCGGGAGTGAAGCTCTCGGGGCCGTTGAAGAACAGACGAATTCCGATCTCGCCCAAGAGCGGAAGTCGATGGATGGCCTGCTCGATGACAGGACCCAGGTGGTCCCAATCGTCGTCGAGCTGCACGAAGCCCTTCTTTGGTAGCGCACTCGGGTCGATCGGCTTGGCGACGGGCTCGAAGAAGCCAACCAGGATTCGGCCGGCGTCCTCCTTGATGTACGCATTGCTTCCGGGGTCTCGCAGCGTCGGCAGACCTGCTGGCAGGTCGGGCACGGGTTCGGTGACAAGGTAGAAGTGCTCGCAGGCATGCAGGGGCACGCTGGCTCCGGCATCGGCGGCCAGATCCCGGGCCCAGAGCCCGGCACAGTTCACGACGTATTCGGCGCTGATGTCGCCTTCGCTGGTGGCCACTCCGGTGGCCACGCCGTTCTCCGTGATGATGCGGTTGACCTCAATGTTCTCGATGATCTTCGCTCCGCCGGCCTTGGCTGCGTGCGCCAGCGCCATCGTCGTGTCCACGGGCGAGGTCTGACCGTCACGCGGAACCCAGACACCACCAACCAGGTCGTCGGTGTGCATGAGCGGCCAGTGGCCGGCGAGCGCGTCGACATCGATCTGCTCCACGTCGACCCCGAAGCAGGCAGCCATGTCGGCGCCGCGGACGAGTTCCTCGAGTCGCTCATGATCGGCGGCGACGGCGATGGAGCCGGTGCGCTTGAAGCCGGTTGGGAAGCCCCGTTCGGATTCAAGCTGCTCGTAGAGCTCGGCACCGTAGGCGGCCAGACGTGTCATGTTCGCAGTTGCACGGAGCTGGGCGACGAGGCCGGCGGCGTGCCAGGTGGTGCCACTTGTCAGCGTGTACCGCTCCAGCAGGGTCACATCGGTCCAGCCGAGTTCTGTCAGGTGAAAGGCGACGCTCGCGCCAACCACGCCGCCTCCGACGATGACGACCCGGGACTGTTCTGGGATCCTGCTCATGGCGTGAATACTCCTTGGCGCATGTCTGGCTGTTTCGCCAGTGTGAAATCGGCTTTCAATTGTGGCGGCCGTCACGTACTGTTAGGGTAGCTCACCGATTGGTGAGAGAGTCTAACTGCGGCAGTACATCCGGCTGCCGTGACCAACGTCGATACGACCTCAACGAGGAGGGATCAGAATGAACCCAGAACGCAAGGCTGCACAAGCGAATCTTCTGCCGCATTACACAAAGGGCGGTGCCTGGCACAATTCTGACTTCCCCATCATCGATGCGGGAGTCGGCTGCTACGTCTCGGACACCGACGGAAACGAATATCTCGACGGCCTCGCCGGGCTGTTCTGCACCAACATCGGCCACGGTCGTCAGGACCTCGCCGCTGCGGCCATGAAGCAGATGGAAAAGCTCGCCTTCTTCCCCAACTGGGGATTCGCCAGTCCTCCAACCATCGAAGCCGCACAGATGATCGCCGACTTCGCTCCCAACGACCTCAACGAGGTCTTCTTCGTGAGTTCGGGTTCCGAAGCGGTCGAGTCGGCCGTCAAGTTCGCTCGCAACTACCACGTCGCCCGCGGCGAGGAATCCCGCTACAAGGTCATCGCCCGCCACTGGGCGTACCACGGCACCACCCTCGGCGCCCTGTCCGTCACCGGCATTCCCAAGTTCCGCAAGCAGTTCATGCCGCTGCTCTGGGACGGCGTTCGCCACGTTGCCAACACGTGCGATGGTGCCGGCGAAGCCGGAACACCGGTCAACGAATGGCCGTGCATCACCGAACTGGAGCAGACGATCCTGGACGAAGGCCCAGAGTCCGTCGCCCTAATCATCGCCGAACCTGTCCAGAACGGTCGCGGAGCCGTCGTGCCGCCCGACGGCTACTGGCAGGAACTTCGGGCCATCTGCGACAAGTACGGCATCCTGCTCTGCGCCGATGAAGTCATCAACGCCTTCGGCCGCCTTGGCCACTGGTTCGCCAGCGAACGCTTCGACATCGACCCCGACATGATCACCTTCGCCAAGGGTGTGACTTCGGCGTACCAGCCGCTTGGCGGAGTCGTCATCCGTGAACGACTCGTCCAGGAAACCTGGGACTCCGAACTGGGCATGTACAACCACGGCTCCACCTTTGGTGGCCACCCGGTCGCCTGCGCGGTTGCTGTCGCAAACATGAAGGCCATGCGGGACGAGGGCATTCTCGACAACGTCAACAACAACGAGCAGTACTTCCAGGACAAGCTTGACACGCTCACCGAGAACCACGACATGATCATGGAGTGGCGCGGCTGTGGCTACTTCTACGCAATCGAGATCATGGAAAGCCGTGCCAACGGAATCGAGCTGAACGAAGACGACCGCCAGGCGCTCCAGGGTGGCCTGCTCGCCGGCTTCATCCGTGAGACGGGGCTCATCATCCGGCCAGACGACCGCGGCGCCACCATGCTCGTCCTCTCTCCGCCACTCGTGGCGGACAGGGCAGTGCTCGACGACATGTTCGACCGTCTCGATCGAATATTCACAAGAACGGAAAGCTGGTTGGCAACGCAGCGTTAACGCAGCCGAACCATGGCGGAAGAAATATCCGCCTAGGCTTTCGCCGATGTCACGGCCACTGGTCGTGCAACAGGGGTCACCAGACCCTGGAACAACTCCCTGGAGGGGAACACGATGAAGAACAAACGATGGTTGGTCGCACTTGCGCTCATCTTCTCGTTGATTGCAGCCGCATGCGGAAGCGACAGCGACACTGTTGACACCAGCACCGACGAAGGCGCTGAAGAAGAAGCAATGGAAGACGAAGGCGAAGCAATGGAAGACGAAGGCGAAGCAATGGAAGAGCTCGCCGAGCTCAACGTTGCGTACTTCGCCGAATGGCCCACCCCGAACCAGTTCGGTCAGCTCGACGGCACCTTCGCCGACGCCGTTGGTGTGCCCATCAACTGGCTGCCCTTCGGCAGCGGCGGCGAAATGACCGAAGCCATGCTGGCTGGAGAGGTCGACATTGCCTACTCGCAGGGCCTCACCCCATTCGCTGGCGCAATCAACGGTGGCGCTGACCTCAAGCTCGTCGGCATCGCCGTGTCCTACGCCGAAGCCGACAACTGCGTCGCCCGCGGCGACCTTGGCGTCACTCGTGACAACGCTGCCGAAGCCCTTGCTGGTGCAACGGTCATGACACCGTTCGGTAACGTCACGCACTACAAGATGCTGTCGATGATGGACTTCCTTGGTGTCGACCTCGCCGACCTCAACATCGTTCAGGCCGAAGGTGGCGCCACCACGGCTGCCGCGTTCGAAGCTGGCGACATCGACGTCGGTTGCGCATTCGGCGGCTCGGTCGTCAACATGCTCGACAACGGCGGCGAGCTGATCATGACCGGTGCCGAGCACGAGTCCGACATCGGCATCTTCACCTACGACATCGTCTCGATCCCCACCAGCTTCGGTGAGGCACACGCAGACGTTGTCACCTCGTTCCTGTCCGCCACCGAGGACTTCAACAACGCCTGGGCCGCCGACATGGAAGGTCAGAACCCGACCATTGCTGAAGCAGCCGGTATGGAAGACGTCGCAAACTTCCTCGGCGGCGACCTCTGGTTCGAGTTCCCGACCGTGGCTGACCAGCTCGGATCCGATTGGCTCGGCGGCAACGTCGCCGACGCCATGCAGGGCCAGGTCGAGACGCTCGCCGAGCTCGGCGATGGCGAAGATGCCATTGGTGACTTCGCTGGAGCCGTCGACACCAGCTACCTCGAAGCCATCGGGTAACGAACCACCGTCCGAACGACTTCGGACGTCAAGTTGAGAATCTGCAGGGCGACGTCGAGACTGGCGTCTCGGCGTCGCCACATGCAGACAAGCGTTCGGCGAAAGCCACAAGAGGGGGCAGGGTGAAGGATCTATCGGTCTCGAACGTCGACATGGTGTACGAGGTTCCAGGCGGCACGAATGTGCAAGCACTGAACAACGTCTCCTTCGACCTGGCCGCCGGCCGTCTCCTGTCTCTCCTCGGCCCATCGGGCTGCGGAAAGACCACGTTGCTCAACATCCTGGCCGGCTTCCTCGCTCCAACCGGCGGTTCGGTCACGCTCGCCGGCGACATCATCACCGGCCCCGGCCAGGAGCGCGGCATGGTGTTCCAGCAAGGCGCGCTCTTCGAATGGCTCACCGTCGAGGAGAACATCTCCTTCGGGCCACGGATGAACCGGGCCGACAAGCTGGCCACCAAGGCCCGAGTGCAGGAACTCCTCGAGATCGTCGGTCTCGCTGGATTCGGCGACAAGCAGATCTACGAACTGTCCGGCGGTATGCAGCAGCGGGTCGCGCTCGCTCGTTGCCTTGCCAATGACCCCGACGTCATTCTCATGGACGAGCCACTCGGCGCGCTCGATGCCCTCACGCGAGAGAAGATGCAGAGTCTCGTACTGGAACTGTGGAAGGAGACCGGGAAGACCATCATCCTCGTCACCCACTCGGTTGAAGAGGCCCTGTATCTCGGCGATCGCCTCTTCGTCATGGCGCCTCGGCCCGGACGAATCGAGAGCGACTACTCGCTTCCCTTCGCCGAACAAGGGCTCACCATGGATGCCCGAGAGCTCAAGCGATCGCCAGAGTTTCGCGAGAAGAGCCAGGAAATCCTCTCGATCATCTGGGAAATGGAAGAAGAGATCATGGGACGTACGGAGGGCGAGGGCTGATGGCATCAACGATGGACGGCCCACAGGACGCCGAGGCCAAAGTCAGCGGAGTGCTGCAGCGCCTGACCAGCTCCAACGACGACCAGCGCAAGACCGTGACGTTCGGCGACTCCAGCGCAGTGAGGAGCATTCCGTTCTGGAGTGTCGTGTCGCTCGTGCTTCTCATCGCCTTCTGGTTCCTTGCCACGTTCGCATTCGGGTTTCCCGAAGATTTTAAGGACCCCGAGCTCACCGACAAGCAGCGGCTCACCATCTGTTCGCAGGATGACGCCTGTGATGGCTCGTACTCGCAGTTGCTGGGGCCGCTCACCTTCCCGTCGGTTCGTGACACCTGGAACGCCTTCTTCGAACTCAACGACGAGGGATTCAAGGGCTTCACCCTCCTCGATCACACCCGGGCCAGCCTGTGGCGAGTGGTCCGAGGCATGTTCTTCGGTTCGCTGTTCGGCATACCCGTCGGGTTCGCGATGGGGCTCTCAAGTCGGGCCCGAGGCTTCTTCGACTCGCCGGTCGAACTCTTCAGACCCATCCCACCGTTGGCGCTGCTCCCGCTGTTCATTCTCATGTTCGGCATTGGCGACGGCACCTCCGTGAGATTGCTGGTGTTCGCCAGTATCTGGATCATGATCATCGCCGCACGATCTGGTGTGCAGGCCGCGAACCTCTCCAAGGTTCGAGCCGCATATTCGCTTGGCGCCTCCAAGCGGCAGGTGCTGTTCCGGGTTCTCCTTCCGAACGCGCTTCCCGAGCTCTTCACCGGATTCCGAGTCGCCCTCGGCGTTTCTTGGGGAACGCTCGTTGCCGCCGAATTGCTCGGCCTCAACAAGGGCCTGGGCGCCATGATCTTTGCGGCCCGGCCAAACTTCCGCCTCGATGTGGTCGTCGTCGGCATCATCGTCATCGCCACCCTCGGCGTGGCCATGGACCTCATCCTGCGCTTCCTGGAATCCAAACTGATCCCCTGGCGCGGCAAGGGCTGAGGGGAACTCTTCGAGTTCCTACGAGTTTCTCGCCCCGAGGGCTCCAAACATCGTTGTCCCTTCGCCCGTGGGCCCCGCTTCCGTTCGCCTTTGGGCCCGTTCTTTGCCTTTGAGCGGTGGTGATGTGTAGACGGTGCCAGGCTCCCTGGTGGCTCAAGGTGCCAGGCACCGTTTGGATGCCTGCTGACGGCTGGGCCTTCTGGTGCGGTGATATCTCGTTGATATATCAAAGGTGCCAGGCTCCTTTTGGGTCCAAGGTGCCAGGCACCATTGGAGCTACTTGGTGAGGTTGGGGACGTCGAGGCGGTAAACCTCTGCGTTTATGCCGCAGCTTCCGGCGTCGCTGTTGAACCAGACTCGGCTCAGTTCGCGGTTTGTGGCGGCGTGGGTTTCGGTCCAGTAGTCGGCTCCGCAGTTGTAGGTGTGGGCCAGGTTCACGATCTCGGCGGTGTGCACGTTGACGGCGAACACCTTGTGACAACTCCACGGTGAACCGTTCTCCTTGCAGCTGTAGGTGGACGCAACCACCCAGCCCGGAGTGTCGTAGGCCTTGCCGCTGAAATGGATCGAGGTGTTCGCGTCGTCGTAGAGGTCGAACAGTCGTGTCTCCGCGCCGGTCTCCAGATCGGTCGCGATCGCCCACCCGGAATCGACGAAGTCGATCCACACGTACACGTCGTGCCCGTTTGCGCCGAGCGCAATGTCGGAGTGTTCGCCGCCCTCGACGACCACCCGGCGATTGGACATGTCCGCATCAAAGACGAGGGTTTCCTCCCAGAAGCCAGCCATCACGTGGTTGCCGGTAGGGGACGAGGACACCCAGTCCAGCCGGTACTCCACGCTCGGGTCGACGTCGATCGTGCCGAGGATTCGGTCGGTCGCCAGGTCGTAGTGCACGATGCCGATCGGGTTCTCGTCGTCGTTGTAGACAATCCAGGCCCATCGGTTGCCGTCGGCGCTCGGCGCTCCCTCGGCCCGGTCGATCATGTACAGAGCGCCGGGAAAGCGGGCCGTCAGTCTCTCCGTGAGATCTGCGATGGGGGTGGTCGCTCCAGAGCTGATCCGCGTCTCGAACAGGACGAGTTCGCCGACGTAGCTGTTGGCTCCAGCGACATGACGAAGTCGGTTCGGGTCTGTCGGGTGCCACTGCGGCTCGCCATCGGGATGGATGTCCGTGACGCGGATGAGACTGCCATCGCTGACCCGATTCACGTTGTATGTGGCGTCGCCGTGATAGCTCAAAAACGCCGTGCCGTCGGCATTCTCCGGGTTGCGTCGGCTGTAGGTGTTTCGATCGAACCGGGTGCCGTCCGCCGACGTCATGCGTGTCACGGGCGTGCCGTAGGCCGGATCGGTCCGGGTGACTCCAAGCTGCGGGCGAGTCCACGAGGTGCTCGGAGGGGTCGCGTCGAGGCCCGTGGTCAGGTTGGCGGCAACCGGAGCCGGTCTGACCGGCGCAGCAGCGGTCGTGGGTTCGCCCCCTCGCAGGACTGCCTTGGTCACTGTTTTGATGACGACGTGGGCGTTGGGGTTGTCGGCCTTCAGCCGGAGGGCGAGCAGGTTGGCCTTCCGCTCCCGACCGAAACGATCGATCGTTTCACCGTCCATCGTCACCACGTGTTTGGTGCGCTGGCGACCGATCTCGACGGGCGTGGCCTCCTGCGCGCTCGCATAGCTGGTCCACAACAGGAGCACCACGCACGCTGTTGCGACCGTGAGCACGATCTTCGGAATACGGAAGGTCATGAACTGGTCTCCTTGGGTTTGGCCCGTGCCGGGTCACACGCAGCCGGAGGGGAGGTGGGGGGACACGGTCGCCTAGTTTCTTGCCATGGAGATCAGCGAAATGCAGGCGTCCTGGTTCGAGCAGGCGAGCGCCGATCCGAAGCGCATCGTCCTGGCGGATGCCGGGGATTCTCGAGCCCACGAAGCGGCAGGAATCCTGAATGCCAAGGGCCTCGCTCAGGCCGTCGTTGCCGAGGACATTGACTCGCTCCGCACGGATTCCGTGTTGGCCGAGGCAGAAACTCTCGACCGGGCCGACGTTGAGGATCCGCTGCACGTGGCGACACTGATGGTCCGGGCGGGGGAGGCGGATGGCTGTGTCGCCGGAGCCAGTCGATCCACGGCCGACGTGCTCCGTGCCGGTATTCATCTGCTGGGCGTGGCCTCGGGTGTGGAAGCCATCAGCAGCTGCTTCTTCTTCGTGCTACCCGATGGCCGCACGATCGTGTACGGCGACTGCGGGGTGCTGCCCGACCCGGATGCCGCACAGCTGGCTTCGGTCGCCGTGTCTTCCGCCGAGACCTACCGGCAGTTGTCTGGACAGGATCCGCGTGTGGCCATGTTGTCCTTCTCGACCAAGGGAAGTGCCGAGCATCCTCGTGTGGACAAGGTTCGGGACGCGACAGCGTTGGCGCAGGCCGCTGCCCCGGACCTGCCGATCGATGGCGAGCTGCAGTTCGATGCGGCCTGGGTGCCGTCCGTGGGGGCGAAGAAGGCGCCGGATTCGCCGGTGGCTGGTTCTGCGAACGTGTTCATCTTTCCCGACCTCGACAGCGGCAACATCGCGTACAAGATCACCGAGAGGCTCGGCGGAGCGCAGGCGTTCGGGCCGCTCCTCCAGGGCATCAACGGGGTGATGCACGATCTCTCCCGCGGCTGTTCCGCAGAAGACATCGTCAACGTTGCCGTGATCGCCGCCCTGCAGGCGCAAGATCGAGCCTGAGAGGACTCGGCGGGACTGTTCGCCCGATTCCGACCAGCTGCTTCCAGATGTTGGTGCGTCGGTTCCCGCAGAATCCGAACAGGGCCGCCTGGGTGACGTCGGACACAATCCCGATGACTCGATCAGCCAACGTTATGGTGAGACTGTCCGACGGATAGGTGAGACGTGGCGCGAACGCAGCTCGATGAAGACCTCGTGATTGATACGGCAGCAACGATTGCCGACGAGGAGGGACTCGATGCGATGACGCTCACGCGCGTCGCCAAGGAGCTTGGCATCAGCCAACCGGCCCTCTACCGGCATGTCGAGGGGTACGACGATCTGCTTCGCAGCCTGAGTCTGAAGGGCCGGCACCTCTTGGCCGATCGGCTTCAGGAAGCAGCTGTTGGGGTCTCCACCGACGATGCCGTTCGTTCGATGGGCAAGGCGTGGCGGGCAACCGTTATGGAACGCCCGGGTCTGTATGCGGCCACCGATCGCTGCCCATGCGCTGGCGACCCGGAACTCGAGGAAGCCGTCGAGCAGATCGTTGCCACCCTGGCCCTTGCGCTCAAGGGGTACGACCTGAACCCCACCGACGAGGTCGACGCGGCACGGCTGCTGCGGAGCACCTTCCATGGGTTTGCCCACCTGGAAGCTGGCGACGGACACCCGCGGCCACATGACCTGGACGACACGTTCGACCGAATCATCGACCTGCTGTGTGCAGGTGTCAGACGCCTCTGATTTCGTCCGCCAGAATGACGCCGATCGTCTCCGCATGTTCGGCGGTCATGGCCAGCGGAATGCGCATGTCGCACAACCCGGCCAGGGTCGCACGGGTCGCCTCCAAGGACTGTTCCGGGGCGTAGCGCCAATGGTCGAAGCGGCTGGTGAAACCTGCTGGTGATGGTGCGCCGAACCACTTGATGAACACCCCGCGGTTGGCGGCTCCGGCCAGCGTGGCCCCGACGTCGCCGTCGAGGCTGAACTGAATGGATGATGCCACGAAGCCTTCGTCGGGGTGGCGTTCAGGAACACGAACGCCGTCGATGTCGTTCAACACGGATGCGAGCTGGCGGTATCGCTCGTTCCACCGCTTTGCCCGATCGGCAAGCAGAGGCAGTTGCGGCCGGACGAGTGCGGCTGCCAGTGCGCTCATGCGCATGGAGAAGTTTGGGGTCGTCAGCCGGTGCCGTTCGAACACCTCGGTCGCCGGCCGAGCCCCATGTTGTTCGTAGAGCATGTACGAGCCAGACAGCAGCGTTGCCCGGGCCGCGATGTCCTCGTCGTCGGTCACCAGCAGTCCGCCCTCTCCGGAGTTCACGTGCTTGAACGACTGGGTGCTGAAGCAACCGGCCATGCCGAAGGTGCCGGTGGGCTGGCCCTTCCAGCTGGCGCCCATGGTGTGGGCACAGTCCTCGATCACCGAGATGCCCAGCTGTTCGCAGAGCTCGAACACCGCGGTGAGGTCTGCGATGTGGCCGCGCATGTGGGACAGCATCAGCCATCGGGCGCCGGAGGCTTCGGCGGCACGGCGGAGACTCTCGAGATCGATGTGGAAGTCGTCGGTGATGCCAACGAAGACTGGGGTGGCGCCGGCGTGTGCGATGGAACCGGGGACGGGAGCCAGCGTGAATGCGTTCATGAGAACGGGGTCGCCGTATTGCACGCCGGCGGCGATCAGGGCCGCGGCGAGCGACGCTCCGCAACTGTTGAACGCAACGCAATAGCGGCGACCCACGAGCTCCGCGAACTCCGCTTCGAGGAGGGCTGCGTCGGCTTCGTCGGCTCCGGCCTCGCCGTAGCGAAACAACTTGCCCGATGCCATCAACTCGGTTGCACGCTGCTGCGCTGCGGCCGGGATCGGCTCCTGGGCCGTGAAGTCCAGATCCAGCGTGAGCTTTGGATCAGCCACAGTCGGTCGCAGTGGCCGCATCACCGTACTCATCGATGCGATCGAGAATTGCGTCGACGTCGGTCGTTGTGACGATGGGGTTCATGAACAACATGCGGAAGGTGTTGAGGCCGTCGATGGGCTGAAACCCGACCATGGCCGTGCCCTTGGACTGCATGGTGGCTTTGATCTTCGGCGGCAGTCCATGGAGTCGTTCGTGGATGTCACTGGGCAGCGTCGACAGGCCGTCCTCGGGAACAGCGAAGGGACGCAGATCTGACGGGACCCACACGAACACCACGTTGGTGAACGTCCCGGTCACGGGCACGAATGCCCCGTTCGATGCTTCGATGCGAGCTCGGGTGTGGTCTGCCATGTCAACCGCATGGTCGATGCGTTCGGCGAAGCCGATGTCACCGTGGTGTTTCCACGCGAGCCACAACTTCAGGACATCGATCCGTCGGGCGCACTGGAACGTGCGGTCACCAGAGTCGAAGTCTGCATGGAGCTTGTCGGGTTGGAATAGGTAGTCGGCTCGGCTCGCAAAGCAAGCAGCCAGCTGTTCGGGGCGCCGAACGAGAAGGGCGGTGCATTGCTGCGTCATGCCCATCATCTTGTGCAGGTTCCACACAAACGAATCCGAGCGCTCCACACCGTCGAGCAGGTGACGGTGCGTTGGCGAGAACAGGGCCGAACCGCCGTAGCAGCCATCGACGTGGAACCAGAGGTCGTGGCGTTCACAGACATCGGCAATGGCGTCGAGCGGATCGAACGCTGAGGTGACCGTGGTGCCAGCCGTGCCGATGACTGCGAACGGTGTGCCGCCGGCGGCAGCCGAAGCCAGCACCGCGTCTTCAAGCGCCGCTGGCAACATGGCGCCGATGGAGTCGGTGGCGACCTTGATCACCGCGTCGGTCCCCAGACCCAGGAGCGCGGCTGATTTGGTGGCCGCGTAGTGGCCGGTATCGGACACGAACATTGTGAGGCGCGCTCCGTCGGCGCCGCGGCTGACGATGTCGGGCTGACGGCGATGCCGCGCGAGTTGCAGGGCGTAGAGCGTTGCGGTGGAACCACCCGGGCAGAACAACCCCGGAGGAAGCGCAGGAACCCCGCCATCGGCAGCGTCGGGCAGGTAGCCGGCAATACGGCCGAGCTTGTCCAACACCGCACTTTCCATGAGCGTGAAGACGGGAGCGGCCTCGAAGGTCGCGCCGGTGGTGTTGAGCGCTGCACCGAGCCAATCGCCCACCACGGCGATCGGGTCCGGGCCCGCGAAGTTCTGGTTCAGAAACCGCGGATGGCTGGTGCGGACCGAATGTTCCACGACGAGATCAACCGCCGCCAACAGCGGGTCGTCGGCCTCGGCCGGGGCGTCGGCATGGAGGGCAATGCCGACGGTTGCGTCGAACGCCGCGAGGAGCTCGTCGGGGGAGGCGTAGCGAATGACATCGGCTGGGCCGACCGGAGGCATCAGCACATGGTCGAGCGCACGCTGCACAACCTGGTCCTCAAGTGAATGTGCCACAACCACTCCTTGGTGCTCCACAGCGGTAGGAGCGGATGAACAGTCTGCCCACGATGTGTCACGAACGTCGCCATCGGGAACGTAGAAACACCGCGATCACAGCAGGTGGACAGGATGGTCGAGTCGTTGGGTCCCGAAGCGTTCGGCCTGGCTGCGACAGGAGTAGCCGGTGGCCACGGCCCGAACATCTTCGGAAACCGGCCCAGCCCACGTGAGATCCCACAACGCTCGAGACTCGGTCTGGTTCGCCGACTCGTGTCCAAATATTCCTGCCATCCCGCAGCAGCCCGTAGAGACGACGTCGACCTGGTGGCCAGCGGACTCCAGCACCATCTGCCATTCTTCGATCGACTCGGGCGAGAGGGCGCGCTCGGTGCAGTGGCCAAGCAGGCGAACCTGCTGCGCGTCCCGGCGGTGGAGTTGCTCGGCTCGCTCGGCGATGACCGCTCCCAGCCGGTGCACAGCGTGGCCAGATTGGCTGGCGAATCGGGGATACTCGTGGTGGTGGAGTGAGGCAGTCGCAGGTTCGATCGAAACCGCTCTGGCACCGGAGTCGGCGATGGATCGGATGAGCGTCGCCTGGGCGTTGGCTGTGGCGGCGAACCGGTTCCGCAGGCCTTTCACATGGTCGAACTTCCCGGAGGGGACAAAAGGGGAAACCTGCACGTTCCAGCCGAGCTCGGAGAGAACAGCGACAGCCTTTCGCAGGGTTGCCGGTTCCAACGCTGACGTGAAGACATCCTGCAGTACGACAAGATCCGGGGCGGGCGAAAAGGCCGGATCGAATACCGGGACTCCATGGTGGACCCGTGGCTTTGGCGTGGGCAGATCGGTGAGGCCGAAGATCTTCTCCGCCATGCCCGATCCCAAACCGGCCAACCGAGGTGCCCGTGCGGCAGCGAATGCCAACGACTCGAACCGACTCAACACCGCATGGCTCAGCGGGCGGCGACGCTTCTGGTGGTACTGCTCGAGGAACTGCGACTTCAGCTCCGGGATATCGACCTCGACCGGACATTGCCCAGTGCACGCGGAACAGGAGAGGCAGCGTCCAAGATTGTCAGCGATGTCGTCGGCGAGCTCGGCTGTTGCCGTCGACTGTTCCGGTTCCGTGGCAGTGCGTCGCAGCCACTCACGGAGGAGGTCGGCTCGGCCCTTTGGCGAGAGCGCCGGGTCCCGGGTCACCTTGTACGACGGACACATCAGCTCCGCACCGGCGTGGTGATGGCACACCCCATTCCCGTTGCAGGCGAATGCCGAGCTGAACGTGGACCTCGTCTGCACGGGGATCAACCGGTTGGCGTGTCCCCGGAGGGGAGGGGCGTCGAGGGCGATGAGCGGCTCGTTGCTACCGGCTGGCCGGTAGAGCTTCCCCGGGTTCATGATGTCGTCCGGATCGAACGCCGACTTCACAAGCCGCATGAGCTCGATCGTTTCGGGCGGCAAGAAGGCGTCGACGTGTTCACCTCGGTAGCCGCGCCCGTGTTCGCCCCACAGAATCCCTCCGTATGCGTCGATCGTGTTGACCACGCTGTCGGTGATGGAGCGGAGGAGTTGTTCGTGCTCGGGGTCGGTGGTGTCGAGGGCTGGCCGCACATGAATACAGCCGACATCGGCGTGCCCGAACATGGCGTAGTCGACGCCATACGAGTCCAGGATGGTCCGGAAGTCGGAGATGAACTCGCACATCGACTCCACGGGCACCGCGCAGTCCTCGACAAAGGCTGTGGGCCGAGCAGCGTGCTTCGGCTCGCCGACCACGATTCTCGCCAGCAGGCCGACAGCGTCGGAGCGGACCTTCCACGCCATGGCCTGCTCGGCTGGCTCGTGGATCACGCGCATCTGCGTACTGCGGCCGGTGGCTCGAATCTGTTCGGTGATGGAATCGAGGGCGACGACATCGCGATCTTCGTACTCCAGTAGAAGTACTGACCCGTGATGGTCGCCGACCACCGGTTCGAGCGCCGACCACGCTGGCGACGAGCGGCCAACGTTGAGCGTCCGCTCGTCGAAGGACTCGATGGCGCTTGGCGATGTATCGCGAAGCTCAACAGCGTCTTCAAGCGCGGTGGCAAAGGACGGATAGCTCGCAACGATGAGCGTGTTGCGCTGCGGCTTGGAGGTCAGGCGGAGCTTCGCTGCAGTGGTGACAGCAAGTGTTCCCTCTGAACCAACGAGTAGCGGGACGGGGTCCAGCATTCCGTCGTGACGGAATCGATCCAGGCCGTAGCCGCTGAAGCCACGGGCAAGCTCCGGAAAGCCAAGGTCCGTGTCCTCGGTGATCGGAAGAGCAAGCAGCGCGCCCCAGATGCGGCCAACCGGACCGGATTCTGCGGCTCGGCGTTGGGCTTCGGCGACCATGATCGGCTCGGCACGAAACGGTGTGCCATCGGCCAGGACGACGTCGAGAGCAAGTACGTGCCGGTGTGCCCGTCCGTGGATGAGCGAGCCTTTGCCAGCGGCGTCGGTCGCAATCATGCCGCCAACGGTGGAACGGTTCGCCGTGGAGGTGTGAGGCGCCCAGAACAGATTGTGTGCACGGAGCGCATCGTTGAGCTCGCCGGCGACGATGCCCGGTTGAACCCACGCCGTCTGGTCGTCGACGTCGATGCTCAGGATCTCGGACATGGATCGCTTCACATCGATCATCAATCCGTCGGTGAGACTCTGACCGTTGGTTCCGGTTCCGCCTCCACGGGCGGCGATCGGGAGCGGGGTGGCCGACCCATGGTTGGAACGCAACAGCTCCTGGATGTCGGCCGCCGTCGTCGGCGTCGCAACAGCGGCGGGGGTCACCTGATATACGGAGTTGTCTGTTGCATAGACGGCCCGGGTGGCTCCGTCGCTCCGGATGTCGACGCTGGTGACGGTCGGCCCGGCGTTGTTCATCTGCCAACTCTCTGCCCCGAAGGCTCCGACTAACCTCGGTCCGGAAGTCCGGACAGACGCAGGTCAAACGATAGGGGATCGGCCATGATGTGCCGTCATTACGATGCAGGTCTCGAAGGCGCCGACACCGCGTTCAGTGTGGACGCATCGAACATCACATTCGGCGCTGGAGTCCTTGCCGAGGCTGGTGACATCGCCAAGAACCTCGGAATTGGCCGCATCGCCGTCTTCACCGACGTTGGGTTGGTCGAGAGCGGTCATGTTGCCGTGGTCCTGGACTCGTTGCGGGCCGCCAGGATCGACGTCGCCATGTACGACACGGTCAGGGTCGAGCCCACCGACGAGTCCTTTCGTGCCGCAGCGAAGTTCGCAACGGACGCTCGAGTGGACGGCTTCATCTCGGTCGGTGGCGGCTCGGTGACCGACACGGCCAAGGCCGCGAACCTGTACTCAACCCACCCAGCCGACTTTCTCGACTATGTGAATGCACCCATCGGTCTCGGCGCTTCTGTACCCGGCCCTCTCAAGCCACACATCGCGTGTCCAACGACCTCCGGCACAGGTAGTGAATGTACGGGAATCGCCGTGTTCGACCTGCTGGAGATGAAGGCCAAGACCGGCATTGCGTCCAAGACGTTGCGCCCAACCCGAGCCCTCATCGATCCGGACTGCACCATGACGCTTCCTCCGAACGTCGTGGCCTCGAGTGCCTTCGACGTGCTGAGTCATGCGCTCGAGTCGTACACCGCCCGTCCGTACACACATCGTCCCGCTGCGGCGTCGCCATCGCTTCGTCCCTCGAGCCAAGGCGCAAACCCGTGGAGCGATCTTGGGTGCGCCGAGGCGCTTCGGCTGCTCGGCCTCTATCTGGTTCGAGCCGTCAACGATGCAAGCGACCAGGAAGCTCGCCACCAGCTGATGTGGGCGTCGACGCTGGCCGGAATCGCCTTCGGGAACGCCGGCTGCCACGCTCCGCACGGCATGTCGTACTCCGTATCCGGGTTGTGCGAAGAGTTCGAACCCGACGACTACCCGAAGGGCACACCGATGGTGCCGCATGGCATGTCGGTGATCGTGAACTCGCCGTCGGTCTTTCGGGCCACCGCTCCACAGTCTCCGGAGCGTCACCTGGATGGCGCACGCTGGCTGGGGGCCGACATTGCCGACGTCGCCGCCATTGATGCAGGCGATGTGCTGGCGGGTCGGATCATCGAACTCATGCAAGCAACGAAGATGCCCAACGGGCTCACTGGGGTGGGCTACTCGGCGAACGACATCGAGGCTCTCGTCGAGGGTGCAATCAAGCAGCGTCGTCTTCTGGACAACTCCCCAATGGAGATCGACGAGGACGTCCTCGCCGGATTGTTCGCTGGCGCCGTGTCCTATTGGTAGCCCATGAGCTTTGGTAGCCCGTCAGCTGGAGTGTGTTGAATACTCGTTCCGCGTTGTGGAATGCTTGAGATTGCAGGGGAAATAGACACTCTCACAGTTTTGTTATAGTCTCTCACTTCGGTCTTTTCGGTGAAGTTGAGACGACTCCACCGACCACAACCTTCGAGTTCAAGGGGACAGCAATGACACGAATGACACCGAGCGAAGCCTTCGTTGAAACCCTCGTCGCCAACGGCGTCGACACCACCTTCGGCATCATGGGCTCGGCGTTCATGGACGCCATGGACATCTTCGCTCCGGCCGGCATTCGCCTGGTCCCTGTCGTCCACGAACAGGGCGCCGCCCACATGGCCGACGGCTTCGCACGCGTCTCCGGACGCCACGGTGTTGTCATTGGCCAGAACGGCCCCGGCATCTCCAACTGCGTCACCGCCATCGCTGCTGCGTTCTGGGCCCACACCCCGGTCGTCATGATCACGCCGCAGACCGGCTCCGGCGGCATCGGCCTCGGCGGCTTCCAGGAAGCCAACCAGCTCCCCATGTTCGAAGAGTTCGTCAAGTACCAGGGCCAGGTCGACAACGAGAACCGCATGGCCGAGCTCACCGCCCGCGCCTTCGACCGCGCCATCTCCGACATGGGCCCCACCCAGCTCAACATCCCGCGTGACCGCTTCTACGGCGATATCGACGTCGAGATCCCGCAGCCCAAGCGCCTCGACCGGGGCCCCGGCGGCGCCACCCGCCTCGACGCCGCAGCCGCCCA
>CAZFBD010000070.1:0-24634 GCA_964517125.1 uncultured Acidimicrobiales bacterium
CCTCATTGCCAACTTCGGACTTCGAGTGTTGTCCGGTCTTCTGGAAGGAGAAGAGGCATGAGCGGAGGAAACACAGGCCCAGTTGTTGGGCAACGTACTGTCGGAGGACACCTGCTCAGCGTTCTGGCATGGGCGGTTGGACTGCTGTTCTTCTTCCCCGTCTTTTGGATGGCCCTGAGCGGATTCAAAACCGAGGCCGACGCAAACGCAGACCCAAGTCTCATCTTCGAACCAACCCTCGAACAGTTCAGAACAGTCACCGCGGACAAGCCCGGTTTGCTCGATGCAGCCGAGGCGTTCGCCAACTCGTTCTGGATCGTGGCGATCTCCACGATTCTGTGCATGGCGCTGGCGATCCCGGCAGCGTATGCGCTGTCAATCAAGCCGATCGGGAAGTGGAAGGACGTGCTGTTCTTCTTCATCTCCACCAAGTTCCTGCCGATCGTGGCGGCGATTCTGCCGCTGTGGCTCATTGCCGACTATCTCGATCTGCGCAACACCCGACTGCTGCTCATCATTTTGTACACGGCAATGAATCTTCCGCTCGCCGTGTGGATGCTGCGCTCGTTCTTCGCCGAGGTTCCAAAGGAACTGATCGAGGCAGCCCAGATCGATGGCGCGAGCCTGCGCAGCCAGATCACCTCGGTGATCATGCCGATCGTTGCACCCGGTATTGCGGCGACGGCGCTGTTGTGTGTGATCTTCGCCTGGAACGAGTTCTACCTGGCGATTCAGCTCAACACCTCCGATGCCAGCACCGTTCCCATCTGGGTCAACTCAGCTGTGGAGTTCCAGGGTCAGTTCCTGGCACAGCTGTCCGCAGCGGCAACGCTTGCGACCCTGCCGGTTGTCATCGCTGGCTGGCTGGCCCAGAAGCGGATGATCCGAGGCCTTGCGATGGGCGCGATCAAGTGAGCAATCGAACAATGAAGAACATGACCCAGACGAACCAAAACGACGGGAGCCACTGTGGCTGAAGTGAAGTACGAGGCCGCCTCGCGCATCTATCCAGGAACCGAAATCGCTGCAGTGAACGAGTTGAACCTCGACATTGCCGACGGTGAACTCCTGGTCTTGGTGGGCCCATCGGGGTCGGGCAAGTCGACGGCCCTCCGCATGCTCGCCGGTTTGGAATTCGTCGACAAGGGCAGCATCTACATCAACGAAAAAGACGTCACCCTGTCTCCTCCCCAGGACCGTGACATCGCCATGGTGTTCCAGAACTACGCCCTGTACCCACAGATGAGCGTCGCCTCGAACATGGCGTTCGCGCTGAAGCAGCAGGGCATCCCCAAGGCCGAGCGCATGGAGCGGGTGAAGGAAGCCGCACGGATCCTCGATCTTGAGCCCTATCTGGACCGCAAGCCGAAGAACCTGTCGGGTGGCCAGCGCCAACGTGTGGCCATGGGACGAGCGATCGTTCGTGAGCCGCAGGTCTTCCTCATGGACGAGCCGCTGTCGAACCTCGACGCCAAGCTCCGCGTGCAGACCCGTACCGAACTCGTCGATCTCCAGGCTCGCCTGGGCGTCACGACCGTCTACGTGACACACGATCAGGTCGAAGCCATGACCATGGGGCACCGCGTCGCCGTGCTCGACCATGGTGTTCTTCAGCAGGTCGACACGCCTCGTCGCCTCTACAGCGCCCCGGCCAACCTCTTCGTTGCCGGGTTCATCGGATCACCGGCCATGAACCTCATTGAGTCCGACCGCGAGGGCGATCAGCTCATGTTCGGCTCGCAGCCGCTGGAGCTGGCGGCCGACGTCGCTGCCGACATTCGCGCATCAAACGCGAAGAAGTTCGTCATCGGTGTGCGGCCCGAGCACCTGACGACTGCCATCGACGGCTCGGCCGGCGAGGTCACCGTCGTTGAAGAACTTGGGTCCGAAGCCTTCCTGCACGTCACCATGCCCCAGCAGGGCACCGACACCACGATCGTGGTTCGCGTTCCAGGCGAGACCTCAACGGTCCGCGGCGACCGACTGTCGATCGGGATCAACGGTCCCGTGCATGTCTTTGATGCCGAGTCGGGCGAGCGAATGGGTGCGCCGATTCCGGAGTGAGTCTGGTGGTGATGGGGTGCAGAGTTCCCCCTCCATGGCGCCCCATCACCATCTCCCATCCATGGAACGCATGGCCGCAGCGATCGAGTCGATAGCGGTCTGCGCCCGGCCATCGCCGGATTCGTTCGCCTGTGCGAACCATTGGACGCCGATCTCGGTGGTGAGTCTGACGATCTGAATGTCGTTGCGCCCGAGCCCGGCGACCGCCAGCCGAGGCTGAATCGAGACCCCTTCGCCTTGGGCGATCATCGCCATGCTCGTGGCGAGGCTCTCCACCCGCACGATCACGGTCGGCCCGCTTCGATTGGGGACGAACAACGCCTCGAACTCGAAGCCCGGTAGGGGAGTTGGGTCCGATGCCAGGTACCGCTCATCAACGAGCGCCTCGGCGCCGACGGGCGACCCGCCAGCCAGTCGGTGGCCTGTCCCAACGACCAGGACGAGCACGTCGTCCAGAAGCGCGTGCCCGTCGTGGTGCCCGATTGCTGCGACGTCGATTGCCACGTCGGCCCGGCGGCGGGTCAGGGCGTCGACCGCCCGAGACGTGGGAGAGCGAACGATCTCGAACGGGAGCGTCTCGTGGGAGGGCAGCGCCCACGCCAGTTGGTCGTGGAATCCGAGCCCGATTCGAACCGGGATCTGCTCGCCTGCTCCCAGCCAGCGGGCGGCGAGTTCTGCTTCCGAGAGCTGGTCGATGACCCGCGTTGCCGCCTCGGCAAGCACGTGGCCGGCTGGGGTGAGGCGCAACGTTCGTCCATCGAGCTCGACCAGGCGCATTCCGAGCCGACGCTCGGCGTCCTGCAGGCGCCGGCTCGCAGCCGATGCGCTGAGGTTGATGTGGGCACTCGCCGAGGCAAGCGTCGTGTGTTCGGTCAATGCTGCGAGCAGCTCGAGGTGGTTGCGGTCCAACGACATCCTTGCAGGATAGTTGCAATCAGTGCATGGGTTCGGGTGAAAGATTGCGATGGACACAGGTGATTGGTCGATGCATGCTGGCCTGATGGGTACCGCAATTCCGTTTCCGGCCGCACAGCCCGAGGGGTACGACTGGCTCGACGACGAGCCTGTCTTCGATCCGATCGTCCACCTGCAACTCGAAGCACCAGCGAGCATTGTCAGCCTGGCTGACCTCGGCTACGACGACGACGAGATCGCCACCAAGGCGACTCCCGTGGCGGCGAGCTCGCCGTTTCGAGTCCTGAGTGACGAGGGCGCTGATGTCATCCTGCACGTCGCCCGACAGCTTCGGGGTTTCGTTCGGCCCGCCGGCGACCGAATCGAGAACATGCTCCGGGGCGGCTGCTATCGATCAAAGTGGCTCCGAGACCTGTGCACCAGCCCGCTCCTGACCGAGCATCTCGAAGCCATCTACGGCATCGCCATTGCCCCGCACGCCATGCCCGTTCACCTCGGGCACATGAACTTCGAACCGAACTCCATCGACAACG
The DNA here is from genome assembly GCA_964517125.1 of uncultured Acidimicrobiales bacterium. Taxonomy (GTDB): domain Bacteria; phylum Actinomycetota; class Acidimicrobiia; order Acidimicrobiales; family SHLQ01; genus SHLQ01. The sequence continues at coordinate 3,513 of CAZFBD010000070.1, forward strand.
CCATCGACAAGTGGCATCACGACACGCTTCCGCTCGACTTCGTCATGATGGTCACGGACCCGGCTGCCGTGGACGGGGGGCGGTTCGAGTACTTCCACGGCACCAAACACGAGGCGGCAGCGCTTGCCACCCAAGGGAAGACCCCGCCTCCGGAACGCACCGTTGCGCCGGACTTCGATGGTCCCGGGTATGCCATTGCCCTCCACGGCGACATGGTGGTGCACCGCGCCGGCCCCCTGTTCTCGCTCGATGAGCGCATCTCCATGGTCAACGGATACGTGGCGCTCGACACCTCGGTCGACGAACAGAGCCGCTCGGCCGACCTCATGAAGGTCGACGATCCCAACGTGCTGTTCACCGAATGGGCGAAGATGGCAGCCTGGCGCAGCAGTGGGCGTCTCAACTCGTTGATCGAGGAGCTCCCGTTCACCAGTGACCGCGATGCGGTCATCGCCCAGCTGGAGTACGCCATTTCCGATGCCCAACGAGCGATCGAGGACATGCGCGCCGGCGAGCGCGACATGATCCACTACGGCGGCTGAGGTGGCCCGTCGCCGCGAACGAGCTGCCCGCGTCCGTCCACCCCTCGATACGTCGCACCACCGGAACCTGGTCAACCCGTTCGAACCACTGCGGGTGCTCTCTGACGACCAGGTCGCGCACCTCCACGATTCGGCGGTGCGTTATCTGGCCGATGAAGGCATCAAGGTGTTGCTCGCCGAGGCGCGAGACATCTTTGCAGCGAACGGCTGTCCGTCCGACGATGAGATGATCGTGCGCATCGACCCAGATCGCATCGCCCAGGCGCTGCAGGATGCACCGCAGAGCTTCGTGTTGAACGCTCCGAATCCGGAACGCTCCTTCACGATCGGCGGAAACAACCTGGCACTGCTGCCGGTTGGTGGCCCGCCATTCGTCTCCGATCTCAAGAACGGGCGCCGGGCAGGCACCCTGGCCGATCAGGAGAACTTCCTGCGGCTCACCCAGCACTACGACGTGATGGCGGCCACGGCACCGTGTGTGGAGCCCGACGACATCCCGATCAACCATCGACACCTGCGTTCCGGCCTCGCCACGTTCACCCTGACCGACAAGTCGCCATTCCTTTTCGCACGCGGCCGAGATCGGGTACGCGACTCCTTCGATCTGGTGAAACTCCGGTTTGGCCTCGAATCCGACGAAGAACTGGCCGAGCAGCCCCGTTGTTGGACGAACATCAACACGAACTCTCCACGGCAGCTCGACATCCCGATGTCGCTCGGCATAATCGACTTTGCTCGCATGGGTCAGCCGAACATCATGACGCCGTTCACGCTTGCCGGCGCCATGGCCCCGGTCACGCTGGCCGGTGCACTCGTGCTGCAACACATGGAGGTGCTCGCTGCGGTCACGCTGGCCCAGTTGGTCCGCCCCGGAGCGCCAGTCCTGTACGGCGCATTCACGTCGAACGTGGACATGAAGTCGGGCTCGCCCTCGTTCGGCACACCCGAAGCGTTCAAGGGTGCGCTCGCCAGCGGTCAGCTTGCCCGCCACGTGGGGCTGCCCTGGCGATCGTCCGGATCGAGCGCCTCAAACGTGGTCGATGCGCAGGCCGGCTACGAAACCATGTTGAACACGTACGGCGCGTTCCTCGGCGGAGCCAACTGGATCATGCATTCCGCCGGATGGCAGGAGGGCGGGCTGTCCGCCAGCTACGAGAAGTTCGTGATCGACATCGAGATGTGCACGATGATCGCCGAGAACTGTCAGCCCGTCCTCGTCGACGATGCAGAACTTGCGCTCGACGTAATCACCGACGTCGGCCCCGGCGGCCACTTCTTTGGCACACAACACACCCTGGACCGGTTCGAGACAGCCTTCTTCCGGCCCGCTGCCTTCAGCCGGGCGAACTTCGAGCAATGGACCGAAGAAGGATCGCAGCGCACCGACGAGCGAGCGACCGCCATTTGGACCGACATCCTCGCCAACTTCGAGCCGCCACCACTTGATGAATCGGTCCGAGAGGCAATGGACGCGTTCGTCGAACGCCGTATCAGCGAAGGTGGCGCTCCTCCGGACTGAGACCCGGAGGCAGCCGTCGACAAGAATCCGACAGCAGTCAGGTACAGAGGAGACAACATGAGTACAGACGCCAACATCGTCGTCATCGGGGCGGGCATCATCGGGGCCAGCGTCGCCTACCACCTCGCCGAGATGGGCATCGACAACGTCGTCGTCGTCGACAAGGGCGATCTCACAGTCACCGATGGCTCCACGTCCCACGCCCCCGGAGGCCTGCGTACCCTCACGGCCTCGCACTTCTTCACCACGCTCGGAATCGCGAGCCGCAACGTCTACGACACGCTGCCACTGGCGGTCGAGGGCGAGGAGCATTTCTGGCGCCATGGCTCGGTGCAGGTCGCCAACACCGCCGAGCGCTTCGACAGCCACAAACGACTCGCCGCCATCGGGCTCAGCGAGGGAATCGAAGCCAACCTGCTCACCCCTGCGGAGATCGCAGAGCTGGTGCCGCTGATCGATCCGTCGACGGTGCATGGTGGCGTCCACATCCCGTCCTCCGGTGTGGTGGACACGATGCGGCTCGCGAACTCGATGCGAAAGGTCGCCGAGGCCAGTGGGCGGGCGCGGTTCGTTGGCGACAGCGAGGTTGTCGACATCGAGGACACCGATCGTCGGCTGACCGCGGTGGTGACCACGGGCGAGCTTGGCCGAATCAACTGCAACCAGGCGATCGTCTGCACGAACATCTGGGGCCCGCTGCTCACCGAGAAGACCGGCTTCCAAATGCCGCTGTACCCCGGAGAGCACCAGTACATCTACACGACGCCGATCGATTCACTCGACACCTCATCCCACGTGTCGTTCCCCGTCGTGGCGATGGACGACATCTCGCTCTATTTCCGCCAGCACGGCGATCACCTGGGCATCGGGAGTTACGACCACCCGGCCCGACTCGTCGATCCAAAGGGCTTGCCGAAGTCGGCAAAGATGCCCTTCACCCCTGACGACTTCGACAGCGCTTGGGAGAAGATGCAGCACCACATGCCGGTGCTGGGCAACGCCTCGATTCGCGATGGATTCAACGGCATGTTCTCGTTCACGGTCGATGGTTCGCCAGTGTGCGGCGAGACGCCACTGAAGGGCCTCTGGACCTCGATCGGAGCATGGCTCTCCTTCGCCAGCGAACTCGGTCGCGTCATGGCGCAGTGGATGACCACCGGCGACCCCGGCATGGACATGACCCAGGCCAACATCAACCGCTTCTTCGGCCACCAGACCAACGACAAATTCCTGTCCCGCCAGGCCAAGTACTTCTACGAGATCGGCTTCGACGACATCCACCCGACCGACGTGGTGAGCTCCGTGCGCCACGTGCGTCATTCGCCGTGTCACGCCCGGACCGAGGCACTGGGAGCGCAGTACATCCCGGTCTCTGGCCAGGAGGCTCCGCTGTACTACGAGGCGAACGAGCCCCTCGTAGCGAAGTATCGTGACCAGATACAGGAGCGGACCGGCTACGACGCACAGGGCTGGAGCCCGATCATGGGAGCCGAGCACCTGGAAATGCGGGCCAATGTCGGGATCATCGACTGGACCGCAGCCATCGCTCCCATCGAGGTCAGCGGGCCGGGAGCGCTGGCACACCTGCAGCATCTCTGTACCGCCGACATCGACCTGCCCGTCGGAGGCATCACCTATTCCCTCATCCTCACGCAGGCCGGCATGGTCGCACGCGACGTCACCGTCGCCCGAATGGGAACGGACACCTGGTGGATCCTCACCGGCAAGGGGAACCTGCAGGCCGAGCTTGCGTACTACCAGTCGCTCGTGCCCGACAGCGACCGTCAGACCGTGCGCTACACCGACCTCGGCGAGGCCGTGGTTCCGATTGCCATCTGGGGACCCAACAGCCGAGAGGTCCTCCAGGCCTGCAGCGGCGACGACCTCTCCAACGACGCCTTCCCCTGGTACACGTGGCAGAACATCGACGTCGGCATGGCACCAGCGAAGGTGTTGCGGCTGTCCTACGTCGGTGAACTCGGCTACGAGATCTACGTGCCGACGTCCTACGCCCTGCATGTGTGGGACACCTTGTGGGAGGCCGGGCGCACATTCGACATGCCGGCCATCGGCGCCGCATCGGTCTTCTCCGCCCGCATGGAGAAGGGCTACCGGCTCTGGGGCGGCGACACCACGCCCGAGTTCAGCCCCGCCGAAAGCGGCCTCTTGTGGGCGATGGACCAGACCAAAGACTTCCACGGCAAGGACGCTGCGCTGGCCGCACCCGTCCGACGCCGGATCGTCACGCTCCAGTTCACGGATCGTGACGCGGTCGTCTACGGATGGGAACCCGTGACGGCCGGCGGCGACGTCATTGGCTACATCGCCGGTGCCGGTGACGGCCTGAACGTGGGCAGCTTCATCGCTCACGCGTTCGTTGATGCGGATCGGGTAGAGCTCGGCACCGAGGTCGAGGTCGAGGCCACGGGCGTGAAGCACGGCGCCACGATGGTCAAGGGGCCCCTCTTCGACCCCACCAACCAACGCCTCAAATCCTGAAGGACGCCTGCGCTACGCTCGCTCCATGACGATGCCCACGAATGGTCGGTCGGTCGATGAGGTCATGGCAGACCTCGCTGCCAAACGAGACAACGACGTTCGCTGGGAAGACGGCCGGACCTTCGGGATGGTCTACGACGGTGGCCCCGAGGTGCGGGAGGTCGCCGAACGGGCAGCCGCCATGTACCTGCACGAGAACGCGCTCAACACGTTCGCCTTCCCATCGCTGCGCAGCATCCAGTCCGAGGTCGTCGGCTGGACGTCAGATCTGCTGCATGGCCCTGACGGCACGGCCGGCTTCCTGACCAGCGGCGGAACCGAATCGATCCTGTGTGCGGTGAAGGCCGCACGGGAACGAGCCCGCTCGGAACGTGGCGTTACGGCGCCGAACATCGTTCTCGCATCCAGCGCACATGCCGCATTCCACAAAGGCGCCCACCTGTTTGGGCTCGAGACCCGCATCGCCCCCGTGCTCCAGGACTGGCGAGCCGACGTGGACGCCATGGCAGATCTGGTCGACGAGAACACGGCACTCGTCGTCGGCTCCGCGCCGCAGTATCCGCAGGGCGTGATCGACGACATCCCCGCAATCGCAGCGCTGGCGGTGTCTGTCGGCGCCAGCTGCCACGTCGACGCATGCATGGGCGGCTTCTTCCTGCCGTTCGCCGAACGGCTCGGTCGTACGGTGGATCCCTGGGACTTCCGGGTCGATGGCGTCACCACGATCAGCGCCGACATTCACAAGCTCGGCTACGCACCCAAGGGCGTGAGCGTCATCCTGCATCGCACGAAGGAACTCCGGAAGTACCAGACGTTCGTCTTCGACAACTGGCTCGGCGGCTTCTACGCCTCACCGAATCTCCAGGGCAGCCGCAGCGGGCTGCCAATGGCGGCCGCCTGGGCGGTGATGCAGCACCTCGGAATCGATGGCTACGTCGAGCTTGTCCGGTCTGTCCTCGCCAACGCCGATGCCATGCGGGCCGGAATCGCCGAGATCGACGGGCTTCGTGTGCTCGGCGATGGCGGTTTCCAGCTCATCGCAATGGCCGACGACCCAACCAGCGACGTGTCGATCGACGTCTTTGCGCTCGCGGACGCGCTCACGGCTCGAAACTGGTACCACGATCGCCAAACGCCGCCAGATTCGCTCCACTCGACCGTGTCCAACACGAACGCAGGAATGATCGACGAGTATCTGGCCGACCTCCGCTCGGCCGTCGATGAAGTCGGAACGGCTCGAACCGAGGACCGGTCCACCGTCTACGCAACGCTCGACTGACCGCAGTCAGCTCCAGTGCGTTCGCGCCTGGGGCGCCATCATGTCCCGCTCGCCATCTCGGGCGGCCGTCGACGACACGGACCGAATGTCGGCCGGCGTTTCCATCGCATCGCCGGGTGCAACGGCGCCATCCCGCGTGGCCACGACGACCTCTGGCAGTCGCTCGAGCGCAGCGTCCCGCTCGGCCTCGGTGCCGTAGTAGCGGACATCGTTGACCTGCTCCCACTTGTCTGCGCCCATGATCACCACGTCGTAGCCGGCCGCGATGTCGACGATCAGTTGTGCACTCGTCGTTTCGACGAACAACCAGTCATGGGCTGCAGCGTCTGCGGCAATCAGCTCGATCCGTTCCTCGAGCGGTGGGCCTGGGGGAGTGGGCTTGTCCAACGCAACCTGCGAAATGGCCAGGTGAACCTCGTCGAGTTCATGCAACTCCCGGGCCAACCGGGCAACCTCAAGGTGCGCGATCGTCAGGGGGTTGAACGATCCGGGAAACACGCCACGCCGGTTGGTGGTTGGCGCCGCAGCATCGTCCATGCACTCATGTTGCCGTACGGGCGGCCTTCGGGGCATACTCACAACCGTGAATTCGCATCGCAACCTCGTAGTAGTTATCCGCTAGCACTCGACCAACGTCGAGTGCTGCAGCCTTCCCAGTCGGGAAGGCTTCTTGGTTTTTCGGACCGGTTCACGCACACATCGAACACAACCCGCCCGCGGGCAGGAGCAAAGACATGAACATGGATGGAGGACAGGCGCTTCTCAAGGCCCTCGAGTTCGAGGGTGTCGAGGTGGTGTTCGGATACCCCGGTGGGGCCATCCTTCCCGTGTACGACTCCGTGATCGACGCGGGTCTACGCCACGTCCTGGTCCGCCACGAACAGGGTGCCGGGCACATGGCGTCTGGCTACGCCCACGCCACCGGCAAGCCCGGTGTCGTCATGGTCACCAGCGGTCCTGCTGCCACAAACATCGTCACACCGCTCGCCGATGCCTACCTCGACTCCGTTCCGCTCGTTGCGATCACCGGCCAGGTTCCCTACGGCCTCATCGGCACCGATGCGTTCCAGGAGACCGACACAACCGGCATCACCATGTCGGTCACGAAGCACAACTACCTGGTCTCGGATCCCAACGACATCCCGCAGGTCGTCCACGAGGCGTTCCACATCGCCACGCACGGCCGCCCCGGCCCCGTGCTGATCGATCTGCCGAAGAACATCACCGACGCCATGAACCCGGACTCGGCCATGACGTGGAAGGACCCCGTCGCGGTCGATCTTCCGGGTTTCCAGCCGGTGCTCGATGGCAAGCCCGAGGACGTCGCTGCTGCCGTGGAGCTCATGCTCTCGGCGACCCGTCCGGTCATCTATGCGGGTGGTGGCATCCTCAAGTCCCGTGCGGCCGAGGAGCTCCGTGCACTTGCCGAGAAGCTCAACATTCCCGTGGTCACCACACTCATGGCCCGCGGAGCACTCCCCGACAGCCACGAACTCAACCTTGGTATGCCTGGCATGCACGGCAACTACACCGCCATCATGGCGATGCAGGAAGCTGACCTGCTCATTGCCCTCGGTAGCCGGTTCGACGACCGAGTCACCGGCAAGCTCGACTCCTTCGCTCCCGATGCCAAGATCGTTCACGTCGACATCGATCCCGCCGAACTCGGCAAGATCCGTGCAGCCGACGTGGCCATCCGCGGTGACGCCAAGCGCGTCATCGCCGCCATGCTCGACGAGATCGGTTCGGCTACTGCCGTCGACCACGGCGCATGGCGCAGCACCCTCAGCGGCTGGCAGGAGAACTACCCGCTTGCCTACGAAGACGCCGAACCCGGCGGCAAGCTCAAGCCACAGATGGTCCTGGAACGCCTCCGGGATCTCTCGCCCGAAGACACGATCGTTGCGTCAGGCGTTGGTCAGCACCAGATGTGGGCCAGCCAGTACTGGAAGTTCGACCATCCCTACACGTGGTTGAACTCCGGCGGCCTCGGAACCATGGGCTACTCCATTCCGGCTGCAATCGGCGCCAAGGCCGGCATGCCCGACCGTACGGTGTGGGCGGTCGACGGTGACGGTTGTTTCCAGATGACCTGTCAGGAACTCATCACCGCCGCCGTGGAGCGAATCCCGATCAAGGTCGCACTCCTGAACAACAGCTACCTGGGCATGGTGCGCCAGTGGCAGGAGATGTTCTACGACAACCGGTACTCCGAGGTTGACCTCAGCGGACCAGTGCCCGACTACATCAAGCTGTCCGAAGCCATGGGCTGCGTTGCCATCCGTGTCGAGGATCCCGACGAGGTCGAGGCCGCGATCGAACGGGCCAACGCCATCAACGACCGTCCGGTCGTTGTGGAGTTCGTGACCGAGTCCGAAGAGAACGTGTACCCCATGGTCCCCGGCGGCAAGAGCAACTCCGATGTTGTCGTGCCTCCGTTCCAGGAGAAGGAGAACGCCCGATGAAGCGCTCAACCCTTGCTTCCACCCACACGCTTGCCGTTCTCGTTGAGAACAAGGCTGGTGTCCTGGCTCGAGTCGCCGGGCTGTTTGCCCGACGCGGGTTCAACATCGAGTCGCTGGCGGTGGCTCCCACCGACGATCGATTCAGCCGGATCACCATTGTCGTCGACGCCGAGAGCGCACCGATCGATCAGATCGTGAAGCAGCTCGACAAGCTGATCAATGTGGTCGGCATCACCGAACTGTCGCCGGGTTCGGCGGCGCTGCGCGAGATGGTGCTCGTTCGTCTTGCGCTGCCCGACGCCAACCGTGTCGCCGAGGTCGAGGCGCTCGTCGCCGGATTCAGCGCAAGCGTGCTCAACGTCGAGGGCGGCCAGATGATGATCTCGCTGTCGAGCCATCCCGAGGATCTCGACGACCTGCTCGCGCAGCTCCAACCATTCGGAATCGAAGAACTCCAACGAACCGGCGCCATCGCCATCCCCCGAATCGATTGACTTCACCCTCCGCGGTCAAAGCACCACAACAGGGGCCAGGCCCCTGTTGTGGCGAGCCGTTCACGTAGGGTGGCATTGCGGGTGTTTTTGGCGGTTTGGCTGCACGTTTCGAAGGCAAGACCGCTCTGCGTGGTCGATTCACTACAAGTGGGGACAGGCCCCTGGTGTAGTGAGCTGACGGCGGAGGGTGGCTGCGTTGGTGGTCGCGCGATGGTTGTTTGTGTTTTGCGTGAGTGGTGATGCGAGACTGGGGTCATGACTCGTATTGCTGTGTTGAATCAGAAGGGTGGGGTGGGCAAGACCACCGTCACGCTTGGTCTCGCCTCTGCTGCGATTGCCAAGGGCCGGCCGACCATGGTGATCGACCTCGACCCGCAGGCCAGCGCCACGTGGGCCCTCGGTCTCGACGGACCGACCGGTCTGGCAGCAGCACTCAAGGACGGTGGAACTGGAGCGGCCAAGAGCGCTGTTGGCACATCCACGTGGTCGGACCACCTCACGGTGGTTTCCGCTGGTGCCGAACTCGAGAACTGGCAACCCGATGGTGGTCCGAAGACCAGCGCCCGGGCCCTCGACAAGGTGCTCAAGGGCGTCGACTCCGATGATCAGATCACCCTCATCGATTGTCCTCCAGGTCTCGGGCCCGTCACGGTGAACGCGCTGTCAACGGCCGACATCGCCCTCGTCGTCGTGGAGCCCAGCGCATTCGCCAACAACACCATGGAAGCCGTCGCCGACCTGATCGACGACGTCTGGGACCGGTTCAACTCCGATCTCGACCTCGGTGGTGTCATCGTGAACCGTCAGCCTGCGATCTCCCGCGAAGCCGAAGCTCGCTTCGATGAGCTCGGCAAGATCGTCGGCAAGCGGGCCATCTGGAAGCCAGCGGTCCCGCAGCGGGTGATCATCAACGAAGCACTCGGCGCCCGCCGGCCGATTCACTCCTACGGTGCCCGGTCAGCCGACGTGACCGAGGCCTTCGATGCACTGTTCCGCAAGCTCGATCGGGCCATCAAGGCCGACTGATCACCACAGCCAGTTTCAGTCGCCCGCCGAGATGAGCTCGATGAGTTCGTCGCCATAGTTGCGAACCTTGGCGGGCCCGATGCCGGGTACCGACAGCAACTGCTGCGCGGTCGATGGCTTGCGAGCGACGATCTCGTCGAGGGTTCGGTCGTTGAACACCACGAATGCCGGGACGTCGTCGGCCTTGGCGCGCTCCAGCCGCCATGTGCGGATGCGTTCGCGGAGCTCGACGCCTGCCGGCGACGAGTCGGTGGCCACGGGGGAGCTGCCCGAGCGCACGAGCTTCTGCTGACCGGCTCGTTTGGGTTGCGGTTCGGGTTCGGGGGCGTTGGGGTCGCGGGGCGCTGCGAGCTCGGCAATGAATGGCGACGGCGTGTCGCCGGCAGCGATGAGCACAGACTCGGAGCACCGGGTGATGGCCACATGGAAGAGGCGACGTTCCTCTTCCATGTCTTCGCTCAGGCGGTGCGGTAGAAGGCCTTCGGTGGCGTCGTAGACGATGACGTGCGGCCATTCGCGGCCCTTGACCTTGTGGACGGTGGCGAGCATGACCTGCGGCCCTTCGGGTGGCTGGGTCATGACGCTGGTCTTGAGCCAGCCGACGAATGCGTCGGGGTCGGGCTGCAGGTCGGCGATGGCGATGAGCGCCTGCAGGTCGTCGCCGTGCGCGGACCTGTCGACGGAACGACGCGACGCGTCGAGCTTTCGTTCGAGCGCTCCGCCAAGTCCGATGTCGTCGCGGATGGCGGTGAGTAGGTCGACGGTCGTGGCCCCCCGGCGGGCGAGTGCACGCATGTGTTCGAGGTCGGTGACGAACCCGTGGACCTTCTCCTGGTCCCGGACCTCCCGGAGGCGGTCGGCGAGAACAGAGATGTCGGCGAGGTCGTTCTTCTCGGCGATCCACTCGATGACACGTGGGCTGATGGCGCGTGGCGGACGCCGGGCAGCGATGGCGAGGTCGGAGCTTGGCAGGAGCCCGTCGGGAGCCGTGGCCAGGTCGATCCAGGCCAGTGCTCCGGCCACGCCGGTACGCGAGAGGAACGATTCGTGGACCGCCTGGTTGGTGGAGAGCCCTCGCTGTCGGAGTGCGATCATGGGCGCCAACAGGGTGGCGTTGACGCGGGTCAGGATGGCGATGTCGGTGGGATCGACTCCGGACTCGGTGAGTTCGGTGACCCGCGAGACAACCGAGGTGATCGGGTTGTCGGACTTCGTTGCGTGCAGTTCCTTCGTGGTTTCGCGGCCGAGGCGGGCGTCGATGGTCTTGTCCACCCGGCGACGATTGTGGGAGAGCAGGTTCGTGACCTTGCCAATGACCTCGGGAGGACAGCGATAGTTCACCTGCAGGTCGTGGGAGCTGGCACCGGGGAAGAAGTCGGAGAACCGGATGAGCCAGTCGGGCGACGCCCCCGTGTAGCCGTAGATGGTCTGGTCGTCGTCGCCGACGCCGAAGACGTTGGCCGCTGGACCGGCGAGGAGTCGCACGAGGAGCAGGTGAGCGGGCGCGAGATCCTGAAACTCGTCGACGAGTAGCACGCGGCACAGTCGGCGAGCGACCCGCCGTGCGTGGGGGTCGGTGAGCAGGATCTCGATTGCCACGACGATCTGCTCGGTGAAATCGAGTGCACCACGCTTTTCGAGCGCGGCCCGGTAGCCGTTGAGGACGGTGCCGAGCCCGTCGACGTCGCCTCCGAAATCCTCCTCGACCAGGTGCGGTGCCCGGAGCCGAAGCCGGGCTGCGCCAACGGCCTCGAGCCAGACGGCGAGCGGGTCGGTCATGGCGGCCCGGCGGGTCTTGACCATGGGCTCGATGAGTTTGCGGACCTGCCGTTCGTCGACCATCTGCAACTGCCGCGTGCGGACCGCCGGCCGGGCGAACCCGCCAGTGCCGTTGGCGATGGCCAGCGCCAAGCTGTTCAGCGTACGGATCTCGAGGTTCGGGAGGTCGGTGGTGCGGGCCTGCATTTCTTCGCGTGCCCGCACGTTGAAGGCCACCAGACAGATGCTGGTGGCGTCGATCTGGCGGTCGACGATGAGGTGTCGGGCTCGCTCGGTGAGCACGCGGGTCTTGCCGGAGCCCGCTGGTGCCACGATGCGGGCCCCTCCGCCTCCGTGCTGGACCGCTGCGAGCTGGTCGGGTGCGAGGTCGGCCTGAGGCAGAACCTCGCCAGAGGGCCGCAGGAGGCCGCTCTCGAGGTGCACGGCGGGGATGACGGGGACATCTCCAGTGTCCGCGGGCCCGAACCAGTCGAGCGGTCCGCCGTCGCACCAGGCTGTGCCGTCGGGAAGCTCGATGTCGGCTGTTGTTGCGGAGACCGTGGCACCGGCGCTCACCGCAAGCGAGATCGGAGCGAATGTTGGGTGCTCGGGATCGCGTGCGTCGACCACGTTGGCCGTCAACAGGTGGCGAAGGCGCTCTTCGCCAAGATCGGTGTCGGGGTCCAGGTCGTGCAGTGGTACACGGAGCGTGGGCGACGGATCCGGAAGCTCGCCGTCGAACTCGATGATGGTTCGGGTGCGGGACGAGTGGGCGCGTTGGAGTGCATCGAGCGATGTCCGGTCACCCTGGATGCGATCGGAAGTTGCCCAGGGCGCTGGTGCGTCCTGACTGGGCCGAACGAGGACACTTCGCCCGAGCACCGCTGGGCCGGCGAGCCGGTCCCAATCGGGTGCAAGTGGCACAGCGTCTGCGGGTTCGGGGACCGTGACCGCAGGTTGGGAAGCCCGGCGGGGGGACTGCCCACCAGCTACTGGCTCCGGCGGTTCGTCGGGCAGGGGAGGAGCATCGGCATCGATGGCCTGGCCCGGGTTGGTCTGGAAACAGTTGCGAACTTCTGCGGCGCTCGCATGCGTGCCGCCGCAATGGCCGCAACTGATTGTTGGCATGGTTCGATCATGCCACAGGGGTCTGACGAAGCCTCAGAGGAGGCCCTGGCCGACGAACGACGTCAGTAGGAACCCTTTTGCATGAGCACTGCTGGCACGGTGCGCAAGATGATGGTGAGATCGGTGACGAGGGTCCAGTTGTCGACGTAGTAGAGATCGAGCTGGCCGTAGTCCTCGTCGTCGTTCTCGCCGTCGAGACGTCCGCCAACCTGCCACATACCCGTGATGCCGGGCTGCACACGAAGTCGGTTGCGGAGCACGGGCTGCCATTCGGCGACCTCGTTCGGCAGTGCGGGCCGTGGTCCAACGACGCTCATTTCGCCGCGGAGGACGTTGATGAACTGGGGGAGTTCGTCGATGGACGTCTTCCGGAGAATCTTGCCAACCCTGGTGATTCGGGGGTCGTCCTTGATCTTGAAGATGGGGCCCTTTGCTTCGTTCAGGTGCCGAACGTTCTCGAGGAGCGCCTCGGCGTCGGTGACCATGGTCCGGAGCTTGTAGACCTCGAACTCCTCGCCGTCGCGTCCGATGCGCACCTGCTTGAAGAAGATGGGACCGGGGCTGGTGAGCTTGATGGCCAGCATGGCTCCCAGGAGGATGGGGGAGAGCAGGATGAACATGACCAGGCCGAACGTGTAGTCGAAGGCCTGCTTGGCCAAGCGCCGCCATCCGTTGCGCTCAACCGGCTCGATGTACACCATGGGGAAACGGCCGAGCGGGCGAATGGTCAGACGATCGGAGGCAATGTCGCACAGGGTGGAGGAGAGCTCCACGTGGATGTCGTTCTCGGTGAGCGTTCGGATGAGCTGGTTGCTTGTGCCGACTTCGATACCGGTGGCGGCGATGATGACACCGCCAGCGTTGACCTCGTTGATGGCGCTGAGTGCGCCGGCTGAGTCGGCGAGTCCCTCGATGCCATTGGGGAGTTCGTCCTCGAGGTAGCCGAGGACCTTGTATCCGAGCGACGGATCCTTGTCGAGCATGTCGCGGACGAACGCGCCTTCGGCGTTCTTGCCGACGATGAGCACGTTGCGGAGGTTCTGTCCCGAGGTGCGGGCCCGCTTGAACAACCAGCGGGCGATCGCGCGCTCGATGCCCACGATCACGAACATGAACAGGAAGGAGACGACGATGACCGTGGGAGCCAGCCGGAAGGTGACCGCTTCGGTGCTGAAGTACTCGCCGGTGAAGATGGAGATCACGAGCAGCGCAACGAAGCCGTAGAGGATGGCTCGTGCGACTCGTTCGGCCTCGTCGGCGCTTCGGGCGATGTGCCGGGCCCGGTACAGGTACTGGCGAGCGAACGTGATGGGCCACACCGGCAGGGTGAGCAGCAGGAACCAGAAGTACGTGCGGGTGGCAACGGGGTCCGATGGGTTCACCCAGGTCGCAACGAGGGCGCCAAGAAACAGCGACAGTGCAACTGCGTTGAGGTCGGCGACGAACACGGCGGCCTTGCGGGCATTGAACCGCGAGGCACGCTCCCGGTCCTCGCCAAACACGGCCGAGGTCGGGTGAAGGACAACGCCCTTTCCGTCTTTTTCAGATGTGGCTGAATTGTTCACACTCGGAGCCATATTTTCTGCGGTTCTGCCCACGATCCGTCTCTGTCCTGGTTGATACTACGACGTTGACTGCACCAATCCGGATTCGGTTTGATTGCAGTTTTCCCGCGCAGGCTTTTCATCGGCATTCCGCACGCCGACCTGAGCATGTCAGGTGGTCGGAATCCAGATCAGAGAGAACTCGTCGATGCCGATGTCGGTCTTTTCCAGGGGGACCTCGAGCGGCTCGATGAGCTTGGCTCGGTCATCCCAGTCGGCCTGGATCTCGAACAGCGCGTCGGTGAGCTCGGTTTCGAGTTCCTCCAACTCGTCGACCTTCTCCTCGAGTCGGTTCTCGGCGGTCTGCAGACGTTCCTCGGCGTTGGCCTTGGTTCGACCCTTCGAGGTGGCTCGTCGGGCGCCTCCAAGGATGCTCCGGGTCGACCGACGGCCGCCGAGAACACCGCCGAGAACGGACATGCCGATATCGAGAATCTGTTCCCGTCCCCGCGAACTCACGTCGTGTTCGAGTTCGCGGATTCGGTCCTCGGATTTCTCGATTGCGGCCTTGATGCGATCCGACTTCGTTTCCAGTTTGTCGCGAAGTTTGGCGACGTCGGCATCGGCGCGGTTCTCGGCTTCCGCGTCGCAGCGGAATCCGAAATCCTCGCGGGACTCATCGACACGCGAGTAGAGCTTCAGCTCGGGGTTCTGCCACAGCTCGAGCGTCTCGGACCGGTACAGGCGATCCTTCAACTGCGTCTGCGCTTTCGAGAACAGTGTCTTGTTCTTGATCTTTGCATCGGGGAGCACATAGATGGCGTCGTCGTTGGCGGGGGCATCCCGCAGGTCGCGCTCGTCGAAGTCGACCTCGATCGCGTCGTCGGCATCGATTTCCCCGTCGATGGGCGTGATGACGGCTTCCCATTCGACCTCGTGGCGAAGGTCGCCCTTCGTGTCGTCGAAGAGCAGCCGGACACGCGCAGCGACGCCGGCGGTGAGCCGGGTGCCGTCGGGGTCCCCGCCAACGGTCTCGAGCCAGGGCGCAGCCGGATCGATCCAGTGGACTGCCGTGCCGTCGGCGACTTCGGGAGCCATCTCGGACTCGTTGTCGGCGATGTGCCGCTCCGCTTCAGCTGTGGCGACGGAGGAGCTGTCACGCTCCTCGTCCCTCGGCGCTGGGGCGTCATCGGTTTGTGCTGAGCGTGCCTTGGTGTCTTCCATGAGCTCGCCGATCTGGGTTCGGGTGAGCGGTCCGGGAAGGTAACTCATGGCCCAGCGGGTGCCGAACAGCGTGGGCTCGTCGGCGCGGGTCTGATGGAGGAGGAACTGGCGCTTGTCGAGGCTGGAGATCATCTCGGACAGCGCGCCCTTGTCCATGCTGCCGCCGGCCGAGGCCATGCCGTCGAGCAGACGGTCCTTGTCGCGTTCGGTCTGGAGCCGGCCAACCATCCAGGTTCCCGCGTTCGACAACGCCTTGTAGTCGACGTCGACGGGGTTCTGGGTTGCGAGCACCAGGCCCACACCAAAGGCGCGAGCCTGCTTGAGAATGGTGAGGATCGGCTTCTTCGACGGTGGCTGGGCGGTCGGGGGAACGTAGCCGAACACCTCGTCCATGTAGATGAGCGCTCGGAGCTCGGGCGTGCCAGCCTGCTTGCGCATCCAGGTGACCACCTTGGAGAGCACGAGGGTGACCACGAACTGTCGCTCGGTCTCCGACAGGTGGGCGATGGAGATGATGTTGGCCCGCGGGCCGTTGCCGAGCATGGCATCGATGTCGAGGGGTTCGCCCTCGGTCCATGCCCCGAACGATGGGGAGGCGAGCAGGCCGTTCAGCTTCATGACCAGGGCGGTGCGGTCCTTGGCGGGGTAGAAGGCATCAAGTTCGAGCACGCCGAGCTTTCGCATCGGCGGGTTCTGGATCTGCCCCAGAAGCGTGCCAAGGTCCAGGTCCTGACCGTTCGACCACGCCCGATGGACCAGGTTGGAGAGCAGGATGTGCTCTCGACTCGACAGCGGGTCGGCGTCGATGTCGACCAGGCCGAGAAGCGAGGAGACGAGGCCCTCGACCTCGTCGGCCAGGATCTCGTCGCTGGCGTCCTGCGGAGCCGCGAGGTCGCCGATGATGTCGAGCGGCACGCCAGCTGACGAGCCGGGTGTGAAGATCGTGAAATCGGCGTTGGACCGGAGCTTGGTGATGCGCTCGGGGCCGATTCCCCAGCCGTCCAGGCCGTTGCGCCAGGTCTCGGCGGTGGCGGCTGCATGTTCGCCCAGCGAAACGCCGGAGCGTTCGGCGTCGGCGCCGTTCACCCATGGCTCGAAGTCGTCTCCGGCAAGGTCGGGGAAGGTCAACATGAGGTTGCCCATGTCGCCCTTCGGATCGATGATGATCGTGGGGATGCCCTGCAACAGGGCCTCCTCCAGCATGATGATGCTCAGGCCGGTCTTTCCCGATCCGGTCATGCCGACGATCACGCCGTGTGTGGTCAGGTCCGATGCCTCGAGGTGGACTGGATCGCCGGTCCCGGCGTCCCCGTCTTCGAGGGTCCCGCCCAAGTAGAAGTGTCCTGCTGGTGTCTCGTGCATGCGGGCGAGACTAGCCCGGACGGGACCCCTCGGTGATCCGTGGGTGGAGCCGATGTGCTGTGTTGCGAGCCTCGACGGGGGCGAGCCGCAGGATCGCTGCTGCACAGAGACCGAGGGGGAACAGCGAGAGCCATGCCAGATCCGACCGGAGCGGGGTCGTGACGCGGGCAGCAACCGGTGGGCCAACCCGGTCGTAGACGGAGCGGATGTGCTCGTGCAGCGTCGGGCAGGCACTCCGCACGAGAAGTTCGACGGCCTTCAGCCGTACGAGTTGCGGCGTGACCGACACGGAGCCCGTCGCGGTCGGCACGGACCAGGACCGGGTGAGTGCAGGATGGCTGTGAGTGGCGGCGCTGGCGACGTAACAATCGGCGTACGGGTCGGTGAGCGGCAGTGCGGCGTAGTGGTCCATGGCCCGTTGCCACGTATCGGTGATGCCGACGACCACCGAAGCAACCGCACCAATGCTCAGGAGCGAGGCGGCGGCCGTCCAGCCACTCCGGCTGTCGATCAGCACCCGTGCAGCGATCAACAGGCACAGGAGCGGGCCAGCGCCAGCGAGCGAAAGGGCACCCCAGAAGAGGAAAGCCAGCAGTGCATCCCGGACTGGTCCCACGATTGCAACCGCGGCAACGGTCAGGAGGCATACCGCCGCCAGCGCGGCCACGGCATGTTCTACCTCGCCGAGCTGCGCTCGCACTTGGCGTGCGAGCACGACCGCCATCCAGGCGATGAGGACCCAGACCAGGAAGAACGCGCTGAAGATCAGGTTGGTGCCCTGTGTGGCGACCGTGAGCGCAACGACGTAGAACCCAGCCGACGCGACTGCCCCGACCGCAACCGCCCGCCCGATGGGGTGGTCGTCCATGCACACCATGGTGGCCTGTGAACCGGACGGGTGGTGTCACCAAAACGGCTGGCGCCCTCCCCGAGGGGAGGGCAACCTGCGTTCTTGGGTACAACCAGGTGACCCGGAAGGTGTCAGTCGAGACGTTCGATGACCATGGCCATGCCCTGGCCGCCGCCGACACACATGGACTCGACGCCGTAGCGGCCGCCAGTGTTCTCGAGGCCGTTGATGAGCGTGGTCATGATGCGGGCGCCGGTCATACCGAACGGGTGGCCGAGGGCGATCGAGCCGCCGTGCACGTTGAGCTTGTCGAGTGGGATGCCGAGTTCGTCAGCGGAGCCGAGCACCTGTACGGCGAACGCTTCGTTGATCTCGAACAGGTCGATGTCGTCGACGGAGAGTTCTGCACGGTCCAGGGCCTTCTTGATCGAGTCGATGGGACCGAGGCCCATGATCTCGGGGTGGAGGCTGGAGACGGCGCTGGACACGATGCGGGCGAGTGGCTTGATGCCGAGCTCGGCGGCGCGGGTGTCGCTCATGACGACCACAGCTGCAGCGCCGTCGTTGAGCGGGCAGGCGTTGCCGGCGGTGATGGTGCCGTTGGGACGGAACACGGGCTTGAGACCCGAGACACCCTCGAGGGTGGTGCCGGCACGGATGCCGTCGTCCTGAGTGATGACGGTTCCATCGGGAAGCGTGTACGGCGTGATCTCGTTCTCGAAGAATCCGTTGTTGCGGGACTCCTCGGCCCGGTTCTGGGAACGCACGCCCCACTCGTCCTGGCGCTCGCGACTGATGCCGGTGACCTCGGCGACGTTCTCGGCGGTCTGGCCCATGGCGATGTAGATGTCGCCGATGTCGCTCGGCTCCCACGTGCCGCCCTCGCCGCCCGAACGCTCGGCGGTGCGAGCCTCGGCTCCGGTGAAGTGCTCATTGTGCGGGCCAACGTCGGCTGCGCCGTGTCCGTAGCGGCTCACGGTTTCCACACCGCCCGCGACGAACACGTCGCCTTCGCCAGCCTGAATTGCGTGGGCGGCCATGCGGATGGTCTGCAGCGAGGAGCTGCAGTAGCGGTTGACGGTGACACCGGGGGCTTCGAGGCCGGCGAGGAGCGAGGCGACGCGGGCAACGTTGTAGCCGCCCTCGCCTGCAGGCTGGCCGATTCCCCAGATGACGTCTTCGATCTCTTCACGGGGAAGGTCGGGAACCTTGTTGAGGACGGCGTCGATGATGAACGCGGACATGTCGTCGGGGCGAGCCTCGACCAGCGAGCCCTTTGCGGCACGACCAATCGGTGTGCGGGTTGCGGCGACGATGACAGCTTCTGGCATGGTGACTCCTCTGGCCTGGCAGGCTGAGCCTGCGGGTTACTGATGGGTAGCTTACGTGGCCCTGACCGAGCTGCAAGGGGACGAATGGCTCGACCGTGTGGAGAAGAGTTCACGCCGTTCATTCGACAACCATGACGATGCTGTGCTAGCGCCCGTTGTGAGACCCCATCTCTTTTGCAGATGGGGGTCGCGACGGAAACTATTGGAATTCTCTGTGCATCCGCGCGCAGAATCTCTCGGCAAGCAGTGGAGTGCGAGGGTGCTTGGGCGCGCAAGACAGGGTCTGTCCCTGTGCCGTGACGTCCTGCCTTCGCGGAGGGACCAAGGACAACGATGATCGAATCTCTTACGGTGTCGGGCGAATCGACCTCATGGATGTCAAAGGGCGCATGCGTCGGGGACAGCGATTTGTTTTTCGCCCCGTTCGCAGAACGCCCCGAGGCACGCGTTCGGCGAGAGGCGAAAGCCAAGCTGATCTGTGAGAAGTGCAACGTGCTCGAATCCTGTCGGGCCTACGCCCGAGGAAACCTCGAGTTGGGTTACTGGGGAGGTGAATCGGAGTCCGAGCGTGCCTCAGCCGGCTACGCCCCAACGACTCCGATCATTGGCCGGCGCAAGGTCGCAGAGACCCGCGCCGCCGCCGCACTCGGGAGCTGATCGATCGGCGCCCACGAGGCGCGCCTGTCATCGTTCACGTCGAAACAATCCGCCCGCATCCATGGTGGTGCGGTTGCGCGCTCCCGGAGCGTGAATGTCGCCTGAAGCATGGCCGGCGTCACCTTCCCACATCAGGTGCGCCGCCTCTTCGTCGCGCCCGATCCGGGTGTGGAACCAGGCTGGTCCCGCACCGGCTGACGCGAACAGGGCGTCGACGGTGGCGTGCTCATTGAGGTCCCACAGGGTGGTCCATGTGGGCGGGGCCAGCGGGAATTCGTCGCGCCCGAACTCGTCGATCGCCACAGCCGGGGTCAGCCACCGGGCTTCGCTGTTCTCTCGTTCGTCGACCACGATGTCGCCCGTCGCTTCCGGTGCCAGGAAGAACCACGTGGCGAAACGCTTCTTGACCAGACCAACAGCGGGCGGAATCCAGTGTGACAACCAGACAAGGGCATCGGGGTCAACCACCAACGCCGTCTCTTCGAGCGTTTCGCGGGCTGCTGCAACCCGGGCCGTGGTGAGCAGATCGGGGTCGTCCCAGATCATGGTTGCTTCGTCGAGCGGACTGGGTGGGAGAACACCGTCCTCGGCATCGATCGCGCCACCGGGAAAGGTCCACATGCCTCCGAAGCTCAGTGCCTCGGACCGTTTCACCATGAGGAACTCGGGCCCCTCGGTCCCGGCCCTGACCGGGATTGCGGTTGCTGCCAGACGAAGTACAGGCACGTTGCTCATGGCAGGAGCGTATTGCGCAGAGCTGAGGCTCGGTGGGACAGCGGGCCAGGTCCATGGGAAACTGATGTGATGCTGCAGGACGCTGGACGATTCGAAGTGACCGATGAGGCCGCCGCCGCCATGGTGGTCGAGTGGGCGCTGGGTTCCGCTCCAACCCCGTCAGCTCGGTGGTCCAACCTCACGCTGGAGGTCGACGAGGAGCGCTTCATCCCCGACAACGTGATGTTCTCGATCGTTGCAGCTCGCGGGCCATCGGTTCCCATGGCCACGGTCACCGCAGCCACGTCGGGCAAGCGCGAAGAACCGGCAGCAGTCGGGATTGAGCACCGTGCGGGCACAAAGGCCGGTGTCCAGTTGCGCGAGGCTGGCATGGAGACGCCTCCGGAGTGGCGTCTCGTCCAGGATCACCCGCGACGGGGCCTGGTGTTCACGTTGCCGGCCGAGGTCGACACGACGGTTTTGGCGCGCTGGATTCTGGACGCATTGCGCGTCCTGAATCGTGCGCCGGTGCTGAGCGGGGTCACGTACGAATCGTACGCAACCAACTAGTTCAGCTGGCTCGCTTCTGGGCGACGGTTGTGGTTGTTACCTGCGTTGCTTGACGACGGCGCAACCACGCATCTGCAGTCTGGCGGGACACCGAGTCCTGGCCAGCTCCACAGAGCAACGTGAGTCGATCGCCAGACGCCATTGTCTGGTTCATGCTCAT
>CAZFBD010000071.1:0-23922 GCA_964517125.1 uncultured Acidimicrobiales bacterium
CCCACTTGTCGTAGTCCATCGGGTTGCCCCGCTGGAAGATCATGCCGTTGATGCTCGACGACCCACCGAGCACCTTGCCCCGAGCGTGATACACCTTCCGCCCGTTCATGTGCGGCTCGGGCTCGCTCTCGTACTTCCAGTCGTAGAAGCGGCTGCCAATCGGGTACGTGAGCGCCGCTGGCATGTGAATGAACACATCCCACTTCCAGTCCTTGCGACCAGCCTCCAACACGAGCACCTTGTTGTTCGGATCCGCGCTCAGACGGTTCGCCATCGCGCAGCCGGCACTGCCGCCACCGATGATGACGTAGTCCCACTCTTCGTCGGCGCTTCCGGCCGACATCCCCTGCATGCGCTGCTTGAGGCCTGGGGCGGCCGCGATCTTCTTTTCGGCACTTCCGGCCGACATTCCCTGGACGCGCTGCTTGAGGCCCCGGCTTCCGGTCGACATTCCTTGCTTCACACGATCGATCACGCTCATGGCGACCTCTCCTCGTCAGATCTCGACTCGACAAAAACCGTCCAGCCGGTACAGTGAAAGTATGGCAGACGAGATCGAGCCGACGCAACCTCCCGCCGATGGGCGCCAGAGACAGCGGGCCAAGGCGGCGGCAACCCGTAACCGATTGCTCAATGCGGCGGGCGATGTCGTCCGAACCGAGGGTGTCTCGGGGCTCACACTCGAACGAGTCGCGGAGACTGCGGGAGTGAGCAAAGGTGGGCTGCTTTACCACTTCGCCTCGAAGCAGGAACTGGTGGTTGGTCTGCTCAGCCGGACCCTCACGAATGCGGACGACACGCTGCAGTCCCTGACCGACGGTCAGCCGGTGTCGCACGGCGCGTTCGCCCGGGCGTATCTGGAGTACGTCACCTCAGGCCAGCATGGCGAGGCCGACGCTGCGGCCGGAATCTTCGCCGCGGCTGCGCTCGACGATGGCGATCTGACACCAGCACAGGAACAGTTCACCCAATGGCAGGAGCGCCTGGTGACGAACGATGGCATCGACCCGACGGTCGCCCTCCTGGCGCGGGTCGTTGGTGACGGCCTGTGGTTGATTGACCTGTTCGGATTGGCCCCACCCGACCCGACGCAACGGCAGCGACTTGCCGAGCTCGTGACCGGGCTCATCGACGACGCCGCCCACCCTTGACTTCTCATAGAACAACCCTATGAGCTTGCAGCGTAGAGCTCTCTAGCGCCACACGGCCTCCGCACCGACACTTGACTCATGCAGAAGAATCCCCCGCTTCCGCAGACCACGAGGGAGCCCACCGCCCCAACGGTGGATCATCACGACCGAGCCACCTCGGTCATTCCCGGCCTCCTCGTCGCTGCACTCCTCACCGCCCTCGCCACCGCGCTCAACACACTCGTCCCCTTCATCTCTGCGTTGACCTTCGCCGTGCTCGGTGGTGTCATCCTCGGCAACCGCTCCGGCGTCGATCGATTTCGGCCAGGCCTCATGTTCGCCGCACGAACCCTGCTTCGCTTCGGAGTCGTCCTCCTCGGCGTCCGATTGTCGATCGGCCAGGTCACCGAACTCGGCGCAGCGACACTCGCCGTCGTTGTCGCCACGGTGACGGCGACCTTCTTCGGAACCCGATGGCTGGGTGAACGCCTGGGCGTCTCCGAACCGCTCACGCTTCTGATCGCCACCGGCTACTCGATCTGCGGCGCATCCGCGATCGCTGCAATGGAGGACACCTCCGATGCGGAAGAGGAAGAGGTTGCCATGGCGATCGGTCTCGTGACCCTCGCCGGAACGATCGCCATGTTTGCTCTCCCCCTGCTCGCCATGGCATTCGGCCTCAGCGACGAGCAGTTCGGCATCTGGGTTGGTGCGAGCGTTCACGATGTCGCCCAGGTCGTGGCGGCAGCATCCACCGGCGGAGCTTCGGTGCTGGCGATCGCCGTCGTGGTGAAGCTCACCCGCGTCATCCTCCTCGCTCCGCTCGTCGCCGGCGTCAGCCTCGCCCGTCGCTCGGCCTCCGAAACGACAGATCGACCTCCCGTCCTTCCACCGTTCGTCATCGGGTTCCTCGCCATGCTCGCCTTCCGCTCAACCGGATGGGTCCCAGAGGCGGTCGTCGATGGCGCCCGATTCATCGAAGGCCTGCTCCTGACCGTCGCCCTCGTGGGCCTGGGCGCTGCAGTACGCATCGACCGGCTCCGACAGCTCGGTGGAGCACCGCTCGCCCTTGGCGCGATCGCATCAGTTCTCGTCGGTGGGGTGAGCCTCGCCGCCACGCTGCTCATCTGAGATCCAGTCGACGGCAAAACCCGCCGAAGAACAACGGGTGCGCCCGATGAGGGGCGGACGTCCACGGACAACCTCATCGACCGAAGCCCATGTCACGACCAAAATTCTCGCTTGCGCTGCTGCGCCTCGTCGTTCTGGGCCTCATCCTGTGCACGGCGACGTTCGTGTTGCTGTGGATGGGCCCGAGCCAAGTTGCCGAACTCCTCGAGACCGTCGCTGCAAGCCGGTGGGGTGCGGCTGGTTTCTTCGTCGTCTACGTGATCGCGATCGTCTTCCTCCTACCTGGCACGGTCGGGACACTGACCACCGGTGCCCTCTTCGGCTTTGCCGGTGGCTTTCCCCTTGCGATCGCGGCACAAACAGTGGGGGCTGTCCTCAGCTTCATCGTCGCTCGAACCTTCGGTCGGAAGGGTTGCCAGGAACTGTTGAACGGCCGACTCACACCGCTCGATCATTGGTTTGGCCAGCGCGACTTCCTCACCATCCTGATCCTGCGGATGGTTCCCGTGATGCCGTTCAACGTCCTCAACTACGGCAGCGGCCTCGGCTCGATTCGCCTGAGTCGCTACGTTCCGGCAACGGTGCTCGGCCTGCTCCCCGGCACCGCGGTCACGACGCTGGCCGCGTCGCGGGCGAAGGATCCGACAGATCCGGTTTTCATCGTTGCGGCGGTTCTGCTCGCCGTGAGCGTGGCCATCGGTTCGTGGTGGGCACGCCGCCTGATCAAACAGCGGGTGGGCGCAGAGTTCGCCACCGGGGAACCCGTGATGTCGAGCCGCTAGATTCGCGGGCATGACCACAGTCATTGAAGCACGCGGGCTCAAACGAACCTTTGGCGAGGTGGAGGCCGTCCGCAGCGTCGACCTCACCATCGAGGCCGGAGAGATCTATGGCTTTCTCGGTCCGAACGGAGCGGGAAAGTCCACGGTGGTGAAGATGCTCACCACACTGCTTGCCCCCAGCGCAGGTACGGCGAAGATCTTCGGGATGGACGTCGTCGATGCCGCCGAGGACATTCGTCTTCGCATCGGGGCCGCGCTTCAGGACGCATCGCTCGATGACAAGCAGAGCGGCCGGGAGATCCTGGAGCTCCAAGGTGCGCTGTACGGGCTGACGCCAGCCGAAACGAAGACCCGTGTCGACGAGCTCTCCACGCTCATTGAGATGGATGCGATCGACCGGTGGATCGGCACGTACTCGGGTGGCATGAAGCGCCGGCTCGACCTCGCCGCATCCCTCATGCACAACCCCGACCTGCTCTTCCTGGACGAGCCCACCACTGGCCTCGATCCCACCAGTCGGGCACGAGTCTGGGAAGAGGTACGGGCGTTGAACACCCAGTTCGGCACCACCATCTTCCTCACGACCCAATACCTGGAAGAGGCCGATGAGCTCGCCGATCGGGTCGGCATCATCAACGCTGGCACGATTGCGGGCGAAGGCACACCGGAAGAACTCAAGCGGTCGGTCGGGTCCGACGTCGTGCAGGTCCGGCTGTCCTCCCCCGTCGACGGCGCGATCGACGCACTCCAACAACTCGATGGCGTGGAGAAGGTCGAGCACGGACCCCGAGGACTGCTCGTGTCCGTCAGCAACGGCGCCGCCGCGGTCTCGCCTGTGGCGATTGCCCTCGATGGCATCGGCGCCAAGGTCGATGAACTCACGCTTCGGACACCCACACTCGACGACGTCTTTCTTGAACTCACCGGCGATCGGATCGAGGTGTCCGCATGACCACCACCACTCCCACAATCACCCGATCCGACGTCCGGGCGCGCCGATCAGGGTTCGGCAGGGACATCCTGACCGTGGCGAAGCGAGCACTGCGAGCCATCCCCCGGGAGCCCGAGGCCATCCTTCCGGCGATCATCATTCCGACGTTCTTCTACATCGTGAATCTGGGAGCGCTTGAAGACCTCACGGAATCCGTGCCCGGAGTTGAAGGCTTCGACTACCGGGAGTTCCAGTTGGCAACCGGCATCATCTTTGCGGTCACCGGGATCTCGCGAGCAGCCAGTCTCGTCACCGATCTGCAGACCGGCTACTTCGATCGCCTGCTCCTCAGTCCGGCTCGTCGGCTCCCCCTGCTGCTCGGACTCATGGTGGCCGACTTCGCCCTTGTCGTTGCGCTGTGTATCCCGGTCATCATCCTTGGACTCATCCTGGGGGTGAGCTTCGGCACCGGCATCCTCGGTGTGATCGTCTTCATCCTGATCGGTGCGCTGTGGGGACTGGCCTTCACCGGCTTTCCCTACGCCATTGCGTTGAAGACGGCGAATCCCGGTGCCGTTGCCTCCAGCTTCCTGCTGTTCTTCCCGTTCGCCTTCCTGACGTCGTCGACCGTCCCCCTCGACGCACTCACAGGTTGGATGCGAGCCATCGCCCGCTTCAACCCGATCACCTACGTACTGGAGGGGATGCGCTCCATGCTCGCGGACGAGTGGGATTTCTCGGCGATCGGCAAAGCGCTCCTGGCAATCGCAATCGTTGCGACCATCAGCCAGGGCCTGAGCCTGGCAGCGCTCCGAGGTCGCCTCGATCGGGGCTGAACATTGAGAACCTGGGTGTCTGAAAACCGCTAGTACTGCCCCGCGGACTCCGCGAGAATGGTGGCATGAGTGATGTGGCCACCCCCCTTGATGCAGACCGGTGCTACCGAGCGATGCAGAGTCGCGACGCCCGGTTCGATGGCTGGTTCATTGCGGGCATCACGTCCACCGGCATCTACTGCCGGCCAAGCTGCCCGGCTCCCGTTCGCCCCAAACGGCAGAACGTCCGAATCTTCGCCTCGGCCGCCGCTGCCCAATCGGCCGGTTTCCGCTCCTGCAAACGATGTCGGCCGGATGCGACCCCCGGTTCACCAGAGTGGGGCGTCCGAGATGATCTGATCGGCCGAGCGGTTCGACTCATCGAGGCTGGCGAAATCGACCGGGTGGGTGTGGCCGGACTGGCCGAGCGACTGGCGGTCAGCGAGCGTCATCTCCACCGGTTGCTCGTGGACCACCTGGGAGCAACACCGATCGCCCTGGCCCGAGCCCATCGTGGCAACCTGGCCCGGATCCTCCTCGAGACCACCACCATGCCGGTCACGGACGTGGCCTGGGCTGCCGGATTCTCAAGCGTCCGACAGTTCAACGACACGATCCGCGCCATCTATGCACGAACCCCATCGGAGCTTCGGCGAGCGGGCCCGGCGTCGGAACGCCCTTCGGAATCGACGCCCCTCTCGGTCCGCGTCCGTCTTCCCGCCCGAGGTCCCCTGGACGACGAATGGCTCCTTGGCTTTCTGAACTCGCATGGAGCTCCCGGAATCACGGCCCCCGGTGCGGTGTCGCACCGACGCTCCCTCTCGCTGAACGGCGGGCCAGGGATCGCCACCGTCGACGTCCACGACGGCACGTGGCACGCCCACGTGGAGCTGACCGCAATTTCTGATCTGGCCGAAGCGATCGCCGCCACCCGCCGACTCCTGGACCTCGACGCCGACCCGGCCTGGATCCGAGAGCACCTCGACTCTGACCCCACCGCACAGAAACTCCTGGCGAACGCCGCCGGCATTCGAATACCGGGAGCGACCGACGGCTTCGCCTCGGCGATTGCGACCATCGTCGGACAACAAGTTTCGGTTGCGGGTGCACGAACCATGCTTGGACGACTCGTGGCCCGTCACGGCCGCGTGCATCGTTTGGATGAGACCCTTCGTGAGTTCCCAGATGCGGAAACCCTGGCGTCTGCAGATCTCACGAGGCTCGGCCTCACCAATCGCAGAATCCGCACCATCGCTGCGCTGGCCGAACGGGTGGCCGACGGCGCCATCGATCTTGGGCCCACGGCAGACCGGGAGTCCACGGCGTCTCAACTACTGGACGTGCCGGGCATCGGCCCCTGGACCGTGAATGTGATTCGCATGCGTGTACTCGGCGATCCCGACGTACTGCTGGCGAACGATCTGATCATCACACGACTACTCGACGCGATTGGCGCGCCGGGTAAAACACACGCACAGTGGAGTCCGTGGCGTTCCTACGTCACGACTGCTCTCTGGGCGCAGGTGGGACAAGGAGAAGCACCATGAAAGACACACTGGAAGGTTCGCTGATGCGAGCCGAACACGATTCGCCGGTCGGAAAACTGACGATCATTGCCTCGGACTCTGCGCTACGGGCCATTCTCTGGCCGACCGAGCGGCCTGGCCGCGTCACCATCCAAGAGACGGTGCTCGCAGGCGACAATCAGGTGGTCGACCAGACCCGACAGCAACTCGACGAGTACTTCTCGGGCGAACGCACGCGGTTCGACGTACCACTCGACATCGTCGGTACCGAATTCCAGCGGTCGGTTTGGCAGGCCCTCACCGGCATCACCTACGCGACCACACGGAGCTATGGCAGCCTGGCCGAAGACATTGGAAAGCCTTCGGCGGCCCGCGCAGTTGGCGCAGCCACCGGCCTGAATCCGATATCGATTGTTGTGCCCTGCCACCGGCTGATCGGCACAAACGGGTCCATGACCGGCTTCGCCGGTGGCCTCGATGCGAAACGCTGGCTGCTTCACCACGAGCAGAACGTTCTGCGCGATCTCAAGATCTGAAGCCAACTTCACGCGAAGTTCGCCGCCAGCGCGGGTACCTCAGGGCAACCCGTCCATCTACACTCGCGCCATGACGTCCTCCACAACCACGGCGGCACCCTCCACCGCCGAACGTCGAGCCAGCGGCGAGCTCAAGCCACGGTTCCGTGGACTCATCCACCTGCTTGCCTTCTCGTCGGCACTGACACTCGCACCCATCCTGATCGTCGTCACCCCGGGAGTTGCGCCCCGTTTCATCATGGCGATCTACGGCCTGGCGATCGTCGGACTGTTCGGAGTGAGTGCCCTCTACCACCGCAACGACTGGGGTCCTCGGGGCCTTGGCATCATGCGCCGGATCGATCATTCGATGATTTTCGTGGCAACGGCAGCCACCCACACACCAATCGCGCTGCTGGCGCTGCCTCGCGGTCCCGGCTGGCTGTTGTTCAGCATCGTCTGGGCGGGTGCCGTTCTCGGCATCCTCGGACGGCTCTTCTTCACCGATGCTCCGTACATCGTCGTGGCCATTCCCTACGTTCTCGTCGGATGGTCGTCACTTGTCGTGATCAACCATGTGTGGAGTGGACTTGGGGTCGCCGGGTTCATTCTGCTCGTCTCCGGTGGCGCCCTGTACACGTTGGGAGCGGTCATCTATGCGCTGCATCGCCCGAACCCCTGGCCGGAGCACTTCGGCTACCACGAGATCTTCCACGCATTGACGGTGGGTGGCGCTGCGTGCCACTACGTCGTGATCGCAATCTTCGTCCGATCCCTGGTCTGAACCCTTTCCACAGGCGGCGAACGATCGTTTCGCGTCGATTTGTCCAAAAACCGGATCTGGATTGGTGGCCACCCAACGCGTTCGAATAGGTTCCGCTGATGCGCCGCCCATTTTCCTCGTTTCTTGTCCTCGTTCTGCTCGCTCCAGCTCTGGCGATTGCCGGGCTGACCGCACAGCCTGCTGGAGCGCAGGCCGACGAGAGTACGGTCCGGGCGGCAAATCGGGTTGACATCAACAACATGCACCTCGACTTCCTTGGCCGCGCTGCCACCGAAGCGGAGCTCTCGCGGTACGAAGGTGCGCTCGGGACCCGGTTCACCGAACACGATCTCTCCGCTCGCGTCATGGGCTCCACCGAAGCGTTCGAAAATGCCAACCGGAACATCCGGCGATGGATCAACACGGCGAGCCGTGAGGTTGCGGGCGAGACCGCAACCAGAACCGAGTTCCGTGAGCTTCGCCGTCTCTACCGCACCACCGATGGCAAGGCCCGCGACAAACGACGCGCCGTCGTGAGCAAGCTCCTCACCGACAACAACTACGACCCCGATGGCTTCTCGGTCGATCGGCTCAACGTGAAGCGTCGAGAGAACGGTTCGATTCGCTGGGTCACCATTGGTGTGAGTGGTCCTGTGGTCGCCAACGAACTCGACGTCCAGGTCACGATCGACAACACACCCATCACCGGCGACATCGAACTTCGCGAGAACGGCACGATCATCCGGCTCCGGCCCGATGTGGCGACCTCGGCGTGGGGTTCCACGGTCGCCACGGTTCTGGCCGGTCCGGCACGGAACTTTCGCGCCGATCTGAGCCAAACCGTCAACCGCTCCGACCTGGGCCTGTTTCCTGACATCCGCGTCGTCGCCTACTACGGCAACCATCAGACCTCACTGCTTGGTGTGCTTGGCGAGACCGGCCCAGTGCAGGCCGCCGCACGAGTCAAGGCCGCGGCTGAACCGTTCTCGGAGCCCGGGCGTCCAGCGGTCGGTGCGTTCGAACTCATCGCCACGGTCGCTCAGGGTTCAGCTGGAGCCGACGGCAACTACAGCCACCCATCGCGAATCGACGACCTGAAGGTCTGGATCGACGTCGCCCGGGAAGAAGGCCTCTATGTCATCCTCGACATTCAGCCGGGCCGAAGCGACTTCTTCACCGAGAGCATCCGCTACGAGGAGCTCCTCCTGGAACCCCATGTGGGACTGGCGCTCGATCCCGAATGGCGCATGGGGCCAACACAACGCCCTGGTCAACTGGTGGGTTCGGTCACCGCTGCCGAGGTCAACCGCGTGTCGGACTGGCTGTCTGACCTGGTGATCGACAACGACCTCCCGGAGAAGATGTTCATCCTGCATCAGTTCCAGAGTCGGATGATCAAGAACCGGGACGACCTGATCGATCGTCCTGGTCTGGCCACCATCATCCACGCCGACGGATTCGGTGGGCGAGCCATCAAGTTGCAGACCTACGGCATCATCCAGGCACGCGAACCGTTCTGGAACGGGTTCAAACTCTTCATCGATGAGGACACGAACATCTTCCGTCCGGCCGACGTTCTGGACTTCACCACGGTCCCGGTACCCGATCTGATCACCTACCAGTAGGGGTCGACAGTCCGGCCGGCTGGGCCAGAATTCCAAGCACGGTCGGAATCAACCTGATAAAACGCTTGTTCCTGCTTGACGGTGGGTTAACGCAATTCGGTCAGAGGCGAGGCTGGCCAGAGTCCGAGGAGGACCAAAATGGGAGTATTTGATTTCGTGCGAAACGCAGGTGCCAAGATCGGCATCGGCAAGAGCACCGACGAGATCGCCGCTGAGGAAGCTGCAGAGAAGGCCGCTGCAGCGGCTGAACGCCGCAACGCTTCCAAGGAGCGCATGCGCAAGGCCGCCGAGGTTCGCCGCACCGCGGAGAACAAGGAAAAGCGCGAAGAGTCCAAGAAGTCCGTCGAGCTCGAGAAGTACGTGCGCGACCTGGGCCTCGAAGTCTCCAAGCTCGACATCCGCTTCGACGACGGCACCGCCTACATCGACGGCGAAGCCGCCGACTCCGCCACCAAGGAGCGCGTGATCCTTGCGGTCGGCAACACCCTTGGCGTTGCCAAGGTCGACGAGAACCTCACCGTCGCCAACGACGATGGCGGCGACGCCGAGATGTACGTCGTGAAGTCTGGCGACACCCTCTGGGCCATCGCCACCGAAGCGTACGGCGACGGAAACCGGTACCCCGAGATCTTCGAGGCCAACACCCCGATGCTCAAGGACGCCGACGAGATCTTCCCGGGACAGGTTCTGCGTATCCCGCAGTAACAATCTCCGATCTCTGAATCGAACGACGGGCCCCTCCGGGGGCCCGTTCTCCGTTTTCGGGTCATGGGCATCACTCAGTCGGGCCGCTGGAAGACCGATGCTGGAGACGATGTCCCAACTCGATCTCGTCGTACAGCAGACCGCAATGGCGTTGCTTCGTTTGCGCGGTGAAACCGCCGGTCAGGCGTTGGCCGTCCAGCTCGTCCGCCGCTGGGAATCGCTTACGGATGATGAACGGACCACGTTCTTCCACTTCCTGCTCAGCGAGCTCGGCCCGGATCCAACGACCATCGACCAGGCGATATCGCAGTACAAGGAAACGCCGGGCGCCGAACAGATGCTTGCCCTGTCCGAAGCAGCCGAGTCGCAACGCCAACCGTTGTTTCGTGCCCTGAACACGGCACCGGGTGGAATCACCGCACTCCTCGAGATGCGCACCGAACTGCTCGGCCGACGACGAAGCCACCCCGAACTGGCCCCGGTCGAGAAGGACCTCTCCCATCTCCTGCGATCGTGGTTCAACCGTGGATTTCTTCGGCTTGAACAGCTCGACTGGAACACTCCAGCCCAGGTGCTCGAAAAGCTGATCGAGTACGAGGCCGTCCACGAGATCCGCGGTTGGGACGACCTCCGCCGCCGCCTCGCACCCGACCGCCGGTCGTATGGCTTCTTCCATCCCGCACTCCCGGGCGAACCCGTGATCTTTGTGGAAGTCGCGCTCACCACCGGAATGGCTGCCTCCATCCAGGATGTGATCGACGCGCCAGCAACCACGACAGCGCCCACCGATGCGGACACGGCAATCTTCTATTCGATCACCAACTGCCAGACGGGATTGCGAGGAGTTTCCTTCGGCAGTTTCCTCATCAAGCAGGTGACCGAGCTTCTCCGAGCCGAGATCCCCGAACTCGAAACCTTCGCCACGCTTTCTCCGATTCCGGGCTTTGCGAGCTGGAGCGAGGAGCATCACCCCGATGCCGACACGTCGAACCGCTCGCAGATGGAGCAGCTCTGCGCCGCCTACCTTCTTGGTGCTCGGCGCGGTCCGTTGCCGCTGGACCCTGTGGCCCGGTTCCATCTGCGCAACGGAGCACGGGTCGAACGGATCAACTGGGCCGGTGACACGTCTGCCAAAGGGCTGGGCGAGAGCCATGGTCTGTTGGTGAATTATCGATACTCCGGGCAGGATCTTCCCGCCAATCATGACCTCCTGGTGAACGAGGGCGTGATCGTTGCTTCACCCGAGGTCATCGCGCTCGCTGGCGACACGATCGAACCTTCGACCGTCGCGGAATCTTCGGCCCGAGTTGCTCCCTGAGCGAACAACGGGCACCCTGAGTAACACAACTGAATAATTCCTCGGGGTAGGGGTGTAAGTCCCGACCGGCGGTGATGCGCAGCAATGCGACAAGCCCGCGAGCCTCCGTGTACTTCAACGGGCGGCTGACCAGGTGTGATTCCTTGGGCCGACGGTAAGAGTCCGGATGGGAGAGGAGACACTATGTTCACCGGTTTGGTGGAAGAGTGTGGGCGCGTGCTCGCACTCGAACCTGTTGGTGACGGTGTGCGGCTGCGCATAGCCGCTGTCACCGTCCTTGATGACGTCACGATGGGCGCGTCCATCGCGGTCAACGGCGTATGTTTGACCGTCGTTGCATTCGACGACGAGTCGTTCTCGATCGACGCGGTCCCAGAGACCATGGAGCGATCGAGCCTTGGCACGCTCTCGCCGGGGAAGGCCGTGAATCTCGAACGATCCGTTCGGGCGCACGATCGCCTCGGCGGCCACATCGTGCAGGCTCACGTGGATTCGACCACGACGATCACCCGCATCGACACGCTCGACGATGGCTCGTTTGAATACCACTTTGCGCTCGACGAGCAGACGGCCCGGTACGTCGTGGAGAAAGGATCGATCACCGTCGATGGCATCAGCCTGACGGTCGCTTCCCTCTCCGACGATGGCTTCTCCATCGCCGTCATCCCGCACACCGCATCGGTCACCACACTCGGCGAACGCGCCGCTGGTGACCTCGTCAATCTCGAAGTCGACGTGCTCGCCAAGTACGTCGAACGCCAGCTCACTCTCCGACAGGTGAACCCATGACCACGACCGAAAACACCCAGACCAACGATTCCATGCTCGATCCGATCGAGGACGCGCTGGCCGATTTCGCCGCCGGCAAGTTCATTGTCGTCGTCGACGACGAGGACCGCGAAAACGAGGGTGACCTCATCATTGCTGGCGCCAACCTCACCGAAGAGCAGATGGCGTTCATGATTCGCCACACCTCCGGTGTCATCTGTGCGCCGATGCTCGACGACCTGGCCGATCGACTTCGGCTCCCGCTGATGGTGGCCGAGAACACCGAGTCCCACCGCACCGCGTTCACGGTGACCGTCGACCTCATCGAAGGCTGTTCAACCGGCATTTCCGCAGGCGACCGTGCACGGACCATCCGGGCCCTCGCAGACCCCAACACCACACCTGGCGAACTGGCCCGGCCGGGACACATCTTTCCGTTGCGTGCACGCGGCGCCGGTGTGCTCAAGCGCGCTGGACACACCGAGGCCGCCATCGACCTGTGTCGAATGGCCGACCTTCCTCCTGTCGGCGCCCTCTGCGAGATCGTCAACGACGACGGCACCATGAAGCGCCTTCCCGAGTGTCGGGCGTTTGCCGACGAACATGGGCTCAAGGTCATCTCGATCGCTGACCTCATCCGCTACCGCCGCCAGAGCGAAAAGCTCGTCGAACACTTCGCCGAAGCCGCCATCCCCACCGAGTTCGGCGAGTTCACCGCACACGCCTACCGCAGCATCGTCGACGGCGAGGAGCATCTGGCGTATTCCATGGGCGACCTTTCGACTTGCGAGGCGCCGCTGGTACGGGTCCACTCCGAATGCCTGACGGGCGACATTCTCGCCTCGGAACGATGTGACTGCGGACCTCAGCTGCGCACGGCGTTGCGCATGATCGCCGAAGAGGGATGCGGCGTTCTCGTGTACCTGCGCGGGCACGAAGGACGCGGCATCGGGATCGGGCACAAGATCCGTGCGTACGGCCTCCAGGACGAGGGCATGGACACGGTCGACGCGAACACGGCCCAGGGACTTCCCGTCGACTCGCGGGAGTACGGGGTGGGCGCAAACATCCTTGCCGACCTCGGCGTGAGCGCCATGCGGCTCATGACCAACAACCCGGCCAAGTACGGCGGGCTCGAGGGCTACGGCCTCGAGATCACCGAACGGGTCGGCATCGAGACCGACATCACGGCCGACAACGAGCGGTACCTGGCAACGAAGCGCGACCGGATGGGACACCTTCTCACAAACGGAGAAGACGCCTGATGGCTTCAGGAGACGAACGAGCGACCGTCCCTGAACTCGACGGTTCCCAGTTGCGAATCGCCATCATTGCATCACGGTGGAATGCAGACATCGTGGGGCGAATCGTCGACGGAGCGGTCCGCGGTCTCGAAGGTTTCGGAGTCACGTCGATCGAGCATGTGGCCGTGCCGGGCGCCTACGAACTGCCCATGGCGGCGCGCGTCGTGGCCAGGAGCGGTCGCATCGACGCCATTGTCGTCGCCGGAGCAGTCATTCGGGGAGAGACCACCCACTACGAACTCGTGGCGAACGAATGTGGTCGCGGCATTCAGGACGTGCAACTCGAGACGGGTATTCCGGTTGGCTTCGGTGTGCTCACGGTCGAGAACGTGGCCCAGGCCCATGCCCGAAGCGAGTCTGCCGGTGGCCACAACGTGGGCGAAGAGGCTGCGGTCGTGGCTGTCGAGCTTGCGCATCTCGCCGCCGAATGGGCGAACTGAAGCGCCGCCCAAAAAGAAGTGCGGGTGGTGGAGGTGTGATTCCCGCCAGAATCAAACCTCGCACCACCCGGAAGCGAAACCCGCCAGAATCGCTCGATGTCTACTGATTCGGCACGGTTCGCAAAATCCCTTAGCCCGGTCGAACCTTCGTAACTGGACCGCAACCTCATCGACGGAAGTCGGAAACAGACAGCACCAATTCGTCGCTCACGCTGTGTCACAAAATTTCTCTTTTGAAATCACATGCGTTTGAAAAGAATGGGTCTAGGGTGCTCCCTGCCCACGTCAAGATCCGCCGACTTGATGTGGGAAGTCCCCGGTCGCGTTCCGCCATGCGACCGGGGGCGCTCCATTTTTCGGGCGATGTGAACACGGTTGTTTCAGAGCAGACTGGCGAGCGCCCACACGGTCATGACAAGGCCAAACAGAATGAACACCACGGTGCGAATGAGAGGCGGTCGCTCCAGGTTGTCCGCATCTCTGGGGGTCGCCGGCGGGCGAATAAGTGCGGCGGCGTTCCCAACCACAAGCGCACCTCCCAACGCAAGCGTGAGCAGCGGCAGCAGGTTGTCGCCAAGAAGCAGCGTCTGTCCAAAAACCATCACTGGCACCCTACAGTTGCCGACTTCCTGAGAATGTTCTCAAGCTTCTGAGCCTCTCCGTCGATGCTCTTGTTGTTCGGCGATTCGCCCTCGTCGGACAACAGTAAGGAAACGGGCGGGGGTCGCGACTCCCTCCACGCATCACGACAACACTTCGGTGTTGGCACCCTCCGTGGCTCCTGCCCTTCCTCACTGACCGGGTCGGCGAAACACGCTCACGGCGTAGTTGTCGGTCGAGGCCCACGGATCTGCATCCCACGTGGAGAATCGATCCTCGAGCTCAAGCCCGGCCTGTGCGGCGTGTTGGTCGAGATCGACCACTCCGTACCGACCTCGAATGAGGCTGAACCCCGTGATGAAGCGACCGCCGGGTGCCAGCAGTGAGGCCATGTTGGCGACGACCGCAGCCTCGGTTCCTGGATCGACGAAGATCATGACGTTTCCGGCCATGAGCACAACGTCGTACAGCGCGGGCAGGGTGACTGTGGCTGCGTCAGCGTGCAGCCAATCGATGTCGGGACCGTTGCGTCGGGCTGCGCCGAGCATCTTCTCGTCCAGATCGAAGCCCACCACCGACACACCCCGGCGATGCAGTTCGATGCCGACCCGGCCGGTCCCGCAGCCCGCATCGACCACGCTGCCCGGCGCATATCGTTGTACGAAGGTCACCTCGCCATGCGTGTCGATTCCGGCGGCGGCCATGTCCTTCCACTTCTTGTCATACGCGTCGCCACGAGCGGCGTCGGTCTGCGACCAGCGGGACTCGGAGGCCGATGGCTCGGTCACATCGATGACGGGTTGCGAGCCATGTTCGCGAACCGCGTGTACTGCGGAAGGAACGCCAGACGAATGGTGTCCGTGGGCCCGTTTCGGTGCTTGGCCACGATGACCTCGGCAATGCCGGCATCGGGACTTTCGGGGTTGTAGACCTCGT
Source organism: uncultured Acidimicrobiales bacterium (assembly GCA_964517125.1). Lineage (GTDB taxonomy): Bacteria > Actinomycetota > Acidimicrobiia > Acidimicrobiales > SHLQ01 > SHLQ01. Next base: position 15,290 of record CAZFBD010000071.1, read on the forward strand.
CGCGGTACAAGAACATGACGATGTCAGCGTCCTGCTCGATTGCCCCGGACTCACGAAGGTCCGACAACATCGGACGCTTGTCCTGGCGGGACTCGAGCGTACGAGACAGCTGCGAGAGCCCAATCACCGGCACCTCGAGCTCACGAGCAAGGATCTTCAGATTTCGGGAGATCTCGGAGATCTCGACCTGGCGGCTCTCGACATTGGCCCGACCGGTCATGAGCTGGATGTAGTCGACGATCACGAGGCCGAGGTCACCCACCTGCGACTTGAGCCGGCGGGCGCGAGCCCGGATGTCCATGACGGTGAGGCCCGGGTTGTCGTCGATCCAAATGGGCGCCTCGGAGAGTCGGCCCACACCCTGGCTGATCTTGGTCCAGTCGCTCTCTTCGAGCTTGCCGTCACGCACGTTCTTGGAATCGACCCGAGACTCCGAACACAACATGCGCTGTGACAGCTCGAGCTGGCCCATCTCGAGCGAGAACAGCAACACGGGACGGTTCGCTTCGATCGCAGCGTGGGAGGCGATGTTCAGCGCAAACGACGTCTTGCCCATTGCCGGGCGAGCACCGATCACGATGAAGGCATTCGGTTGGAGCCCGGAGGTCAGCTCATCAAAGTCCACGAACCCGGTGGGCGTACCCGTGATCTGTTCATCGCGTTCGTAAAGCATCTCGAGACGGTCGAGGTTCTGCTCGATCAGCGTGCGCATGTCGGCCATGCTGTCGCTGTTGCGGCCCTGCGCAATCTCGAACACCATGTTCTCGGCCTGGTCGACGGTCTTGACGACGTCTTCGGGCCGGTCGTAGGCCATCTCGGCGATCTCGTTGCTCACCGTGATGAGGCGACGCAACATGGAGTTCTCGCGGATGATCTCGGCGTACTTGCGCGCACCCGAGATCGCCGGTGCCTGTGCCTGCAGATCCATGAGCGCGGCCGAGCCGCCCACACCATCGAGCAGACCGCTGCGATCGAGGAGGTCCCCAACCGTGACCACGTCGGCTTCGTCGCCGCTGGCCGCCAACGTGGAAATCGCATCAAAGATGTGCTGGTGCGACGGTCGGTAGAAGTGCGATGACTCGACCGTTTCGATGGCGATGTCGATGGCCTCGCGCGACAACAACATGGCACCGAGCAACGACTGCTCGACCTGGACATTGTGCGGTGGCGTGCGTGCCGACGAACGTGGTGCCGATGACGGTGCGTCGTCGGGGTAGTAGTCCGGAGGAAGATCAGACATCGGCGCTCACCCTTCCATCATGACAAGGGAGTCTGACACCGGGAACCCTTCGGGTTCCTCAGCCTTTCGGCGCAGGGCGCCGAAACGCCCACCTGCCGTTCCTCGCCCTTTGGGCTCTGTCTCTGGGAACCCTGCGGGTTCCACACCCTTTCGGCGCAGGGCGCCGAAACGCCCACCTGCCGTTCCTCGCCCTTTGGGCTCTGTCTCTGGGAACCCTGCGGGTTCCACACCGCCATCCGTCTCTTGTCCACCATTGGGCTCGTCTCTCACACCGCCGTTCGTTCTTTGGTTTTGGAACCGGCTGGGCTGGGGCGAAATGGGCACACTTCATCGTGCCGTGATTGCTTGTGAGTTGGAAGTGGGTAACCGGGGGAAACAACGGGGATAACTGGGCACATCGGCCGTCCACACCTGTGGACGGTCTGTGGAAAAGGTGCCGGTTGTCCACAAGACCAGGCGCCGGAGTTGGTGGAAAACGACAATGGCCCCACCACCGTTGCCGGAAGCGGGGCCATGTGCGAACTCTGCGTGTGGATTACTCCTCGGCAGACACCTCGATCGACACCGGAAACTGTACGTCCGGGTGGATCTGAGTCATGACCATGTGGGTACCCAGGGTCTTGATCGGGTTGTCGAGCTTGAGAGCCTTGCGATCGATCACAATGCCCGTCTGCTCTTCGATTGCCGCCGTGATGTCGGCTGCAGCCACCGATCCGAACAACGTGCCACCCTCGTCGGTCCTCGCGCTCATGGCGATGACCTTCGGGACAAGCTGTGTTGCGATGAGATCGGCGTCGGCACGGCTCTCGGCGTTCTTCGCTGCCGATGCCTTGCGCATTGCCTCGGCCTCAGCCTCGGCGCCCTTGGTGGCCTTGTAACCAAGACCCTTGGGGAGCAGGTAGTTGCGGTAGTAGCCGTTGGCAACGCTGACGACATCGCCGCGCTGTCCAAGTCCGTCCACATTCGCCTTGAGAATGACGTCCATCAGGCCTCCTCCGTCGTTTCCACGGTCTCGGTCGCTTCGGCTTCTGCTGCCTCTGGTGCTGCAGCTGCGTCGGCGTCGTCACGACGCTCTGGGCGTGGACCACGGTCGCCGCGATCACCACGATCTCCACGGTCACCGCGGTTGTTCCGCTGGGTGGTGACACGAGTCGTGTACGGCAACAGTGCCATTTCGCGGGCGTTCTTGATCGCACGTGCGACCTCGGCCTGCTGCTGGGTGTCGTTGCCGGTGACGCGACGGGCACGCACCTTGGCTCGGTCGGAGACAAACCGCTTGAGCAGGTTGACGTCCTTGTAGTCGATGTACTCGACCTTGTCGGTGGTGAGCACCGACACCTTCTTCTTTGCGCGACGTGAATTGTCCTTGTTTTTCACGCGAACTGGCTTCTTGGCCATGTGATTCGTCCTTGTTGTTCTGAAAGTGATGGAAGCCCTAGAAGGGCTCTTCGTTCATGTCGTACTGGGGAGCGGGAGCCGGAGCGTTGGAAACGGGACGAGGAGCGCCACCGCCGCCTCCACCCTGGAATCCGCCACCGGCGTTGTCGCCCTTGTACTCGTTGCGGGTCAGCTCGACGGTTGCCCAACGCAGGCTGGGGGCGACGTCATCGGCGATGACCTCGACCTTGCTGCGACGGTCGCCGTCCTGGGTTTCCCAGGAGCGCTGATCGAGGCGGCCATGGACGACGACACGCGATCCCTTGGTGAGGGAGTCGCTGACATTTTCTGCCAGCTGTCGCCAGCACGTCACGTCGAAGTAGGAGACCTTGTCTTCCTGCCCGTCGCGACCCTTCAGATTCCAGGCAACGCCAAAGCTCGCGACTGCGGCACCGCTTGGGGTGAAACGCAGTTCGGGATCTCGGGTGAGGTTGCCAACGATGGTGACAGTGTTGTCGTACGCCATGGTGTGTTACGCCTTTCCGGCTCTAGGCCGTCGCTTCGGCGCCGAGGAGGCCACGCTTGATGCCCTCGTGTTCCGGCAGCCGGATGATCTTTTGGCGGACGACATCGTCCGCGAGACGGAGGGCACGATCCACTGCGTGAAGGTCTTTGCCTTCTGGCAGCAGGATCTCGAGCACCACGTAGGTGCCTTCCCACTTGTGGTTGATCCGATAGGCAAAGCGGCGCTTGCCCCAGTTGTCGACCTTGGCGATCGAGCCACCATCGGCTTCGACAGTCTCGGCGATCAGGGTCTTCAGATGCCCTTGGATCGTTGCATCAGCAACGTCGGCATCAAAAATGACCATCAATTCGTACGCTCGCATGACGAGCATCACCTCCCTCTGGACCCGGCAGGACCGGGGCCCCGGACTTCGGAGCAGGGTTTGCAGTTGTGGTTGACCCGAGGGCCAACACACAAGCCTACAAATTCCGAGACGCGAATCCGAATCGAATTCACAAACAGGACCATAGTCAGCTGCTGTGACAGCGTGCCGTCCGATACGACGCTGGAGACTCAACCACGTTGGCGAACGACCGATACAGGAAGGGTCCGTGTTCTCACGGCGCCGAAAGGACGATCCCATGCGTATCCGAACCTGTGCCGGACTTCTCGCAACCCTGTTGCTGCTTGCCGGCTGCTCCGGCGACGAGCCCGAAGCCAACGCGGCTGCAACCACCACAACAACGACCACGATCGCCGACGAGCCCGCCAACGACGACCGCAGTTCGCAAGACGCTCCCGAGGCAGCCGCCTTCGCCGACACCGGGTGGTGCGCCAACCAGACCAAGATCTTCGAACTCGATGCACAGCTGCGCGACGCCGACGCCGACACGACGGCAGCCGTGTACGCCGAGATGTTGCCCCTCATGGTCGAGTTCGATGCACCCGACGCCATCGCCGGCGACTACAGCCTCATGATCACCAACACCACGGCGTTCGCCGACGCCGTCACCGAAGCGGGCCTGAGCAACATCGACGGTCTCGGCGACGAGAGCATCGAACGCCTGCTGTTCGCAAACAACTTCCTGAACGCCAGCACGAACGTCTTCTCGTTCTCCAGCACCAACTGCTGACGCGCTCCAGCACCAACTGCTGACCGCAGGGCGCCCGCTTGCGATGCGGGGGCAACTCTCACAGACTGAGGTCGTGCAGCCGAGCAGCCCCACCCCTCCGCCACTCCCGGAGTGGGCCATGCAGCCTGCACCGCCCGCGGCCCCGCCGCCCCCCACCGGAATGCCGGCCGGATGGTACGGCGACCCGTGGAACGCCGCACCCTGGCGGTGGTACGACGGCATCGCCTGGACAGGCCACACCACGATCTCGCCGCAGGGAGCCACGCAGAGGAAGCCTCGGCTCCCGTCGTTCCTCAGCATCCCGGTCGTGTTGACCGGATTGCCGGGATTGGTGCTCATCGGCATCGGCGCCGTTCTGGTTCCGTTGGCCATCGCACTCGGGTTCGTACCCCTGCTGTTCGTGCTGCCCGTGCTGCTGTGGATGGACCGATTGGAACCAGAACCATGGTCCGCGCGGCTCCACGCATTCCTCTGGGGAGCCTTCGTTGCCGGAGCGGTCTCGGCCATCGTCAACACCGTGGTGGCCATCGGGTCGAACGAAACCGTGGCAGCCGTGGTCTCGGCCCCGATCATCGAAGAGATCATGAAGGCGGGTGCCATCGTCTGGGCGGTGCGTCGCAAAGAAGTGGACGGGGTCATGGATGGTCTCGTGTACGCCGGGTTTGCGGCCGTTGGCTTCGCCGTCCTCGAGAATTTCCTCTACTTCTTTCAAGCCGCAGAGGAGGACCTGCTCCTGGAGACCTTCGTCGGTCGCGCCCTCCTGACCCCGTTCGCCCATCCCCTCTTCACCGCATGGGCCGGACTGGCCATTGGTCTCGCCGTCCGCCGAAAGGCATCGCTGTTCACCGCGTGGTGGGGACTGGCTCTGGCGATCGCCTCGCATGCCGCATGGAACGGCTCACTCAGCTTCGGTGAGTCCGAATCCGGCATGATCGTGCTGCTCATCGCCGTCGTGATGTTCGTGGTGTTGTTCCTCTCGACCGCAGTTGGTGTGTTCATCCTGAGGAGCAAGGATCAGAAGCGGTTCGCCGAACTCCTCCCCGCCCTGTCGCAGCGGTACGCGGTTCCACCTGATCAGCTGGCGGCACTGGCGTCGTTCCGCACTCGCCGGCAACGACGTCGAGAGCTCCCAAAGTCGAGTCGACGATCGTTCGATGCCCAAGCGGCAGCGCTCCACCGTCTTGCCGCTCTCTACGACCATCCGAACCCGCCGGACCCCGCAGATGAACATCGGCTTCGCGACCAGCTGGAACAGGCGCGACAACTCCACGTTGGCAAATAGGGCGCCAGCCCTGGGCCCGAGCGGCCCGTGCGAAGTGCAGGAGCGGAAGAGATCGCAGGGACGTGCCGATATCTTGGCTGCCAGTCGGTGACGTCCCGTAGTCTGCAGACATGTCCACACTCGTGTGTTTCCATGCCCACCCCGACGACGAGGCCATCCAGACCGGCGGCCTCATGGCGAAGGCTGCGGCGGCCGGCCACCGGGTTGTGCTCGTGTGCGCAACCCGCGGCGAACAGGGCGAACCGCAGGAAGGTGTCCTGAAGCCCGGTGAGCAGCTGTGGGAGCGCCGACTCGAGGAGCTGGCAATCTCGGCGGCCGCGCTTGGTGCCGATGAACCGATCCTGCTCGGCTACGAGGACTCCGGGATGATGGGCGAACCCGAGAACGACAACCCCAACTGTTTCTGGCAGGCCGACCATGACGAAGCCGTCGAACGGCTGGCCCAGATCCTGCGCGACACCGAGGCCGACGTTCTGACCGTCTATGACGACCACGGCGGGTACGGCCACCCCGATCACATTCGGGTCCACACGGTGGGTATTGCAGCCGCAGAAGCGGTCGGGGTCGAGCACGTGTACGAAGCCACCATCAACCGCGATGCCATGCGCGTGATGATCGAGGCCGCCCGCGACAGTGGCGACTTCGACGAGGAGGATGGCGACGGTCCCGATGTGGACACCTTTGGTACCGAGGCGAAGAACATCAGCTGGGAGGTGGACGTGAGCGGTTTCGTGGACAAGAAGAAGGAGTCCATGCTTGCCCATCGCAGCCAGATCGGTCCGGACAGTTTCTTCCTCACGATGCCCGACGAGGCGTTTGCCATGGCGTTCGGTACCGAGTCGTTCAACGTGCCTGGCACGCTCGACACCGGTGGTCCGACCAGGGTCGAGCTCCTGCCGGGAATGGACTGACAAGCGAAACAGTTTCCAAGAGACCAACCGGACAGACCAGAACACACGGGCAAAGAACACCCAAGAACAAAACAAGCCGGGTGAGAACAGAAACGGTGCCCCACTCCGAGGACCAATCGGACAGACCAGAACACACGGGCAAACAAGGCTCGCGTGCAACAGAAGCAGCGCCCCACTCCGAGGACCAATCGGACAGACCAGAACACACGGGCAAACAAGGCTCGCGTGCAACAGAAGCAGCGCCCCACTCCGAGGACCAATCGGACAGACCAGAAAGCACGGGTAAGCAATGAGCGACTACGACATCGAGTTCTTTTGGGATCCTGTGTGTCCGTTTGCGTGGATCACGTCTCGCTGGATCGTGAAGGTGCAGGAGCAGACCGACTACAAGGTCGACTGGCGCTTCATTTCCCTTCGCATCCTGAACAAGGACAAGGACTACGTCACCGAGTTTCCGCCCGAGTACGAGCAAGGGCACACCGCTGGCCTTCGCATGCTTCGTGTGGCTGCAGCTGTGCGTGCCGATCTGGGTCGCGACCCGATGGGTGCGCTGTACACCGAACTTTCCGGGGCGGGCTTCGATCAGCCGGCGAACGAGGAGTACCGGCTGACGTTGGGAACTCCGGACATGGTCGCTGGCGCGTTGGAGCGTGCGGGACTGCCCACCTCGTATGCGAGTGCGGTCGATGATGCATCGTGGGATGCCGAGATCGAGGCGGAGACCGAGCTCGCACTCACGCGAACCGGCCGAGATGTCGGCACACCGATCATCACGTTCCGGCCGCCCGACGGCCTGTCGTTCTTCGGTCCGGTCATCAGCCGGGTTCCCGACGATGCCGATGCGGTTCCGTTGTGGAACGCGGTCACGACGCTCGCTGCGTATCCCGGGTTTGCCGAGATGAAGCGGTCCCTTCGCGAGAAGCCACAGCTGCGAGTGTTCGGTGAGCTCTCCGACAATCCCGACTTCGAGGACTGGCAGGGCGGTGCCCGTTCGGCGCACCTTCCCGAGAACAACTGATCTCAGCCGCGCAGCTCGCGAATCAGGCCCTCCTGGGCAATGGTCGCCAGGTGTGTTCCATGGCCGTCGAAGATGTTTCCGGTGGCCAGCCCGCGCGTCCCGGTGACCCCGTGTCCCAGCAGGTCCATGAGCACCCAGTCGTCGGCACGAACCGGACGGTGGAACCACATGGCGTGGTCCAGGCTGGCGAACATGAATCGTTGGTTCCAGGTGTCGTCGTAGGGACCCCCGGGATGGGTTGCGGCCACAGCTTCAACCGCATTCACATCACTGATGTACGCCAGAGCACATGCGTGCAGAGCGGGATCGTCGGGAAGATCCATGGCGATCTGCGCCCAGAGTCGAGACACTGGTTCACCCGCAGGTGAAACGTCGGCGATGCGGACTCCGGACCCGTCGGTGCTGTTGACGCAGGTGCCGGGGGCAGGCACGTTGGTCGGGGCGACGGCGGTCTGGGTTTCGGCCCCGGATTCCTCGCCCTGGTACGAGCACGTCATGGCAAAGATGGCGCCACCGCTCTGACGAGCCGTCACCTGCCGGGTGGTGAACGATCGTCCGTTGCGAAGGCGAGTGACCTCGTAACGAACCGGCTCACGTGGGTCGCCTCCGAGAATGAAGTAGCCGTGCAGTGAATGCACGAGGTGCTCGACCGAAACGGTCTTCGTTGCCGCCAGCAGCGCCTGTGCCACCACGAGGCCACCGAAGATTCGTCCCCACGGGTAGGCCGGGCTCTCGCCAACCCAGACGTCGGCGCCGTGGGCCTCGAGCTCGAAGATGTTGTCGATCGAGAACTCTGGCAGGACGGAGTCAGGATCGGAGGTCACCCTCCGACCCTACCGCCCTCCGGCCGCCGCCTCTTCGCCGATCATCCGCCAAGCTGGACGGGCCCGAACCGTGGTGGGTGTACGGTCCGGGCCCATGCGACGAGACTGGTGGATCGTCGGTCGACTGTCTGCGTACGGGTGCACAGTTTCGGGCGGTCGTTGCGCGATGACCACCGACATGTAGTGTCCGGGGATCGAAATCGACCCACCGGCCTTCCGTGTGGGCCAAGCATGGAGGCACCCATGGCCCCGAGCATCCCGGACCGTGCTGAAGTCGTTGTCGTTGGCGGCGGCATCATCGGCTGCAGCATCGCCTACCACCTGACCCGTCGGGGCATCACCG
>CAZFBD010000072.1:0-13010 GCA_964517125.1 uncultured Acidimicrobiales bacterium
AGTGGGAGAGCTCGCGGTCGGGTGAGCCGAGTCCGGGGAAACCTGCGTAGGCGGGCAGCGCGGTCTGTCCGCCGAGGTGGGCGTAGAGCACCCGGGAACCTGCCGGGATCTCGCCGGATCGAATCATGCCGATGAGCCCGGCCATGGACTTGCCCTCGTACACCGGGTCGGTGAGCATGCCTTCCTGGCGGGCGGTGAGGTGGATGGCCTCGATGGTGCCGACATCGGGGATGCCGTAGGCGGGTCCCTCGTATCCGGGAATCACGGTGATCTCGTCCGAGCGCAGCGTTCGGTCGACACCGATCTGGTCGGCAGTGTTCTGGGCGATGCGGGTGACCTGATCAATCGTCTGGTCCAGCGTGCCGCTGGCATCGATTCCGACGACGCGCCGGTCATCACGATCCTCGAGCGCGAAGCCGGCGATCATGCCAGCGTGGGTCGACCCGGTCACCGTGCACACGATCACGTGATCGAAGAACGTGTCTCTTTCGGCCTCTTGGGTGGTGACCTCGCGGGCCCAGTTGGCGAAACCCATGCCGCCCAACGGATGGTCCGAAGCACCGGCCGGGATGGCGTACGGCGTTCCCCCATCTTCGACGACCGAGTCGAGGGCCCGCTGCCAGCTGTCGCGGAACCCGATGTCGAACCCGGCCGGGTCGACACGTGGGTCGCCGCCCATGATTCGGGTGAGCTGGATGTTGCCGACCTTGTCGTAACACATGTCGTTGTAGTCGACCCAGCCTTCCTGGACCGTGACGGCCTTCATCCCGAGGTGACAGGCAACTCCGGTGACCTGCCGGGTGTGGTTGGACTGAATGCCACCGATGGACACGAGGGTGTCGGCGCCCTGTGCGAGCGCGTCGGCGGCAAGGTATTCGAGTTTGCGAACCTTGTTTCCACCGAAGGCGATGCCGCTGTTGCAGTCTTCGCGCTTCGCCCAGATCTCGACCTGGCCGCCGAGCGCTTCGGACAAGCGGGGGAGTGGGTGGATGGGCGATGGGCCGAACAGGAGCGGAACACGTGGGAAGTCGTCGAGTGTCGTCATGTCACGATGGTAACCAATTCCATAATCGTATACAATCCTGAATTCAGGAGGTGCGGTGTGTCAACGGTCGACATCGTCGAACGGGCTGTGATGGCCGAAATGTTGCAGGGGGTGCTCGTGCCGGGCACCTGGTTGCGCCAGGACGATCTGGCCGAACGACTGGGCGTCAGCAAGATCCCCGTCAGGGAAGCTCTGCATCGGCTGGCGGCAAACGGTCTGCTCCGCTTCGAAAACAACCGCGGGGTCGTCGTGCCGACGATGACCGCTCACGACGCCGAGGAGACGTATCAACTCCGGTTGGGCATCGAGCCGCTGCTGTTGCGGCGTGCCGTCCCGCTCCTCTCGATCGTGGACCTGGCCGAAGCGGAACTCGCTCTGTCGGCGACGGACCGGCCAACGACGCAGGCCAACTGGGACTTTCACGCGGCCCTGTACCGGGCGGCAGGATGGCAGCGCGGCATGGCCATGGTCGAATCGCTTCACGCCGCCGTTGCCCCCTACGTGATGTTGTACATCGAGGGACTCGACGGTGGCGCGGTCTCGGTGGATGAACACGTACAGATTCTGGATGCATGCCGCGCCGGGCAAACCGAGCAAGCGTGTTCGCTCCTGGAGACCCACTTGCGCGAAGCTGCAGATGCACTCGCCGACGTCTTCACGAAGGATCCCGATGCCCGAGCACAGCATGCCGATTGACCCCTCGATGCCCGATCTCGACACGCTCCGGGAGATCGAGCAACGGGTGTTGTGGTTGGCGACGCGCATCGTCGACGTGGCGAACCGTCGCGAAGTTGGTGAGATCAAGGTCGGCGGTCATCAGGCGTCGAGCGCATCGATGGTGTCGATCATGACGGCGTTGTGGTTCGCACACATCAACGGCGAGGACAAGGTGGCGGTGAAGCCGCATGCGTCTCCCGTGTATCACGCCATCAAGTACCTGACCGGCGAGCTGGATCGCAGCTACTTGCCGACGCTGCGGCAGCGTGGCGGTCTGCAGGCGTACCCGTCGCGAACGAAGGACCCCGACGTGTCCGACTTCTCCACCGGTTCCGTGGGGCTGGGAGCTGTGGCTCCACTGTTCTCGGCGCTCACGCGCCGGTACCTGGACACGCACTTCGGGCCGCAAACGCCTGCGCGCTTCTATGCGTTGGTGGGCGACGCCGAGCTGGACGAGGGCAACATCTGGGAAGCGATTGCCGACCCGGCGACACAGGGGCTCGGCAACTTCACCATGGTCGTCGACCTGAACCGCCAGAGCCTGGACCGGGTCATTCCCGACATCGCCGCCATTCGTTTGCAGCGGTTCTTTGAAGATGCCGGATGGCACGTGGCCGAAGCCAAATACGGTGCGCTGCTGCAGCGAGCGTTTGGTGCTCCCGGCGGTGATGCGCTGCGGCGCCAGATCGACCGTCTGACGAACGAGGCCTACCAGGAACTCTTTGCGCTGGACGGAGCGGCGTTCCGGGAGAAGTTCCTGATCGGGGCCGATGCCGAGGCGCAGGACTTCATGGCACAGTTCACCGACGAGCAGGTGCGGATGCTCGTGACTGATCTTGGTGGCCATGACATCCCCGAGCTGCTCCGGGCCTTCCAGGCATGCGATGCGGTCACCGACCGGCCGAGTGTCGTGTTTGCCTACACGGTGAAGGGTTGGAATTTGCCACTGGCTGGCGACCCGATGAACCACGCCGGTCTGCTGTCGCCGGAGCAGATCGACGAACTTCGTGTGCGTTCGGGCCTGACGGAAGAGAACGAGTGGGATCGGTTCGATCCGACGTCTGAGGCGGGCCGGTTGTGTGATGCCGTCGGCGGCGACATCAACAACGCCCGACCGACCCCACGGCCCACACTTCCCATTCCTGCGGCAACCAGGAAGCCGACCACAACGGGGACAAGCTCAACCCAGGCGGCATTCGGGCGCGTCCTCACCAGCCTGGGCGAGATCCCCGAGGTCGCCCAGCGGATGGTCACCACGGCGCCCGACGTGTCGATTTCGACGAATCTGGGCGGTTGGATCAACAAGGCCGGCGTGTATTCGCCAACCGAACGCGACGACCATGGCGGTGGCGATCGATTGTTGAAGTGGGCGCCATCGCCTTCGGGCCAGCACATCGAGTTGGGCATCTCCGAGATGAACCTGTTCATGCTGCTCGGGCAGCTCGGTCTCAGTCACGATCATCATGGCGAGCATCTCTTGCCCATTGGTGCCGTGTACGACCCGTTCGTTCTGCGGGGCCTCGATGCGTTCATCTATGGCACCTACAACGACAGTCGTTTCATCGTCGCCGGTACGCCGTCGGGAGTGAACCTGGCTCCCGAAGGTGGCGCACATCAATCCACCATCACGGCGTCGGTGGGAGCGGAGCTCCCCGGCGTCCACTACTGCGAGCCGGCCTACGCCACCGAAGTTGACTGGTTGCTGTGTGACGGCCTTGCGGAGCTCGGTAGCGCCGACGGCGAGAGCACGTACCTTCGGCTCTCCACGCGGCCCATCGACCAGGCGCCGTTCGCCGACGTCGTTGACCGACTGGGCGAGGAGACGCTTCGGACCCTCGTTCTCGCCGGCGGATTCCGCTTGCGGGAAGGTGCTCCAGACGGACGTCCAGGCGTGACGATCGTGACCACCGGCGCCATGGCCCCCGAGGCGCTGCGAGCCGCCGAGGAGTTGGACGACGAGGGGGTCCAGGCCACCGTGGTACATCTGAGCAGCCCCGACCGCACATATCGCAGTTGGCAGCGCACGTTCGCCGCATCGGCTCGGACTGCGGCCGTGGTCCGGCGTCCAAGTCATCTGCATCGACTGATCCCGCAGTCGGAGCGGCGCCGTCCCGTGGTGAGCGTGCACGACGCGTCGAGTCACAGCCTGGCGTGGATCGGCTCGGCGTTGGGAACGCGTCAGTACAACCTGGGTGTCGACCGGTTCGGCGAGTCGGGAACGATCGAGGATCTGCATGACATCGTTGGCATCTCTTCGGGCAGCATCGTGAATGCTGCACTCATTGCCGTCTACGAGGATGGGCAGCCCGAAGAGCTCCCTCCGGAGTGAGCGGCTAGTCCCACACGGGGCGAAGACGCTCGGCCCGACCCAACCGGTGGTCTTCCAGCGCCTGCCGCCCAGCTCGCAGGAGCGGGCTCATGGTGAGCACGAAGAAGATCGTCGCCCACCCCAGGTCGCCTCCGAGCAGGAAGCCCACGACGACGATGCCGACCTCGAGCCAGCGACGCACGCGGAACGGGTCGAGTCCCCGATCTTCGCCGGCGCGCATGAGGAGTTCGATGGCGCCACCGGTGAGACCGGCGTGCACAACGAGGGCGACGCCGGCAGCGATGGCCATGGTGCCCAGCACGACGAACGCGATGCGGAGCGCAAGTGGTTCGGGGTCACGGATGAGGGCCATGAATGCATCGACGGCCACGCCGTTCGCGAACATGTAGAGCAGGCCGTTCAGCCGGGGGCGACGGCCCAGAAGTGCCGCAACGATGAAGAGCGCACCAGTGAATGCCCATGCGGCCTGACCGTGAGAGATGCCCGCACGATCACGGATGGCGGTGAGCATGACGTCGTAGGCGGGCACACCAAGGCGACCATGCACAAAGAGGGCCACACCCAGACCAATGAGCGTGGACCCCATGAGCATGCTGGCGGTTTGCCGGGCCCGTGAGCGGGTGGAGGGGCGTTTGGTGACCCGTTCGGCGGCGATCAGACCGTGGCGGGACAGGCCCGTGAACCAGCGCGCGGGAACCGCAGCTGCGGCTTTGCCGGATTCGGCGGTGGAGTGCAGGCGATGGATCACGCTCATGGTTCCATTAACGGCCATCGGGCCCGAAATATGTCGTCAGTGGGGGTGTGCAGGCGTCACATGTGGGCGGTCGGACGTCACGTCGCAGTTGCTCGGGCCTTTGTGACGGTTCTGTTGCAAACAGCGTTTCGGCTTCGAAGCCACAGACCCCTGCCGAATGACCTATGTGGACGCCATACAACCCGCCGATCGTGGACTGCTCGAACTGATCGAAGCGCTGCCCGTCTCGGTCTTTTCGAAGGACGCCGATGGTCGGTACACCTATGGCAACGGTCATCTGTTGAAGACCTTCGGTTTGGATTCGCTCAGCGACCTCGTGGGTCGCACCGATGACCATTTTCATCGCAAGGAAGATGTGCAGCAGTACTTGATCGACGATGAGCGGGTGTTGAGTGGCCAGAGCCTGCATGCCAAGCAGGAGATCCAGGAACGGCTGTGGGACCACACGGACATCTTCCGGACCACGAAGCTGCCGCTACGCGATGCCGACGGCGGCATCGCTGGTCTCATCGGGTTCAGCGTCGATGAGACGGAGCCATTGCGTGTCGCTCATCAGCTGCGTCGCAGTGAGCAGCGCTACCGCCTGGCCGTGCAGGCTTCGCGTGATGGCGTTTGGGACTTTGATCTCGCCACCCGGACGGTTGAGGTGAGCCCGCAGGCCCGGGCACTCTTGGGTCTGCACCCGCACAGCGAGCGGGTCGAGGTGGAAGACCTCATCGATTTGCTGAGCCCGGAGGAGCTGGAGCGCTTGCTGCAAGCGGTGCGGCCGCTGCTCGAGGATCCGACGTTGCGCATCACGCACACGTCTCCGCTGTTTCGAGACGGCGAACTCCGCTGGCTGGAGTCTCGGTTCACGGCGTTGGAACAGGACGGAGTGATCGTGCGCATGATCGGCACGGTTGCGGACGTGACCGACGACGTGACCCGCGAGACCGAACTGATGCATCAGGCGACGCACGACGACCTGACCGGTTTGGTGAACCGTCGGGGCATCCGGACCCGGCTCGATGCGCTCATCGAGCAGGAGCAGTGGTTCTCGTTGCTGTACCTGGATCTCGACGGCTTCAAGCTGGTGAACGACTCGCTCGGACACAACGTGGGCGACGAGCTTCTGAATGCGGTGAGCCGGCGGTTTGCGGCCTTGAATCAACGGCCAGACCTTGTTGCCCGCCTCGGCGGCGATGAATTCGCTCTGCTCTTTCACACCGGCGACGATGCCGCGACGGCAACGGCCGCTGCGGCCGAGATCCACGAGATCCTGGCCCGACCATTCACGCTTCACGGGCTGGACGTGTACGCGAGCGCAAGCATCGGAATGGTCCGCTGCGACGGCAACAGCTTCCGTCACGAGAACTCGAATGCGATTCTTCGCGATGCAGATACGGCGATGTACCGGGCGAAAGCCAACGGCAAGGCAACGACGCAGGTCTACGAGGCGGAGATGCGGAGCCGGGCCACTCGCGAACTGGGCTTGCACAATCGCATCCGCCGTGCCGTGGACAACATGGAGTTTGAGCTGCACTACCAGCCCATTTGGCACGGCGACGACCTGCGCGCCAGCGGCGTCGAAGCGCTGCTGCGGTGGCAGCCACCAGACGGTCCACCCGAGTCTCCTGGCGTGTTCCTTCCGTACCTCGAGGACACCGGACTCATCGTGAAGGTGGGTGAGTGGGTGATTGACGAAGCGTGCCGTCAGCTCGCCGAGTGGAAGCGGACCATTCCCGGCTTCCCCGACCTGACCATGAACGTGAACCTGTCCCGGGTGCAGTTCGCTTCGCCCGATCTGGTGCCGCACATTCTGGCCGCATTGGAGGCGCACTCGATTTCACCGAGTGAGCTGGAGCTCGAGGTCACCGAGACGGCCATCGCCGTTGAGGCAGGTGCGGTTGCTCAGCTCAACCAGCTTCGTAGCGTCGGGGTATCGGTCGCGATCGACGACTTTGGTGTTGGACAGTCATCGCTGAGCACGCTTCAGGAACTTCCCTTTGACGTGTTGAAGATCGACCGGGCCTTCGTGTCGCGGATCGGCAAGGTCGACCGCAACCCGGTGCTTGTCGCAGCGATTGGCATCGCCCGATCGTTCGGTTGTCGAATCGTGGCTGAAGGCGTGGAAACGCCCGAGCAGCTCGAGTGGTTGCAGGTGCAGGGCTGCGACCTGATGCAGGGCTATCTGCTCGGCCGACCCGTTCCAGCTGGTGAGGTTGCCGAACTCGTGGCACCTCGGCACGTGAGCGTCGTCGCCTCGTTCTAGTCGTCGTGCCGGGGGCGCTGCCGCAGCTTCTTGCGGTTGGCGTCGCGGCGCTTCGACTCGAGACGCCGACGTTGGGAGCCACGACTTGGCTTGGTTGCCCGGCGGGGCTTGGCGACGACCAGCGCTTCGCGGATCTTCTGTGCGAGCCGTTGTCGGGCGATGTCCCGGTTGCGGGTCTGCGACCGCTTGTCGTCGGCGACCACCCGCACGGTCTCGCCCAGTACTGCGATCAGTTTGCGTCGGTCCGATTCGGACACGGCGACAGTGGTTGCGATGTCCCAGGTGAGTTCCACGCGGGTGCTGGCCTTGTTTGCGTGCTGCCCACCGGGCCCTCCGGACGCACTGAACCGTTCGACGAGCTCGGCGTCGGGGATCACGATGCGGGAGTTCACGACCAGGTCCACCCCTGCATGATCTCAGACGCCCGGCCCGGCGCGGGGTAGGCCGTCGGTTTCTGCTGACACCTGCGCGGTGGCTGCCTACGATTCAGTCATGTCGATGCAGAACCTGTGGGCCATCCAGACGCAAGTGCAGAACGCCGAGCCGGTCGAGGTGGCCGCCGACGTTCAGCCGGTGGCCGGTGCGATGGGCGCGTACGTCCGGGGTATCGACGTTGCGACGATAGATGCGGCCGGGCTGGCCGATTTACAGACGCTGCTCCATCGGTACAAGGCCGTCATGCTTCGTGGGCAGTCGCCAGATCTGGAATACGGCGCCTATGCGGCGTTCGGTCGGGCGCTCGGCCCGTTGGCGATCGACCCCTACGTGGAGCCGCCGATCCCGGAGCACCCGGAGATCATGGGCCTGATTCGGGAGGCCGACGACATCCGCTACAACTTCGGCGGCGATTGGCACTCCGACGGTTCCTACCTGGCACAGCCGGGTGGGTTGACGGTGTTGTGGGGTCGGGAGATTCCTCCCTATGGCGGTGACACGATCTTCTCGAACATGGAGCTGGCGTGGGAGATGTTGTCGCCGACGTTCCGGGACATGCTGGATGGCCGTCGCTGTCTGCATTCGGCCACCGGCCTCGGTACGAAGAAGCCGATCACTCGCAAAGGCGACTATGCGGCCATCAACTTCGGCCACGAGTTGGAGGTGATCGAGCACCTGCACCCGATCAAGCGCACCCATCCGGAAACCGGTGCCCATTCGCTGTTTGTCAACCAGGCCTACAGCGTGCAGATCGAAGGCTGCACACAAGACGAAAGCGCCGGCATTCTCAAGTTCCTGTTCGACTGGACGGCGTCGCCGGCGATGACGTGTCGGATGGTTTGGGAGCCGAACACGATCCTCATCTGGGACAACAGAAACACGACGCACTATGCGGTCGGCGACTACGGCGGCTTCCGTCGAGAGATGTACCGTCTGGCCGTAACGGGAGAGGCACCGAAATGATGATGAAGATGTGGGAAGCGCCGATCAGTGAGCGGGATGCGCGGGTCGAACTCGCCGCCGCCTACCGGATGGCCCACGACGAGGGCTGGACCGACCAGGGCGCCACGCACTTCAGCCTTGCCGTACCAGGCGAGGATGCCTACCTCATGTTGGAGCTCGGGCTGTTCTTCGACGAGGTCACGGCGAGCAACCTGGTGAAGATCGGTGTGGACGGTCGGATTCGTTCCGGTCGTGAGGGCGCAATGGTCAACCGGGCCGGCGTCACGATTCACTCGGCCATTCACGAGCGCCGCCCCGATGTTCGGGCGGCCCTGCATACGCACACACCAGCCGGTGTTGCGGTGTCGAACCACCCCGACGGAATGCTGCCCTTGTCGCAGCATTCACAGCGTTTTTACGAGGGTCACGGGGTGCACGAGTACGAAGGCGTTGCTCTGGACGAGGACGAGGGACCCCGCCTGGCCGAAGACATCGGCGACTACGAGCTCCTGCTCATGCGGAACCATGGCCTGCTCGCTGTTGGCCCGAACATGCCGCAGGCGTTCAGTGCGCTGTATTACGCCGAGATGGCTTCGGCGATTCAGGTGGCCACGCTGTCCACCACAACAGATCCCGTGATGCCTCCGCACGATGTCTGTGCGCACACCCGCAAGCAGTTTGATGCCGGCGTCGGGTACACCTACCGGGACTGGATGGGCATGCTCCGTCAGGTGGAGCGCAACCACCCGGGCTTCGACGACTGAACCCATCAGCTCGTCTTCGCTTCGGCCGATGGATGCATCGTCTGTTTCGAAAGGCCGAGCCGATGAACATCTTCACCATCTCACGTCGAACGATTGCCACATGCGTCTGCGTTGCTGCGCTGGCCGCTGCCTGCTCGTCCGACGCTGCTGGGCCGGCAGTCACCGCCGATACTCAGCCGGCAGAGCTTGCCCTTGCCGATGATTCTTCAGGTGCGACCACGCCGTTGACCGAAGCAGATCTGCCAGATGGGGTCGACAACGAACCTTCCGCAGAGGAGCTCGAAGCTGAGGGGCTCATCGAGCGTCCCGACGTGGAGCCTGGCGTGCTCGCGGTGGAGAATGCCGATGTCGCGCTGGAAGCCCGAATGATCGACGGAGTCTTCACCGGGTCGACCGGGACGGTCGAGATTCCACTTGGTTCGATGGTCGCCTACAGCGTGATCACCCCGCTGAACGACAACCTCGTGATCGAGGGGTATGACCTGTCGGTTCCCACCAATGGCGACATTGGGCAGTTGCTCTTCGTTGCCGACACGGCTGGCACGTTCGTCGTGGCGCTTGAGGCCGAGGGTCTTGTCGTGGCCGAGTTCGTCGTTGGCTGAGATTCAGCGGAGTGCGTCGCGGGCTGCGTCGGCAACCTGGGTGACGGCTGCTGTGCCATCGTCGGTGTAGCCAAGCAGCTGGAAGAACACGTGCACCTGACCTTCGTAGTTGGTGTGGGACGTCTCCACGCCTGCCTGGCGAAGGACGTCGGCGTAGGCCGCTCCCTGGTCCCGCAGCGGGTCGAACTCGGCGGTGATGATGAGCGCAGGTGCCACGCCGGTATGGGAGTCGGCGAGGATTGGTGAGGCCCGCCAGTCGTCGGGGTCGGGGTCGTAGTGGGCGCCGAACCATTCGATGGTGTTGGCCTGAAGGATGTAGCCGGTGGCGTTCTCGGTCATCGACGGCGAGTCGTCCAGTGCCTTCACTCCGGGGTAGATGAGGAGCTGTGCGGCAAGGTCGAGGCCGGCGTCGCGGGCCATGAGCGCAATGACGGCGGCGAAGTTGCCGCCAGCTGAGTCGCCGCCCACGACGATGCGGGTGTTTGGGCCGAACGTGTCGCGGTTGGCGTCGATCCACGTGAAGACCGCCCAGCTGTCTTCGAGGCCGGCGGGGAAGGGGTCTTCGGGGGCGAGCCGGTAGTCGACGGCAATGACGGTGGATCCGCTCTCTTCTGCGAGCTGTCGGCAGACGCCATCGTGGGTGTCCAGATCGCCGATGGTCCAGCCGCCGCCATGGAAGAACAGAAAGACACCGACGGGATCTGGCCCGGCGTAGTACCGCACGGACACGCCGTCGATCTCGCCGTCTTCGACCCGCTCCAACTCCGGTCCGGGGGCCGACAGCGACGACATCGCCAGGTAGCTCTCCCGGCGGTCTGCCACGGTCTGGTCCCAGATGGACGGGGCGTTTTCGGCGGCGGCGTTGACGAGGTCGACAAGCGGTTTCATCTGCGGGTTTCGCGCCATGCCCCGAGTGTACCGCACCCGCCCCAACCGCTCAGCCGATCCCGGGGTCTGACCCCTAAACGTGCGTAGGGGTCAGACCCCCAACCGACCTTGGGGGTCTGACCCCTGGGATTGTGGTGTTCAAAGGAGGAGGGCGCCGGTCGTGCCGAGGGCCAGGAAGACACACAGCGGGGTGAAGATGCGGTCGTCGGCTTCGGAGAAGGTGGTGCCTCGGATGGTCTTGGTGAATCCGGCCACCCGGGTGTCGCCGATGGCTCGGATGGTGAAGACGGCGGCTGCGGCCATGGCCATCCACCGGACGAACTCGGGCGCACCGCCGATGACCCAGCTGATCACCGCGGCGGCGACCACGAGAAGCCCAGCTACCAGAAGCGTGAGCGCTCGGCCGGGTGCGAACTCGGAGGTGCGGCTCGGGTCGGTGGGCGAGGCAGCGTCAAGTCCCCAGGTGCCACCGAACGCCCACCACACGTGCAGCACCGCGGCGGCCGCCAGTGCGACGGCGGCCACGATTGCACCGGCGAGTAGGAGCGGTTCCGGAAGTGGCGTCTCGGCGTGGAACGCCGCCAGACCACCGACAAGGAAGATCGGCCAGGCGAGGTGGCCGCGCAACATCACGAAGATGAGCGCGGCGGACGCAAGCATCGTCATCCCGATCACCGGAAGCATCGCCACGTCCAGCACGATGAGTGCAAGAGCGACCCAGGTGATCGAGGTCAGGTGCCAGGCGAAGCGCAGGATCTTCTCCATGGCCCATCGGGGTGTCGTGGTGACCGTCCATTCGGCTGCGAACAGCGGCTTGAGGATGTCGGACTCGCCGAGTGCGCTGTGCGCGGCGGCAAGGACGAGGAAGGCTCCTGCGGTGAGGAGTTCGGCAACGGACATGACCTGTCTCCAGTCTCGGAACCACCATACGGTCCCGTATGGTGATGACTGTATCGTACGGTGGCGTATGGTGAAAGGGGGTTGGGACAGATGTCACGGAGAAGTCGATGACGCAGCGCAGAACGAAGGACGAGTGGGTGCAAGGAGCGTTCGCTGCGCTGTGCGCCGGAGGCATCGACGCAGTCCGGGTCGAACCGCTTGCGCGCTCCCTTGGAGTGACGAAGGGCAGCTTCTACCACCACTTCGCAAACCGCCGAGCCCTGCACCTCGGCATGCTCGCCGAATGGGAGCGCCTGGGTACGTCCATGGTCATCGACACGGTGGATGGCGCGGTGACCGATCCGGAAGCCCGGCTTCGGCTCCTCATAAAGCAGACCTATGGCATCGACGAGGTTGGCGATGCGATCGAAGCAGCCATTCGGGCCTGGGCAGCGGGTGATGAGGTTGCGGCGGAAGCGACTCGCCGGGTCGACGACCGGCGGGTTGGCTACGTGGCCTCGCTCCTTGTCGAAACGGGGTTCGCTCGGGCCAAGGCGGCCCGTCGTGCCCGCCTGATGTACCGCCATCTCATCGGTGAGTTCATCTGGCGGACGAGTGGCGGGCCGCCGTCATCGAAAGCGGAGCTCGATGAGATGGCGACGCTTCTCCTCATGGAATGATGGCGCCATGGCCAACCTCCACGACCTGATCGACGCTGGTCGGCTCGTCGCTCGAACCAGTGAGCTGGTGCAGATCCCCAGCGTCAATCCGTTTGACGACCCGATGACCGACGACACCGGCGAGCAGCTGGCAGGGGAGTGGTTGGCCGAGCATCTGGACCGGCTCGGATGGTCGCCCACCTTCGACGTCGTGGACGAAGGTCGCCCCAACGTGCTGGCCACCGGCCCTGGGGGCGACGGCGACGTGCTCTGCCTGTCGGGGCACCTCGACACCGTTGGCGTGACCGGGTACGACGATCCCTTCAGCGGCGCGGTCGCCAACGGCCGCATTCACGGCCGGGGTACCTGCGACATGAAGGGTGCGCTGGTGGCGTTCCTGGAAGTGGCCGAGGTGCTGGCCGAGTCGAACACGGAGCTCGCTGGCCGCGTGATGATCGCGGCGATCGCCGACGAAGAGCACGCGATGCACGGCTCGGCCCATGCCGGAGCAGCCGGGCCCATCGCCGATCACCTCATCGTGGGCGAGCCGACCAGCCTGGCCATCTGCCCGGCCCACAAGGGGCAGTATGCGTTCCCGATCCGGACCGAGGGTCGGGCCGTGCATTCGAGCATCAAGCACGAGGGCGTGAACGCAATCGAGCACATGATGCAGATCATGCGCATGCTCGGCGAGTACGAGGCAGAGATCCGGGCCAACGAGCCACACGATCTGCTGGGTCTGGCG
>CAZFBD010000072.1:13110-23104 GCA_964517125.1 uncultured Acidimicrobiales bacterium
CGCGGTCCGGGCGGAGCTTGAAGTCCGCATCGGGGAACTGGCCGCAGGGTGGGACGGCTACGGCTGGGGCATCGGTGAGCCGATCGTCGACGCCCGGCCGTTGGACACTGCACGCGATGCGCCGGTGGTGCTCGCAGCGCAGCGGGCGATGCAGGCCCGAACCCTGTCGGACGTGCTCGAGGCGTGCACCGGTGCAACCGATGCACCGAACCTGGGTGGCCCAGCGATCATCTGGGGTCCCGGCAGCCTGAGCCAAGCGCACACGATCGACGAGTGGATCGATATCGATGAACTCGTTGCATCGGCGCATCTGTACTTGGACGCGGTATTGGGGCTTGTGGGCTGACGAGCCCGACCCGCGGAGGAAGGCCGGACCCGTCAGCAGTTCTTGTTGAGCGAGTGCTCCCTAGCGGGCGGAGCGGACGCCCATCCGTGCGTCGGCGAGGTTCCGGTGTGAGTGGAAGAGCTCGGGGATGCCGGCGCCGGTGCGCTTGAGGTCGTCGTGGTTTCGCCACGTGCTGAGGAGCTGGTCGATGGAGCGGTGCTGGTCGGCTGACAGAGTCATGACGAAGTCCTTTCGTGAGTGCTTCACAGACATAATCGCAGCATCAACACCGTGTGTGGCACTGTTGTATTCGCTCTAGAGACTCTTCTACAGTGATTAGTACTGTGATTGATGATCTGGACACCGATATTCTCCGTGCACTGCAGAGTGACGGCCGCCTGACGCAGCGCGAGCTGGGTCGAAAGGTCGGGCTGAGCCCGAACGCGGCAGGCGCTCGGGTACAGCGCCTGACCGATCGTGGCATCATCACGGGCTTCCACGCACAGGTCGACCATGCCGCACTCGGCCGGCCCATGGAAGCGTCGATCGACGTTTGGCAGAAGGACGATCACGACCGCAAGGCCTTCGTCGACCTGGTGGCCGAGGATGATCGCATTGTGGAGTGCTTCCACCTGACGGGTCCGCTCGACTTCCGCATCCGGGCCCGGGTGGCGTCCACCGAGGATCTCAACGATCTGCTCGGAACCATGCACCGAGAGGGTGGCGTTCGGACCACCGACAGCCGCCTCGTTCTGGAGCAGATTCCCGTCACCAGGTGATGGTCGACGGACAATGGGGAATACTCAGGGTTGTTGCCTGTTGGAGTGAGCTGTACAGTTCTACTTTCCACCGCGGGGTGGAGCAGCTTGGTAGCTCGTCGGGCTCATAACCCGAAGGTCGCAGGTTCAAATCCTGCCCCCGCCACCACTCAGAAGGCCCGGAAACTCAACAGTTTCCGGGCCTTTGTCGTTTTGGCCGGAGGGGGTCGGGAGGAGGACAGGCAACTTCTGCGGCTCTCGACATGGCCGTTGACGTCGTTCCAGAATCGCAATCGGGCGTCCACGGCGCCCTGCGTAGCGTTCGTCGGGCTGTGTCCTGTTTCGGCGGTGGAGCCGTCTCAGCGCGACCCAAACGTTGTTCTATCGGGTGAAGAAGAGTTGGAGTTCGATTTCTCCTTCGTCTTCGATGCTGAGAACGATTGCTGCGGAAGGAGGTTCGATGTCGAAGTCGTCGAATTGGATTGGTATTCGGCCTACAACGACGATTGTGTCATCCCCGACAAGCGTGGCTTCCAGTTGAACGGTGATGCGGTTGGATACTCCGTGAAGCGTGAGCTCGCCCACCGCGTCAGTTTTGATTGTTTCGTCATTGGCAGGAATCTGATCGAGTTCGATTGGCTCCACGAGCGCGAAGCTGGCTTCGGGGAACGTAGCTGACTCGAGGGCTTGGGATCTGATGATCTCATCGCGTGCGGTGGTGTCGCTCTTGAGGCGAGTGAGGTCAGCGAGAACGTCGACCGCAGTTATCTGAGTGCCCTCGATGGTCAGTGAGCCACTGACCACGGTGCTTCTGCCCACGGCGGTGAACCCACCGATGCTGGCGAGTTCCTCGACGACGCGATAGCCGACATACGTGTTGCCGTCGAAGGGGAACTCGTTGTCGCCGAAGCTCGTGTCGATCATCCAGGTTTCATCAACTGAGTCTGAGACGTCGCTGGCTGTAGGCTTCTCCTCGTCGGTCGTCGAGTCGCTGTGTTGTTGTCTAGCTGCTTCGACCGCGGAGGCAGATGTCGCCGCTTCGGGTCCGTCGTCGCGGATGAGAAGGAACCACGTGGCGGCGGCGCCGACCAGAAGTATGGCGAGAAGTGAGAGGCCCGCAAAGGTCCTTGTGCGCTTTGACATGATGATTCTTGCGTTCGGCGTGTTGGTGGGGATCGATGGTGCGCTGAGCGGAGGCAGCCCCCAAGTGTTGAGGTCTGCCCCCGCTGCTGGTGGGGTGTGCGTGGCGGTTTGGAATTAGCCGTGAACGCCGGCTGTCAGCGCTGCGGCAGTACCGGGCATGTGGCGTGCTGCCATGCGAAGCGATAACCACGCATCGGAATCATCCGCAGCGAGTGCGTCGATTGCGGCGTTGAGGGTTGAGACGTGGCCGGCGAAGTTCTCTTCAACCGCCGCTGCCGGAAGCGCGCCGCCCGTAAGGCGGTCGAAGAACGCTCCAGAAGCGGATCGATATCCATCAAGGTTGGCGAGAGCAACTGTCTGGGCATCGGCATCGCCGTCGATGGCTCCGTTCGCGTAGTCGGTGAAGAAGCCAAGGTGCTCACGCCAAAGGGCAAGGAAGCCTTCCTCCTCGTCTGGTGCGAGCGAACCGATGATCGCAGCAATGTCGACACTGTTGGTGTCCAGCACATCGATTGCGGCAACCACAGCGGGAGCGGAAGCATCGCCTTCGGCCTCGGCGAGTTGCCCAAAGGCGATGCCGCTGAGGAAGACGTGTTCGCCGAGCGCGTATGTGACAGCGGCACGAGTTTCGGCCTCGACGTCAGCGACGTCTCCTGGAAATGAATCCGGAAGTGCTGTAGCGAACCCAGTGGCCAAAGCGAGGGCACTCATCTTCATGTGTTCGGCGGCGACATGAAGGTTCTCGAAGGCGTCGGCATCGTTGGCGGCCAGCGAGTCGAATGCGACGATAAGAGTATTGACGTGCCCTCCGAAATTCTCCGACACCGCGTCAGCTGGTAGTGCGCCACCAGTGATGCGCTCGAAGAAGGCTCCAGATGCGTCGCGGTGTCCGTCGAGGTTGGCAAGCGCTGCTGCTCGAGCCTCGTCATCACCGACTACTGCGCCTTGTGCGTAGTCCATGAAGAAGCCAACGTGCTCTCGCCAGAGTGCAAGAAACGGTTCTTGTTCGGCGGGGGCTGCGGCGCCGATGAGGCCAGCGATGGCGAGCGAGTTCTCATCGAGTGCTGCGAGTGCGCCGACGACGCCAGGGTTGTCCATGTCACCGGAGGCGTCCTCGATCGTTTCGACGGTGATGCCCGAGAGATAGACATGCTCTTGCAGGTGCGATGTCAGGATCGCTCGGAGTTCACCAGCAGGCAGAATGATCGCGTTGTCCGTGTCGACCTCCTCCGAGGCGGCTTCATCCGCAGTGTCAGTCTCTGTCGGTTCTTGTTCGGCGGGTTCTTCTTCCGCTGCTTGGTCGGTTGGTTCCTCTTGATCTGCTTGCTCGGCTGGTTATTCCGTCGAAGTTGTTGTGGGCTGGGCGGTGTCTGCTTGCGTATCGCTGCCGCAAGCTGACACAACGAGCAGCAGCGCTGCGAGGATTGCTGTGGCACGTCGTGTGTGACGAGGTTTCATTTCGGGTCTCCATGTGGGGATTGATTTGGTGGTTGATTTGGACGTGGTGTTGCGTCGACGAGCGACCGTCCCGGGCGATGCATCGGGTTTCGAACGCGTGGCAGATCAGTTGGGCGTATCGGTCGAGCCGTGTTCGAGCAACCAGCAGACAGGGCGCGTCGGGTTGAAGGCCTCGCCTGCCACTGGTGGAAAGATGGGCGTCGCTAGCGCTATGGGTGGTGCGTGCTCTCGATCGGCGCGGGGCTCAGCTCGTGCTCCGCTCGGTGCTGGGCTCGCCTTTGGCCGAGTACGAAGATCACGCCTGCGATGATGAGGGGAGCGATGGCTAGGAGGATCTCGTCCCAACCTGTTCCGCCAGCATGAGCGAGGAAGTTCATGCGTTGCTGACGTTGGCTGCGGCGATGGTGTCTTTGACTTTGACGCCGATTGCGAGGCTTGCGATTCCGTACACGAGGTGGAGATAGTTGTCGGGTTCGGCGGCGTTGTCGATGTTCAAGAAGCCTGCGCCGCCTGCAACGCCGAGCACGAACGCTGCGAGGAGCCCAGCGCCGAGTGCAATGTTTGCCATGCGCGCGTTCGAGGCGGTTCGGGCGGCCACGAGCCAGAGCGCACCGAGGGTGAGATGCACGACATTATGCAGCGGGTTGACGCCCAGAATAATGATCTTGTCGTTGGTGTCGGAAGCGAAGTTATCGAAGCCGGTAACGATGAAACCGATCACTCCGGCTGAGAGATACACGCCAGCCGAGACGAGTGCGAAGAGTTGGTTGCGGGTGAGTTGGTCGAACATTGCGCTGCCTTTGCATCTGTTAGGGCGCCTGGTCGACGCCGCGTGATGCAAAGACAACCGAGAGTTCGAAGCGTTACAGCGCAGCTCAGATTTTCTTTCTCGGCCAACGGGAAACGACAGCTATTCCTCGCTGGGGCGCTTCGATTCGGCGTCGAGGGCAGCGAGCAACTCGTCCATTTTGGCTGGTTGGAGGTCGACGGTTGTGTTGCGACTGTGGCTGACGAGGGTGACGGTTTGTTTCATCTGGTCGAGGAACACCTGGCAGCCCTCGCAAAGGCTGAGGTGTGTTCTGAAGTCGTCGAGGTCGCGCTGGTTGAGCGCGTCGTCGAGGTAGTCGGTCACGAGTTCCACGGCGTCTGCGCACGTGATGCGAAGTTCGTTTCTGATGAACTCCTGGTCGTCGGTCATGAGAGGTAGTCCTCGAGCGCTTGACGTACCGCAACGCGGCCACGGTGGAGAAGCACTCTTTGATTGACAGTTGAGATACCCAAGGCGTTACAGACCTGGTCGGCAGACCATCCCTCGATGTCGCGTAAAGCGACAACTTCTTTCTGTGCCGCCGGGAGTGCGTTGATGGCCTCAGCGATGGCTTTGGTGGTCTGCTCCGATTCCATTCGGGCATCGGGAATCGTTTCCCACCGCGTCGGCGCCTCGGGCCAGTAGCCCGTGCCGAGATCGGGGTGGACCAAACGATCGGATTCGACGGCGGGTCGGTCGCTGTCGTCGCTCGGGCCTATAGACGTGAACGGTACGATTTTGGATTCGCGGGTCGCAAGCGTTCGAACCTTGTTGAGCATGATGCGGTAGATCCACGTCTTGAGCGCCGATCTTCCCTCGAACGAATCGAGTGACTTGATAACCGAGAGCCAGGTCTCTTGCACGACCTCGTCAGCGAGCGCCGCGGACACGTACGTGCGGGCCATCCGGGTGAGGCCGGGGTTCAGCTCCTTCACCAATGCTTGAAACGTGGCGCGGTCACCTGCTCGAAGACGACGGACGGTCACGGCATCGGCGTGATCGTCTGGAATCGGAGGCGACATATCGAAATTCTTCGTGAGTGGTGTAACAGAAGGCGGACTTGTTGGTCTGTGCTTCCAGGCGTCAAACGACGCAGGAATCACAACCATGGAGATCAACACTATGACCGACATCGACCTTCTCAACGCAAGCCTCGCCGGCGAGTTCTTCGGCATAGCCGCCTACGAAGCAGCCATCGGCTCCGGGCTTCTTGACGATGGCACGACCGACGTGGCCCGGGCTTTTCAGGCCGACCACCAGGCTCACGCTGATCGTCTTGCCGAACTGATTTCCGAACGAGGTGGAGAGTGTGTGACTCCGCTCGCTCCAGACGTTTATGCCGCCGACTAC
This sequence comes from uncultured Acidimicrobiales bacterium, assembly GCA_964517125.1. GTDB lineage: Bacteria > Actinomycetota > Acidimicrobiia > Acidimicrobiales > SHLQ01 > SHLQ01. The sequence goes on from CAZFBD010000072.1 coordinate 18,953, forward strand.
CCGCCGCTGAACTCGGCCGAAGATGTTGTGGCGTACGCGATCGAACTCGAGTCAGGTGCAGCGGCAGCCGACATCGCGTCCATCAGCGAGTACGAGGACAGTTCGCTGGCGGTCGTGATCGCACAGATCGCCGGTGTCGAAGCACAGCACTGGAGCGCACTTCTTGCCGCCTCAGGTCAGGCACCAGTCCCCGCACCGTTCATTCCGCTTCCTGCATCGTGAATGTTCGCACGCCCGAACGCCGCCGCCCTACCCCCGCCCCTAAGGTGGCGGAGTCCTGGCGTCGCCTCGCATCGCTGTACAAGTCGAGTGTCGGGCGCAAGTACGTCATGGCCCTATCCGGCATCGCGATTGTCGGATTCGTCGTCGTCCATCTCGTTGGAACGATGAAGATCTTCCTCGGGCCAGAGTCCACGAACCTCTATGGCGAGGCACTCCGAGACCTCGGGGGGCACCTAGTTCCCCGCACCCATCTCCTGTGGATCTTTCGCATCGGGCTCATCGCGGCCTTTGCGGTGCATCTACATGCCGCGTTCAGCCTTGACCGACGTAACCGAGCGGCCCGAGGTCCAGTTTCCAACGCAAGCCAGAGTCTCATCGCTGCCACCTACGCGTCACGAACCATGCTCTGGTCTGGAATCATCGTGGGCCTCTTCATCGTGTTCCACCTCGCCGATCTCACCTGGGGCACAGTCAACCCGGACTTCGAACGAGGCAACGCGTACAACAACCAAATCGCCAGCTTCCAGAACCCCGCGATCACCTCGATGTACCTTCTCGGCATCGCGGCGCTAACCACCCACCTGTTCCACGGTTTCTGGTCGCTCTTCCAATCGCTCGGTATCTCCACGACCCTGATGACCGAAACCGGCAAGAGGCGTCTAGCGGCCGCCAGCGCAGCGGCTATCGGCATCGGATACGCCTCTATGCCGCTCGCCGTAGTCTTCGGACTACTCGACTACGCATAGGCCAATGACGAGACGATCAATACAGAATCTGCTCACCAAGATCCGAGCATGCACCGAATGTGCGGCATCACTCGAACACGAACCACGACCAATCGTGCAAGCTGGCAGCACCGCACAGATCGTGATCATTGGCCAAGCGCCAGGGCGCAAGGTCCACGAATCGGGCGTCCCCTGGGATGACCAGAGCGGACGGACACTCCGTCGCTGGCTCAACCTCGACGAGGCACAGTTCTACGACCCGAACACCGTGGCTCTCGTGCCGATGGGATTCTGCTACCCCGGATCAGCCTCATCAGGCGAGAAGCCGCCCCGCCCTGAATGTGCCCCGCTGTGGCATCAACGCCTCCTCGCCGAGCTCCCGGAGAACCGGCTCGAAGTCATCATCGGTATGTACGCCCAGAAGCGCTACATCGCAGACCGAAAAGGGACTCTCACCGAAACCGTCGCGAACTGGAACCACTACCTCCCAGACCGAATCGTCCTGCCGCACCCGTCCCCAAGGAACCAGCACTGGCTCACGAAAAATCCATGGTTCGAAGCCAACACACTCCCCGCCGTTCAAGAACGTATCAGAGAATTCCTCGACTGAAATCGAGGTACACGCTCGTGCGTCGCGGTTCGGTCTGACTTCGGTGAAGGCGGCGCGGCGAGCAACTGACTCGACGCCAACTTGCCCGGTTTGCAATGGCACAGGACAGGCATTTTGTAGTGTCGGTTCCCGCCGAGTTACGGCTTTCTCGAGGATTTCGTTTGCGTCGCGCAGCTTATGATTTCCGGGGCAAGACCGGGTGACGGGCTTCGTCATAGCGCCAGATCAGACTGATCGAATGCGGGGTCCGATGTATCGCTCGCCAAGGGCTACGTTGTGATCCATCGGTGGATGGTTCGTCGGCTAACTCCGATAGTGATGGCGATGGTGTCGATGGTGTCGCCTCGGGTTTCGGTCGTGATGGGCTCGAATGGGAGCCGGTGGCTGGTTGGGCGGCTCATCGGGCCACCTGCTCGGTCTGGTTCGGGTTGGCGAGCTGGTCGAGGTGGTCGACCGCTCGTTGAGCGGCGGCTGCGGACCGGCCGATCTTGGCGAGCCATTCACCGGCTGCTGTCGGTGGTGCGGGTGTGTCGTTGTCGGTGGTGTTGCCGTCGACTTGGTGGGCGTTGAAGACGGCATAGACACGGGGGACAAGGCGACGGCCGAAGGTTTCGCTGTCGTCGTCTGCTTGGTCGTTGTTCTTGGTGGTGACCCATTTGATGACGTGGGCGGCGTGTTCGCCTTTGCGGACTTGGGCGCCGTCGGTTTTCCATTGTTTGTAGGTGGCCCATTCGCCGGTGGGGTAGGCCGCGTTCGAGGGCGTCGAGTGCGAGGGTGAGGACGTTGGCGCCTGCGTATCGGTTGCCGGTGGTGGCGTTGCGGGCGTTGAGTAGGTCGCCGAGGTCGTGGGTGTGCCAGGGCATGGCCCATTGCCCGTGTGATCCGGTGCGGATCATGTCGACGAGTCGTGTGGTGACGGTTTCGGCGTGGGTGGTGTAGTTCATTGATCATCTCCCGTGGTTCGGATGCGGACGCAGCTGCGCCTGCGTTCGCTGGGAGCGACCCCGCCGAGGCGGCCCGCGGTGTCAAGCCCTGGGCTTCGAGCCGCAGGGTCGGGAGATGTGGTTTTCGGCGTCGCCGCATGGTGGTGAATGGGCTTGATGCCGAAAGCGGGCCGTCACGGCACGTTGACTCGTTCGACCTGCCTCGACTACTTCGCCATGTGCGTTCTTGTGGAGCGGTGGCTGAATCTCGGCCCTCCGACAGCTCTATTCCCGCTGACTACGGTTGGCACCATGGGTCACGTCAAGCGCTGGATGGAGAAACAGGACGAGAGCGGCTTTCGAAGTGACCGGTACTTCGATGATGTCTGTGAAGACTGCATCGGCGACCCGGCGCTCGCAGTCTTCGTGTCCCGAAACGGCCCTATCGCCAAGTGCGACTTCTGCGATTCGACGGAGAGCAACGGCATGACTGTCGGAGATCTCTTCCACTACATGGCAGGGTGTGTGTCCGCCGAATGGGATGACCCAATCAACGAGGTTGGCTGGGATAAGGGATTCGATTCGTTCGTACGGATCCTCGACTCCGATGACCTACTCGGAGCCGTGGACGACCCGTTGAAGAATGAAGATCTTTACTGGGAATTCGTATCCGCGTTTCAGCATCAGTGGTGTCAGCGAAGCCCTTACCGGCTGGAGCACTCGGAGATGTTGCTGCACAGCTGGGCACGTTTCGCCGAGGTGACGATGACACGGAGGAGGTTCCTCATGCATCGCAGGCGAAGTGCGACGGCCTCGAACGACGAGTTGTTGGACCCGTCCAAGGTACTCGATGCCCTCGGGAGCGCCATCGGTCAGGCGGAGTGGCGAATGGTCGGGCGCACATCGGAGGTGGCGATAGTGCGGGCTCGGTCGCATCCGATTGAAGAAAACCACGACACTCCGGAAGCGCTCGGCTCGCCGCCATCCTCGGCAGCAGCACACAACCGGATGAGTGGGGCGGGAATCGCCATGTTCTACGGCGCGGATACGGACGCGACGGCGACGGCCGAGATTCGACCCGGAACAGATCAGGCGGTAACGCTCGCCACATGGAGACCAGCTCGGGAGCTCGTCTACCTCGATTTGCTGGGTGCCCGACCGATCCCAAGGCTCTTCGACATGACGGCACGAACTGACCGGACGTGGCTGCGATTCTTGGCCGCCTTCTCGGACGACTTGGCCAAGCCGATTGAGTCGGATACCTCGCAAGTCGAGTACATCCCGACCCAGATCGTCACTGAGTTCATTCGCGACCATCTCTCGACCTCGGATGGTCGGTCGTTCGATGCGATTCGGTACAGGTCTGCGGTGGACGAGCCGGACGGGGTTTGCTGGGTGGTGTTCGCCGAGCAGAGCGAGTGCGGCAGCGATCACGGCGGCAACGGTCGAGTCCTCCTCCTGGACTCTGCATCTATCCGGAGGCGCGATCCCTGAACAGCACTGAACTGCTGCTTCGACGGCCGCGGTCCGGGTCTTCGGGTCGTCAACCCGAAGAGCTGTCGGAGCGGTCGCTAGCGTGGTCGTCGATGGCAACTGCGACATTCGATCTTCGAGCATTGCTCCAGGCGGCCGATGAAGAACGGCAGCGGCAGGGTTTGAGCTGGTCGTCGCT
>CAZFBD010000073.1:0-20741 GCA_964517125.1 uncultured Acidimicrobiales bacterium
TCGGATCTGGGCAGGTCACGTTGCCGTCGGCGTCGACCACGGCATCGGGGTCGTCGGACGTGCAGTCGTCGTCACCGGAGCTGACCAGAGTGAATCCGACACAAACCGGATCGACCGAGTTCACGTTGCCCTGCGCAAGGTGCTGCAGGGTGATCTCCGTGATGGGCTCGGTGATGTTCTGCTGCAGGAAACGGGTGGTGGAGGTCTGCTCGTCGTCGGGGATGTCGACGGTGAAGGGCGAGGACCATCCGCCGTCGGAGCGAATCTGCCACTGCTCCTGCGGCTGCGTCTCTTGCGAGCCGGCGTGGATCTCATCGAAGCTTCCGGCGGTCACGATGTAGACACCGGGATCGATCTCGACCGGGTACGGGCCTGCAGACCGTTGTCCGTCGACGTTGAGCAACCGAACGTTCGAGAATTCGAGGACGAAGTCGCCCGTGCAGCTGACCGAAGACTGCGCTCCCGCCTGGGAAATGCCGAGACCGGCGAAGACCATGGACAAAGAGAGAGTTATTGCTGTGAATACACGACCGAATGTCGTGCCTTGAGACTGATGCACGAGGGGGTTCACCTTTCGCCGTTTTTTGCGGCACATTGACCACATGCCACCCGCGCGGCAATGCTAGCTGGCGCAACCAAGTTGTAACACACCGGACGATCCGAACCGCGCAACCCGGGTGCAAAAGCCCAGACGTGCTCGCCGCACCCGAATTCGCACGCGAGCGGTAAGATCCAACGTGTACCCGGGCCGCTAGCTCATCGGGTAGAGCAGGGGACTTTTAATCCCAAGGTGCCGGGTTCGAGCCCCGGGCGGCCTACCAATCGTTACGTCAACTTTGTGTGGGACGCGCAAGTGGGCGGCCTCCGCAGAGACCGCCCACTCACTTCGTTCGATTGTCCTCTTGCAAGACCTACTGCGGAGTCAACGCTCCGACGAGCGTTTCGCAGTCGCGGGTGAAGGTGGTTTCTCCCTGCGGATCGCCGCAGATGTCACGCACACCGACGCTGCCGTACAGCCGATCACGCTTGCCACGCTCGCCGAAGATCTGGTCCTCGCCGGCGCCGCCGTTCATGCGGTCGTTGCCGGTTCCGCCGAGCATGATGTCGTTGCCGACATCGCCGTTCATGCGGTCGTTGCCGCCGTCGCCGCGAAGGGTGTCGCCACCCTTGCCACCATTGAGGTTGTCGTTTCCGTCGCCACCAAGAAGCTCATCGGCGTTGGCGCCGCCATAGAGGAAGTCACGGTCGCCGCCGCCATTGAGGATGTCCTTGCCATTGCCTCCCCAAATCCGGTCGATGCCCTGTGCTCCACAGATCACATCGTCGCCGCCCATGCCGTTGATGCGGTCGTTGCCCTCGGTCCCAAAGATGACGTCATCGCCTTCGGTGCCGAGGAACATGCCGTCGACGAAACGATCGGTATCCACGCTCAGGTCGAGCGTGATTGCCAGGCCCTGACAGTTGAAGGCCGGTGCCTGGGCGCCTGCGGCCTGAACTGCAAGAAGTGGGGCGCTCAGTGCGAGAGCGGTGCCAGCGGCGAGGGTGCGGATGCGAATCGAGCGCATGAAATTGTCTCCTGGGTGTCGTGTGGGTGCCAGTGACTCTATGAGTACCACCACGTCCGATTCGGCGCCAAGGGTCAAAAGGCCCGGTGGCCGGTTCAACCGTTGGCGATGGCGCAGGCTCCGCTCGTGACGCCTTCGCAGGCGATCGCCGGCGCCACGTCCGCGGGAAGATCGCACACGGCGATGCCCTTCGTGTCCAGGACCCGCAGGAACGACTCATCGACGCGTTCCATGGTGAGCCGACCCGATCCAACCGCTTCGGTCAAGCGCTCGATCGTGGGGACAACATCGGCCATGCGTCCAAGCATCGCCAGATCGACACCGGCAATGATCGACAACTCGGCAGCTTCGTCGTTGGACCGCTGCACCGAGATTGCATCCATGTTGAGGGCGTCGGTCATGACGAGCCCATCGAAGCCGAGCTCGTTGCGGAGCAGGCCGGTGACAGCAGCGGGCGAGAGTGTGGCCGGCTCACCATCGGTCAGGTCGGGAACGACCAGATGCCCGACCATGATTGGAAGGTCACCTCGCTCGATTGCGGCCACGAACGGCACGAGGTCGGCGGTACGCAACTGATCGAGTGCGGGGAGCGTGGGCAGGCCCGTGTGGCTGTCGGTACCAGGTCCATGACCGGGGAAGTGCTTGGCGGTCGGTACCAGACCGGCATCGAGGATCCCGTCAGCGAACGCAAAGCCGTAGTCGGCGACCGTCGACGGATCTGCGGAAAAGGATCGATCGCGGATGTACGTGCCGTTGTCGAGATCCAGGACGGGTGCCAGGTTCATCGTGAACCCGAGCGCACCGATTGCCTCGGCGTGCGCCCGTGACAGCTCGCGGACCTCATCGATGGTCATCGCCGACATCGACCTCGCACTGGGTACCTCGCCGACGAGGCCATCGAGGCGCTGGACCCGACCGCCTTCTTCGTCGACGGCGATGATGCTCGGCCCAACCAACGATGTCGTCTGCATCGCTTCGATGTCTCGTTCGATCCGAGAGTCCGGCGCGCCGAGAACGACCACGCCGGCAATCTGTCCTGCTGCCGCCAGCACGGTCGCCTCGCCGAATTCGTTCTGGGTCATCACCGGGAACAACAGCTGTCCCAGCTTCACCTGGAGCGGAACTTCGGCCAGACATTCTTCAATCGTTGGCGGCGGTTCGGTCGTCGTGGTTGCAATCGTCGTGGTGGTGGTGGTCGTGCTTGTCGTCGTGGTGACGACCTGCGCGGGGGCAGCGGCCTCCGTCGATTCCACGGTGCCATCGCTGGTGCATGCCCCGAGCGTCAGGACAGCCGCCATGCCGAGGCTGCGGAGAAACACGGTTGGAGAACGCACCGCACCAGCCAACCACGGACCACGCCCGAGCGTGCACACACCCCCGTCGTTTTATGACGGATGCCACAGCTGTCGTACACTCGGGCTCGTGGGTCATCTTCGTTCAACAATCGTTCACAGACGTTCGTTCGCTCCGCTGATGATCGTCGCGTTGCTTGCCGCCTCGTGCGGTGGCGACGGTGACGCCAGCGTCGGAACGGTTCCACCGACATCGGTCGCCGTTGAGACGACGGCTGCACCGGCCACAACTGCCGCGCCCACCACGACAACAACCACCACAGAAGCTCCCGACCTTGTCGGCACACCTGCGTTCGATGCGTCCTCCACCGTGAGCACTGTCGGTATCGATCGCGTGCAGTTCGGTATGACTCTCGCACGTGCATCCGAGGCCCTCGGTGCTGAGCTGGTCCCCGTGAACGAAGCCAGCGGTGAGTGCTACCTGGTACGTCCTGCTGGCGGGCCGGTCGGTATTGAACTGACGGTCAAGGCTGGAACCATCGAACGGGTCGACATCAGCTCACCGCTCATCACGACTCGTTCCGGCGCCGGCGTGGGCAGTACCGAAGACGAGCTGTTTGCGCTGTTCGGTGACCGGCTCAGCAGCGCTCCCCGCGCCGGAGGAGGCAACGACCTCATCTTCACTCCCGCCGACGCCAACGATGCGGCCTTCCGGGTGATCTTCGCCACCGATGGCACCGCCACGACATCGTTCCGATCGGGGCGGGTGGGCGTCATCGAGGCTGCCACCAGCTGCTGACGTCAGCCCGCAACCCAGCCCTCGGGCAACCCGGGTACGAAGCCTTCGCACGACACGGTCACGTCTCCCAGACCGAGCGCGTCGCCCACCCCGGACGTACCGGACGAGTTCACGAATCGCAGCGCACTGCCACGAATCTCGTTTCCCTGAAGAAACAGTTCGGCGGGACGATCGATGGCCAGCTCCTGCACCGAGCCGTCGGCAAACTGGATGGCCACGTAGGGCATGCCGAAGAACTCCTGCACGACCGCCTGTGTCCCGGGGTCGGTGTCGCCGGTCCCGACGCCCAGCGCCAGAACATCGCCGACGCCCGCAGCCCAACACTCGAACGCGAACGTGTGCGCGGTCCCATCGATCGTGATGGTTCCGGGCGAGCGCAGCTCGACACCGATGACCGTCGATGGCACCAACTCGGCGCTCTCACCGTTCTCGACGGTCTCCAGGATCGTGCTGGTGGTCGACGAAGTTGTGGCCGGCGCGCTCGTCGACACCCCCGCAACATCGGTGTCCGGTGACGTGCAGCCGGCAAGAACCACGAGCGAAGCCACGCCCAACAACCAGTTCTTCATGCGGCCGTCGAGTTTAGGTGGTTGTCGAAGCAGGAGCGAAGTCAGCGGCTCACTGCTCGGGGAGGAGCGGGGGATGCACGTACTCGACCGCCCAACGTCCGTTTGCATCGATCCGGGCGTGAATACCGATTGCGGCGTCCTCGAGCAGTGCTGGCGCAGGTCCGGTGCCGTGCAGGACGAGCGCCGCGGCGTTGGCACGGCCCACCAGAAAGGCTCCGTCGATCGCCTCCGGACGGTCCTGATGCTCGGTCGCCAGACGCAGCAGTTCCTCGGGCACGCTCGGGGTCGCCAACACGGTGGACGACTCATTCACGTCCTCCCACCTGTCGACGAGGTGCCACTTCTCGAACGACGACGGACGGAGCCGAAGACCAGCGGCGCGCAACCGCCGAACCAGTTCTCGACTGTCGAGCGCGGTGGCACCCAACGCAATGGCCCTCTCGCGCGTCTCGATATCGATGTCGTAGTGGTCGCCCTGGAACCCGATGCGTCGGCTGCCGAGCTGCTGGGCGAACGCATGCAGCTCGGGCAGGCTCTCATCGGACACCAGGTGACACCAGGTGGTTCCCTGCCAGGGCCAACGAGCCTGGTCCACGAGTATCGTCACGACGCCACGTTAACGAGCCGCACGCAATCCGAGGATCAGTCGTTGCCGCTCGCCCGACTGGCACACTGAAGAGATGGCGTTGGCAGTCGACGAACCCGGGCCCGAAGAGGCCGAGACCGATGTCATCAGCCTGACCATCCCCGCGGCCATGAAGTTCGTCCGGCTCGTTCGTATCGGCGCAGCATCCATTGCCCGCCGCAAGGGTCTGTCGGTCCGAGCGATCGACGATCTACGCCTGGCGATCGACGAGACCTTCGCGCTGCTTCTCGACGACGGCGATCAGGAGGGATCGGTCGACGTCACGTTCGAAGTCGACGACCGCGAACTCCTCATGAGCGCCGTGCAGCGCCTCACGCACGGACCCGTCGACGTCTCGCTCGACGCCATCGTCCGATTCGAGGTTGTCGTCACCGACCTGGTGGACCGGTTCGAGACCGACCCCGAAGCCGGGGTCGTGCAGTTCACGAAACTGTTCTGACCTCGTCGGCGGTCAGATCCACACTCTTCACTCCGGTGGAACCGAACCCGCCTTCGCCCCGTTCCGACGAAGGAAGTTCGTCGACGGCGACAAATCGAGCTTCCTCGACCCGCTGAATGACGAGCTGTGCGATGCGATCGCCACGCGTGATCTCGAATGGCGTTTCGGGATCGGTGTTGACGAGCAGCACCTTCAGCTCGCCGCGGTAACCAGAGTCGATCAATCCGGGCGAGTTCAACACCGTCACGCCATGTTTGTACGCCAGCCCGCTTCGGGGCTGAACGAAACCTGCGTACCCGGCAGGCAGGGCAATCGCTGCGCCCGTGGAGACCAGTGCACGACCGCCACCGGGTGCGAGCGTGAGCGATTCGGCAGCGACGAGGTCGGCACCAGCGTCGCCCTCGGTTGCGTACGACGGCATCGTGAGGTCGGGATCGAGGCGTTGCAATGGAATTTCGAGCACGTCCGGATCGTAGTGGCGACGTCGCAAGCCGGTACCAGTCGGCTCGGTCACCAAGCCCTCGAGGGCTAGAGTGATCGGAATGCTTGCATGGATGGATCTCGAAATGACCGGCCTCGATCCGAGTCGGCACGTGATTGTCGAGATCGCGACGCTGCTCACCGACGACGAACTCAACATCGTCGCCGAGGGTCCCGACCTCGTGGTGGCACAACCACCCGAAGCCATGGCCCACATGGACGACTTCGTCCGCAACATGCACACCAAGTCCGGCCTCCTTCCCCAGATCGAAGCCTCCACGCTGAGCCTCGAAGAGGCCGGTGCCGCCACCATGGACTTCCTTCGTGAGCACATTCCCGAAGCCCGGACCGTGCCACTGTGCGGAAACTCCATCGGCACCGACCGCCGCTTCCTCGCCGCACAGCTTCCCGAAGTCGAGGAGTTCCTTCACTACCGCTCGGTCGATGTCAGCACCATCAAGGAACTGTCCCGCCGCTGGTACCCGGGTGTCCTGTCGAAGGCACCGAAGAAGGCCGCTGGGCACCGGGCCATGGACGACATCCGCGAGTCCATCGCCGAGCTCGTCTACTACCGCTCTGCAGTGTTCATCGAAGGGCCCACTCCGGCCAGCGACCCGGCTTCGTGACCGAGGTTCCGCCGTCACGCCCGGTCAAGTCTGAGAATCTGCCGGCATCCGACGAGGTCGTCGAGATCGCACCTGGCGTCCTTCGCCTCATGCTTCCCGTCGCGATGCCCGGTCTCGGACATGTCAACTGTTACGCGATCCCCGACGAACGTGGCATTGCGCTCATCGACCCCGGCCTACCCGACGGAGCGTCTCACGAAGCGCTACGCGACAGGCTCGCTTCGGCCGAACTCGACATCGCCGACGTCCACACCTGCGTGGTCACCCACAGCCACCACGACCACTACGGCGGCATCGCCCGCCTTTCGCAGCTCGACACCGCACACGACCTTCGTATCGTCACGCACGAGTCGTTCGGAACCAGGTGGTGGGATGCATACGACGACCTCGACGCCCCCGAGGACTCGGCCGAACTGCACACCCGACCCCTCGACGAGGTCGAACGATTGGCTGCCCGATACATTCGGGCGGTCCCATGGGGTGGTGCCACACAGCCAATCCCGGCCGAGCCGCTCCGCAAGTACGCCGAAGGCATCAGCTTTCACACCGCCATGCGGCCCCCAACCCCGAACGAGACCCTCGCCGACCGCGACCACATCGTCCTTGGCGGCAAGCGGTATCTGGCCGTCCACACCCCCGGACACGCCGACGATCACATCTGTCTCTGGGGCGAAGAGAACGGTGTGTTCTTCTCGGGGGACCACGTTCTTCCGCACATCACCCCGCACATCAGTGGAATGACGGCCTTCGAAGACCCACTCGGCGAGTTCTTCGCTTCGCTCGAACGAGTCGCCGCCTTCGACCAAACCACCATCGTGCTCCCCGCACACGGTGATCCCTTCACCGACCTGGCTGGCCGTGCGCAGGCCATTGCCGACCACCACCACGAACGCCTCGATCGGGTGCGGGAGATCGGCGCCGAGGTTGGCGACGCATCGGTCGAGGCGTACATGCGGTTCCTGTTTCGTGAACGTTCGTGGGGTTCCATGGCTGCAAGCGAGACCTATGCGCACCTCGAATGGCTTCGCCTGCACGCAGGCGCCCAGCGCACAGTCGTCGACGGCATCACCAACTTCGACATCGGAACGTGAACCCCGCGATCATCGGACGGGTCGCCACCATCGTCGGGTGGCTGTTCATTGGACTGGGCGTCGCCGGGCTGCTGCTTGGCCTGAGCGTTCTGGCCGTGACCGGCCTGTCCGACTCCGGAACCGATGACCCGACCACCTACGTGGTGTTGGTGATCGTGGCCACCACCCAGCTTGCGCTGGGAGCAGCCGTCCTCCGAGTCTTCGGAACAACCCCGCCCGATCAGTCGAGCTGATCGGCGGCGATGTTGCTGCGGCTCTGGTAGCGCCAGATGGCTGCGCCAGCGCCGATGATCACGGCGGTGATCAACATGATGAGGCCGGCACGCTCGGCGCCCAGATCGTTGTTGATCCAGTTCACCACCGATGCCTGCACACCCTCGACCCAGTCGATCAGCACGTTGCCGTTGTTGAGCGGGTCCTTCTGGAACCAGCCATAGCTGACCAGGTAGACGCCGGCAAGAACCAGGAGCACACCAGATGCCCGGTTGATCTTGGGAAGCAGCGAGCGCATCTTGTTTGCCACGCCACTGCGGCCGGCGGCGAGAGCCATGGTCAGGAAGATGATGACGGCACCCATACCGAGGGCGTACGCGACGAAAGCCCACAGCGAACCGAACTGGGCTTCGGTGTTCGCCACCGAACCGGTGACCGCCACGAGGAATGGGCCGATGGTGCAGCCGAGCGAGACCACGCCGTACGAGACACCAAACAGGTACATGGAGCCGACCTCTCGGCTGCCTGTGCCCATCTGCAGTTTGGGAATATTCAGAACCGGCTGGAAGCCACGAACCATGGCGAGCCCCAGCACGAAGATCAGCACGCCGGAGCCGATGGTCACGATCCACAGGGCATCCTGGACCGCGCCGCGGGCGCCGCCGCTCAGGATCACTTCGAAGAGCACACCGAAGATCGCAAAGACGGTCAGGAAGCCCAGCGTCAGTGCCGCGCCGACCTTGCCGCCACGGAGCACCGACCGAGCAAGAGACGAATCCTCATCGTCGAGACCGAGGAAGTAGGTCAGATAGGTGGGCAACATCGCGAAGCCACAAGGGTTGAACGCTGCGATGAGTCCTGCAGCGAACGGAAAGGCAAGGAGGTCAAAGGTTGGCATCGGTCGTCTTTCTAGGAGAGGAGATCGTCGTTGATGATCTGGGCGAGTCCGTCAGCGTCGAGCTGTCCGGAGTGGACACGCTCGACCGTGCCATCGGCCGCGACGAAGACGGTGGTGGGCATACCAAGACCACGGAACTGTGCAAACACATCACCGTCGGGATCGAGACCAAACGGGTAGGTGACACCGGTTTCTGCAACCAGTTCGACCGCCGATTCGGTTCGATCCTGCATGGCCAGGCCGAGGAACTCGACCTCGGTGCCGAACTGCTGGTGTACCGCTTCGAAGTCGGGCATCTCGGCGATACATGACGGACACCATGAAGCGAAGAAATTGATCACGACGGGGCCGTCGCTCAGATCGGAGAATTGCAGGGTCTGTCCGTCGGCGGTGGTGTAGGTGAACTCGGACGACGTGCCTTCGGAGTCTGCGGAAGCAATGGTCTCGTCGGTGGCATCGGAGTCGACGCTGATACCACCGTCACCAAGTGTGATGGTTCCCTCACTGCTCGAGCCACACGCAGCTGCGATGAGTGCAAGTGCAGCGAAGAGCGCAACCAGTTTCGGAGTGTTGATGCGACGGTGTCGTGTCATGGGGACCTCCTGGAGAGCGAAGCTGCATTCGGACGAACTGCCCGAACATCATCTGTGAACACACAGTCTCCACCCGCACATTCCACATCGCGTGGTCTTCGGGGTGAGTTCTCAAGGTGTTCTTACCCGGCCTCTCCACCTACCATTCGGCTCACGATGACCGCTGCTGAACCCAACGCCGACACCAACCTGGTTCCCATTCCCACGAGCGGACGAACGTTCACCACCACCCGGGTGGTGTCCATCGCCGACGCCAACCCCGACGGCCGGATGGAATTCGACGCCATTGGCCGCTTCCTGCAGGATGCCGGCAATGCCGACACCGATGATGCCAACCTTCCTGAGCTGGGCCTCGCGTGGGTGGCACGACGATGTGTCATCGACATCCATCACCACGGCACATCCCGCGAGGAACTTCAGCTCACCACCTGGTGTTCGGGAACCGGCGCCCGGTGGGCCGAGCGCCGCACCTCGATTCGCGGCAGCCAGGGAGCGCACGTCGAGGCGGCGGCGATCTGGGTCCACATCGACGCCGAAACCGGTCGACCCACGAAGTGGGGCGAAGAGTTCGCAAACGCCTACCTGCAAGCCACGGGCGGTCGTCAGGTGGACAGCCGCCTTCGGCACCCGAAGCGGGCACCTGCGGCAGGCGACGACGGCGTGAACACCATGGAGTTCCGGTTCCGCCAGACCGACATGGACGCCTTCCGGCACGTGAACAACGCCGCCTACCTTTCGATCCTGGAGGAAGCGCTCGGGGGCAACGCTCCGCCTGCACCGCTTCGCCTGGAGATCGAGTGGCGGAAGCCGTCACTCGCCGGCGAGGTGCTCACCGTGGTGGAGACCATTGGCATGGACGGCGTGCAGCAGTGGATCACCGCCGATGACGAGGTGCGGGCCACCATCGCCGCACGACCGCTGACCTGACCTGACACCGCGTCAGGGGCTGAGAACCTGCCGCGTCCAACCGTCGGCCGCCTGGTTGTATTGCACTCGGTCATGGAGCCGGTTCGGTTGGCCCTGCCAGAACTCGATCCGGTCGGGGACCACTCTGAAGCCACCCCAGAAGTCCGGGCGTGGCACCTCGACGCCATCGAATCGTTCGGTGACCTCGTTGAGTCGGTCGGCCAGAATCGAACGATCCGACAACACCGTGCTCTGGTCGCTCGCCCACGCACCGAGCTGGCTGTCCCTCGGCCGCTTCGCGAAGTACGAGTCGGATTCCGCCGCCGACATCTTCTCCACTGGACCCTCCACATGCACCTGCCGGTGCAGGTCGAACCACCGAAAGGTCAGCGCAGCAAAACCGGACGCATCCATGGCCTGTGCCTTGGCTGACCCGTAGTTCGTGTAGAAGCTGAAGCCGCTCGCATCGGCGCCACGAAGGAGAACGTTTCGGCCCCGGGGGCGTCCGTGGGCGTCGACGGTGGAGAGCACCATGGCGTAGGGCTCGGGGTCGTTGGCTTCGACCGCCTCGTTGAACCATGCTTCGAACTGGGCAACCGGATTCGGGTCGAGCGAATCGGGGTCGAGACGCTCGGCCTCGTAGTCGGTTCGCAGGTCGGTGAGATCCATACCTACAGCTTCTCACCCCCGACTAGCGTTGCCGCAATGAAACGGGCGCTTTCCTTCCTGAGCATTGGCGTCGGAGGGGCGTTCGGCGCATCTTGCCGGTGGGCGGCGAACGAGCTGATTGGTCCGCAGAGCTTTCCGTGGGCAACCCTGCTCGTGAACGTGGTCGGGTGCGCCCTCCTGGCGGCGGTGACGTGGTCGGCATGGTCTCGCGACCTGAAGGCGGCTGCTGGTGTTGGCTTTTGTGGGGGGCTCACCACGTTCTCCACCTTCGCCGTCGAGGTCGTCAGGCTCTTCGACGACGGCCGTGCCGGCGCGGCCCTCGTCTATGGCGCTGTCTCGGTCGCTGCCGGGCTCGCTGCCTTCATCGCCGTCCGCATGCTGACCTCGCCGGTGACCGAGCGATGACCGCCCTGCTGTTCGTGGTTGCCGCCTTCGGTGGAACGCTCATTCGAGCCGCTGCGACGGGGTTTGAGGCGAGCTTTCAGCGACGGATGTGGGCCACGTTCGCAGTCAACGTGGCGGGAGCCTTTCTGTTGGGCGTTCTCGATGGATCCGATGCCAACGTCATCACAACGGTCGGAATCGGTGGCCTCGGTGCCCTGACCACATTCTCCACCTTCATCTCGCAAGTCGAGTGCATCGATCGCGAAGGCACCCGCCGAGACGCCGCCATCTACGCCGCCGGAACCCTCCTCGCAGGAATCACCGCGGCCGCACTGGGCATCGCCCTCCCCCAACGAACATGACACCTTGGTGATGCAGGGTCCGACGTTTGGGGCTGGTTGTTGGTTCACTGGAGGTATGTCGCTCGAGCATCCACTTGTGTGCCCGCACCGGGTGCGGTTCGAGGTGATGCGGATGTGGTGGCGCAACCTCGCGTTCATCCATTGGCCGGTGGAGCCAGCCGATGTGCGGAAGCAGCTTCCAGAAGGGCTGCACGTCGACACCTTCGATGGCGCCGCCTGGGTTGCCCTCGTTCCCTTCGAGATGGAGGTGCAGCTTCCCGGCGGCATACCCATTCCACGCGAAGGGCGATTTCCTGAGACCAACATCCGCACCTACGTCAAAGGCCCCGACGGCACACCCGGCGTGTGGTTCGACTCGCTCGAAGCAGGGCGGCTCTCGGCAACGGCCATGGCCCGAGCCACTTACGGCCTCCCCTACTTCTGGGCCACCATGACTGCCGAGCGAAATGGCTCCAACTGGGAGTACGAGTCGGTTCGCCGCTGGCCCAAACCGGCAGGCGTCCATTCGAAGACGATCGTGCGGCCTGGCGAACACATCGCCACCGACGACCAGACCGCGTTCGAACACTTCCTCACCGCCCGCTGGGGTCTCTTCTCCACCTTCCACAACCACGTGCTGTACGCCCCGATCAGCCATGGCGTGTGGCCCTTGCAGCGGGCCGAGCTCCTGCATCTTGACGACGGCCTTGCCGCAGCAGCCGGCTACACGATCCCCGACATCGAGCCTGTCGTGCACTGGACCGCGGGAACCGAGGTACGGATCGGCCCTCCCAGACGGGTCAAGGTCTGACACAACCCGCTAGCCTTCATCCATGGGACGAGCGGATGACCTCACACGGAACAAGGCGCTGTTTGCCGGATCTCAGGCACTGACCTTCGACGACCTTCTCGTCGTGCCGGGATACAGCGAAGTGCTGCCTCACGATGTCGACACCAGTGTCGACCTGGCTGGCATCATCCTGCGATCTCCCCTCATGTCCGCGGCGATGGACACCGTCACCGAAGCGACTCTGGCCATCTCCATGGCACGCGAAGGCGGCCTCGGAATCCTGCACCGGAATCTGAGTCCAGAAGACCAGGCGCTCGAGGTCGACCGGGTCAAGCGCGCCCAGGCCGGAATGATCTCCAACCCCATTTCGCTGGAACCGTCAGCCACCCTCCACGACGCCGAAGCGCTCATGGGCACCCACAAGATCAGTGGCGTTCCCATCTGCGAACCCTCTGGCAAGCTTGTCGGCATTCTCACCAACCGGGACATCCGGTTCTGCACAACCGAAGAATACGGCCGACCCGTCACCGACTTCATGACGAGTACGGGCCTGGTCACCGCACCAGCCGGAACCACACTGGACGATGCCAAGGCCATCCTCCACAAACACCGCATCGAAAAGCTGCCACTGGTGGACAACGCCGGAGTCCTCGTCGGTCTGATCACCGTGAAGGACATCGACAAGCGCATCGAGAAGCCGAACGCCACCCTCGACGCCGCCGGTCGGCTTCGTGTGGGCGCGGCAGTCGGCGTCACCGACACCGATCAGCGGACGAAGCTCCTCGCTGACGCAGGCGTCGACATGCTCGTCATCGACACTGCGCACGGACACACCGCAGGGGTCATCAACGCTGTCCGCGAGATCAAACGCAACGCCCCCGAGATCGTGGTCGTTGGCGGCAATGTCGTCACCGCCGAAGGTGTCGATGCTCTGGTCGAGGCTGGCGCGGACGTCGTCAAGGTCGGCGTGGGTGCCGGCAGCATCTGCACCACCCGAATCGTCGCCGGAGCAGGGATGCCGCAGATGAGCGCCATTCACGAGACCGCACTTGCCGCCGCAGTCCACGGAGTCCCGATCATTGCCGACGGCGGTGTCGTGACCTCGGGTGACATCGTGAAGTGCTTCGCCGCAGGCGCGAACGCCGTGATGGTCGGCAACCTGTTGGCCGGAACCGACGAGGCACCTGGTGAACTCGAGCTGGTCGATGGCGCCATGTGGAAGACCTACCGAGGCATGGGATCGGCAGGCGCCATGCGTGGGCGTGCCGCCGATCGGTACGGCTCAGGACAGACCCCAGGCAAACACGTGGCCGAGGGCGTCGAGGCCCGTGTCCGCTACTCGGGATCCATCAGCGACCTGCTTGGGCAGATGGTGGGTGGCCTGCGTTCCGGAATGGGTTACGCGGGAGCGGCAAACATCGACGAGCTCCGGACCCAGACCCGGCTGGTGCGCATCACCCAGTCCGGACTGCGCGAAAGCCATCCGCACGATGTCGCCGTCATGCGCGACGAATAGGCGAACCGAAGCGAGCGGACCTCAGCGCGTTCGCCAGCCTCGCCTGCGCTGACTCGGGTCGGCACCCTGATCCAGCAGGATCCGCTTCAGTTCCGCTCCGGGAAGACCGGTGACATCGTGCAGTTCCTGCGCGTTGGCGCCGATGGTCCACGCCATGGCGATTCGCTCGTCTCGGACCGAGTCATCGTCCGCGTCGGCGACACTCCGCAGAATCGCGGCAACGGCCGCCGTCTTCTCCTGTGAGCGAATCATGACCATCGGGCCACTGTAGACGCCGGATTCGCACCACTCAGCGGCGGTCGGCCGGTAGGTTCAGAGGGTGATTGATCTACGCAAACTCGACGATCCGGCCACCCGGGACGGTGCCATCCTCAAGGGCGCAACCGCGGAGGACCTCGACCGGCTCAGCGAACTGGAGTCCCAGCGGCGGACGCTCATGTCCGAAGTTGAAGAGTTGCGCGGCGAATCCAACCGGGTGTCCAAGGAAATTGGCAAGGCGGCACCCGAGGAACGTCCCGCCCGAATCGAAGCTGCGAACGCCATCAAGGAGTCGCTGAAGGTCAAGGAAGCGGAACTGACCGAGCTGCAGACGGCGGTTGACGAGCTGGCCATCACCATCCCGAACCCGGCACATGCGTCGGTACCCGGCGGCGGCGAGGAAGACTTCGAACTCGTCACCACCGTTGGCGGAACGCCGGAAGCACCCCCAATGGACCATGCCGACTTCGGAGCGGCCATGGGCTGGGTGAACGGCGACAAGGGTGCCGAGGTGAGTGGCTCCCGTTTCGCGTACCTGCAGCGAGAAGCCGTGCTCCTGGAGTTCGCCTTGGTTCAGTGGACGATGCAGAAGCTGGTGGGCCGCGGCTTCATTCCCACAATCCCCCCGGTGCTGGTACGCGAGCAGATGATGATCGATGCCGGCTTCTTCCCGACCGACCGAAACCAGGTCTACGAAGTCACCGCTGACGAACTCCACCTGGTTGGCACCTCCGAGGTACCCCTTGCCGGGTTGCACCGAGGCGACCGCCTCGACGCCGCTGACCTTCCCCTCCGATACGCCGGTTTCTCATCGTGTTTCCGCCGGGAGGCTGGTACCTACGGCAAGGACACGCGCGGGATCTTCCGTGTGCATCAGTTCGACAAGGTCGAGATGTTCATCTGGTCCGATCCGTCGAAGTCGTGGGAGGAGCACGAACTTCTTCTGGAGTTGGAGCGCGAGATTCTCGACGACCTGCAGCTTCCGTACCGCATCATCAACGTTGCAGCCGGGGACCTCGGGAACCCGGCAGCGAAGAAGTACGACTGCGAAGTTTGGCTCCCATCTGAAGGCGCCTACCGGGAACTCACGTCGTGTTCCAACTACACCGACTACTCGGCGCGCCGGTTGGGCACTCGTGCCAAGAGCGACGAAGGAACCGAGTTCGTGCACACGCTCAATGGCACGGCCTGTGCCGTTGGCCGAACCCTGCTTTTCCTCATGGAGCACTACCAGCAAGCGGACGGCTCCTTTGCCGTGCCCGATGTCCTGAAACCCTTCTGCGGCTTCGAGACCGTGCCCGCCCGCTGAGGCACCATGGACAACAGCGGAGGCATGTCGTTTGCTGAGCTGCTGGAGCAGCCGAACGTGGTGGAGCAGGTCGCCGTCCGGGAGCGGTTCGGTTTCCTCGCCTACCACGGTGGACCGGTCGAGCGCGTCACCACGCTGATCGCGAAACGCGCATCAGACCTGGCCGACGCCTCGTTCTACGGCATCGACCAGCCCGCGGAGCGGCCGCTGCATCTTCCGTCGACCAGGTTCGACCCCGAGGACTCCACGCATCTACGGACGGTGATCGATCACGTCGACGTCGTTTGCACCATTCACGGATATGGGCGTGACATGGACAAACAACATGTGCTGCTGGGTGGACAGAACCGAGAGTTGGCCGAGCATGTGGCCGATCACCTTCGACCACGTCTCTCCAAGCGCTACCCGATCATCACTGACCTGAATCAGATTCCGAAGGAACTGCGAGGGGTGCATGCTCGGAATCCGGCGAACCTACCCCGGGATGGCGGAGTGCAGATCGAGCTTCCCCCCGCCCTGCGTTGGAACTGGAAGGCGGGATCGTGGGCCGATGCCCCGGGCCTGGAGCCGACCACGGCAGTGCAGGCAACCATCGACGGCCTTGCAGCGGCCGCCATCGCCTGGATGCGCCCCGAAGACTTCACGCTCGACCACTAGGATTGCTGCGTGACAACACCGGTCGATGCTCGCCGATCCGGTCGAAAGACCATTGTGAGTCTCATCGCAGCCGTCGCCGGATATCGGTACCTGATCTGGCATTTCCACATGCGCTTCGTGGACAAGTCGGGCGACGAGGGCTTCTTCTTCAGCCGCGCGCAGGTGCTTCGTCAGTGGACCAAGGGTGCGATCGAGTTCGACACGATGATGGATCGGCTCGTGGCCAAGGGTTGGTTCATGCCCGGCATGGCCATCCATACCTGGCCCGCTCGCACGTGGTTCACCGAAGGCACGCTGGAGCTCGACGAGATCGCCCGCGTGCGGTTGTTCCTGGGTTCGATGGACTTCGTGCTCCTGCTCGTGGCGGCGTTCTTCGTAGGTCGCCTTTTCGGGAGACGTATTGGCGTGGCGTTCTTTGCCTTCGTGGGGTTCTTCCCCGACGCTGCATACGCATCGTTTTCGCTGTGGGGCGAAGCGCACGGATCGAAGATCGTGCTGCTGGCACTCTTGGGACTGACTGCGCTTGCACGCCGGTCCGCCCGATTCGGACCAAGTCAGCTGCTGTTCGCTGGTGTGGTGGGCGTGATCTTCGCATGGTCGATCTACGTACGGCCGCCATTTCTCCTGCAGCTCGGCACGGCATTCGTCGTGCTCATCGTGGTTGCCGCCGGACGCACCGTCGAACGACCGAAGGTGTCTGTACTTCTTGCCGCGTGCATCATCCCCCTGGTTGGGATCGCCCTGCTGCTCCCATGGTCGAACGAGATCTCAGAGCGGAACGGCGCTTTCGTGCTGACCACGAACACGATCGACGTGAACCTGATCCATGCGTTCTCGAACCCGGAAGACCTCGAGGCACTCACGGGGGGTGTGGAGTTCCCCGATATCCACAACTACGCCCTGGCGCAGTCAGCCGAGACCGGTGTGGGGTACGCCGTGGTGCTGCAGGAGATGCGTGAAGAGCTGTTGTCGAACATCACCTTTGGGCACTACCTGAGCAGCGCCGATCGGGAGGTCACGCGGTTCTACCGAGAAGACGAGACGTTCCTGAACAAGTACGAGGGACTCGTACGGCGGAACGACGACGCTCCCGACCCCACCGGCGCATTCGACTGGATTCGGCTGGCCAACGATGTGATGTGGTACCCGCTCGCTGCGGTCACCGTTCTGGCCATGTTCTGGCGCTTTCCCATGACCGCATTTGGAGCGTTTCCTGCAATCACCGGGAAGATCGCCATCAGTGCGCTCACGATCCAACCGTGGGTCTCGAACGCCAAGTTCCGGCACCTGGGTGCCATCATCCCCACGATGGTCCTGTTTGCCCTGCTGGTTCTGGCGCATGCCGGTCGCGATCTGCTCACGCTCTTCCCGGCCGACGATCACGAGACGGCTCTCGAGTCGGAGGCCCGTCAGTGGATGCCGTGGAGCCGGCGGATGTCGGTCTTCATTCAGCTTGTCGCTGCAACCATGACGTTGCTGGCAACCTTGGTCTACTTGACCTGATCGCCTTCGACTACCGGAGGATCGCTGCGGTCGAATTCATCGCTGACCTGCTCATATGTGAGCGGGCGGACGATTCGACCGGTCATGTCGGCGGCACGCTGTTCGGCAGCCCAACGGAAGAACCGAACAGCGATGAGACCCCAGAGGAAGAACCCGCCGACGATCTTCATGATGAAGCCAGCAGCCTGCTGATCGTCCACCACCGAGATGCCCCAGAGCCGATCGGGAGTGTCGTAGGCCGGGTAGACGACATTGTCGGCAAAGGTCAGCCATGCGGCCGGGATGGTGGGAATGATCGACATGAGGAACAGGTAGATCATCTGTGCCGGCGGAGACAGACGCAGTTCCGGGAGTGGACCCAGGACGGGCAGCCACATGAGCAGTGCCGAACTGAACATGAGCAGGTGAATGCCGTAGTGGAATGGGCCAGAGTCGAAGGACGCCTGCACGATGCCATTCCAATGTGTGAGCGCAGCCAGACCGTTGAAGATGATGCCAGCCGTGATGGGCTTGGCGAGGCGTCGAAGCATCGACGAGGCGTGCGTGTCGCTGCCGATGATGAGCCGGGCCAGCCACTCGGGTGTGGCCTGCAGGAAGAAGATGGGAATGAAGAACGTGATCAGGAGGTGCTGGACCATGTGAACCGAGTACAGGTACTGCTCGGCAATGTCATGCATCGGCCAGTCGGCGGCCAACGCCAGAAGCACAACGGCGATGGCGAAGAACCGCTTCTGCCGTGTGGTCACCACCGGCTGGTCGCCCAGCGCAATCTTCGGGCCAATGACCCGCGTGCTGTAGAAGCCCAGACCGACGATGCCGACGATGAGCAGCCAGACCTCGGGGTGCGGCCGCCATTCCCATGGGTTGATGGCCGCGAGCATCATCAGTTGATCGCAGGAAGCCCGGGGTCTTCGAAGCCGTCGTTCCAGAACGAGAACTCGAAGGCGGACATCATGATGAAGTAGACGGCGACCGCAAGAACGATGCCGGAGATGAACAACCAGGTGAGGACGTTGTTGTCGAACTTCAGGTGCATGAAGTACGAGCCGACGATCCAGAACTTCACGACCATGAGGGCGAGGAGTCCGACCTTGACGACGGTGGCGCCGAGGGAGTCCTCGATGACGAACATGAGGACTTCAATCGCGGTGAGGATCGCCAGGATGATGGCGATGCCCACGTAGCTGCGATCGCTTGGGTGTTCGTGATGATCGTCGTGTGCGTCGACGTCGTGAGTATCGGTGGTCGTCATTGCTGCTCCTTAACCGATCGGGATGAGGTAGATGACCGTGAAGATGATGACCCACACGATGTCAACGAAGTGCCAGTACAAGCCAACGAGCTCGACGTTCTCGCCCTTTTCCGGGCCCAGACCCGATTTCCGGGTACCGAAGACGGTGCCAAGGAGGAGCAGGATGCCGACACTCACGTGGACACCATGGAAGCCGGTGAGCGTGTAGAACGCCGAGGTCCAGGTGTTGGTGGAGTAGCCGAGACCGAACTCGTTGTAGAAGGTGGTGAATTCGTAGACCTGACCACCAATGAAGACCATGCCAAGGAAGGCCGTGGTCAGCAGCCAGATGCGGCCGTTGCGCTCTTCGCCGCGGTTGACGGCCGAGAGGGCCAGCACCATGGTGAGCGAGCTCATGAGCAACACGAATGAGCTGAGCGACGTGAACGGGATGTCGAAGACGTCTTCGACAGCCGACGTGTACGGCGTGTTGTCACCAATGTTCGTGCGGTACAGCAGGAACGTGGAGATGAGGGCACCGAAGAGCAGGCAGTCCGAAGACAGGAACAGCCACATCGCCAGCTTGTTGTTGGAGATGCCGGTGTTGGTCTCCATGTGGGCGTGGTCGGCATGACCGTGATCATCGAGTGCAATGGTTGCGTCAGCCACTGGTGACCTCCTCGGCGACCGTTTCTGCAGCATCGGAAGCCTCGCCTGCGGCGAGTTCGCCAGCGGTGTCAGCAGCCTCGATGGCATCGGGGTCGTCGTCGTGATGATCGTCGTGGCCGTGTGCGGCGTTCGGATCGTCGGGGTGTTCAAAGATCCAGCCAACCATGCCCCAGATGAGCAGCGCAGCGCCGGGGATGCACAGCCACAGGCTGTAGATCACGCCATAACCGATGACCGGCAGACCGAGCGACAGGATGAGCGGGTAGTAGCTGGGCGAAGGAAGATGCACGTTGGTGTTTGAACCGTCCTGTGCGACCTCTTCGGCGGTGGCGATCCGAATGACGTTGCCGTCTTCGTCATAGCCGTACTTGCGATGCCAGAACTCGTCGAGGCTCTCGACTTCGATCTCTTCGTCGAAGTTGTGCTCGGGGGTGGGCGACGCCGTCATCCACTCCAGGCTGCGGGCATCCCAGGGATCGGGACCGGGGTTCGGCGAACCGGCGGCCTTCCACTGCTTGCGGCTGTACGCAATGTTCCAGAAGAAGATGGCGATACCGATGGCGATGATGAAGGCGCCGATGGTCGCAACCAGGTTCCACAGGGCGAATCCGAAGCCCTCGTCGTAGGTGTCGATACGGCGGGACATGCCCTGGAGACCCAGGATGTGCATGGGACCGAAGGTGACGTTGAAGCCCACGATCTGGAGCCAGAAGTTCCATTTTCCGATGCGCTCGTTGAGCATGTAGCCGAACGCCTTCGGCCACCAGAAGTAGAAGCCGGCGAAGATGCCGAGCAGCGAACCACCGAAGATCACGTAGTGGAAGTGGGCCACGATGTAGTAGGTGTCGGTCTGCTGGGTGTCGGCGGGAGCGATGGAGTGCGTGACACCCGACAGGCCACCGATGGTGAACATGGAGACCACACCCACAGCAAAGAGCATGGCGGTGGTGAATCTGAGTCGGCCGCCCCAAATGGTTGCGAGCCAGTTCAGGATCTTCACGCCGGTTGGCACCGCGATGAACATGGTGCTGAGCGAGAACGCTGCGACCGAGATGGGACCGATGCCCGAAACGAACATGTGGTGTGCCCACACGCCCCAGCCCATGAAGCCGATGGCGATGCCGGAGAAGACCATGAACGAGTAACCGAAGATGGGCTTGCGACTGAAGACGGGGATGACTTCAGAAATGATGCCGAAGCTCGGGAGGATGAGGATGTACACCTCGGGGTGACCGAAGATCCAGAAGAGGTGCTGCCACAGCAGCGGGTCGGCGCCGGCTTCGGTGTTGAAGAAGTT
>CAZFBD010000074.1:0-12740 GCA_964517125.1 uncultured Acidimicrobiales bacterium
CGGCTTGAAGACAAGCTCGACAGTCGGTTTGGTTGGCAGACGGTGCTCATGGGTGGCTTGGCGTTGCTGATTCTGTTTGGTGACGCAGCGAAAGCTGCGCTCGGGCTGTAGGCGCCCATGTCGCTGCAAGCCGTGGTTGTTCGCGTTGGTAGCCGGTCGCAGTGGAACTGACCAGCTTCGAGGCATCGGTCCGTCTCATCGAACAGCTCGGTGCCTCACTTCCTGATGCGGCGGGCGATGTGTCGCTTTGGTTCGACTCGGTTGACGCTGTCCATGGCGCTCCGCAGTACTGGCGACTGTTCGATCAGTGGGAGGTGCTGAATCGTTCGCAGGCGTCGGAGGCGGCCGACGATCTGCTGGCTCCGATTGAGAGTGACCTGGGCGAACCGTTGGACGCTGTCAGGTCTCGTACCGCCATCCTGAGCTTCGACCTTGTGATGGTGATGATGGACCCAAGCGACGAACTCTGGCTGTTCGACATGATGCTGGATTCAGACACGCATTCGAGGCCCCTTGGCCTCACGTTGGCCGACTTGGTTGCGTCACTCGAGCGAGACCGAGCCAACGGAACGTTCGACTCCACGACTGGCTACCTGCGCCTCGCTGCGGGTGCAGAGACCCGCATAGCTCTCTAGAAGTGGAAACGTTTGGTTCGATGAACCGATCTTCGTTTGATGCGTCCCTGGAACTCATCACGTTGCTCGATCGCTGTCTCCCTCCAGCAGGTGCGTGGGGCGATTCCTGGTGCGAGAGCGTCGACAAGATTGCACGTCCGCTGAGATCGTGGGTCTTCTACGACGACTGGGTGGTGCTCGACTCTGAGGCAGGGGAGTCATGCAAGTCCGACATCCTCGAAGGCGTTGAGAGCATGCGCCCTGGGGAGGATGTCGACCGTCTCCGAGCGCTCACGGCGATCCTGAGTTCTGACACCTCGATGGTGATGCTCGACGAAGTGGGCGGGCTCTGGCTCTTCGATCTGTACGGCGGACGGGACGAGCTGCTCACACGCCTACGACCGTCCCTGCGTCAGCTTGTTGACGAGCTGATCGTTGACAGAGACAACGGACGCTTCGCAAAGGACGGGTTCGGATCCATTGCTCTGGCCCCAGGTTCGCTGGCCAAAATCGACCTCTGAGCGTATGGATGGGTCGATCCGAGAAAGAACCCTCTCCCGTCACTAGGTTGGTCGGATTCTGAGTGAGCGGGGAGCCGACGTGGCATCAGTCGAGTGGAGACATGACATCGATCTGCCGGGGGAGGGCCGGACAGTCGGCTTCTACGACCCTGCGCATGACTTGGACCGCACTGGCGTGCCGAAGCGTCTTGACGGAGAGCGGATGCTCGATGTCGGCTGCTCCGACGGCGGCCACACCTTCCTCTGCGAAGAGCGGGGTGCGTCGGTGTTGGGTATCGACGACCAGAGCTCGCCTCGCAATGAGGGTCGAAACAACTTCGAGTACACGAAGGAACGGCTCGGCGCCTCGGCCGAGTATCGGCAGGGCAGGGTCAGCGATCTTGTGGCCGCGGGCGAGTCGCCGTTTGATCGGATCCTGCACCTGAACGTGCTCTACCACGTGGAGGATCTGCTTGGGGAGGCCCGAGCGCTGCACTCGCTGCTCGTGCCGGGCGGTTCGCTCCACCTGAAGACCAAGTTCCTGACCGCAGTGCCCTCACGTCTGACATCTCGGGTCCCGACATCGATGTGGCTTCGCCAGCAGCCGAAGATCGGCTTCGTCGAGGAGGGAATTGCCGGCGACCTCACCTGCTATTTCGTCCCGTCGGCAACAGCGCTGCTGGCACTGCTGCGGCGAGCCGGATTCGCCGAAGCAACACTCACGGCCGTCCACCAGGACCGCGCCTACGTGAAGGCGACTGCCTGAACGGTTTCGCTGAACCGTATTCCCGAGAATGCTGCCCCGCAGCTGATGCGTGGCGCCCAGGCGTGGCCGCCTTTGTCGACCAACCGAATGGTCACGGTCACGGGACGGAGTTGACCACGACCTCGAGGGGGCGTTTCCGGCGACTCGCAACAACCAGGGCCACACCAGCGAGGAACAGCACGACGGCGACGATGATCAGGTCCAGGGTCGACGAACCCGTGAGGGCCAGTGCGCTTGGTGGGCTGGCCAGACCGAAGTCGACTTGCAGCCAGTCCTCGTCGACCGACAGCGTCACTGCCACGAGCGACCCGTTCGATGTGTTCGCAGACGACACGAGTCGTAGACCATCGGGGAAGGTGGACTCGTCGACGTCGACCAGGTAGTCGCCCGGCGGGAGACCTTCGAAGAGGTAGGCGCCATCGGCGTCGGTGACTGCTGTGGCGATGACCCGGCCGTCGCTGGTCAGGACGACCACGACACCTTCGACACCAGCTTCGCCGTCGTCGACCTCGCCGTTTGCGTTGGCGTCGTTCCACACGAGGTCGCCAATGGACCCCGCAGGAATGAAGGCATTGGCGGCAACGGCAGTCGCGCCGGGAGCGATGGCGAGCTCCGTCACAGTCGGAATCGTGGGTACGAGGTCCTCTGGCACGGTCGATGTGTCGACCTCGACCGTGTACTCACCGGGCGGCATGTTGTCGAGCGACCATGTGCCATCGGCGTCCGTGGCCACGGAAACCTCAACCGGGCCCTCGGGTCCGATCCACGTGATGACCACAGTGACGCCGTCCAGGCGTTCTTCGTCCGGGTCCACAACGCCGTCTCTGTCCGTATCGACGTGAATCGTGCCCGACAGTGTTGCGTCGCCGCGGACAGCGAAGTCGACATCGAGCTGAGCCTCGCCGGCTGCGAGCGTCATCGTTGCCGAGGTGAGGTCGCCCCCATCCAGATCCACGTCGGGTACGTACCCGTCAGGTAGGTCGTCCTCCGACGAGTCCACCGCGTAGGTGCCGGGCGGAAGATGTTCGAACAGATACGTGCCGTCCTCGGCTGTGACCGTCGTGCCGAAATCGACGTCGTCAGCCGTGCCGGCCACACCGTCGGGGCCAAGTTCGGTGAGCCGGACCGTCAGGCCGCCCAGTCCGGGCTCGTCCGGATCCTGAACGGCGTTGCCGTTCAGGTTGATCCACACGGTGTCGCCGATGGAACCGGTGCCGGTGAAGCCGAAATCCTGATCCAGATCGACGACGCCGGCTGCTTCGCCAACGCCAAGATCGGTGACGATCGAGTGAGCGTCTGGTTCAGTGGTGCCATCGTCGGCGTCGTACGTCGGGGCGTCGATGCCGTCCGGAAGGCCGCCGGTGACCGAAACCGACCAGCTCCCGTCGGGAAGACCGGATGCCTCATAGCCACCGTCGATGTCGGTGAGCAGAACAGGCAGGACCACGTCGTCGGCCGTGCCCTCTTCGCCGTCCGGTCCCAACCAGACGATTGTGAGTTCAGCTGACTCGATGGCGGACTCCGTCGGGCCGACGATGCCGTCACGGTTGCGATCCAGCCACACCAGGTCACCGATCCCATTGCTTCCCTGGTAGCCGAAGTCCTGGTCAAGGTTGGAGACACCCCCGGCGATCGTCAGGCTGTTGGTGGAATCGGCATCTGCTCCGGGGTCTCCCGTGTTGGTGGCCGCATCGACGATGCCGCCGACCACGGTGACGGAATAGTCGCCATCGGGGAGTCCCTCGAAGAGGTAGTTCCCATCTTCGTCGGTGCGGGTGGTGAAGCTGACGGGGCCGGTTGGGCCATCCCAGTCGAGCTGCACGAGCTGGTTGGCAATACCGGGTTCGTCGGCGCCGACGAAACCATCGCCGTCCAGATCGAGCCAAATGAGATCGCCAATGGACGCCGCGCCCTCGTAGCCGAAGTCCTGAGCGTCGTTCTGCTCTCCGTCACCGAGCGTCAGCGTGCTCGTGCTGTCCAGCCCGCTGTCGGCGTCGTACGTCGGCGACAGGCCAGCGGGGAGGGTTCCAGTCAGCACCGTCACGTCGTAGTCACCTGGTGGCAGGTTCGGGAACGACCAGTTTCCGCTGCTGTCGGTGGTTGTGGTCATCGTGACGGGTCCCTGGGGGCTCGTCCACACGAGCTCGACTGTGACTCCACCGATGCCGGCTTCGTCCTCGTCGAGCACACCATCGGCGTTGCCGTCCAGCCAGACGGTGTCGCCGATCGAGCCCGATCCGGCGTAGCCGAAGTCGACGGAGTCCACGTTCTGGCCGACAGCCAGCGAGACGGGGGTCGAAGAGTCGGGTGTGGCTGTTCCACCGTCCTCGTCGTACGTGGGCTGCATGCCAGCCGGAAGCGTCGCTTCGTTGACAGCCACAGCAAATTCACCTGCAGGCAGGTTGGGGAAGAGGTAGCTGCCGTCGGCAGCAGTGGTCGTGGTCAACACGATGTCATCGGCCCCGCCAGCCACGCCGTCGGGGCCGAACCAGGT
This sequence comes from uncultured Acidimicrobiales bacterium, assembly GCA_964517125.1. Lineage (GTDB taxonomy): Bacteria > Actinomycetota > Acidimicrobiia > Acidimicrobiales > SHLQ01 > SHLQ01. The sequence goes on from CAZFBD010000074.1 coordinate 4,375, forward strand.
GAGGGAAACCTCGATGCCGGCCAGGCCGACCTCGTCCCCGTTCAGCGTGCCGTCGAGGTCACGATCGAACCAGACCGTGTCCCCAATCGAACCGCTTCCGGCGTAGCCGAAGTCGGCGGTGAGGTGCTCGTCGGACAGGGCGAGTGCTGTTGTTGCGTCGGGCGCCGTCGTTCCGGAGTCCTCATCGAAGGTGATGGTGAAGCCTGTAGGCACACCGCCGGTCACCGCAACGACGTAGTCGCCATCGGTCACGTCCTCGAAGAGATAGTCGCCGTCGGCGGTTGTGGTGGTGACGAAGATCTCGTCGTCGACCGTGCCCAGGGTGCCATCCGGGCCGAGGTACGTGGCGGTCACCTCGATGCCGCCGAGACCGGGCTCGCCTACTTCCTGCACTCCGTCCAGATCACGGTCCCACCACACACGATCGCCGAGCACGCTCGACGACTCGTAGCCGAAGTCCTGATCCACGTTGTCTTCGCCGTCGGCCAGCGTCAGCGTCGAGACCGAGTCGCCGGCTGTGCCGGTGTCGGGGTCGTGGCTGTTGGTCACGTTGGGCGGCAGTGAGCCGGTGACCTCAACCTGGTAGTTGCCGGGCGGAAGGTCCTCGAAGATGTAGCCGCCAGTGGAATCCGTGACGGTGGTGAAGACGGAGTCGTCCGCCCCGCCTGCCACACCGTCGGGACCAAAGTAGGTCAGCTCGACCGCCACGCCACCGAGTCCCGGTTCGTCACCGGACTGGGCTGCGTCGCCATTCTGGTCGAGCCAGATGGTGTCACCGATGGACCCACTTCCGGCATAGCCGAAGTCCTGGCCGAGGTCGTCGGCGCCAACGCCCAGTGTCAGCGTGGCAACGCTGTCGTTCTCCACCCCGGGCTCGGACACGTTCTGGTACCCGCCTGGAATCGTTCCGGTGTCGACCTCCACCTGGTAGCTGCCGGGTGGGAGATTCTCGACGAGATACTCGCCGTTGCTGTCGGTTGTGTCGCTGTAGATGATGTCGTCGCCGCCTCCGGCTACACCGTCCAGTCCAAACCACGTCACGGTCACATCGACACCCTGGAGTCCCGATTCGGTCGCATCGACGGCACCGTCACGGTCCTGGTCGAGCCAGATGGTGTCGCCGATGGTGCCGGTGCCGGTGTAGCCGAAGTCCACGGTACGCAGGCCGTCGCTGTCGCCGAGGCTTCCGGACCACGAACCATTCGGGGTCAAGGTCGTCCCGTCCAGGTCGTAGCTGGGCTCGAGCCCGACGAGAAAGTCGGGGTCGGCCTCGTCGACGGCGACGACGTACTCGCCGCCAGGCAGTTGATCGATGACCCAAAGGCCGTCGGCATCGGTCGTTGTGGTGAACACCTCATCGTCGCCACCGCCCGGCAACCCGTTGCCGCCGAGCCACGTCACCGTCACGGTGAGGTCAGCAAGGCCTGGTTCGCTTGCGCCCTGCACGCCGTCGGCATCGACATCGAACCACACCCGGTCGCCGATCGACGCCAGGTCGAGCTCAATGTCGACCGTGTCGGGGACCACGTCGTCATACTCACGACTTGGTCGCGTGGGGTTGGCGAGCCGTGTGGCCTCGCCCAGTCCGAAGTAGGAAGGTGCATCGGCCGTGTTGAGCTGTTCGGCCGAACCAACGACCTCATCTGCCGAGTCGAACCCCGGCGGCACCACAAGCTGATACGTGATCGAGATCTGGCCCGATGCAGCGATCGGTCCGTCGATCGTCCACTCCAGCCCGCCCACGGGGTCGGCGTCGGTATTCGTCACCCCGGCGGCCGAGCTCGTGTCGGTGAACGCCCACGACGTGTCGGAGACGACATCGGTCACGGTGACATCGTGCGCAGGGCTGTTGCCGACGTTGGTCACGGTGATCGTGTAGTCGAGCGTCTCGCCGGGAAGCGCACGGCGCTCATCGTCGTCGCCAGACTGGCCCGCGACGTCCTTGTCGATCGTCAGCTGGGGTTCGATGGATGTGATCGATGCGGTCGAGACGGCAGAGGTGGCGTCGAAGCTGCCGGCCGAGGGCGGAGTGCCGGGCGTGCTCGTGATGGTGTCGGCGCCGTTCCAAAGGACCTGCGCCTCGTTGGTCAGCGTGGCGCCAGCGTCGGCGGCGCCCACGTCGTCGACGACGCCGACGTACGTGATGGTCACGACGCGCTCACCGGTGGCCGCACTCGTGAGGTCACCGAAAAAGAACGCGACGTCTCCGCCGCCTTCGATCACGCTCACGTCACCTGTCGCCAGGTCGGGGGAGCAGGTCGAGCCACCTTCGTCGCACACGACACTGGTGAGCGATTCAAAATCGATGCCATCGGGAAGGTCATCCAGCACGGTGACGTCATACGCAACCACGCCGCCAGGAATGGTCAGGTCGACCGTGTAGGTCACGGGCTCGCCAATCGTTGCCGTCGCTGGCGCCGCGCTTTTGGCCACGCCAAGAACCGGCACCGTGACCGTGCTCGATCCATTGGCGAGGTAGCCGTCGCCAACTTCGTCGCCCTGGTCAGATGCCGAGCTCCGTTCGATCGTTGGTGTACCTGCGAGCGAGGTGGTGACCGCCGTGACGGTGTTCACGAGGGAGCCGGCCGCGACCAGCGGATTTGCTGTTTCGACCTGGTACGAGCGTGACGCTGTTGCTCCAGGGTCGATTTCAGCTACGGACCAGGTGATCGTGCGAGCGCCTTCGTCCCACGTTCCACCGTCGGGAGCGATCGTGTCGCCATCCTCGGCTGGGTCGCCGGTTGCTTCGAGCACCACGAGCTCAGCGGGTACCTCGTCGACAACGATGGTGTTGTGGGCGACCGACACCTCGTCGATACCGTCGTCGTCGTTTGTGGCCGTAACGGTGTACGTAAGCGTTTGGCCCGCCGTCACGACGCCGTCGCCATCATCGTGCGACTTGGCAACGATGATGTTCGGTTCAACGATGCGGGTATTGATCGTGTCGCCAACGTTTCTGCTGTCTCCAGCGACATTTTCGAAGTCGAAGTCGGCCGAGTTCGGGTTCGCGAAGTCGCGTACGTTCGTTGCCGTGTCCAGAACAACGGCGTCGAACGTAACACTGAGCGTCTCGTTCGCTCCGGCCGGGGTCGTGTACGGATCGGGAAAGTCGACCGTGACGGAGTTGCCAGCGTCATCCACAGTGAACGAGAACCCGGCGGGCAACGCCGCTCCGTCCAGTAGGGCGGATGCCGACCCGGAATCGAGGTCCATTCCGGCTGGGAGGAAGTCGGTGAGCGTGGCCGCATAGAAGGTCGTCCCCGACGGAAGGTCGAGCTCGAGGTCGTAGCTGACGGTCTCGCCGATCGTCGCCCTATTGTTCGGGTTTCCAGCGTCGGCGGTTACGCCTGTGTCCCTGCTCTTGTCGAGGGTTGGCAATGCCGTCGTGACCTCGGCGTCATCGTCTGCCGGGTCGGTGTTTGAGGTGAGCGTCGGGTCGATGTTGTCTCCCGGCACATACGTGAACGGTGAGCCGGTGTTCGTTTCGCCGCCGTAGTTCCGCACACCAGCCGTGTTGATGAGCGACGCACCGGCAGAGACGCCAACAGGAATGGTCACGTCGTAGGTCAGCTGAAGGCTGGCTCCACCGTTGATGTCGAGGTCGTCAGCAGCGTCCCACTGGATCCAATCGTTGGCGCCGTCGCAAGCGCCGCCATCGGAAATGGCCGCGACATCTGTGCAAGCGATTCCTTCGGGAAGCACGTCCCGAATCGACGCATCGAGGGCTATCTGGGAGCCGTTGTTGACCACATCGAGCTCGTAGGTGACCACGTCACCCTCCTGCGCTGCCACTTCGTCGGCAGGAGCACCGCTGACGGCGCTGTCGTTGATGTCGAGGATGCCCTTGGAGAGCGACAGGTTGGCCTCGCCCCAGCTGGCATTCGCCAGGTCCCGCAACTGGTACACCTCGTCGTTCTCGTTGAGGTAGCGGAACTTCATGAGATTCTCGACCGACTCGCCCGATGCCGCGGCCAGAGGATCGTCGATCGTTGTCGAGAGAACGATCTCGATCGTGACTCCACCCGTGTCCTGATCGGCAAACGACCACTCCAGGAAGGGGTCACCGTCGGTGAAGGTCATGGCCCCCGATGCGATATCGCTGCCCGCACCAGCAGCCCAGCTCTCGAGCGAAAAGCCGGTGGGGAGTAAGTCGCTGATGACGGGGGAGAGGGTGTCCATGTTCGAGGGAAAGTCCGCGCTGAGGCGGAAACAGACGCGATCACCGGGACGATATTGGCCCGCCGTTGTGGGGTTGAACGTCAAGCCTGAACCATCGCCGCACGTGAGGATTCCGGCGCCGGGCTCGCTGACTTCTTTGAGGATCGACGGTCCCTCCGATGTCTGCGTTGCGGACGATTCGTCTACGAGCGACACGACGGAGGTGCTGCCATCGCTGGCCGACACGACGGTCACGTCAGCCGCCACATCGGTCACGTTCACATGCTCGTCGTTTGACGCAACAGGAGCTCCGCCACTTCCATCGCCTTGTCGATGTGTGTCACGGACTGCGGTGTTGATCGTGAGCGTGTTCACGTGGTTCGCCCCGCCTGCGCCAGCGAGGTCCCACTGAAGCGTGAGCGTGCCATCTGCATTGAGTGTCGTACCGTCGACCGGAGTGCTGGCACTCACGAAGTCCAAGGTGGCGGGAAGGGTGTCGGTCACCGTCATCGTTCCGGTCGACACGGCGTACTCGCTGGTTTCGATGACGAGAGAGAACACCGGAGTGTCACCCTGGGCGAACGTCGGCGAGTCGACTGTCTTGTGAATCGAGAGGTCCTCGGCAATGACCTCCTCGATGTCGGTCGCCGTGCTGGCTGCGACCCGTCCGTTGTAGAAGCCCGATGCCGTGACCAGGTTCTGGAGCTGAGCCTCGGATTCCGTCGTCAACGGACCGGTGTTGTTGTCGAGGTTGGCCGTTGGGTTCGCCAGCACGGTGTCGATGTTCTCGCGCAGCGGAATGGCTGCCACATAGTCCATGACGAACGATTCTCCGGCGAGGAGGTTGGTGGCGAGGCTTGCAGCGTCCCACTCGACCCGGGTGTAGACCCCTGACGGCAGCGGACCAGCGCCATCGGGATCGGTCGTGGTTGTCGTCACGCTGCTCGGGGTGAGGCAGGGGTTGACGATCGTTGGTTCGTTGCCCGGATTGATGGGGCCCGAGCTGGTGTATTCGTCGCCGCCCGAGGAGTTGTCCACGCCACCACAGCCCAGAAACTCCAGGCCGGCGGGCAGAAAGTCGACGATCGAGAAGGTGTTGGTTGGATTGACCGTGTTGTTCTCAATCTCGATCGTGTAGACGGTCTGGTGATCGTGCACACCACGAAGAAGTTCGGATTCGGCGCTGGGCTCGGTCTTCTCGACCGTGAAGGGAATGAGCGTCGTCGAGGCTGCGGCTGATGCGGAACTGGTGAAGCCTCCGGTTATCGCTCCCGTTTCAGGATCGAAGGAGGGAGTGACTCTGGGGTCGCTGTTCGCATGGACCGTGGCCCCATTGGTCACGACATCCTCGATGTCGAAGCTCGCATCAGTGGTGATCGAGTAGTCGATCGTGACCGTGGTCCCCGTGAGCGAATCGGCCACGTTCTTCCAGACCAATACCGTCGTGCCATCCCCCTGAGGGAGCACGAGTGGTTCAGGCGAGGACGAGCCTCCGACGTAGCTCACACCGGCCGGGAGGGTGTCGGTGAAGGTGGCGTTGAAGCCATCGGGTCCGCTGGGGTTCGTGAGCGTCAACGTGACCGGCACGCTTGCTCCGAGGAGGCCGCTGGCGGGCATCGATGCGGTAAGGGCAATGTCGGGTGTGCCGTCGGCTGCAGCAGGAGCGATGGCCCCCGGTTGCAAGAGGCTGCCAAGGAGAACCGTGCAGATCAACGCCGCAGCGATTCGTCTCTTTACCGTCATGTTGAGTGTCCGTTCTGCTGTTGCGCATCGGCACCTGCCAGCGGGGCCAAAGATCCATCGCCTCGTTCAAGGGTTTGCTTGAGCGCACTGGGCGCTATTGCCCCTGTCGCAATGTGTTCGCGACGGGCCTGTCTTCAAGCTGACACAAGGCGCGCGAACCGGTGCCGACGTCTGTGCAGCGGTCGCCGCCACCGCTGCCGGGCCAAGGCCTCCACAATTCGCCGCATCGGGTGCTCGGGGCTACGGTCCGGGACGTGAAGGTGTCGCACGGGAGATTGGCGTTGGTGGCCATCGTCGTCGACGAGTACGACCCGGCCATCGAGTTCTTCGTGGAGGTGCTGGGCTTCGAGCTCGTCGAGGACAAGCCGTCGACCACCAACGATGGCCGACCCAAGCGATGGGTCGTTGTTCGTCCACCCGGTGCCGAGACGGGCATGCTGCTGGCTCGTGCCGACGGGGCTCACCGGCAGGCCGTAGTAGGCGAGCAGCACGCTGGCCGGGTCGGCTTCTTCCTGGAGGTCGATGACTTCGAGGCCACTTACCAACGCATGCTCGCTGCAGGCGTGTGGTTCAAAGACCTGCCACGAGACGAGCCGTACGGGAGGATCGTGGTCTTCCGCGACATCGCCGGGAACCTCTGGGACCTGCTCGGCCCAAGCGAAGGAGCGTCGTAGCTGTGCCTGTCTCTGTTGAACGCAATGGCCTCATCGCCGTCATCACCTTGGACCGCGCGGCCAAGCGCAACGCCATCAACGGCGAGATGACCGAATCGATCGATTCTGCGCTCAACGAGTGTGAGGACGATACGAGCTGCCGGGCCATCATCATCACCGGCGGCACGGACGTGTTCTGCGCCGGCACCGACATCGCCGAAGGTTCCGGGCAGCCGACCGAACGCGGTGGCGAATACGGCATCATCCGGCGCAAGAGCCGGCTGCCGATCATCGCAGCCATCGAAGGGGCGGCGTTCGGAGGTGGGTTCGAGATCGCGCTCGCCTGCGATCTGATCGTCGCCTCCCGCAGTGCGCGTTTCGCCATGCCCGAGGTCAAACGAGGTCTGGTCGCCACCAGCGCCGGTCTGTTTCGAGTGCCAAGGGCGGTGCCGATCAACGTGGCGCGGGAACTGCTGCTGACCGGTGGCGAGCTCGATGTCGAACGGGCTGAGCGGTTGGGCATCGTCAATATCGTGGCCGAGGACGGACATGCGGTGCAGGCTGCGATCGGTTTGGCCGAGCAGATCGCCGCCAACGCACCGACATCCATTCGGGCCACGCTTGAAGCACTCGACACGATCTACGCCGACGCCGACGAAACCGGCTGGGCGGCCACCGACGCCGCAGCCGGTGTCGTGCTCAAGAGTGAAGACCGCGTCGAAGGCGTCGCCGCCTTCTTCGAACGCCGGACCCCTGACTGGCCCGGCTGCTGAGCCGTCGACGTCGGCGGCGACGTGAAAGCGTGGCTCTGCCCCAATTGCAGCCGCATTCTGGGGGTGTCCGGCCGTCGAGGCTAGGGCATGTGTGGCACCGGCGTTCCCTGATGGAACTCGAGCAGCCAGCGCGACCCGTCGTACTGCCACACCGAGACCCGGTTCGCTGGTTGGCCACGAACAATCGATGTGTAGGTCACCAGCGCAACCGATGGGCCGACGCTGCGAACCTCGAAGTCGGGCAATGGGAGGATGATGTCGATGTGCGGCGGAATCGGTTCTTCGAGAATCGACGCCCTGTCGATGGTCCTGCCGGACTTGCCATGCTCGGTGAACGTGGGGGAGAGGACAGCATCCATCCAGGCTCCATCTCCCCTGGTCGACGAGGTCCACAGCGCCTCTTCGAGCACGCGAAATTCAGCAACATGTGCTTCGGTCAGCTCCCAGTTACTCACCCCTCTAGTATCGCATCGCATTTGTTTGGAAGAGTCGGGTACCTCGTGCGTCCGGACTCTCAAAGCGAAAGCGCTCGGAACTCGGTCTGGAGTTGTAGCCGGCGGACCGTAGGGCGTTGATCGGGGGGCTCTTGATGCCTGGTCTCAGGTGGGCGAGCGAACCAGCCGACGATTTGCGCATGGAGAGCGAGCTTCGGAATGTCACGTTGGCGACCAGTCGCGGTCCGTTGCAGCGCTTCATGGTTTCGTGTGGAGTGGTTGTCGGCGCCTCGATTGGTGCCGCTATCGCCGGAATCCTGACGCTGTATGCAGGCTTCGAATTCATCGATGGCAGCTCAGTTGACGTGTGTCAGTCCAACGAATGGTGCTTCGGCGGACCGGGTCTCTTGGCAGTGATGGTCATACTTGCGGTGGCTTGTGGAGTCGCGATCTACGTCTTCGCCAAGCTGTTCGTATTCGCCGAGGCACAATGGAACGCGCCGCCCACACCGCCGCCGCCGACTGGCGATCCTGTTGCAGGTCCGTCGAATGAGCTGCCGGTACCTCCATCTGCGAGCTCCTAGAAACGTCGAAGCGACAGCAAC
>CAZFBD010000074.1:12840-20488 GCA_964517125.1 uncultured Acidimicrobiales bacterium
TGAGCTGCCGGTACCTCCATCTGCGAGCTCCTAGAAACGTCGAAGCGACAGCAACATCCCTCGAGTTCTACGATGAGGCTGTCGTTCCTCGGTGGATGAGCGGCAAAGGGGGACAACATGCCGGTCGAGACGCTCATCTTCTACGGTGCGCTCGTTCTGTGGGCGGGACTGCTCGTGCACGGCATGCGCAATTCGAAGTGGCAGGGATTCACGATGATCGGGGTCGGCCTGATGCTCGTCCTGAACATCGGCTACTTCGTCCGGGGACAGGGCGACGCGATCGCCTTCTTCGTGAGCATCTACGACTTGTTGGACAACGCCGGTGTGTCCAGCCAGGGCGAGCTTCCAGCGGCCCTTGCGTCGTGTCCAGACAACGCGTGCTCGATCGCCACCAACTACGACACCCATCCGGCGTGGGGCGTGGCCTTCCACGAACGCTTCGCAGATGGCCCGGCATTGCGGCGGTCCCTGCTCTTCGCCCACATTGCGTTCAACACCGTGGCCTTCGTGCTCGCCCATGTGCAGCTCGCAAAGCCCGGAACCGGTGGCAACGCGAAGCGGCACCGAATCCTCGGACGCGTCTCGTTCGGTGCGGTCACCGTCGGCACGCTCTGTGCTGTGCTCCTCGCTGGTGAGCATGGTTCGGTCAGCGAGTACGGCGGCGTGTTGTCGATGCTCGGCTTCTTCTCCATGGCCTTCGTCGTCTACGGCTGCGCCATCAAGACCGCCACCACAGCCCGCTCGGGCGACATCGCTGCCCATCGCATTTGGATGTGGCGCTTCATCGGCTCCATGTGGGGAGCGTTCTGGCTCTTCCGGGTCATGCTCTTCGTTCTGGGCCCGCTGCTCCGGAACGTGGAAGCGGGCGCAATCCTGATCTGCATCTGGTTCTCGGCCCCCCTCGGCGTGCTGATTGCCGAGTGGTTCCGGACCCATCGCCCCACGAAAGTCTCGCAAGAAACCGAGCAGGCTCCCGCAATCGCCTGACGCCGCTCAGCGTTTCTCGCTAAGTTCGCTGCAGGCGACACAGGGGGAAACATGCAGGAACAACTCGATCAGATACTGGCTGACGGCGTTGCACGGGGAGCGGCGCCAGGCGCCGTTGCCATCGTGGTCAACCGCGACGGCGTCATTGCCCATGGCGCAGCGGGGGAGCGCGCCGCAGGGTCCGGCATGGAGATGACAACCGAAACCGTCGGCGCCATCTTCTCCATGACCAAGGCCGTCACCGGCGCTGCCGCGATGCAGCTTGTGGAGCAGGGACGCATAGATCTCGACGCTCCCGCTGGCGACATCTGCCCGCAGCTCGGCGAGGTCACCGTCCTCGACGGGTTCGACGGCGATGGTCAGCCCATCACCCGGCCGCCCGCATCGCCGGTGACGCTCCGGAACCTGCTCACACACACGTCCGGCTTCGTCTACACGATCTGGAACCGCAACGCCGCCCAGTGGCACGAGGTCACCGGCGTGCCCGACGTGCTGTCGCTCCAGAAGGCCGCGCTTGGCGAACCATTGGCCTTCGACCCAGGCACCCAATGGGAGTACGGCATCGGCATCGACTGGGCCGGGCAGATGGTCGAAACCGTCTCTGGACAGACCCTGGGCGAGTACTTCGCCGAGAACCTGCTCGGACCTCTCGGCATGACCGACACCGCCTTCGCTCACACGCCCTCCATGCTCGAACGCGCCTCCGCCATGCACGGCCGCGGTCCCGACGGTTCGCTTGCCGCGATCGACATTCCGCCACCGGAGAACCCCGAGTTCGAGATGGGCGGTGGTGGCTTGCACGGAACGATGGACGACTACGGCAAGTTCATCAGAATGATCCTCAACGACGGCGAGCTCGACGGCACGCGGGTACTCGCAGCCGAGACGGTCGAGACGATGTCGCAAAACCACATCGGTGAGCTGCAGGTGAAGATGCTCGAGACGGCCAACCCCATGTTCTCCAACGACGCCGAGTTCTTTCCCGGCGAACCGAAAAAGTGGGGCCTCACCTTCCAGATCAACGAACAGCCAGCAGCCACTGGTCGCCCGGCGGGAACCCTCATGTGGGCCGGCCTGGCCAACAGCTTCTATTGGATCGACCGCAAGAACGGTTTGGGCGGCGCCTACCTCAGCCAGATCCTTCCATTCGGAGACCAGCAGTCACTGGATCTCTTCTACGAGGTCGAAGCCGCCGCATACGCCTCGCTCTGAGTCGACTCCCTTCGGTAGATCGATTCGCGATCGGCGGAGCGAAGGCATCACTCTTTTGGGGTCGCCGGGAACTCAAGCACCCATTCGGAGCGGCGCGTTCCGTCCGTGTACTGTCGCCAAATGACCGAACACACGCCCGAGGACGACTACGAGAAGCCCGAGGTGCTCGCGACGTTGGGCGACGGTGAACTGGTTGAATTCGACAGCGAGGCCGGGAAGGCCACGGTGGCATTCACCTGCAAGCCCGAGATGTGCCACTCGGGAGGCATTGCACAGGGCGGATTCGTCACGGGTTGGATCGACGCCGCCATGGCCCACGCCTGCATCGCTCGCTACGGGACCGACTACTGGGTCGCCACCCTTGAAGTGAAGGTCAGCTTCTTCCGGCCTGCCGGACCCGGTCCGGTGATTGCCGAAGGGTGGATCGAGCGTGCAGGAAAGCAGACCGTCTTTGCCGAAGGCCAGCTGCTCGACGGTGGCGGGCAGGTGCTCGCCAAAGCATCCTCGACCATTCGTCTCGTGCCCGCCCGGGCTTAGTTCTGGTGCGCCAGCAAGAGCGGACGGCTCGGCTAGTTGGCCTTCTTCACACGTAGGTACTCATCGTCGAGCTCATACCCGTTCAAGTGATGAATCGCAGCTTTGGCCTCGCCAGCCTTGGGCATGTCGACGAAGCCGAATCCCTTTGATGTTCCCGTTTGCGCGTCCATGACAATGACGCACGACTGCACTGCACCGAAGGACTCGAACACGTCGCGAAGCTCCTCTTCGGTGGTCCTGCGAGACATGTTTCGAACGAGCAAACGCATGGTCTGAGCCTACCGGTACGGGTCGGCCAGAGAATTCTGAAAAGAATTTCGGGTGGGGTGTAAGGAACCACTCTCTGGTGCATCTCCTGTGTGTCAATGCGTGCCACTGGGGCATGCCACACCAAGGAGAACATCATGTCTGCAGCAACCGCCGCCACCACCACACCCGTTCGGGCCAACCAGATGCTGCGGGTACTCCTCGCCAGCGTGCTGGCCATCGCCACGATCCTGCTTCTGTCCGTCTCGCCGGCAGGCGCCATCGAGGGCCCCGGCGATCTGCTGCCGGGCGGCAACGGCCCCGACGAGCCAAAGCCACCGATCGACGTTGTTCCCGGTTTCGAAATCGTTCCGCTCGCACCAACCGCCGCGGTGGAGGTGAGCTGCACAGCCGAAGCGGCAACCGTCACGGTCGGAAACAAGACGAACAACTTCCACTCGATCAGTGTCGAAGTCGACGGGCAGCTGCACGAGACGACGGTCATGGGCGTGAACACGCAATGGACCTCCACCTTCCCGGTTGCCGAGAACGACAACGCCCTGGTCGAGGTGCTGAATGGCTCCAAATCGTTGCTCGCCGAGGACGTGCGGAGAGACTGCCTGCTGCCCGAACCCGGCTATGCCGTGCACGCTGACTGCGGACTGGGCAAGGCCCACGTGCGGCTGAGTAACACCGGCGACGACACGGCCAACATGGCGGTGCAGTACGTGGACGCTCCGTACACCTTGGAGCCAATTGCACCCGGCAGCCACCTGGACTGGGCACTCGTCGTTGCGCCGAATGCGACCGTGGACTTCACCGTTCGGTCTGGTCACGACGTGCTGGGAGCCGAGTCCTTCACCTTCGAATGCGACGTCCCCGAGGTCATTCCTCCCCAGATCCTCCCCCCAGAAGGCGAAGAGGGCGGCGAGGAGGAGACCGAAGACAACGGCGATGACGACAACGTTGATGAGGGCGACGACAACGTTGATGAGGGCGACGGCGACGATGGTGACCACGACGAGGACGAGGGCGCCGAGACCGGTGATGGCGACGATGACGGCCCAGCGGTCGTCGATCCGAAGCCTGAACCCGGCGTGGACCCGGTCGTGGAACCCGAGGTCGGTGGCGAAGCAGAAACTGCCGACGAAGACTCCAACGGCACCGAGACTGATGCTGGGGTCGATGACGACGCCGAGACAAGCGATTCGGCCATCGATGGCGAGACCGGCCTTCTGGAGACCGGACTCGACGACGCACAGCCACAGCCCGGGAACGACAACGAAGAAGATGGCGATGACGACGATGCAATCCTGGCCTTCGTCGGCGACGGCGCTTCGGGAGACTCGAGCGGATCGTCGATCGGCCGGGTCGTCGTGATCGTGCTGTGGGCACTCGTGGCCAGCTTGGCCATCGCCGCCGCACTTCTTGCCTGGAGCCGTCGGGAAGACCAGAACGAGGCGCTGGCACAGGCGTGACGAACACGCCGCCGGCGCACACGGGCGGCGGTTGCAGACCGACGCCTTGCAGCGTCGGGTGGGCTTTCGAGACCCACCCGGCGCTCCACGGCGCCAGGGACGTGACAGAACGCGCATTCACAACGGACACGAGATGAGCCACCTTGGAACAGCTGCACGAATGGCATTCGGCGCACAGATGCGGGGACACGAGCGGGAATGAACAGCAAACGGGCCACAACAAGCGACGCCCAGCTCGTCGCGCTGGCGCTGGCGCACGACCAGGAGGCGTTCGGCGAGATCTACGATCGCTACGCCGACGACATCTACAGCTTCTGCCGGTCACGGCTTCGCAACGATGCCGACGCGGCAGATGCCACGCAGGAGACGTTCGTCCGGGCAGCCACCCGAATGCAGCAGCTTCGGGAGCCCACAAAGCTCCGATCCTGGCTCTTTGCGATTGCCCGCAACCAGATCGTCGCCACGGGCAAGGCCGCCAACCGTGCCACCGGGGGCGACAGCATGGCTGACGTCATCGACCTCCGCTCCGACATCGACGGCGACCTCCTCCGAACCGAGGCGTCTGCCCAGCTCTGGGACGCTGCCAGCGGCCTTTCCGATCGTGACCAGGAAGTCCTGGAACTCCACGTCCGTCATGGGCTCAGTGGTCAGGCACTTGCCGACGCCATGGGAGTCTCCGAGTCGCACGCAAACGTCCTCCTCACGCGTATGAAAGACCGGATCGCTACCTCGCTGGGTGGGCTTCTGGTCGCCCGATCGGGTCGTGACGATTGTGAGGACCTCGATCAGCTGCTGGCCGGCTGGGACGGCCGTTTCACCCTGGACCTGCGGTCGCGGGTGACTCGCCACATCCGATCGTGTGAGGTCTGCGATCGGACACAGTCTGTGGCGCTTGCGGCCGGAGCGTTTGCTCTGCCGATCACCGCAGCACCTTCGGGGCTCCGGGTCGGCACCGTCGGCAGGATGGTGGAATCGGCCAAACTGTCGTCTCCGCCCTCTGCCGGAGGAGATGGGGGAGTAGCCGTCAATGCCGCATCGGCCTCGGGCTCTCTTGCCAAGGGCACCTGGGAATGGCGGCCCGATGGCTTCCCGTTCCCCAACGACGAACCGGCAGTGATCCCCGCTCCCGGGATGCAGACGCCGTGGTTGCTCTCAGCTGCCGTCTTCGTCCTGGTCGTTCTGCTGGGCGCTGGAGCCTGGCTGCTGTTCGGCGACCCGCAGACGACCACGGTGGCGGTCGCTGGCCAAACCGAGGTCAACACGAGCACGACCAGCGAGCCAGCTGCAACGTCATCCTCTTCGGCCGCCGAGTCAACGGCCGCCAGCAGCGCGGCCGCACAGGCGACCACGACGGTCGCCGTTGAGCTCGCAACGCCCACAAGCATCGTCGCCGACGAGGCGGGCGACGACCCGCCTCTCGCCGCCCCCACGACCATTGCCCCAACGACGATTGCGCCCACGACGATCGCCCCGACCACGGTCGCTCCGACGACGGATGCGCCAACAACCGGCGCACCGAGCTCGGCTGCCCCAACCACGATTGCGCCAACAACAGCGGCACCCACGACAGAGGCGCCGCCACCGACGACCGAGGCGCCGCCGCCGACAACAGAGACGCCGCCGCCCTCAAGCGAGGAGCCGCCTCCGTCGTCGGAAGAGCCGCCTCCAACGACGGAGGAGCCTCCACCCGAGATCCCGAACCGTGCGCCAATCGTTCGTCTGTCCGACGCCACGCCGCTTGGGGTGGGCGTGCGATCGGGAGGCTGCAGGGGAGAACGCACCCAGCTGCTGGTGGAGATCGTCGATGACGGGGAGGTCGTCTCGGTTGTTGCCACGTGGTCGCCGAGCGATGGCACGACGGCCGAGCAGGTGCTGACCAGCCAGGATGGCACCGTCTTCACGGGCCCAGCAGGCCCGTGGGACGAAACCGGCCCGCATCGCATCACCATCGTCGCCACCGACGACCGAGGCGAAACGGGAACCGGCCAGGCCGGCGTGCGGGTCACGGCGTGCGCAATCGGAGGGTTCACCGGCTGACACGCACGGCCCGTCCAGCGGCGCTCGCAATATCTCACCCATAGTTGAGATATATAAAACCTCACCTATGGTTCAGATCTGTGGAACTCGACGGACTGCTCACCATTGGAACGCTCTCGGCCCGAACCGGCGTTGCCGTGTCGGCCGTCCGGTTCTACGAGCGCAAGGGCCTGATCTCGTCTGTCCGCACCGAGTCCGGGCATCGGCGGTTCCACCGCTCCACCATCCGACGCCTGTCGGTGATCATCGTGTGCCAACGACTGGGCTACTCGCTCAGCGAGATTCACGACCGACTCGACGACCTCCCGACCGACCGAACGCCCACCGACGCCGACTGGACAACCCTGTCGAACGACTTCCGTACCGAGATCGATGACCGGATCGAACGGCTGCTGACGCTCCGCGACCACCTGGACGGGTGCATCGGCTGCGGCTGCGTCTCCCTCGACGTCTGCATGCTCTACAACCCCGACGACGCTGCCGCCGACCTCGGTCCCGGACCGCGGTATCTCATGGGCGAGACCTCGGCTGACCTTGCGAACACGCCCGTATCCACACCCACCTCCACCGAAGGGGAACAACCAACCATGACCGAACCGACCGGCTGGCACCTGGCCCAGATCAACATCGGACGTCTCAACCACCCGGTTGACGACCCGCGGGTGGCCGAGTTCATGGAAAACCTGGACCCGATCAACGCGCTGGCCGAGCAGTCGCCGGGGTTCATCTGGCGCCTCAAGGACGACTCGGGCAACGCCACCGCAATTCGTGCCTTCGAAGACGAGACGATCCTTCCCAACCTCACCGTGTGGGACTCCATCGAGTCGCTGAAGGACTACGTGTTCAAGACCGACCACGCCCGATTCCTGCGGCGCCGTCGGGAATGGTTCCAGGCAATGGACGATCTCCCCGTGCTGACCATGTGGTGGGTGCCCGCTGGCCACATTCCGACGCTCGAGGAAGCCAAGGAGCGGATCGATCACCTGGTTGCGCACGGACCGACGGCACATGCGTTCTCGTTCCGCCCCACCTTCGAACCGCCAAAGGAGTAGCGGTTCTGGCGTCGGCACCAGTTAAGGGGCTTAGCCGATAGGGGAGCGACAGTATCGGCACGCCCCTTCGATTTACCCCGCTCACGGCACTTCGTGCCA
>CAZFBD010000075.1:0-1389 GCA_964517125.1 uncultured Acidimicrobiales bacterium
ATCGACGAACTCGACAACGACCCGGGCCTCACGGCTGCGGTCCTGACCGGCAACGGTCGGGGCTTTTGTGCCGGCATGGACCTCAAGGCGTTTGCCGCAGGCGAGAACATCGGACCGATGATGGACTTCATCAAGAACGGTTCGAAGAAGCCGCTCATCGGTGCGCTCGAGGGTTTTGCCCTCGCTGGTGGCCTGGAGCTCGCACTCACGTGTGATCTTCTGGTGGCCGCCAAGGGCGTGAAGATGGGTATCCCCGAGGTCAACGTCGGACTGTTCGCCGCCGGTGGCGGTCTGCAGCGTCTGCCGAGTCGTGTGGGTTACGCCCGTGCGATGGAGATGGCGATCACTGCAGACCCGATCCTGTCCGAGGAAGCACACGACGTGGGCCTTGTGTCCCGATTGGTCGAGAAGGGCGAAGCTGTGGATGCTGCGCTCGTTCTGGCCGAGCGGGTCAGCAAGAACGCCCCGCTTGCCGTGAGCGCCTCGAAGCAGCTGATCAAGGCTGCCGTGGACATGGACGTCGAAGACTTCTGGGAGAAGCAGAACAGCTTCATGAGTGTCTTCGGCTCCAACGACGCCAAAGAAGGCCCCAAGGCGTTCGCCGAAAAGCGTCCGCCGGAGTGGTCGGGAACCTGAAGTTCCTGTCCCCCGGGACCCGGACCTCGTGCGTGTGATCATGCGTGAGCGTCCTGCATACTGCTGTTGATGGACCTCCACCCTGCGCATCCTTCGTGAGCGCAGCGGTGGAGTCCTTCGATGCGTACTACCACCGCGACCACCGGTCGTTGATTGGTCTGGCCTACGTGCTGACCGGCGACGAAGCGGTCTCTCAGGACCTCGTGCAAGAGGCGCTGACCGCTGCCCACAAGAACTGGGCCACCGTGAGCGGATACGACAACCCCGGTGCCTGGGTCCGACGTGTGCTCGTCAACAAGAGCACCTCCCGGTTCCGCAAGGCTCGCACCGAAGCCAAGATGCTGACGCGCATGCGGTCGCTGCGACAGGAGCCTGTGCTGGCCCCGTCGGCGAAGAGCGACGAGGTGTGGTCGGCCATCAGAGCGCTCCCCCGCCGACAGGCGCAGGCAATCGCTCTGCTCTACTGGGATGACCTCTCCATCTCCGAGATCGCGAATGTGATGGAGTGTGGAACCGAAACGGTCAAGACACATCTGTCCCGCGGCCGGGCAACACTTGCCGAACGTCTGAGCCCACTGCGGGAGGATCTTCCATGACCGGGTTCGACGAAAACAATGAGCTGGACGAGCGGCTGGATGCTGCCACCACCGAGCTCCGCTCGCAGCTGATGCGGGCCACGGTCCCGAACCCCGCGATGACCGCCACCCATCGCGCGCCGGCGTTCGCCCTCGCAGGAGCCTTCGTGGTTGCCGT
>CAZFBD010000075.1:1489-20303 GCA_964517125.1 uncultured Acidimicrobiales bacterium
CGACGCATCACCGAGGCAGGCTCCAGCCGCTTCCATCGTGTGGCGGCTCCAGAACAGCAGATCGAGAACGCCGACGGCACCCTCGTCCTCACCTACCACGGAGAAGGCGAGTACCGGGTCGTCGACCTGGAGACGCTCCAGAGCGTGGCATCGCTGCCCATCGCGCTCGATGACGAACCCAACTGGAATCCCACCGAGCCTCGCCGGATTCGGCACCTGAGCGGCACCGATGCGGGCAGGGGCAGTCTGCAACTGCTCGAATACGACCTCGATTCTGGACAGGACGTGGTCATCGCCGACCTGACCGACCGCGTGACCGACGTTTGGGACGACGCCAGCTTCATGTTCAGTCGGCGGCTCTCCAGCGTTGGCTCAGCCGGAAGCCGCTTCGCCTGGGCCGTCTTCGACGGCGATGGCCAGGCGCTTGGACTCGTGTCCTACGACCTCGCGAACGACACGGTGCTCGGCACGACTGTGGTCGACGCCTCGCTCGGCGACATTGCTGGAATCACGATGTCGGTCAACGGGTCGTTCGTCGTCGTGAATCACCAGTTCGCCACCGTTGTGTACGACGCCGACCTGGGCAACCGGCAGCAGATCAACGCCACTCGTGAATCTGACGCCGTGGCAATCGATGCCGACGGCAACGACGTCTACGTGTACATCGACTTCGACTCCACCAGCGACGACGCCGGTTGGTTGATGAGCGTGGACCTGGCCACGCTCGCCCGAACCCGCCTCGTCGATCTGTTCGCCGATGCGAACACGTCGATCCACATCTCCGGCTCAGGGACCGACGTTCCGGGTTGGGCGCTCGTGTCCACCTTCGACTGCAAGGTCGACGGCGCGTGGTCGTGCAACAAACTCGCAGCGATCGAATTGCTCGAAGACGGCCGGGTCCTGAACCTGGCCCACACCCACAACTGCGGTGCCGACTTCTGGACGCAGACAGCCGCCACGGTCAACCGCTCGTTCACCCGAGCCTGGTTCAACAGCGACGGTGGATCCTGTGGAACGGACGCCGAGATCTACGAGGTCACGATCCCCGAAGGCTTCAACCGCTGAACTTGTGAACTCGAACGCACGACCAGCGTCGATGAGCTTGACTGTGATGATGGAGACACAGATCGTTCTGGTCCGGCACGGCGAGACCGAGTGGAGCCGCACCGGGCAACACACCGGTCGGACCGACATCCCACTCACCGAACAGGGTCGGTCCGAAGCGTCGCTCGTGGGACCAACACTTGCCGAATGGGACTTCGCCGGCCGGTTCTCTTCGCCCCTCCAGCGGGCGCTGGAGACGGCGAAACTGAGCGGTGTACCCGGCGAGTTCACCATTGTCGACGACCTGATCGAGTGGGACTACGGCATCTATGAAGGACGTCGCAACGACGAGATCATCGCCGACGAGCCGGGATGGTCGAAGTGGAACCAGCCGCTCCAGGACGGCGAATCGGTCGCCGAGGTGGGGGAACGTGCCGATCGGGCAATCGTCCAGATGGTTGGAGCGGCAGCCGACGGCCCGGTCATTGCCTTTGCTCACGGCCACCTTCTGGCCGTGCTGATCGCCCGATGGCTCGGCCTGGATGCGGTCGAGGGCCGCCGATTCGTCCTGGAAACAGGGACGGCGACCGTGCTCGGAGTGAAGCGATCAGACCGGGTTTTGCGTGTGTTCAACCAACGCTGTGGCATCTCCCACATCGATACCTGATGCACAGAATTCACGAATTGGCTCCGCGAGCCGACCAACTCGCCGCAACGTGCGTAACCTTGCTGGATCTCGTACGCGCCGAACGTTCGATGCAAGGACCTCATGACCGGTAACGCAAACTTCACCTTCAACGACGTCGCCGTGCTTTCGGTCGAAGCGGTCGCGGCTCCTGAGGTCGTCACGTCCGCCGACATCGATGCCCGGCTGGAACCGTTCTACGAACGCACCGGAGCCGCTCCCGGCCTGCTTGAGTCGTTGGCTGGTATCACCGAGCGCCGGCAGTGGCCCGAGGGTGTGTCGTTCATGGACGCGGCCGCCATGGCTGGCGAAAAGGCCATCGAAGCGTCGGGAATCGACCGCTCCCGCATCGGGCTCATCGTCGACTCCAGCGTCTGCCGTGAACGGTTGGAGCCGTCCAGCGCAGTCACCGTGCACGACCAGCTCGGCCTTCCGTCCACCTGCATGAACTTCGATATCGGCAACGCCTGCCTGGGCTTTCTCAACGGCATGCACCTTGCCGGTTCCATGCTCGAATCCGGCCAGATCGACTACGCCCTCATCGTCGATGGCGAAGGCACCCGCGAAATTCACGAGAACACCATCGCTCGCATCCTCGACCCGGCGTCCACCATCGACGACCTCTTCTTCAACTTTGCGTCGCTCACCCTCGGTTCCGGCTCGGCCGCCATGGTCATGGGTCGCACCTCGGAGAACCCGGGCAGCCACCCCATGCTCGGAGGGTTCTTCCGCGCCGCCACAGTGCACAACGATTTGTGTGTTGGCTCGCTCGACGGCATGCGCACCGACACCCGAGGTCTTCTCGAAGCTGGCACCGAAGTCGCCAAGCTCGCCTGGGAGGACGCTGGCGACAAGGACGGGTGGTACGACATGCGCTACTACATCCTTCACCAGATCTCCAAGGTCCATACCCAGGCCGTCATCGACACGCTTGGCATCGACGGCGAACGTGTTCCGCGCAGCTTCCCCGTCCTTGGAAACATCGGCCCAGCGGCCATTCCCATCACGCTTGCTGGTGTCGCTGACACGCTCGAAACTGGCGACGGCGTCATGCTTCAGGGCATGGGCTCCGGCATCAACGCCGCCATCGTCAACCTGCAGTGGTAGCGGCCGGGCCAAACGAGGCCCGACTCCCGCCCACCAACCTGGACGGACTCGACCCTTCGTGGTCGCGCCTGGTGACCGTCGATTCGATCGATGACGGCCGCACCTTCCATGTGCTCGACAACGGCGTGGCGGCACCGTCTCTGACGTTGCTGTGCGTGCACGGCAACCCGTCGTGGTCCTACCTGTGGCGGCACCTTCTTTCGGCTGCACCGTCACACGTCCGAGTCATCGCCGTCGACCACCTGGACATGGGATTCTCAGAGCGAACCGGCCAGTTCCGTCGCCTCGGCACCCGGGTCGATGACCTGTGTGCCCTCACGAACGCCATGGGGATCGAAGGACCGGTCGTCACGGTCGCCCACGACTGGGGCGGTCCGATCTCGCTCGGATGGGCGGCCCGACATCACAATCTTCTTCAGGGTGTCGTGTTGTTGAACACGGCGGTGCATCAGCCCGACGGCTCACCGGCACCCCGCGTCATCCGTGCGGTTCGTCGCCGCGGCATTCTCCATCGGGCCACCGTCGACACCACCGCGTTCATCACCGGGGCATTCGAGATGTCGAACCCCCGGACGCCCGCTCCGATTCGGGCCGGGTTCCTCGCTCCCTATCGCTCGGCCGACCGCCGCAAGGCAATTGGCGAGTTCGTCGAGGACATCCCGCTCGACCCCAGCCACCCGAGTGCCGACGTCCTCGATGAGATCGCCGCCAGCCTCGAACAACTTGCCCAGACTCCGGCGCTGCTCATCTGGGGATCGGCCGACAAGGTCTTCAGCGACCTGTACCTGCACGATCTGGAGGAGCGTCTTCCCCACGCCGACGTGCACCGCCACGCAACGGCGGGCCATTTCGTCTCCGAAGACGCCGATGCTGCAGGTGCCATCGTGGACTGGATCGGCGAGCTCGGCTCCCGAAGCGCTCCGGCACCGGCTGCGGGCGACATCGATCCGCTTCCCGCCGCACTCGCTGCGCCCGGTATCGCCAACACGCCAGCGGTCCTGGAGATGGGCGAGTCCTTCGATTCGATCGACTTCGGGCCGCTCGCCGAACGAGTCACGCAGACTGCCCGCGGGCTCATCGCCAACGGGATCGCACCCGGCGACCGGGTGGCTCTCATGGTTCCGCCCAGCATCGACCTCGTGGTGGCGCTGTACGCCTGTTGGCAGGTTGGCGCGACCATCGTCCTCGTGGATTCGGGATTGGGCCCGAAGGGCATGAGCGCCGCAATGAACTCGGCTGCGCCCGACCATCTCATCGGCATCCCCAAGGCGCTGGCCGCCGCCAAGGCACTTCGCTGGCCGGGCCAACGCATCTGCTCCGAACCGCTGCCGGCGGTCCAGCGGAGGCTGCTCGGTGCCCGCACCGACCTTGTGACGCTGCGTTCCGAGGTGGGAGCACCCATCGCACCACCAGACCCCGACTCGCTTGCGGCCGTCGTGTTCACCTCTGGCTCCACGGGCCCATCCAAAGGTGTTCGCTACAGCCACCGGCGAATCGACGCACAAAAGCGTGCACTCATGGAGTTGTTCTCCATCACGTCCGACGACCGACTCGTCGCAGCCTTCGCCCCATTCGCGCTGTACGGACCCGCCATGGGAATCACCTCGGCCGTCCCCGACATGGACGTCACCGCGCCGGGCACCCTGACCGCAGTGGCACTCGCCGACGCTGCAGTCGCCGCCGACGCCACGATGATCTTCGCATCACCGTCGGCGCTCACGAACGTCCTGCGCACGGCTGACGAACTCTCGGCATCGCACAAGCTCGCCTATGCGAAGGTGCGCCTGGTCATGAGTGCGGGAGCGCCTGTTCGCCCGTCGTTGCTGCAGTCCGTCTCCGAGCTCTTTCCGAACGCCGAGATCCACACCCCGTATGGGATGACCGAGGTGCTTCCCGTAGCAAGCATCGAGCTGGCGCAGATCATGCAGGCAAGTGGCGGCGACGGCGTGTGTGTCGGGCACCCGTTGGCCGGGGTCGATGTTCGCATCCGGCCGCTCGACGGTCTTGGCCTGCCCACCGGCGACATCGTCGACACCCCTGATGTGGTTGGCGAGGTCATTGTGCGGGCAGCGCACGCCCGCAACGACTATGACCGGCTATGGCACACCACCCACAAGGCCAATCAACCTGCCGGGTGGCACGCCACCGGCGATGTCGGACACCTTGACCCTGCCGGCCAACTCTGGATCGGTGGCCGCCTCGGTCACGTGATCACTGCGCCAGACGGGCCGGTCACGCCGGTACGCCCAGAGCAACAGCTCGAGGATCTCGACGGGGTCACGATGGCTGCGGTGGTGGGTGTGGGACCCGCTGGCACACAACACCTGGTGGCTGTGCTCCAAACCGACACCGATTCCGCCACCTTCGCTCCGATTGACCGGATCGATGCGGCCCGCGCAGCCGTCGATCACGATCTCGTCGCGGTCTTCGAGGTTCCCTCGCTGCCCGTCGACCGCCGCCACAACGCAAAGACCGACCGGTCCGCCGTGGCCGAATGGGCCCAGGCTGCACTCGCTGGCGGGAAGCTCAGATCGCTGTGAAGGTGCTCGTCACCGGGTCGACGAGCATGATCGGCCGTGCAACCGTGGCCGCTCTCGAAGCCCGCGGCGATGTGGTGACGACGCTGCAGCGCGGCAGCTCCGACGTGGGCACCGTCGCATTGCAAGGTTCCATCACTGACAGCAACGCGGCAGCAGCTGCAGTCAACGACCAGGACGCTGTCGTCCACCTGGCTGCTCGGGTGGGGGTCACGGGGCCTTGGGAGGACTACGAGTCCGTCAATGTCGAAGGCACCCGAACGCTCATCGAGGCCGCCCGCGCCGCAGGTGTTGGGCGGTTCGTGCACGTGTCCTCGCCTTCGGTGGCGCACAGCGGATCGTCGATCGTCGGAGGCGCAGCCGACCCCGCAACACCCGACGAAGCCACCAGCCACTACTCGCGCAGCAAGGCAACGGCCGAAGTACTGGCGCTCGCTGCCTCCGACGACCAGATGCCCGTCGTTGCCATTCGTCCGCATCTGGTCATTGGCCCCGGTGACACGCAACTCATCGAACGCATCGTCGACCGCGCTCGACAGGGACGCCTGCCACTGATCGGTAGTGGCTTGGCGCTCATCGACACCACCTGGATCGACAATGCGGCTGATGCGCTGGTGGCTGCCGTCGACCGGTGTCCCGATCTCGGTGGCCGATCGCTCGTGGTGAGCAATGGCGAGCCACGGACCGTCCACGAACTCTTCGCCCGAATCACGGCGGCTGCCGGTGTCGAGTGGTCACCTCGACACGTTCCCGCTCGAGTCGCCATCGCCGGCGGCGGAGCTGTGGAGCGTGTCTGGGACCGGACGGGGCGCACCGAGGATCCACCGATGACCGCGTTCGGAGCAGAGCAACTGTCCACGGCCCATTGGTTCGACCAGCGGGAAACCCAACAGGCGCTCGGCTGGCAGCCTCGCGTCACCCTGGCCGAAGGGTTCGATCAGCTCACTCGCTGGTTCCGCAACCAATCCTGATACGACTCCACGACGGGTTGAATGCCCCACGCACCTTCGAGCAGGTCGGAGTCTTGTAGCGCGGATGCGGGCAGGAACCGTCCGTCGGTGAACACCCGGCCCTGCGGGAAGATCTCGATGTAGTCCGTTGGGAACGAGGAGAAGGCCGGGATCCGGTCGAGAGCACCGGACCCGTCCAGTGCGTTTCCACGAAGCAGATCGAACGTGCGACCGGATTGCGGATCCGTGAGCACACCATCGACGATGGCCAGATCGATGGCCGCTCCCAGGAAGAGCCGGGAGTAGACGATCCACTGTTCGGTCTCGTCGTCGGCAACAACGGCAACCGGCTCACCACCCACGATCGCTTGCAACACGCCAACATCGACCAGGTCGCTGACAGGAACAGCCAACGAGTCGTCGCCCACCGCCACCACGACGGCGGTCTGCGACACCTCGAACCCGCGTGGAGTCGAGCCGACATTGAGCGCCCGGGTTTCGGGATGGAGGTGGCGCCAGTCGTCCCACGTGGTGAGCGTGGACGGCAGGAGCTCCAGCCGCTCGCCCAGCAGGGGACCCATGATCGCGGTGCCGGTGGGCTGGCTCCACACACTTCCGGTGTCATGGTCGAACCAGGTCATGGCGTTCTGCCACAGATCACCCTGATTGCCGAACACGACCTCGTCTCCGTTGACCTCTCGGCGATGAACCATCGCCGTTGCGCACAACGGTCACCAGGTGACCAGTGTCGGGATGCCCCGGTGATTGTCGATCACCATTTCTCTTCGGGTCAGGAAGCCCACGGGATACGCCCTGGCCTCACCTTCGATCTCCACCCCAATCACCAGCTCGTCGCCCGGCCAGTCGATGCGATCCGGAGTGGTGAACGAGGGGTCGTACACGGGGTTGATGGCGTCGCGAGGCAAGGACTGCCGGTAGTTGCTCGGAAACGGCTCGCCCTCTTCGGTGGGGTCATAGAGATCCGGGAAGAGGCCGCCGCGTCCCGCCGACGTCAGATCATCGGCGCCGCACGAAGTTGCCAGCACGACAAACACGGCCATGACGGTCAACAGTCGGTGGGGGTTCGAGCGACGCACGACCCGGAAACCCCCATGCCGAGCGGCACATTCCCCAGGAATCCCCCAGAGATCTTTGGGGGATTCTCCGTCTGCCCCCAAGGCCCTGCCACAGCGATGGTGAATACATGACCTCCGCACTCTTCTCCTGGTACCTCGACAACGCCGGCCTCCTCTTTGGCACCTGCATCGTGGGTGCAGTGCTCGGCGAGAAGCTTGTTCGGTGGGCCGCTGGCCGCGACCTCGAAGCACGCAGTACGGCCACCTCGATCATTTCCGGCGGTGCGTTCCTGCTGGCCAAGACACTTCTCGGCAAGCTGGTGTTCCTCGGTCTGTCGCTGTGGCTCTACGAACAGCACCGGTTCTTCACGCTGGATCTGACCAATCCGTTGGTGTGGCTCGGCGTGTTCCTCATCCGGGACTTCGTCTACTACTGGGTGCACCGAGCCGAACACACCGTCAACGTGCTGTGGGCCTCACACCTGGTGCACCACTCCCCCGAGACCATCGGCATGGCCACCGCAGTTCGGGTACCGTGGATGGAGGCCATCTACAAGCCCTTCTTCAGCCTGTGGCTTCCGCTCCTGGGTTTCAACCCGCTGGCAGCCGTGGCCATGGACGTCTTCGCCGCAACGCTCAGCC
This sequence comes from uncultured Acidimicrobiales bacterium, assembly GCA_964517125.1. Lineage (GTDB taxonomy): Bacteria > Actinomycetota > Acidimicrobiia > Acidimicrobiales > SHLQ01 > SHLQ01. The sequence goes on from CAZFBD010000075.1 coordinate 9,531, forward strand.
AGCTGCAACACACCGAGTGCTTCCGCAACGGTTCAACCAGCCTGGTTGGCCGCATCTTCGTGACGCCATCGACGCACCGGGTGCATCACGGCTACAACGCCGAGTATTTGGACAAGAACTTCGGCGCCGTTCTCATCGTCTGGGATCGCATGTTCGGCACGTACGAGCCCGAGGTTGCCCCGGTGCTCTATGGCGTTGGCGCCGACGACCGGGTGCTCACAGGAACCGATGCCCTCATGGGTGGGTTCCCCCGCCTGATCGCCGCCACCCGGCAGGCACCCACCGCTGCGGCAAGGTTCAACGTGCTGTTCGGTCGGCCGGGAACCCTGCCGAAGCCGGGCGAATCAGCTGGCGCTCAGGCGTCCGGCGATGTGGTTTCGGTTCCGACGGAACTCGGCGTCGATCTCCTGCACTTCCATGGACCACGCAATGACGAGTGGACCGTTCTCCGAGGCGATCTGCGCCTCGCCTGCGTCGAGCAGCGTTTCGATGACCCGAAGCTTCGTCTCGGCATCGCGGCCCGGGCCCAGGCGGGCAACCATGGCGATGTACGCAAGGTCCTTGCTCCCGTCGGCGATCCGGTACTCGTCCTGCCGGATGCCTCGGATGCGCACCCCGGGAACCGGTGCCACACCCAGGCCAAGCGTGGCCTGGTGAAGTGCGTCAAGCAAGGCTTCGATGTCGTGATGCTGAGCGACGTTCGAAGAGTATTCGACGATGAGATGTGGCATGAGTTCATCTTATGGCCGGCTCCCAGTCGGGCGCCGAAGCGGCATCAGCGAATGGACTCCCCATCCTCGAGCAGACACGCTGCTGCTGCCGCCAGCACTTCAGGTGTCACCGGCTTGGGCAGACCAGTGTTGGCTCCGGCGTGAACCGCATACTCGATGGGGTCGAAGTCACCGGTTCGGATACCGCCAGTGACGGCGAGGATCGGGATGGCCCTTCCCCACTCGGGGGTACCGATGAGCATGGGGTTGCGAAGGTGGGTGATCAGGAGCAGCCCGCCTTCCGGGATGAGATTTCCGGTGGCGTCGGCGATGAACAGGTCGACGATCGCAAGATCGAAGCGGATTTCGCTGCACAGCCGTTCGGCCTCGCCGTTTCGTTTGGCGACCCAGACCTCGTGCCCAGCCGAATGGAGCGCTCTCGTCCACTGGTCGGCCAGGTCGAGGTCGTCTTCCATGATCAATACCTTTGCCATCAGATTTCCTCTCCACCGGGTTGATCGGCCAGAAGGTCTGCGAGAACCGTGGCCAACCGTGGCTCGAGAATGGGTTTCGTCAGAATCTCCCTGGCGCCGAAGTCCTGCAGTTGTTGATCTCGACTTCCGTAGCCGGTGGCGAACACAAACGGAACCCCATCGGCGGCGAGTCGCTCAGCAACCGGTCCGCTGAATTCACCGCGAATGTTCACGTCGAGCACGGCCGCATCGAACCGTTGATGCTTGATCGCGGTAAAAGCGGCCTCGATCGATGGTGTCACCGACACGGCACTCTCGGTGCATCGCTCAATCATGGCCTTTGTCTCGCAACTCACGATGTAGTCATCCTCCAACAGCAGTACTCGACGAACTTCGGGAGCTGCAGAGTCCTCCGATTCAACCGAGATCTCCGGAATGCCTGGTTCGGCGCAACCTTCGACAAGTGAAGCCGGCAGAACGAACCTGGCCTCCACCCCCGAAGGAGCGAAGAACAACGTGGAACTTGCATCGAACTCGAACGACAGCGAGTCGCGGATGATCGACGTACCAAACCCAACCGACGACGGCTCTCGAACCGCCGGCCCACCCTGCTCCGTCCACTGCAGCGACAGCGAGTCGTTGGTAAGCGTCCAACGAACGACAACCCGGCCACTGGGCACGGACAACGCCCCGTACTTGGCCGCGTTCGAGGCGAGCTCATGCAAGACAAGAGACATGGCCGAAGCGACTCGAGCGATCACCCGAACCGGCTCACCCGAGATGGCGACCCGATTCTGATCTTCGCCAAGATACGGCCGCAGAGATCGACGGCAGAGCTCGTCGAATCCGATGGTTTTCCAGTCGTTCTCGGTGAGGAGGTCGTGGGCTCCTGCGAGAGCTGCGATTCGTTCCTCCAGCGACTGAACGTAGCCCGGCAGATCGGCGGCCTGACCGCTGGTTTGGCCAATGAGCGACTTCACCACGGCGAGGATGTTGCGGACACGATGGTTCAGCTCGCGGACCACAAGTCCAAGTTCTCCCTGGTGTTGCTCGCGGAGCTCCTGAGATGCGTAGTAGCGCTGCAGAGCCTGGCCAAGCGCATCGACCATATCGATATCGGTTTGTTCCCACGATCGGCACCGCCCGGCGGTGGAATCGAGGTACTCATCGAACGATGCCCGGGGGTTGAGTCGCAGCCCATCAGCGGCGTCGACAAGCTTCTTCTCTGTGGTCCCGGCCCAACGTACCGTCTCGCTGGTCTCGTCCCGGAAGAACACGAGTGCGTCGAACGCAGGGAGCGGATCCAGCAACGTGATCGCTCCTGCAGAGGGAGCGGCATCGACGTGCGCCACGTCCGCCAGGAACGAGTTCGTGACGGTGACGTTCGCACCCATTCCTCCGGGGTAGCCCGAGCCGTTCTGGTCCAGGCTCGACGCAACAATCGTCTGAATGACGTGATCGGCGGGGCATGAGCCATATCGGTTCACCCGTTCCTGTCCGACCAAGGCAACACCGTCGCAGTCCACGAGCGTTGCAAGTTGCTGGCTGGCAGAACGCCAGTACGAACCAAAACCCAACGGGTTTTCGCCAGCGCCGAAAAGCGAGCCAGCCACAGTGTTGCATCGCTCCAGCCGCGAACGTCGGCCGAGCTCCTGTTCGTGTTGGATCATGAGCGAGATGGATCTGCCGACTAACTCGCACGACATGGCGATTGCGGTCGATGGCGCCCGTTCTTCACTGTGGTGTAGCGCAAAAAGGCCCCACATGTCGCCGTCGACCACGATGGGCAACGACATCGTGGCACCAACGTTCATGTTCGTCAGGTATTGCGAGTGCACGGCGACCGAGCCGCGAAGCAACGCGAGCGACAGGTCCAGCGGCGCACCGTCGGAGTCCATAGCGTGCAGTGGAGGCTGGGGCTTGACGACCGACGATATGACACGGATGGGCGTCGTTGCATACAACCGACGAGCCGATTGGGGAATGTCGAACGCCGGAAACCGCAATCCGAGGAAGCTGTCGATTGCAGGTCCAACCGACTCGGCAACCACCTCGCCCGCACCGTCGGGAAGGAACCGGTAGGCCATCACCCGGTCGTAATCGGTGAAGTGCCGCAGCTCTCGGACGGCGTGGTCCAGGACGTCCTGGAGGTCAGACATGGTGCTGGCCCGTGAGAGCAGCATTTGTGCTGCGCCGAACGCATGCATGGCATCGACGGCCTCGGGGACCGCTGGCAGAAACTCGTAGACGACCGAGTGATCCACGACATGGACTGCTAGATCGAAGATGTGGTTGCTCACCGAGGCCTGACCCACGAACTCGCGCTGCGCTCGGATTGTGCTGTGCCCGACGATGTTCCGGACCCGATGCAGGGTCTCCCGATCGAGCACCTCGCGGATGTCGCTACCAAGCACCTCGGTGTGGTCGGAGCCTGTGAAGTCGCTGACGTTCTCCGACACGTGGGTCACGGTTTCGAGCGCGAGGTCGGTGGCGAGCAGCCAGCCGAACGGCTGCACCGAACCGATGAGGGCGATCGGCTCGTTCTCACAGTTCTCGAGCGCCTGCCGTTCGCGCTCGATCTCCTCGCTCGATGCGGTCATTGGGCCACCGCCGCACGTTGTTCGGTGCGTGCCCGGACGTCTTCGAACACGGCCGTTGCGCCCATGACCACATCGTCGTACGCAGCACCAGGGGCGACAGCATTCAATCGGCCCACCAACGAGGGCCATCGCCCGCCGCGTTCGAGTTGCAGGGAGTTCAGGTACCGCATCGCCTGTCGGCCCGACGACACCACCGCAGGTGCGAGAGCCGCCGCCCCGAGAGCAGAGCCTTCAAGCGCATACGCCACACCAAGCGCATACTCATCACCCACGAGCGGGTCCGGGACTACGAGATTCGTGAGGCCTGAGCCCATTGTTTGCAGATCGGCTTCGAGCCTCTCGATGAGCCGATCTGCTCGATACGGAATGTCGGCCAGCAGTGCCCCACGGTCGGCACTCGCGGCGAAGCGTTTCATCGTCGCATGCATGATGCTGAGGTGCGCCACGTACCCCTGCGTCGTGGCCACGTCGGCAAACTCCTGAAGCAGTGCGTCGACGTCTGTATGCATCTCGGCAGTTTCCGCTCGCAGCCGTTGTCGTATTGTGTGTCCGCCATCGCCCATTGGGCGAAGCTAGCAGCCTTCTCGTCGAGGACCCAGAGTGAAACGCCGGACCCGGCTTTCACCGCTCCGTTCGGGTTATGGTCGATCGTCGGGATGCACCGGGCATCCTCTTTCTCAGGAGCACATGATGCGAGCTGTACTGTCGACCGATCCCGGAGGCCCCGAGACGCTCACGATCGAGGAACTTCCCGATCCCGAGGCGACTCCAGGACATGTCGTCATCGATATGAAGGCTGCCAGCGTCAACTTTCCCGATTTCCTCATCATCCAGGACATGTACCAGGTCAGGCCCCCACGACCCTTTTCCCCTGGTTCAGAGCTTGCGGGCATCGTTTCTGCGGTCGGCGAAGGTGTCGACACCGTGGCTGTCGGCGATCGCGTTCTCGCCGTCCCCGGGCATGGCGCAATGGCCGAAAAGGTCGCCGTGCATGCGTCCGTCGTCCGACCGATCCCCGACGCCATGACCTTCGAGGACGCTGCCTCGTTCCTGCTCACCTACGGCACCAGCCACTACGCGCTCAAGCAGCGCGGCCGGGCCAAGGAAGGCGAGACCCTCTTCGTCATGGGAGCAGCGGGTGGAGTCGGCCTGGCCGCCGTGCAACTGGGCAAGGCCATGGGGCTCACGGTCATTGCCGGCTGCAGCTCGCAGGACAAGGTCGACCTGTGTCTCGCCCAAGGCGCCGACGCCGGAATCGTCTACCCACGTCAGCCGCTCGATCGGGACCAGCAGAAAGCACTCTCCAGCCAGATCAAGGAAGCCGGTGGCGGAGGCGTCGACATCGTCTACGACGCAGTCGGCGGCGACTATGCCGAACCTGCCGTGCGCGCACTCAACTGGGAAGGCCGCTTTCTGGTCGTCGGGTTCCCTGCCGGTATCCCGAAGCTGCCGCTGAACCTCACGCTGCTGAAGTCGGCCGATGTCGTGGGCGTGTTCTGGGGCGCGTTCACGGCCCTGCAGCCCGACGTGCACGAGGAAAACGTGGCCGAGCTCTTGGCGCTCTACGAGGAGGGCAAGATCAAGCCCTTCATCACCGACACCTACGGGCTCGATACCGCCGCCGATGCCATCGCCGCGCTCGGTGAACGCAAGGCCAAGGGAAAGGTCGTGGTGGTTCCATGAGCGAGGAACGCATCACCATCTCGATCGACGGCGGCATCGCCGACGTCCGCATGAACCGCCCCGACAAAATGAACGCGCTCGACACCGCGCAGTTCAAGGCAATGCACGCCGCCGCCGAGCAACTGGCCGCCGACCCATCGGTTCGGGTCGTCGTCCTCTCCGGAGAGGGCCGTGCATTCTGCGCAGGCCTCGACTTCTCCGGCTTCGAATCCATGGCCGGAAACGGCGATGGCGCAAGCCAACTCGGCGACACCGAAGACGGTCGAATCACGCACTACGCACAACAAGCCGTCTACGGCTTCAGCGAACTCCGGGTTCCCGTGATCGCTGCCATCACCGGTGTTGCACTGGGTGCCGGAATTCAGCTCGCCATGGGTGCCGATATCCGTTTCATCGCTCCGGACGCAAAAATGTCGGTGCTCGAGATCCGGTGGGGCATCGTGCCCGACATGACGGGCACCCGCCGCCTGTCCGAGCTCGTTGGCGTCGACGTGGCCAAGGAACTCGTGTGGACCGGACGCATGGTCGAAGGCCCCGAAGCAGTACAGCTCGGGCTTGCAACCCACGTGTCCGACGATCCGCACGCCGCAGCCATGAAACTCGCCAAGGAGATCGCATCGAAGTCGCCGCACGCAATTCAGGCGGGCAAACGGCTCGTCAATGCAGCGGGCCAGCTCGACGACGCCGCGGGATTCGCGGCGGAACGAGCCGAGATCGGCGCCCTCATCGGCACACCCAACCAGCTCGAGTCGATCTCCGCCTGGTTCGAGAAGCGGGCCCCCGAGTACGCAGACCCCGACCTCTGACGCCTAGGAGCCGCGCGGATAGGCCCGAGCGGCCTGGCACGAAGTGCCGTGAGCGGGGTAAATCGGAGGGGCGTGCAGATACTGTCGCTTCCCTATCGGCCAAGCCCCTCAGCCGACCGCTCGCGTAGCCGACACTATTCGCATGACGAAGTTCGCATATCTCGCATTCGCGCTCTTGGCCATTGCAGGAATCGCGCTGCAGGAACAACGGCTGCTCCAGGCTGCGATGGCTGGCATCATCGCATGGACCTTCGTGGGAAAGCGTCTGAGCGCCGACAACAAGGGCGGGGCCAGGCAGAACGACACACTCGCTCGTTTCAACGACCAATGGACGGCGGCTGCGAGAGAGCTCGGATTCACCGCTCGGGAGGGCCGCAAGCAGCGGCCGGCGACCATGCACGGGGTTCTCGACGGCCACAAGGCAAACGTCATCGCCTACGGCGGCACGCAGCCCGAGATCGAAGTCCGGTTCTCGTCGGGTCTCCGCAACCTCGACATCGACGGCCGACGCGAGGGCACCGTGCGCATCGGCAACACAAACGAGCTGCCCACTGGCGATCCGTCGTTCGATCAGCTCTACCGGATCAGTGCCGCCCACGATGAGAACATGGTGATGAGGTGGCTGACCCCGGAGCGTCGAAGTGCGCTGGTCACGCTCGGCGAAACGCTCAACGTACAGGAGGTCGAAGAAGACGAACTTGAGGTCAAGCTCGGCACGACCATCTGGCAGTCGACCGACCTCGTGGAGGCGGTTCGATTGTGCGTCGTCGTCGCCAAGATTCTGGACGAATCGTATGCGTCACCCGTGATCCAGGACGCGCCCATTCAGGACGAGGTGATCCAGGATCCGGACATCCAGGACGCCGTGATCGACGACAAGGCTCAGTAGGTCTCGAGGTCCCCCATCAGGTGCTCGGTCTCGTTCAGGTTCTGCACGACCATACGACCCGGCCGAACCCGCAGCCGGTGAATCGAGCAGTGCGCCGGCATGAACCACAGGTCGGCATCGATTCCGAGTTCCATGGAAACGATGGCGTTGATGACGCCGCCGTGACAGGCGACAACGACAACACCCGTGGCATGAGCGGCACGAATCGCCTCGAAGGCGCCCGAGACTCGGGTACGGAAATCGTCAGACGGCTCACTCATCGGGAAGTCGTCCCACCGCTGGCTGGCCGAGAAGACTGAGCGGGCCTCCGCCCATGCGTCCTCGCCAATCAGCTCGGTGAGTGGAAGGTCGTCGGGTCGGTCCCGGCCGATTTCGATCTCCCGAAGCTCCTTCATGACGGTCGGCTGCTGCCCGTGACGACTGGCGATCTCGATGCCCGTCTGGTGCGCCCGCTCCAGGTTGCTGCAGTAGACCGCGTCGACGTCTTCGCCAGCGAGAGCGTCCGCAACCACGGCTTTCTGGCGCCGCCCGAGTTCTGTCAACGGCGGATCCCGCTGGTCCTTGATCGTTCCGCCGGGTACGGGAGGTATCTGCTGTCCATGTCGGACAAGGATCAACCGGAGGACGGGTGCGTCGTCCAGATGAAGAGAGGCGCGGATCGGGTCGGGACCATGTGTGCTCACGAGCCGAAGAGTAGTGCCGCGGTATGAACCATTGGTGACCGAGAGGTGGCACACTGGGGCCATCGCCGCTCGAACAAGGACGCTCGATGCCAAACACATTTCTGCACCCGTTCACAAACCCCAGTTGGGGCCAGGAAGACCTGATCAACGTCGTCAAGGCGAAGGGGTCCATCCTCTGGGACGACAAGGGCAAGGAGTACATCGATGGCTTGGCCAGTCTCTGGTACTGCCAGGTGGGTCACGATGAGAAGCGGATCATCGATGCCGTGACCGAGCAGATGAACACCCTCGCCACGTACAACACGTTCGCCCCGTTCACGAACGACGTTGCCGTGCGCGCCGCCGACGCGGTCGCCGAGGTCTCCCCGCATCCCGATGGCCGCGTGTTCTTCGCCTCCTCGGGATCCGAGTCCATCGACACCGCTCTCAAGATCAGTCGCCTCATCCAGCAGCGTCGGGGCCACACGGACAAGCAGATCATCGTGAAGCGCACGCGCGGCTATCACGGGGTGAATTTCGGCGGTACGTCGGCGCAGGGCATCGAACCCAACCGAACCGGCTGGGGCGATCTCGTGCCCCACTTCATGGAGGCTCCCGCCGACGACATCGAAGCAATGGCCACCCTCTTCGCCGAGCATGGCACCAACATCGCGGCCGTGCTCACCGAGCCGCTGCAGGGTGCCGGCGGCGTGTTCCCACCACCCGACGGCTACCTCGAAGGCCTTCGGCGACTCTGCGACGACCACGACGCCCTCATGATCCACGATGAGGTCATCTGCGGATTCGGGCGGACGGGCAGCTGGTTCGGCTCCCAGACCTTTGGCGTCACACCCGACCTGATCACGTTCGCCAAGGGCGTCACCTCCGGCTACCAGCCGGTTTCGGGCGTCATCATGAGCAAGGAAATCGGCGAGGAACTCGAGACCCTCAATGACCTGATCCGCCACGGGTACACCTACTCGGGACACCCAGCAGGCATGGCCGCCGTGATGGCCAACATCCAGGTCATCCGCGATGACGACCTCGTCGAGCGAGCCAACTACGTCGGCGACAAGATCTCTGCGGGACTCCAGGCGCTGCAGGACGACGGAATGATCGAGAGTTTCGATGGCGTCGGAGCAATCTGGGGCGCCGAGCTCGGCCGCAACGCAGTACCGGTTCGCGATCACATGTTGCACGAGAACGGTGTGGTGGTGCGGCCGGTCTACACCCGTATCGCCATGTGCCCGCCGCTCATTCTCACCGACGAGGAAATTGCCCGCATGCTCGATTCGCTGGCCGAGGGACTGACCGTCACGGTCGGCCAGGAGTAGGACATCACCTGCGGCTGGACACTCGTTCAGTGCGGGTTCATACTCGCACCATGACGCAGCCGAACATCCTTGTCATCATGGCGGACCAGTTGGCTCCGCATTTCACCAGCACGTACGGCCACGCCGTCGTGAAGACACCGGCGTTGGACGCGCTGGCCGAACGAGGCATGCGCTTCGACGCCACCTACAGCCACTCGCCGCTGTGCGCTCCGGCGCGGTTCTCCTTCCTTTCGGGTCAGCCCATTTCGGCGATCAAGGCGTGGGACAACGCGTCGGAGTTCCCAGCATCGGTACCGACGCTGGCCCACTACCTGCGGCTCCTCGGGTATAGAACATCGCTGTCGGGGAAGATGCACTTCGTCGGCCCCGATCAGCTGCACGGTTTCGAAGAACGGCTCACGACCGACATTTACCCGGCCGACTTCGCCTGGACCCCCAACTGGGACTCCGACGAGCGGATCGACAAGTGGTACCACGGCATGGACACGCTGCGAGAGGCTGGCGAAGCCAACATCACCTACCAGGTCGAATACGACGAGGAAGTCGGGTTCGCCGCGAAACGGCGCCTGTTCGACTTCGCCCGCGACGCCGATGAGCGACCCTTCTTCCTGTGCGCCTCGTTCATCCATCCGCACGACCCGTACGTGGCCCGACCCGAGTGGTGGGACCTGTACGACCACGACGAGATCGACATGCCCGACGTACCCGACCTGGAGACGCTCGACCCCCACAGCAAACGCATTCGCTACAACATCCAGGCGGACACCGTGGGCTACACGGACGAGCAGGTGCGCAACTCCCGCCACGGCTACTACGCCAACACCAGCTACTTCGATGACTGGATCGGCCAGCTGGTGAACACGCTCGAGGAAACCCACCAGCTGGAGAACACGGTCATCATCGTGACCTCCGATCACGGCGACATGCTGGGCGATCGGGGGACCTGGTTCAAGATGTCGTTTCACGAGCGCTCGGCCCGCGTGCCGCTCGTGATGGCTGGCCCCGGGGTGGCTCAGGGCACCGCGACGAATGTGAACTCCCACCTCGACGTGCTCCCGACGGTCCTGGACATTGCGACAGACGGAGGCGCCTGGCCGGAGCTCGGTGTGGACCTCGACGGACGCAGTTTGTGGGAGCTGGCGACCGGCGGAACCGACGATGTCGACGAGACCTTCGGCGAGTACACCGGCGAAATGCTGACCCACCCAATGTTCATGATTCGCCGCGACAAGTGGAAGTGGATCCATTGCGATTCCGATCCGGCGCAGTTGTACGACGTCGAGGCCGACCCGCTCGAACGCACGAACCTTGCCGACGACCCGGAGCACGCTGCGTTGGCAGCCGAATTCGCGGCCGAGGTACAACAGCGTTGGAACAGCGGCGGCATTCGCGACGAGGTTCTTGCGTCCCAGCGCTCCCGCCGGGTTCTGCATGCAGCGATGGACGCCGGCCCCCTCACCTCCTGGGACTTCTCCCCAAATCGGGACTCCGCCAACGAGTACGTGCGAAACCACATGGACTGGTTCGACGCCGGCCCCCGCACAAGGTTCCCCCGGCTGTAACTCGCTCGGCCCGGCCGGCCGAGGACCCACGAAAACGCCGCCGCAGCTCGAACT
>CAZFBD010000076.1:0-20284 GCA_964517125.1 uncultured Acidimicrobiales bacterium
CTTATTGACCTGGTCTCGTCGAGCTCTACCAGCCGATTTCGTAGATCTCCGTCGAGCCGACGGCTTTGCTTTCGGTAGTAGTACACAGACTCAACGGCGGTCGTGCTGCTCTTCGGCCTCGGCACGTAGAGCAATTGCAGTCCGTCGATTTCGACGTCGCCGAGAATCTGCGTGCAGTTGCCTCGGTCGTGGCCTACTCGTCCGCAGATGAGTTTCACAGACGATCACCCGGGGAGTGTTTGCGGTGGGCATCGCGCGCTCGCTCCGCCTTTGCTGATGCGCCGTATCTCTGGATCATCTGCGGAGTTCGCCACCCGGCCAGCTGTTGGAGGTCGCCTTCGTTACCTCCGCTGGCGAGCCACTGGTGAGCGAAGGTGTGCCGGAACCGATGTGGCGTAAGTCCATCGACATTGGCTTGTCGACCGCGCTTGCGGAGCATCTGAGCGATTCCTGATTCCGACAGCGGTCCTCGGATACCGACCCACAGTGCTGTCTCGGTCTCATGGGCTCGTCGCCGGCGCTCCCGCATGTATCGGTCGAGAGCCTCAACCGACTTCACCCCGAGCGCGACGAACCGTGGTCGACCCCCTTTGCCGGTCACGCGAATCTCGCCTCGGTCGAGGTCGAGGTCTTCGAGCTCGATCTTCACTAGCTCACCGACTCGGATGCCAGTGTCGACTAGGACGCGAATGATGGCGTGGTCACGGCTTTGGTCAAAGCCTTTACCGCTAGTGACCGCGACAAGTGCTCGAAGCTCGTCCTCGCTGATGATCGGCACAGGAGCGTCTGGGACCGTCGGCGCGGTGAGACCGTCCATTGGGTTGGCCCCAATTTCGCCTTCAATTGTCAGCCACTTGAAGAGCTGCTGGAGGCACCGGAACCGGGTCGATGCAGTGGACGCGCTGCGGCGCTTGAGTTGGTCGACAACAAAGCGTTCGATGTCGGCCCGTTCAATGTCTTCCAGGTTGGCCGAATGCCCGCTTGCAAAGAGGAACTCTTCAAACGTTTCGGCAGCGCCGACGTAGTTTGTGACGGTGCGAGGACTGCGGTTCTTCGCCAGGAGGTGGCGCTGAAAGCTCGGCAGGAGGTCGCTGATTCGGTCTGGTCTGGAGGCCACAGACCTAAAGTTATCTGCTGAGCGAGCGCTGTGCTACTACTTTAACTCTCTGAGGTTCAGTCGAAACCATTGATTTTTCAAAACTAGAGCCCGAGAGCAGAATCGAACTGCTGACCTATTCATTACGAGTGAATTGCTCTACCAACTGAGCTACCCGGGCGTGACCCAAAACGGTAGCAGCTCCGGGAGCGCTTCCCGACGGGCTCGCGTTACATCCAGACCCGAAATGGCCGATGATTGAACCATGGCAGGGACAGCACTACAGCTCGTACCGGGATCTGAACCCGACGACGGCGAACGACTGCTTCGTCTACGTGCCCGAATCGCCACCGAGATCGCCGAAGGACAGCGATACGACGTCGTCCTGGACACCCTCGCCCGAACGCTCACGGAGCACATTCCAAAGGCCTCGGTCGTCATTATCGACATCGACGACAACGTTGCCCGCATCTCGTCCTCGAACGCTCCGGGTGCAGTTCAGCGACTGATTCATGGTCGCGCCCGGCGCCACTGGTTCGGAGCGTGGGCCTCGGCCATCACCCGATCCGGCGAAGTGTCCGTGCCGGAAGTTGCAGCGAGCAGCCTGTACCGCGAACACCGCGGCACCTATGTGGAACACCGCATGCTGGCCGTGCGGGCCGTCCCCATCGTGGGCCGGCACAACAAGATGGCCGGCGCCCTCGCCGTCTACCTACCCGAGCAGCGAATCTTCACGCCAAGCGAACTCGATCTGTTCGAAGAAGTCGCCTCACTTCTGCGCCTCGCCCTGCACCACGAACAGGCCCAACAAGAACTCCTCGACCGGCTGCGCCACGACCCGTTGACCGGTCTGGAAAACCGCGACGGACTCGAAGAACACATTCGTCGAGCCATCGACGCTGCCGAGGGCCACGGGGCAAATGTTGGCCTGCTCTTCGTCGACATTGACGACCTCACGCTGGTGAACGACAGCCTTGGCCACACGGCCGGCGACACCATCATCGCCATGACCGCCGAACGCATTCGCTCCCAGGTGCTTCCGGGCGACACCGTTGTCCGGTTCGGCGGCGACGAGTTCATCGTGGTCCTGGAACGCATCGAGAACATCACCGATGCGCAGAACACGGCCGAACGAATCCGAGACGCCATCGGTGAGCCAATCACGCTGAACGACAACGAGATCGCCACCACGGTGTCCATCGGCATCACCTGCGGTGGTGTGGGCAGCCTGCCGCTGCAACTGATCGATGAAGGACACGCAGCAGTCGTTCGCGCCAAGCAGGGCGGCCGCGGCTCCACGGCAACGCACGACCACGGGCTGGACACCGGGGCAGCCGACCGACTCGACCGCGAGACCCGCCTGCGCGAAGGGCTGGAGAAGAGTGAGTTTGTGCTCTTCTGGCAGCCAAAGGTGCAGGTGAGCACCGGGCGCATCGTGGGCGCTGAAGCGCTCGTCCGTTGGGACCACCCCGAACACGGCATCATCGGGCCCGACGAATTCCTCGCCACCGCCGAACGCAGCGGTGCCATCAACGACCTGAGCGACTGGGTGTTGTGGCAAACCGTGAAAGAGGTTGGAGCGTTCTCCGAGATCGACCCCGAGTTCGCCGTGGCCGTGAACATGTCGGCCACACAACTGGCTCGACCTCGCTGCGTCGAATCCATCGCCGAAGCCCTGGGCGCGTACGACGTGCGCCCAACCCAACTCATCGTCGAACTCACCGAGTCCGTGCTGGCCGACACCACCGTCGTCGAACGCATCCACGAGCTCCGGGAGCTGAACGTGCGAGTCGCCATCGACGACTTCGGCACGGGCTACTCGTCGCTCGCCTACGTGCAACAGCTACCCGTAGGCATGATCAAGGTGGACCGTGCGTTCCTCGGCGGACTCGCCGCCGACGGCACGGGCGCACCCATCCTGCAGGCGGCCGTGGCCATGGCCCATGCGCTGGACATGACCGCAACGGTCGAGGGCGTCGAAACCAAAGACCAGCTGCACGGACTCCGAGAAATCAACGCCGATTGGGCGCAGGGCTATCTGTTTGCAGAGCCAACCCCGCAGGCCAACCTGGTGTCGCTCATGTTGAGCGACACCACCTGGTAGCTCAGGCTTCGAGGCCAACCATGAGGCTGCTGCGAAGCTCCTGCGTCAACGCATCGAAGGCCGCACCAAGTGCTGCAGCATCGACCGTGTGGTTCGCTGTGACGTAGTCGGCGGGATCCAAGTACAGATCCACGCCAGTAAAGGCCAGACCGTCGTCGGTGTCGGCGCCGATCATGATGGGGCCGTCGTCCCATGCCGTGGACGTGAGAACAGACTCGGGGTCCGCGACCGGGGTGCCAAAGCCGAACGCCATGCGAACATGGTCTCCGGCGTTCCCCAAAGCCACCGTGGTTCGGCTGCCATCGGCCGGGTTCTCGAACCGGACGCTGTGACGCAACCCGGTGGCCACCATGTCCAGAACCGCGAGGCCGCGGTTCGCCGCCACGTTCATGAAACCAGCGAGCAAGACGTCGATCCGCCGGTCGGAGCGAGCCTCATGCCCCTCGACCAACGCAGACTTGTCGAGAAGGTCACCGAACAGCGCCGTGCGCGCCGCAACGTCGGGGTCGACGATGGCTTCGGCAGCGGCGACCGGTGCCTCTTCGACAACAACCTCTTCGACCGGGGCCGCAGCTTCGACCGGAGCCGCAGCTTCAACCGGCACATCGGCCACGAAAGGCTCGACTGGCGCTGGCGCCTCGAAGACCGGGTCGGCCTCGACAGGTGCTTCGAACACCGGCTCGGCCACTGCCTCGGCGGGAGCTTCGAACACGGGCTCGGGAGCGGCCGCAACGGGAGCCTCGAACGCGGGCTCGGGGATGACGTCGGCTGCAGCCTCGACCACAGGGTCGGCGGCGATGGGCGACTCGGCGCCGAGCGCCTCGATGCGTTCGTTCACCGAAGCGAGCGGTGACACCCCACCATCGGGGACGATGCCGTCGGGAACCAGGCCATCGGGAACACCACCATCTGGGACAACACCGGCAACGGCGTCGCCCAGGTCACCGGCATCGGGGACCACATCGGAGACGGCTTCTTCGGCACCACCGAAGACTCCGCCGGCAGCGGCGCCAGCGGCCGCAACAACACCAGCACCAGCTCCGAAGAGTCCGCTGGAGAGTCCACCACCATCGGTGCTCTCAGGTTCGACAGCTTCGGCGGCCTCAGCCACCTCTGCGGCTGCTCCAGTGTCCGCCCACACATCTTCGGCGGGACCGGGCTCGGGCGATGCCCAGCTGAAGTCGCCGGACTCGGTTTCGACAACCTCGGAAGCGGTCTCAACAACAGAATCGGGGGACGCCCATGTCTGGGAGGCGTCGACCTCGAGACCGTCTTCAGAAATCTCGATCACGTCACCGGGCGAACCGGCGTTGACGTCGCCAAACATGTCGGCGGCAGGAGCTGCTTCTTCGACCACGGACTCGGCGGTGGCCTGAGGCTCGAAGCCGGCCACGCCGTAGCTCTCCTGGACAACTTCCTGGGGCTCGACGGCTTCGGCCACCTGAGGTTCAAACACCTCGGGTTCGAAGGTGGTGGTTTCTGCGAGCGGCTCGAAGACCTGCGGCTCTTCGGCGACCGGCGAACCGAACGACATGGTGGCATCGGGGGCTGCTGGCTCGGTCCCGAGCAGCGGTGCATCCGTGGGCGGTGGAGGAAGCTCCTCGAGCACGGGGTCCTGCGTGAGCGCCAGCAGACCCGGCACGGAGTCGAAGGGCACCCAATCGGCTTCGCCCGCCCACCAGACGAGCGTGCTCTGCGCACGCTGGCCCTGCTTCACACTGTCGACGATGGACCGCATCGAGAACGGGCCCGCCTGAGCACCGTTGTCCACCGCAAAGGAAATCGCCTCATCGAGGTCCGGAAGTTCGCTGCTCAACACTGCCTCTTTCACCTGAAAAACAGGGACAACTCTGCCGTTGTCCCCCTCGCTTTCTAGCAAACATTCGTAGTCTGTCGGAGTGATTCCCCTTATCTGTCTTGACGTTGATGGCACTCTTGTGGGCAAATCGGGCCAAGTGTCCGACGCAGTGTGGCAAGCAGCCGACGCGGCCCTCGACCGAGGGCAACATCTGGCCCTCTCAACCGCCCGAGGAGCGTTCGGATCGTCGTGGGACATGGCCCAACGACTGGACCCGAGCGGGTGGCACGTCTTCCACGCAGGCGGCGCAGTCGTGCATGCAACAACCGAAGACGTCCGCTCCCACAGCCTCACTCCCGAGCAGGTCGCCGCCGCCACACAGCTCTCCGCCGACCACGGCTGGGTGCTGGAGCACTACACCGCTCGCGCCTACGCGGTCGATGCCGACACCGACCGCGCCGTCGACCACGCCGCCCTCATGGGCGTGCCTTTCCAGCGCAGCACACTCGCCGACCTCGACGGCGACATCGTCCGGCTGCAGTTCGTCGTGGCGGTCGAAGAATCCGACGCCGTGCTCGCGCATGCGTCGACCCTCGGGCTCACCGGCACCTCGGCGACTTCCCCCATCATGGAAGGCACCGCGTTCGTGTCGTTCACCGTGTCGGGAATCACCAAGGCCAGCGGCATCCAGCTCATCGCCGACGAGCTCGGCATCACGCTCGCCGACGTCATGATGGTGGGCGACGGCCACAACGATCTGCCGGCGCTTGCCGCTGTCGGGCACCCCGTCGCCATGGGCAACGCCGTCCCTGAAGCGAAGGCACTGGCAACCCTGCAGGTTGCCGATGTCGAAGAGCACGGCGCCGCCGAAGCGCTCCACGCATCGGCCACCATGTCCTGACAACCGGACCGCGAATGTAAAACCCCTGTGAACGTGTCCCGGTACACAGCATTACCGCACGGACACTGCTAAAACTCTGTGTACAGGCAGCAGATCAAGCGGGATCGGTGGATCAGGTGGCGACGGAACAGGCAGAACTCAACCCAACAAGCACGTCCTCGTTGTCGCGCATGTCGACAAAGCGGGGCATCTTCATGGGGTGCGTCCTCCTGGCGACCGCGGTTCTCACCACGCTCATTGCCATGAGCATCGCCTCAGCAATCGGCTGACCAGCCGCCTACGTCAGAGGACGTTGCAGACTTCGTCCCCTCCGCCAGTGCGGCGAATGTAGTAGCCGAAGTCGGTGTCGCCATCGGCGTCGACGTACGAGAGTGTTCCCGCGCCCGGTGTGGTGACCCAACCGTCGCCACCGTTCTTGCCGGTCTGGAAGCGGACGATCTCGGTGCCGGGCTTGTTCAGCCAGTCGACCCGAACGCCGTTGGCCAGGTCGGTCACGGTGCAAATGTCGGGATCTGGTGGGTCGACGTCGCCGTCGTTCTCACACGCCAGGTTCTGCTTGCCGTTTCCGTCCTGCAGGTCGTAGCGAATGGAGTAGACGTCGTTCAACGTGCCGCCATCCCAGGTGACCTGGGTGGCGTTCGCGACGAGTACGGCGAACGAGCCGTTGACCCGGAGTGAGTAGCGGTTCTCGCCCGGGACTGCGTCCCAGTCGACGAAGACGCCACCGGCCACTGCGGTGACAACACATTCAGCGTCGTCGGGCGGGTCGACGGGGTCGCCGACCACGTCACAGACCTCGTCAGCAACACCACCAGAACGACGGATGTAGTACCCGAAATCGGTATCGCCATCGGCATCCACATACGACAACGTTCCCGCAGCCGGCGTGGTCACCCAACCATCACCACCATTGTTCCCCGACTGCGACCGAACAATCTCCGTCCCAGCCTTGTTCTGCCACGACACCCGCACACCGCCACCATCAAGCGCCTCGGCAGTACACGTATCGCCAATGGGTGGGTCGACGGGGTCGCCGACCACGTCACAGACCTCGTCAGCAACACCACCAGAACGACGGATGTAGTACCCGAAATCGGTATCGCCATCGGCATCCACATACGACAACGTTCCCGCAGCCGGCGTGGTCACCCAACCATCACCACCATTGTTCCCCGACTGCGACCGAACAATCTCCGTCCCAGCCTTGTTCTGCCACGACACCCGCACACCGCCACCATCAAGCGCCTCGGCAGTACACACATCACCGCCGGCACCACCCGAGTAGGTGGCAACGATGGTCTCATCGACATCGGCCGTGGGCCGGATGGCGTCGCGACCGAACCCGTCGGACCACGACTCGAACGTGTACGTGACTCCACCGTCGGTCTGCGACACCGGGGCCGAGATCTCGCGGACAACGCCCGCCACACTGTCGAATGAGAAGGGCGCCTGGTGCGTCTGACCCTCGAGGCTGACATCGAGCCCAGCGGGCGACGTCTGCAAGGTGACCGTGGTGATGAGCGGATCGACCCGAGCCGACGTCGTCCACGACGTGCCGTCGGAATCGGTGGCCGTGAGATAGAGGGTCACCCACACGTTGGTGTCGGACTCGATTGCCGGCGGCACCGTGAAACTGCCGTTGGCACCCACGATTGCGTTGACCAACGGATGGTCATGGTCGTCGTGGTTCAGGCGGACTTCCCACCGCAGATCTTCTGACGGGATGTTGCCGTCCTCGGCGTCGGTGGCCGAACCCGAGAAGGTGATGGCCTTGCCAGCCTCGTAGCCGCCGCCCACTGCGCCCACCGTGATCGTGGGCTCAGGAACCGTGTTGTTCGTGATGTTGATGGTCGCCTCATCGGAGGTCACAGTCTCGTTGCCGTTGCTGATCTCGACGGTGAAGTCGTCGCCATCATCGCCGGGACCAACGTTGTCGATCGTGAGCCGAGGTCCGGTGGCACCGTTGATGGCGTTGCCGTTGCGGAACCACTGGTAGGTCACATCGCCAGGTGCAGCCGCACCCACGAAGAACGATGCCGTTCCGCCGGCAGCGATGGACACATCGCCCGGCTGGCTCGTGATGGAGATCTCGTTGATCTCACCCACGTACTGAATCTTGCCCACGCCGCCCCAGGCTCCGACCTGGTCACCCTTGAAGTTGCGGTCCAGGTAGTAGAGGTCGCCGTTGACCGGAGAGACCGCAAAGTCCACCAAGCCGGACACACCGGGATCGCCATCGTCGAACAGCGTCATGAAGTTGGTGGCGATACCCGTGGTGGTGTCGACGCTGACGATCTGCCCCGAGCAGTAGTCGCCCGTGAAGTACTTGCCGCGCAGTTCGGTTGGGAACGTGGGAACCGGCGTCTCGTAGAACGCTCCGCCAATGATGGCGCAACCCTTGATGGGCGTTCCCGGAGTGTCGGGGCCGTTCGCATCGGCGTGCGGGAACGCCCAGAACGGATCTTCGAGATCCGGGTCAGGGGTGGGTTCTGGCCCCTCGACCAGACGCCAGCCGTAGTTGTTTCCTTCGCCAAGAACGTTGAGCTCTTCCCACGAGTTCGAGCCGACATCGCTGATGTAGATCTCGCCGGTCGTGGGATGTTCTTCGGTGTTCCACGGGTTCCGCAGACCGTTGGCGTAGATGGCCCGGTTGTTGCCCTGGAGCTCGTCGTAGAACGGGTTGCTCGTTGGGATGGAACCATCGGTGTTCAAGCGCAGCATCGTGCCCTTGATGTTCGTGTTGTCCTGTGCGTTCGGGCCAATGAGGTAGTCGCCCACCGACACGTACAGACGTCCGTCGTTTCCGTGCTGCACGGCGCCGCCGTAGTGCAGGTCCACATCGGCGGTCGGGAACTCGTCGAACAGCACGACCTCGGTGTTCTCGTTGGCGCTGTTGCCCGTGACCGTGAACCGCGAAAGGCGCGGGTTGCCCGGGTCGTTGTCGTTCTTGTTGTCGTCGTGGACGTACATCACGTAGATGTAGCCATTGGCCGCAAAGTTGTTGTCGAACGCCATGGAGAACATGCCACGGTCGCCGTCGGAGTTCACCCGGTCCGAGATGTCGAGGAACGGCGTATTCAGCGCCTGATCATTGACAATGATCACGGCCGTGCCCTCGTCCTTGACCACAACGAGCCGCCCATCGGGGGCCATTGCCAACTGCACCGGAGTGAAGATGTCGGTCTCGATGGTGAGGTCGACGAACCCGGCCGGTGGAGCGGCCAGCGCGGCACGCAACGGGATGAAGGCCGCAAGGGCCAGCAACGCCACACCCATGGCCACGAGGAGCCGTCGGGTCACCATTGCGCCCAGAACCGCCCGTTCAGTGATTTCCATTCCGACCCTTGACCCGTAGCCCACAAAACTCGCTCAGAACAGCATAGATTGCCACGTTCTGTAACACGCAGCCATGAACTGTTCTCCCCAGTGCTGTCACCACGCCACAGAAGCCCGACAAGTAACGTTGCCAGCCATGACCGATGCCCAAGCACCCGTCGAACCGCCGCCGGCTGCACAAATGCCTGCGTGGGTTCCTCGTGCCCTGCTTCTCTTCTTCGGTGGCGTGATCGGCCTGTGGCTGTTGCTACGCCTGTTCGAAGACCTTTCCGGCTTCCTCGTCACCATCCTGATCTCATTCTTCTTCTCGTTCGCGCTGGAACCGGCCGTCAACTGGCTCGAACGCCGTGGCTTCCGCCGCGGGCTCGGCACGATCATCATGTTCGTGCTCGTCGCTGCCGCGTTCAGCCTGCTCAGCTTCATCGTGGGCAGCGCACTCGCCGAACAGACCACCAGCTTCGTGAACGACGCTCCGGCCCTCATCGATGACCTCGAGGACTGGCTCCGACGCAACATCGACGAAGAGATCGAGCTCGACCAGGTCCGCGATCAGTTCCTGAACGACGACGGCCTGGGCCAGCAGCTCACCGGATTCGCCGACAACGTCGTGGGCGTGGGAGCCACCATCGTCAGCCTGGTCTTCAACATCTTCACCATTGCGCTGTTCACCTACTACCTGACAGCCGACGGACCCCGGCTTCGCCGAACCATCTGCGCCCGCCTGCGCCCCGACCGTCAGCGGCGTGTGCTTGGCATCTGGGACCTCGCCATCCAAAAGACCGGCGGCTACATCCTCTCGCGCACCGTGCTCGCCAGCATCTCGGCCCTGGTCACCTGGATCGCGTTCACCATCATTGGCGTGCCCTTCCCCTTGGCCCTGGCGGTCTGGGTCGGCGTCGTCAGCCAGTTCGTTCCCGTGGTGGGTGTGTACATCGCCGGCGCGCTGCCCTTCATCCTCACGCTTCTCGAATCACCCACCAAGGCCCTGTGGGCCGTGGCCTTCATGGCCGGCTACCAGCAGATCGAGAACTACCTGCTCGCCCCCCGCATCGACTCCCGAACCCTCAAGATCCATCCGGCGGTCTCGTTCGGATCCGTCCTCATCGGCGCATCCGTGTTGGGCCCGGTCGGCGCACTCCTTGCACTCCCCACGGCCGCCACCGCACAGGGCATCATTTCGGCAACCGGTGAACGGTACGCAATCGAAGAGGGCCCGCTCACCCGGCTCCGACCCGAAGCCGGCCCATGGGCCGAGGCACCCGCAGCGCTGCCCGAGACCCTCCCCGATCATCACCTGGACGACGAAACCACCGAGGCCCCCGACGTCAATGAGGGCGACGATTCTCCTTCCGACTGAACCACCACGACCGCAGCACGAAAACCCCGCAGAGCGTCGTCTTTGCCCCATTTCTTCCCTGACTGTAGAATTCATGCCAGGTTGGCGGACAGAGAGTGATAATCGTGATTGTGCGACCACATCGAGTCGTTCTGACGACTCTGCTTGCGGCAGCAGCGGTAATCGCTGGATTGGCGTTCGTTGCCGCTCCAGCCGGCGCAGACGAGGGACGCGGCGAATGCCGATACCTGCCCGGCCCCACCCCGGACCGCATCGAGCTGATCGATCTCTCCACGTCAGCCGATCGCATCTCGATGCGGCGAAATGGCGATTGGGTTCGCACGATCGACGGCACACAGACGACCTTCTCGGTGAACCTCGCCGATCAGGAAGGCTCGTGGATCGCACGAGTGTTTCCCAAAGATGATGGTGACCGATACGACCTGACGTGCACCGTGGCTGACGTGCCCTCGAACCGCACCTCGTGCACCGTTGCCTTTGGCGATGATGCACAGCTCCGGTTCCCCGGAATCGACGCTCGTCGAATCGTTGTGCGGGCGAACGACCGGTGGCAGGCCACGCTCCCCGGCGACGCCGATCGGTGGACGGATCCATCCCCGAGCCCCGACGCCGACTACTTCATTCGGGTACGCGAAACCGACGGAGGATCCACCGACGTTCCGTGCACTCCGCTCCTGACGAACCGTGAGTTCGGCGGCGTGGGTGAAGTCACGAACGGCGGCTTTCTTCCCGTCGGAGTGGTTCCAGGCCCATCATCGGATCAGATCGACGAACGTGACCTGACAGCGGCGACGGGGCTTGACGGGCAGTACTCCACCGATACGTCCGGAGATGGCTCGGCGGTTCTTGCCGGAGAACGGGGCCTCTTCACACAGAAGCGCACGTTCCGAGTCCACTTGGCCTCCGAGTCAGCCGACGAGATCGATAGAGCAGTTCCCGCCGCAGTCGGATTCGACCAGGTGGCGATCTCCTTCGATGGCGACACCGTTGCCTACGTACGGCCGGGCGGAAACCTCCGGGTCCGCACGTACGACGGCGCCGACCTGCTGTCGGATCGATGGGTTCTCAAGGATCCGGATCTGTCCACCATCTCGCTGAGCGGGTCCGGCGACTTCGTGATCATCGAACGCGAGCTCGCCGGTGGCGTCGAACTGGTGCGGGTGGACCTGGAAACTCGTGCCGCCACCACGATTCATGAAGCAGCTGCCGTCACGTCCTTCGCCATTTCTTCAGACGCCAACCGCCTCCTCGTTGTGGAAGATCGGTTCGACCCGCATGTCACCATTGTCGACGTGAGCACCGGTGAACGTACCCGCTATGAGCTCTCGCCTGAGTATGCGTTGCGCTTCGGCCGCATCCGGAGCGCCCTCTCCGG
The DNA here is from genome assembly GCA_964517125.1 of uncultured Acidimicrobiales bacterium. Lineage (GTDB taxonomy): Bacteria > Actinomycetota > Acidimicrobiia > Acidimicrobiales > SHLQ01 > SHLQ01. The sequence goes on from CAZFBD010000076.1 coordinate 11,968, forward strand.
CGATGGGTCCACGCTTGTTCTTGGCGTGTGGTGTCTGGGCGAACCATGTCCGGTCGAGATCATCGACCTCGACGCCGGCACCCGAAGGGTGTTCGTCGGAGTTGAGGCCGTGCTGTCCGCGGTGAACCACGACGGAACCCGGATCCTCCTGACCGAAGACGAGGGTGAGGACTGGGCAATTCTCGAGATCGACTCCCGAGACCTCACGTTCAATCCGGCGTTCTCGCAGCACCTTTTGTTCAACGGAAACAGCACCGACGACGAATTCACCATCATTGCGGGTGAGTCACGCGGCCTGAACGCAAACGGCTTCTACGTGAATGGAATCGGGATTGCCGACTGAGCACCCAGCGCTCCCTGCGCCGCCCCTGAATCGCTGACGACTCGTCCTCTTCAGGTCTCGCCAGGGCCTGTACCCGCTCCACCAGGCTGTGCGGGCCCACGAAGGCGCTGCTCAAACCGGGACGGCCACCGCGACCCGGGCCCAACACATCGTATTCTGCGGACCTCCAAAGCTGAGTACTTGCTCGATGTGTCCGTCCTCGGAGACTCTCGCAACCTCCCTTCGGAAACGGTCATCCCCTCCGCGGACCGCGACCGTCCACTCGACGTCGACCCCGTGTTCAAGCGCACGATCACGAACGAACGGAAACTCCGCCCCGAGATCGACCGTCGTCGAGAGACGCACATGCCCGCTCTCGAGCCACTCACAGGTGACAGGGCCATTCTGGAGACGGACCTGCACCAGCTCCTCCTGCTCCTCCTGGACCCACGCCGAAATCGACAGCACCGCAGCAACGCCGAGCACAACGACCACGAAAACGAAGTAGAAGAAGAGCGAACGGATACCGCCATCACCCTCCATGTAGGCGAACGTCCGGCGCTCCCCCTCATGGCGAGGTGGGCGAAACGTGAGCCTGGAACCACCGAGGGACGAACCAAATGATGCGGAGCGCCAGCGAGCCGCGTCCTCGCGGAGCTCCTCACCACGTGCGTGAGACGGATCGGCTGCCGAACGTTTCATGATCAGAACATAGTGTCGGTTCGTGAGCTGTCGACCCTGAGCTTGACCCCTCAGCTCGCCGCGAGCTCGGTGACCCGCTCCAGCAGACCCTGCGGACCCAGGCCACCAGTATGGGTTTCGATCGTGCCATCGGCGGCGATGAACACCATCGTCGGCTGCGACAACACCCGATACTCAAGCCACAGATCCTGCGGATCGTCGAGCACATGCGGAATGGGTGTGCTCATGCCATCGATGAAGTCCTGCTTGTCGAAGTCGTCGCCGTCGGCCGCGTTCGTGACACCGATGATCGTGACTCCGGTTGGTTGTCTGTCCACCCATGCGACCGCAGAGGATTCTTCACGACAGGTACCTCAATGCGCGCCCCAGAACCAGAGCACCACCGGCTCCCCCGCCGCCTGAGCGGCAGCCAATGCCTCGCGCCCGGTCGGCAACGGTGCAGTCGTCGTTGGCGCCACCGCCATCGTGGTGGTCGAAGCCTCGGGCTCAGTCGCGACGGTCGTTGCCGTCTCTTCGAGGTCTGCATCCGGGCCAGCATCAATCGGCGGTTCATCGACACGCGCCATGTCTTCCCCGCTCACCACAGTTTCCCCACAGGCAGCCAACAGAAGGCCCACGAGCAGAAAGAGAATCCGGCGCATCACAACGACTGTAAACACGGTGAACCTCCATCCGTATTCACCTTCTCCGATCTCGCCCGCCAAGACGATTCCTCAAAACGGAGTCGCTCACCGAGCTCTTGGGATTGATCCGACACCGACCGCTTCAGGCCCACACCGTACTGTCGGCACTTCAGCCGTGAACCCAACCCAGCAACCGTCGGTGCAAAACGAGAACAGCCCGAGGCCGAAGCCCCGGGCTGTTTCAGTTCTCAGATCCTTAGTTCGACGAGGTCAAACTATTGAATCTTGATCTCGATGTCGACGCCGGCCGCAAGGTCGAGACGCTGGAGCGAATCAACGGTCTTGGGGGATGGCTCGACGATGTCGAGAAGACGCTTGTGGATACGCATCTCGAAGTGCTCGCGTGAGTCCTTGTCCTTGAAGGGACCCCGGACCACCGTGTAGCGGTGCTTCTCGGTGGGAAGAGGGATCGGACCCCGAACCTCGGCTTGTGTACGACGCACCGTTTCAACGATCTGCTTTGTTGCCTGATCGATCTGGGTGTGATCGTACGCCTTGAGGCGAATGCGAATCTTCTGGGATGCAGCAGCCATCAGTCCTACTTCGTGATCTTCGTGACGGCGCCAGCGCCGACGGTACGTCCACCCTCACGGATGGCGAAGCGAAGACCTTCGTCCATGGCGATCGGAGCAATGAGCTCGACCGTCATCTTGGTGTTGTCACCTGGAAGACACATCTCGGTGCCCTCGGGAAGGTTGATCGTGCCAGTGACGTCGGTGGTCCGGAAGTAGAACTGCGGACGGTAGTTGGAGAAGAACGGCTTGTGACGGCCACCCTCTTCCTTCGACAGCACGTAGACCTCGGCTTCGAAGTCGGTGTGCGGGGTGATCGAGCCGGGGGCTGCGAGCACCTGACCGCGCTGCACGTCTTCCTTGTCGATGCCACGAAGGAGGGCGCCGATGTTGTCGCCAGCCTCGCCACGATCGAGAAGCTTGCGGAACATCTCAACACCGGTGCAGGTGGTGGTCTGGGTGTCCTTGAGGCCAACGATCTCAATGGAGTTGCCGGTCTCGACGACACCCTGTTCGATCTTGCCGGTCACCACGGTGCCACGACCGGTGATGGAGAAGACGTCCTCGATGGGCATGAGGAAGGGCTTGTCGATGTCGCGGTCGGGAAGTGGAATGTACTCGTCGACCTGCGCCATGAGCTCCATGACCTGGGCAGCAGCGTCGGCGTCGCCCTCGAGGGCCTTGAGAGCCGAAACCTGCACGACGGGGGTGTCGTCGCCGGGGAACTCGTACTTGTCGAGGAGCTCACGCACCTCCATCTCGACGAGCTCGATGAGCTCTTCGTCGTCGACCATGTCGACCTTGTTCAGGGCAACGATGATCTTGGGAACGCCGACCTGACGAGCGAGCAGAAGGTGCTCACGGGTCTGGCTCATGGGGCCATCGGTTGCGGCAACAACAAGGATTGCACCGTCGACCTGCGCCGCACCGGTGATCATGTTCTTGATGTAATCGGCGTGGCCGGGCATGTCGACGTGGGCGTAGTGACGGCCCTCGGTCTCGTACTCGACGTGCGACACGTTGATCGTGATGCCGCGCTCGCGCTCTTCCGGTGCCTTGTCGATGTCTTCGAAGGCGGTGGCTGCGGAGCCTTCAACGTTGTCGCCGAGGACCTTGGTGATCGCTGCGGTGAGAGTGGTCTTTCCATGGTCGATGTGTCCCATGGTGCCCACGTTCACGTGGGGCTTTGTGCGCTCAAAGGTCTCTTTGGCCATGACTGGTGTCCTTTAGGTTTCTTTCTTCTTCTTTGGATGTTTGTTTTTTAGAATTGCTTGGGTGATCTCGTCGATCACTCGCCCCGAACGCGAGCGACGATCTCTTCCTGCACTGAGGACGGAGCCTGCTGGTAGGAGTGGAATTGCATGGTGTACGTTGCACGGCCCTGAGTACGTGAACGCAGATCGGTACTGTATCCAAACATCTCCGACAACGGCACCAGGGCATTGATGACCTGGTTGTTGCCACGCTGCTCGGTTCCCTGAACCTGTCCACGACGGGAGTTGACGTCACCGACGACATCTCCGAGGTAGTCGTCAGGGGTGACGACCTCAACGTCCATGACCGGTTCAAGAAGAACGGGTCCGGCTGTCCGTGCTGCTTCGCGGAACCAGGCGTTTCCTGCGATCTTGAACGCCATTTCTGACGAGTCAACATCGTGGGTCTTGCCGTCCTGAAGGGTGACCTTCATGTCCACGACGGGGAAGCCGGCAAGAGGACCTGCGGTCATTGCCTGCTGAATGCCATCATCGACGGGCTTGATGTATTCCTTCGGAATACGACCACCGCTGATGTTGTCGTCGAACGAGTAACCGCCACCGGGACCAGTGGGCTCGAGATCACAGGAGATCTCGGCGTACTGACCGGAGCCACCCGACTGCTTCTTGTGGGTGTACTTGTAGCTCTCGATGGTCTTCGTGATGGTCTCGCGGTACGCAACCTGCGGCTTGCCGACGGTTGCGTCGACCTTGAACTCACGCTTCATGCGATCCACGAGGATCTCGAGGTGAAGCTCGCCCATGCCGGAAATGATGGTCTGGCCGGTCTGCTCATCGGACTCGACACGGAAGGTCGGGTCCTCTTCGCCAAGCGCCATGAGCGCCTTGCCGAGCTTGTCCTGGGCTTCCTTGTCCTTCGGCTCCACGGCAACGTGGATCACGGGCTCGGGGAAGGTGAGTTCTTCGAGCACGATCGGGTGCGAGGGATCGGAGAGCGAGTCACCGGTGCGGGTGCCCTTGAAACCAATACCGGCAGCAATGTCGCCGGTCTGGACGATGTCGCGGTCCTGCTGGTTGTTGGCGTGCATCTCGAGGAGACGGCCAATGCGCTCCTTGTTCTCGGTACGGCTGTTGATGACCGTTCCGCCCTTTTCAAGGGAGCCGGAGTACACACGGAAGTAGGTGAGCTTGCCGACGAACGGGTCGGTCATGATCTTGAACGCAAGAGCCGAGAACGGCGCCTTGTCGTCGACGTCGCGGGTCTCGGGCTCGCCGGTGCGGGGGTGCGTGCCCTCGACTGGTGGAAGATCGATGGGAGCCGGCATGTAGTCGATGACGGCGTCGAGCAGCGGCTGCACACCCTTGTTCTTGAAGGCCGTGCCATTGAGGATCGGGACGATCTCGCCAGAGAGGGTGCCCTTACGGATGACCTTCTTGAGCTCGTCTTCGGAGATCTCCTCGTCACCGAGGTAGCGCTCCATGAGGTCCTCGTCGATGAGCGACAGGACGTCCATGAGTTCCGAACGGTATTCGGCAGCCTCATCGGCCATATCCTCGGGGATGTCCTCGATGTTGAAGGTTGCGCCAAGGTCCTTCTCGTCGACGTTCGATGGCCACACGAGGGCCTTCATGCGAACGAGGTCGATCATGCCGGCGTAGTTGCCCTCGGAACCGATGGGCAGCTGCAGCACGGCAACGTCCTCGGTGAGGCGCTCCTTGATGGTCTTCAGGCAGAAGTAGAAGTCGGCGCCGGTGCGGTCCATCTTGTTGATGAAACACATGCGGGGCACGTTGTACTTGTTGGCCTGACGCCACACGGTCTCGGTCTGCGGCTCGACGCCGGCAACACCGTCGAACACGGCAACGGCACCATCGAGGACGCGCAGCGAGCGCTCGACCTCGACCGTGAAGTCGACGTGGCCCGGGGTGTCGATGATGTTGATCTTGTGGTCGTTCCACATACAGGCGGTTGCAGCGGACGTGATCGTGATGCCACGCTCCTGCTCCTGCTCCATCCAGTCCATGGTGGCGCCGCCATCGTGAACTTCACCGATCTTGTAGTTCACGCCGGTGTAGTAGAGGATGCGCTCGGTCGTGGTGGTCTTGCCCGCATCGATGTGGGCCATGATCCCGATGTTTCGGGTCTTTTCGAGAGGCACTCGCTTTGCCATGATTCTCGTTTCCTAAGTGCTGAGGGGTGTTGGATGATTTCGCTACGACGTCTTGGACATGCAGTGACCGGGCACGGTGGCCCGGTCACTCCAAAAGTCTAGTGGTGAACCTGCTGCAATCCGGTGTTGTCGAAGGGAGCGCGGTTCATGATGATTCTGCGATCTACCAGCGGTAGTGCGCGAAGGCCTTGTTCGCGTCGGCCATCTTGTGGAGGTCTTCCCGCTGCTTCACGGATGCGCCAACGGAGTTGGATGCGTCGAGAATTTCGTTCGCGAGGCGCTCGGCCATGGACCGTTCACGACGCTTGCGGGAGTTGTTGACCAACCAACGAACGGCGAGGGTGTTTGCCCGCTTGGGGCGAACCTCGACCGGCACCTGGTAGGTGGCGCCACCGACTCGACGGCTACGAACCTCGAGCTGGGGGCGGGTGTTGTCGACCGCACGCTTGAGCACGGACAGCGCTTCGCCGCCCGTCTTCTCGGCGACGGTTTCGAGCGCGGTATAGACGATGCGCTCGGCAGTGGAGCGCTTGCCCCGCTGAAGGATCTTGTTGACGAACTGCGTGACGAGCACGGAGTCGTAGACGGGATCTGGGGTGAGTTCGCGACGAGGAGCTGCATTCTTGCGCATGTGATTCAGCCCTTCTTTGCGCCGTAGCGGCTACGGGCCTGCTTGCGGTCACGCACACCAGAGGTGTCGAGCGTGCCGCGGATGACCTTGTAGCGGACACCGGGAAGGTCCTTCACACGACCACCACGGACGAGCACGATGGAGTGCTCCTGGAGGTTGTGGCCTTCGCCAGGAATGTAGGCGGTGACTTCGATACCCGAGGTGAGGCGGACACGGCAGACCTTGCGGAGTGCAGAGTTCGGCTTCTTGGGAGTGGTGGTGTACACACGCGTGCACACGCCGCGGCGCTGTGGAGCACCCTTGAGCGCAGGAGTGGTTTCCTTCCGACGCTTTGAAACACGGCCCTTGCGGACCAATTGGTTGATTGTTGGCATCTCGGAAACTTTCACCTCTGTGAACCGTCGAGCGGTCCCACTGTCTTCGTCAAGGGGCTGCGGAATTGCAGCGCCAGGAGTACGTGTGTTGGCACAACCTGTGGTTGGGCCAGCTGAGGAGTCTACGAGAGCTTCCTGGGAAACCCAAGTGCGTGTGGAAACTACACGGACGTAGTCTCATGCCCGGCCTTCCGGCGCCGACAGGAGACATGTATCAGAGAGTCTGTGGCGGGCAATTTCACTCAGTGGGTGTGGGGAAAATGCATCGGTTAACGAACGCCACAACGACCAGAGCCATGCGCCTCGTGCGGCTGATCGGCTCCGCCATTCCTGCGCTCGGAGGATTCGTTTGCGCGTTCGTCGCTCTGCGGTGGGGTCGTCCCTTCTCGGGACGAGCCGACTACTTCGGCTGGCTGATCGTCGCCGTGGGCTTGTCAGTCATCACCAGTCTCGCGTTGGGCGTCATCATTTCGCGCCTCCTGCCGCTCACCCGGCTGTACGACATGGCCAACAACTTCGAAGAGGAACTGAGTTCGCGCTTCAAGACTGCGCTTCGCGCCGGGAACGCCAAGACCATCATGAAGTCCGGCGATATCGAGCTCGGCCGCGAAGAACAGATCGAGCACGTCCTGAGCCTGATGAGCAGACTCAACGCCCACGAACGCCTCACCCGCGGTCACTCGGAACGAGTCCGCGCGTATTCCGTGCTCATTGGCGAAGAGATGGGACTCGACGATGACGAGCTCGACCGACTGAACTGGTCGGCGATGCTGCACGACGTGGGCAAGCTCGGCGTTCCAGCCTCGATCCTCACGAGTCCCGACCGCCCCACGACCGCGCAGTGGGCAGTGCTGAAACGACATCCGACGATGGCTCGCCCGTACCTCCAACCGCTCGAATCCTGGCTCGGCGAGTCCATCCACGACGCCAGCGAAACACACCACGAACGCTGGGACGGCACGGGCTACCCAATGGGCCTCGCCGGAGAGGACATTCCCCTCTTCGGCCGCATCGTCGCCGTCGCCGACGCATTCGACGTCATGACCCACGCACGCAGCTACAAGACGCCATTCAGCTTGGACCACGCCAAGGACGAGTTGCGCGCCGGAGCGAGCGGCCAGTTCGACCCAACGGTCGTCGCAGCGTTCCTGCGAATCGGCGAAGCCAAGCTCACCTCGGTCCGCGGCTGGTCAACGGCCGTGGCAGGCATCTCCGTCGCAGCCGAGGCCAACCTCATCTCCGTCGGGTCCCATGCGCTCGTTGCCACCGTAGCAATCGGAAGCGGCATCGTCGCCACCGGCGAAACGCCCCCCACACCACCACCTGCAATCGCGTTCGAAGAACCTGCACCCGCGCCCACCACCACGACAACTGCCGCGCCCACCACCACGACCGCAGCCCCCACGACCACGACAACAACAACAACGACCACCACGACAACGACCGAGAAGCCGATCCGGCTCATGAACGTGAGCTACATCATCCAGACGATCGACCAGGAAGGCGTCGCCTCGACGGTGGACGCCGACATCCTCGAAGTCTGGCTCGACGACGAGCTCAACCAGACCATCGAACTCGACGGCGAACGCGGCGTCACCGTGGTCCTCGACGTCACCGACATCGGGTCCGGCGTACACATCGTCCGCTTCGACCTGTACGACGGCGGAACCCTGGTCTCGTCCGAGACCACACCCATCATTCGTTAACG
>CAZFBD010000077.1:0-19950 GCA_964517125.1 uncultured Acidimicrobiales bacterium
CACGAGCTCGAGAGGTCGGGCATCGTCGTGAGTGCGAGTCACGAGGCTCGACGTCTTCTCGGCACAAAGGCCGTGATCCATGCAACACGACACATGGCGTGGGGCACCGACACTCGGCTCTACCGGAACCAGGAGGAACTTGTGGACCAGTTCCCCGACACACTTCGCAACGCTGGTCCGCGTGTCCTGAAACAGGAGCGCGGCCAGTCGGGAGATGGAGTCTGGAAGGTCGAGGCGGTCGAGTCCTCCATGGTTCGGGTGACAAATGCGGCCACCGACGACGTTGCCGAGCGACCGCTGGCTGCGTTTCTCGACGAGTGGAAGGGTGCGTTCGCTGGAGGCGGGATCGTGGTCGACCAACCGTTCCTTCCGCTTGTCGGTGAAGGCATGATCCGCTGCTACATGAGCGGCGGGCGAGTGCTCGGCCTCATCCATCAGCTCCCGAAGGATGGCGGACTCAATGTCTCGCGGTCAGGCCTGAGACGCACAGAAGGACTCACGGGCGGCTCGTACTACTACCCCGCTGCCGCAGCGCCGCATCCATCGCTGGTAGAGCAGCTGAACGGATCCTGGATCGACGAACTCTGCGATGCGGTTGGACTCAACCAGCAGGACCTGCCGGCGCTCTGGGACATTGACTTCATCGCGACCAGCGACGAGACGTACGCCCTCTGCGAGATCAACGTCAACTCGGTCAGTCCACCGGAAGATGGACCTGTCGACGACATCGCCGCCACGCTCGCTGCACGCCTCCACGCATGAGGTGACCAAGCGCCCCGCACCTCACGCCCCGGACGTCGTGCTGGCTCAGGCGGGTCCAGCGACCGACAGCCGTCCGCCCACCTCGTGCTCGTCGATGAGTCGAGCGACCAGTCCGCTCACCTTCGCGTGCTCGACGAACTGCCGGAGAAACTCGATACCAGCCGGGTCGCGATCAACTGGTGTTCCCATTGCTTGTTTCACCGTCATGAAGCTGCCCTCGAGCAGTCGTGAGGAAGGATGGCTCTCGAGGTCCTGGGTCAACCGTGGCCGTAGGCCAGCGTTGGCGTCCAAGCCCTGCTCGGCGAACGCCTGAAACGAGGCATCCAAGCTGTCGACCTTCACAAGTTCAGCGTGCTGCACATGACGTTCGAGCCAGAGGCAGTAGGCCGCTCGATCCTTCACCGCAATCCTGACGCCGGGCCTATCGAGGTCGGCGAGCGCATAGGCCGTCGAGTCGCCAGGCACCATGAACGTGGCCTCGATCTCGGAATAGGCCGCTGTGAAATTGATATGCACGGCCCGGGCCGGCTCGGCGCCAATGTTGCCGATGTCCCACACGCCGTCGGTTGCGGCATCGGCCAGCGACCCCGGCGAGGGATACGTGATCATCTCGAGCGGCACGCCGAGGGCCTCAGCCAACGCAATCGCCATGCCGGGCGACGGCCCAATCGGCGCACCGTCACCGTCCTCGCCGGTCACGAGAAGAAAGTTGCTCAGGTTGATCGCCGCTCGAAGCGTCCCCGTTGGGGCAAGGGCGTCGATCGCTTCGGGAGTCGCCGGGGTGCGTTGCATGGTCAAACCGTAGCCGTCGACCCCGAACGGGTAGCGTTGCCACGAAATCCCGCAGGAGCCTCCACACCATGACTGAACCGCATGTGCTCTACGACGAGGTCGATCGCCTCGGCATCATCACGCTGAACCGACCTGAGAAGCTGAATGCGCTCACGAACGAGATGGTGCAGGGCGTCGCCGACTCGGTCGCTGCGGCGACCGCTTCACCCGAGGTAGGCGCCATCGTGCTGCGCGGCTCGAACGGCACCCTGACAGCGGGCTACGACCTCAGCTTCCTTGGCGAATATTCGGACTCCACGGCACCGGCATCATGGGATCAGCCATACGACGCCGGCGGGCCGAAGCCCCGCCCGGGCAACTGGGACCCCGTGCGGGACTATCAGTTCATGAACAACAACGTCCGCCGCTTCATGTCGCTCTGGGAATGCCCCAAGCCAGTGGTTGCCGAAGTCGCCGGTTGGGCAGTCGGTGGTGCCACCGATCTGGTGATGTGCGCCGACCTGCTCTTCATGGCTGACGACGCCCACATCGGGTACGCACCGAGCCGCATGTACGGCACACCCACCACGATGATGTGGGTCCATCGTTTGGGACTCGAACATGCAAAGCACTTTCTCCTGACGGGTCGGGCCATCGATGCTCCGACAGCGCATCGCATTGGACTCGTCAGCGAAATCCACCCGGCCGACGAGCTCTCCGCTGCGGCCGAAGCCGAAGCCCGCCGGTTGGCAACGATTCCGGGAAATCAGATGGCGCTGAACAAGATGCTCATCAATCAGGCCTACGAGAACATGGGCTTGCGCACGACCCAGATGTTGGGCACGTTCTTCGATGGCATGACCTGCCACACCGAAGAGGCCCTGCAATGGGGCGAAGAGGTTGCCGAGCGGGGGCTGCGAGACGTCGTGGCCGACCGCGACCGACCGTGGCAGGACTACGGCCAACGGCCCCGAGACGAAGGCCGCTAGAAGCACGAGACAACCGATCGACAAGGAGTACGGGATGACCGCCGAAGTGACGTGGAGCGAATCGCATGACACGGAGGGAATGACCACCGTCGAGTTCATCGCGAAGCGGGAAGGCCGGCGCGACGTCACAGGCGCCTTGTGGCTCCCCGACGTGGCGAAACCCGACGTGCCGCTACTGACTCTCGGCCACGGCGCATCCGGCGACCGCTACCAGAACCCGCTCCCAGAACTCGCCCAGCGGTTCGTGAAGGAGGTCGGCTGTCCGGCGCTGTCCATGGATGGCCCGGTGCATGGCCTGCGCCACGTGGAGCCCGGAGGCCGAGCCGCGCTGCGTCCTGAGCTGGCACGCCCGGGCGCTGTTGAGGACATGGTGAACGATTGGAACTTCGCAATCGATCTGGCGATGCAACACGCCGATGTGGGGACCCGAGAACTCCTCTACTTCGGTTTGTCGATGGGCAGCATGTTCGGCATCCCGATGTTGGCCCAACGAGACGACGTCATCGCCTCCACGTTGGGCCTTCTCGGAACGGAAGGAATGGTCAGCCATCTAGGGCCAACCTTCATCGCTGCTGCGGAGAAGATCACCCATCCGGTTTTCTGGATCATGCAGCTCGAAGACGAGCTCTTCTCGAGGGACGGCTACCTCGCTCTGTTCGATGCCCTCGGCTCCGCCGACAAGCGATTGCACGCCAACCCCGGCCTGCACCCGGACGTGCCAACCGAGGAGGTGCACTTCGCTTTCGAGTTCATGAAGCGCCACATCAATGAGTCAGCACCTCAGCCAACCACGACCGGTCCGATCGCCAGCTAACGCCTCGACGACCATCGCACGGCCGTACGATCCGTGCCCGCCCGGCGAGACCAGCGACACTTTCGACCGTGCCTTCCGAGCCCATGTCCGTGAACGATGAACGTTCCATCCCCGGCGATGACCTCATTGCTGGTCCTGCGCTCGTCGGGACATACGCAATCACCTCAATACGCTGGTGACAGCCGATTGCTGGAAGGAACACCATGTTGGACCTGAGCAAGTTGACCAGCAGTGTTCGTGACCCCGTGATCTCAGCCATGACTGGCCTGTTCTCGCACGGGCCCACGCCCCTGGCGAACACCCGGGACTTCCCCGGCGACCCCGGGCTGCTCGGTCCCGGCTCAGTGTCCTGGCAGGTGCTCGGCGACGCTGCCGTCTTCGTTGGCGGAATCCGAGCGCTGGTTGTCCAGTCGGCACATGCCGAGGTGGTCGCTGGCGTGGAAGATCACTCCACCTACCGAACGGACCCGCTCGGGCGGCTGTCCAGAACATCGGTGTACGTCACCGAAACCACGTATGGCGCAATGCCCGAGGTCGAGGCAGCCGTCGAGGTCGTCCGTCAGGCACACCGTCCCGTGCACGGAACATCCGAACGGAGCCTTCCCTACAGCGCAAGCCGACCCGAAATGGCGGCGTGGGTCCACAACGTGCTGACCGATTCGTTCCTTGCCGCCTACCAGTCCTTTGGACCGGACCGACTCACCACTGCCGATGCCGACCGCTTCGTCGCAGAGCAGACCCGCATCGGCCGCCTCCTGGGAGCCGATCCTCTTCCCGAGACCGCTGGCGAACTCGCCGACTGGATCACCAACCACCCGGATCGGGTCTCCACGAAGGCACAGGGAAGTGCCATTTCGTTTCTCCGGAACCCGCCGCTGAGCCCGCCGATCAAGGTCGGGTACAAGGTGCTGTTCGACGCAGCCCTCACCACGATCCCCGCCGACCTTCAAACGCAGCTGGGTGTACAACCGAGCAACCGGGCACACCGGCTGGGTACCGGTGTCACGGCATCGCTTCGATGGGCGCTCGGTGCCTCACCATCGTGGCAATTGGCATTGGTCCGCTGCGATGCGCCCATTCCCACAGGGCTGTTTCGCCAACCGCTCCCCTCGCCCGGGGGCTGACAACGGCGGCGTCGAAGGACTACGACGTCCGGAGTCCTGCGAAGAACGACTTGAGCGTCTGGGTGCACTCGTCGGCCAGCACGTTGTGCTGAACCTCGAAGGTGTGCCGTAGCCGGGGATCAACCCCGAAGTTGTAGACGGAGCCAACGGCTCCCGCTTCAAGGTCAGGGGCACCGAAGACGACCTTGTGGATCCGGGCGTTGATTGCTGCCCCGGCACACATCGTGCACGGCTCGAGCGTGGTGATGAGGGTGGCGTTGTCGAGTCGCCAGGTTCCGAGCCGTTCGCATGCGTCTCGCATGGCAAGCACCTCGGCGTGGGCCGTCGGGTCGTTGGTCAGCTGCCGCTCATTGTGGCGAGACGAGATGACCTCGTCCTCCACGACAACAAGCGCCCCGACAGGCACGTCACCATGCGGAACCGCCAATTCAGCTTCGGCCAGCGCGAGGCGCATGAGGTCGTCGTACTCCATTCAGAGACGCTAGCTCGGTTCGGCGCTCACACATGTCTTGAGATCGTGGACTTGGGTCGGCGCCGCTACACAGGTTGAGCTCAGTCGGCGCCACGTGCCTCGGCAACGAGGTCTTGCAGCTCGGACAGATGGTTGTCGTGAACCTGGCGAGGTGTCGCCCCGTACTTGATGGCCAGCGCGGCTGCGGTTGCGGTGGCGATCGCATGCTGTGCACCGTTGCCCATGAACTTGCAGACCGAACCTGCCACATGCGTCACGCTGATGTGCTTTCCCGCCATCATCAGGTTCGGCACGTGCGCTGAGTACAAGCATCGGAACGGGATGTCGAACGGCTCGTCATCTCGGGTGTCCCATGTCCAGTCCTTCAGCCGGAAGTCATAGTCCTCGTGAATCGGGTGGTGCAGGCAGAACGCACCCGAGTTCTGGACCACAGCGTCGGGGAAGTCGGCGTGGTCCCGGATGTCGTTCTCGGTGAGCACGTGGTCGCCGATGTAGCGCCGGAACTCGCCCTGCCCCGGAACATGTCCGACCCAATCGAATTCCAGGTTCGCCCACGCATCGGGCTCCATTTCCTTCACGTTGGACATCGTTCCGTAGACGGCTCGCAGGAGATGATCCCGGATGTGCTCGCTGTCGGTGTACGGATCATGCCACTGGCCGTATTCCCAGTAGTGCGTGAGCCGGCGAGTCAGGTTGGCGCGCTCGTCATCCTCGGGTGGCCGAAACGCGTCGACGACAGGCCCGTCGCCGTTGTCCTTGCCCGGTTCTCGTGCCTGGCCACCGAGGTCGGCGAAATCCTTCGCCACTTCGACAGCCCAGGGAACGTCGGGGAAGTCGACCGGCTCGTCGGCCATACGTGTGCGGAAGAAGATCGTGTTGCCATGGCGTTGATCGAGCCGTTCCGGCGGAGCGTGGCTCTCGCCGTATTCGTCGGCGGCCTCGATGCCGAACATGGTTGGCGCTCCCGCGAGGATGCCAAGGATTGCAGTGCCGGTGCAGTCGATGAACTGCGACCCAGAAATCCTGATCTCCCGGCCAGAAATCGCCTCGCGAGCGTCGATCGATTCGATCGTGTCACCGTCCATCACGAGACCGAAGACCTGGTTGTGCAGGAACACCGTCGCATTCGGTTCCGACTCCAGAAGCCGGCCGACTTGAAGGTCACCGTCCGGGGTGCGGGCAATGGCTTCAGCCACCGTGGCGCCCTTCTCGCCCCGCGGACCAATCCCGATTTCGACACTGGCATTGCCACCAAGCACAGGTCGGTTCTGCACAACAGCGACGTGCAACCCAAGGCGAGCAGCCACGAGTGCGCAAACGGAGCCCGTCACTCCCCCGCCGACCACGACGAGGTCGAAGGCACCTTCGGGCGTTGGAGCTTCAGGCAGGCCTCGAAGCCTGCGCCTCCAGGACCGCGCCTCGGAACCTGCGCCGTCAACCGGTTCGTTGCCATCGAGGCTCAGGAAGATCGCGTCGCAGCGGCCGTCGAACCCGGTCTGGTCATGCAGGGCCACCTGCAGCGGGCCGACGTCGAGCGTGACTGCTCCCGCCGCCTGCCATGCCCAGTCCTGCCCGTTGGCTCCGAACTCGGTGCTCAGCGTCTCGTCGCCAAGTGAAACTTTGAAGCGACCGGGGTGATGCGCCGGCACCCAATCCTTCGCTCGGACCCACACCTTGTACTCGCCTGCTTCAGCGAGCTCGACGACAGTGGTTGCATCTCCGACCGGCCGACCGTTGCCGTGAGCGATCAGGTACGGCGACCCCATCTCGAGATCGAACTGGGAGTCGAGCAGCCAACCCCCGTAGTCGTCGAACTCCTCGGCCTCGATGAGGATGTCGCCGGACTCCCGGTCACCCATGATCGTGCGTCCCGGACCCCGTGCGCAGACGAGTTGACCGAAGCGCCATTGGCGACGTGAGCGTGTGTCGTCTGTGCTCCGCAACCAGCACGTTGGTCCTGTCCATGTGAGCGAACGTACCAGAGCCCTTGTCGGCAGAGCCTGTACCGGTCGCCGGCACATCTGTCCACCAGGTAGCGGGATCCGACTACCTTGGCCCCCATGACGCGAACCGGACGATGCTTGTGTGGACAGATCACCTACGAAGTCCAAGGTGATGTGATGGCCGTGGCGGTGTGCCATTGCGAACACTGCCAGCGACAGAGCGGCGGGCCGTTCTCGACCAACGTGGTCGTCGCTCCCGATCAGCTCTCCATCACGGGCAACATCGCCACCTACGAAGACCGTGGCCGCTCGGGTGACGACGTCTACGTGCTGCGAAAGTTCTGTGCAAACTGCGGCTCACCCATCGTGTCGGAGCTCACGGGCCGGCCCGAGATCGTGGCGGTCAAGGCCGGAACGCTCGACGACAGAAGCGACATTCAGCCCGGTGTCCAGATCTGGTGCGAGGAGAAGCAGCCCTGGGTCGACCTGGGTGACGTCCACGCCATCGCTCAGGAGTAAGCAGACCTCGGTCGTCAATGTGCGACCGGACACGTGCATAGTCAGGCGTCTCCTTGGACCACGCCAGCGTTGGTTGACACGTTGAAACGTTTGGCCGCCTGCCCTTCGATGCGTGCGCCCTGGTCGACCAGGTGTTGCCCCATGTCGTTCCACAACGACCTGAGCCGGTAGTGCGGGACTCGGGGGAACATGTGATGGAGCAGGTGGTAGTCGTGGCCACGAATCAGGAACGTGCTCCCCGGGAAGGTGAAGACTCTGGTGTCTCGGTAGCGGCCGGTTTCGCCGTGCGGATGGTGTGGAAGCCAGCCGAACACCAACGACAGCCAAATACGACCCAGCCACACTGGGACGTACCAGAAGAGCCAGACGACGGTGCCGTACCCCAGCAGTGTCCCCAGAACGAGGACGAGGAGATGTGATTGGGCAACTCGACGGCTGGCCGCGACTGCTTCCGGGCCGCGAAGCTGCGCTGACTGCTGTAGGCGTGCGGTGATGGGTGTGGGGATCAGGCGGCCCAGAGGAGGTACGGCGCTGATGGTTGGTCCGAGCGGGTAGAGCACCATGCCGACCAGCGAACGGACGACGATGTCCTTCGGGGTGCCCTTCGAGTTGAGTACGTCCGGGTCCTTCTCACCGTTTGCATGCGTGTGGTGGATCAGGTGGGTGATCGTGTGATCCCGGAAGCTGACCAGCATCATCCAACCAGCAATTGATCCCACCGCCTGGTCGAGCCAGGAGATCGAGGACCGACCGCCGGACAGGGTCTTGTGCACGGCTTCATGAACCGGCATATAGGCGGCTTGCAGGAAGAAGATCGCCAATGGCATGGCCGCCAGAAGTCGGAGGTTTCCGTTCAGATACAGGGCAACGGTTCCGGTCCAACCGAGCACGACCCAGATGAAGTTGAAGACGCTCCGCCAGCCGATGTGGCCGACATAGGGTGCGACCGTTTCCTTCTCGTAGGTGAGACGTTCGAGGCCTTCAAGCTTCATCGCGCTTCTCCTTGAGGGCAGACGTCGTCGGCGGGACTGCGGCGCTGTTCCGTGGACGAAAGCTATCGGTTCGGTCGCCTCGATGACGTTGATTGTGAAGAATGGCGTGGAAGCGGGGTCCGGAACCCCAAGCCGGTGACTCGCTGGTTTTGTCGCAGACGAGCATGCGGACCGTTCAACCGGCCCGCATCAGGGCAGGTGTTGCCAGCTGGTCTCGCCGCTCTCGAGCAGGCGTGCGGAAGATTCGTAACAGGCGCCGGATACGTACGGGGTCACCTGGCTGCGGCGAACCCGGCAAAGATCGGCCGTGAGCGCGCGGGCTGCCGCAACCTGTGGAGTGTCGTCGGGAGTGGCTTCGATTTCGACAAAACGACCTCCGGCTTTCACGTGTCTCGGCACCTCGATCCTTCTCCATGCGGCAAGTCGATGGATACAATTGGGCATGGCGGATGACTCGTTGACCGTTCGGGAAGCGGTCCGGAAACGCCCAGGCATGTACGTCGGAAGCACCGGTCCGTTCGGTGTTGAATGCCTTGCGCACGAAGTGCTCGAGAATTCGCTCGACCTCATTCTCGGAGGTCGAGCAACGACGATTGCGGTCATCTCCCGCAACGACCGATCAATTGAAGTTCGTGACAACGGTCCTGGACTTGACCTCGCTGATCGCGAAGTCCGGAAGTACTTCGAGGAGTACCACGACAATGAGACGGCCGACGGGCACCATCCCCAAGCGTAGGCGAGCCAGAGACTGCGCCGCTCGTCTCGACTTAGCCGGTCGGTTCGAGTCTTGAGAGCCTCGACATTCTGTCGGGATACCCGACTCAGGACGAACGACGCTGACTGCAAGGACTGCACACCGATCGGCATCCCGATACGGTATGCTGACTGAATGGCCACCGAACAGATCGCCGTACGACTTCCCGAGCCGCTCCTCTCCGACCTCGACGAACTCGTCAAGAGCGGAGCCTACGAAAGCCGGGCAGCTGCAGTTCGCGCCGGCATCGAAGCCATCATGAAACTCGAACTCCAACGGCGCACCGACCGCGCCGTGGTCGACGGCTACAAACGGCAACCACCAACAGAAACCGAAGAGCGCGCAGCGCTCGCATCCCTTCGCGAAGCAATCCTCGACGAGCCATGGTGACAACCCCAGACCGAGGGCAAATCTGGTGGGGCGAAATCGAAGACGTTGGACGACGCCCGTTCCTCATCATGACCCGATCCGCCGCGATCCCCGTCCTGAACAGCGTCCTCGCAGCACCCGTGACCCGCACGATCAGAGACATCCCTACCGAACTACGACTCGGAGCCGACGACGGCATGCCCACCGACTGCGTCGCCAGCTTCGACAATCTCAGAGTCGTCCCCAAGGCCTACCTCGTCGACCAGATCTGCGAACTACAGCCGGCCCGACTCGCCGAAGCATGCGCTGCCATTCAGGCCGCCATCGACTGCTAGACAGAACCCTGAGAGCAACACCTTCCACCGCCCGTCCACGGCCCAGACTGGCACTTCCCACAGGGGCTATCGGCTGAGCGTCCGTTCGCACCAGCGGTTGCGAGGATCGACCGGCTTCCGATGATGACGATATCGCGCGATTGCATTGTAAATAGGCAGTCTTTACAATGCAGACATGACTGCGGCCGCATCCAGCACACGAGTCTCCCACCGGGGGCAGACCACCCTGCCCGCACACCTACGTCGCAGATGGGGAATTGAGGACGGTGGAGAAGTCGGCGTCCTTGACCTAGGGAATGCCGCGCTCGTAATCCCTGGCGGTATCGAATCGGCCAAGCTCGAACTGTTTCGAGTTCTGAAGACCACCTACGTCGACGGACTTGATCAGCTGGATGATCCTGAACTTCAAGATCAGTAGATGACGCGAGTCCTCCTCCTCGACGACCATGCCCTCATCGAAGAGATTTTGACCGAGTCGATATCGGCCCGCGAGCCGAACAGCTCGTTGCTCACAACGTGTTACTGGTACTACCGGGCGTGTCGTGGTGCTGTGCTGGGCGCAGGAGGCCAACTCTCCGGGCCGTTCGAACAACTGGCAGGCGACTTGCAGGAAGCCGCTATCGCAACGTTGTTGACGTTGCCAGAACGTATCGAGCTGCCGGACCCTCGAACAACCGTCCCGCTTATGGCGACAGTGTCAGGGCGACATCCGAAGCTGAACCTGCTCAACCTCGAAGCGGTCGCTGTAGGCGTAGACACCGGAGCCCATGTTTTGCTTGCCAAACGTGCAGCCGCAGGAATTCTGCCCGACGTACTCGAGGCTGAACAGGTTGGCTGGTCGTCGGAGCTCTAGCTACGCGACAGCCCAACCCATGTGTTCAGAGTAGACCTGACAAGACACACCAAAACGAACAAACCCCCGCCTCGAAAGCGGGGGTTTTTCGTGTGTCGGAGGGAGGACTTGAACTGCTCCCTGGCGGTTCCGGCTGGTCGCGGCAATTCCAGAAATCCGCGTGTTTCCGGGCCTTTCGTGCGGCTGTCGTTCCGATCGATCGCGCCGATTCTGGCCGGTTGTGGGAATTCTGATGACGTCGTGATGACAAGCGACACAAGTGCGCCCCAGCCGACACCTCGCTGGTCACCCAACCAGCAGCCGGAACGCAGCACGTCCGCGATCAGCTTGAGCGACCGAGAGGTTCGACCATGCCCGTTCGTCGGCATCGGCCATCTCCGAGCGCGCTCGAAGTCGCTGCCGGTCCTTCTTCGTGAGTTGCCGGGCGAGTTCGATCGGATCGTCGACGAGACTCAGCAGCAGGACGAGATCGAGTCGCTGCGCATCGGGCACGTCGTCGACGTCGACGGCAACCGACTTCCCGACAATCGCGCCGAGAAGCGACGGTCGAGGCACAAAGCCTTGGTGTTCGCCGAACACCACCGGCACGAGTTCGGTCCGGTCGAGCGCCTGCGTCCCGCCCGGAATCTGAAGCGTCCGGCCCGGCGGTGTGGTGGTGAGGTCGGTTCGATGACCGAGACCTTCCGGGGCGAGAACATCGACGCTCACGCCACCCCGCTGGTAGCGGTGTGCAAGACCTTCGGGTGATGCGCCTACGAGACCGAATCCCACAGCCTCAATTGCAGCGACGAACTCTCGTACCCCACCAGTGACGACGCGAGCGTTCACCAGCACATCGAGATCGGTCGAGACTCGTGGCGGCTGCGCTCCGTACTCCATCGCATGAAGGAACACCATCTGTCCTCCGATGAGTGTCCACTCCCCTGGGCGCAGCTCGGACAGTTCGATGAGAGCCGCCCACAACTCGTCGTCGTGACCGGGCAGAGTCGGCAATCGAACTGGTTCCTGATCGACGGTCGGCCAGCCACTCACTCGGACCCCAGAAGGTCTGCGCCGGCTCGCCTCGACCGTGGATCGTCGGATTCTAGGAGGTCCACGGCGACAACCGCTCGCTCCGCCGCGACCTGGCCGGGCCGGAAGGGCCACACCGCGTCGTCGACGACTCGCAACACCATATTCGGGCGAGCCGCTTTGTCGTCGAGGCCGAACTTCGTTACGAGTTGGTCGAGATCGCTAGCGCGCACGTAGCCCTCGAACCCATCGGCAGCGACGAGATCCGCTCCGTGCTCGGCTGCGGCACTGATGCCGCCTCGCACCACGGCGGGAGCCTCCGCCAGCCGATCGAGCACACTCGGGTGTGCGTAGAAGTGACGGAGTTCCGCCCGGGCGGACAGGCGGCCGGCGATGCCGTCCAAACCCTGAGCCAAACGCTTCCGCGCCCGTGACCGTTCAACCGGCGAAAGATCCGGGTCCTCGCCTTCGGCCAGCGCCAGCACCGCCCAGGCCGAAGCGGGGCTCCAAGGGCGGCCAACTTCGGGCCGGCGATGTTCTATCCGTCGCAGCTGCTGAGGCTCGATCACCCATGCCCGCCCAACACGGTCCCCGGCAAGCACGCCGTCTGCCAGCATCTGACGAACCCGACGGTCGCTCACGCCTAGCTCCGCCGCTGCTTCGGCAACTCCCACTACGGACATATCTAAACACTACCGCTATCGGAATGATTATGCAATAGCAGCAAGTTGGAGACTGACATCAGCCAGGCTCACTTGAGTTGAGCGAGAACTCCGCCGTGTGGTCCCCAGCATCGTTGGCATCCGCCGAATGGACCCAGCTCTCAGCATCAGCCGCGTCAGCGAGACTGACCGGCTCACCGCAAAGTTCGCATCGAGGTCTCTCGCCTTCAACCGGAAATTGGCCGACGAAGATGTGCTCGGTCCCGCTGAGAAGTCTGTTGTACTGCTCGATCGCCTCATCGACGTCAGCGGGCAGCGACCCGTCATCGGCCCAAACGTCGGCAAGGTGCTCGCTGGCCGCCTCTTGGGCATCGGTTCGATTCCAGAAGAGCCGCAGCTCTGCTGCGGTATCGAGACCGCGCTCGATCACGAACGCCCATACGAGAGATTCGGCCATGCACTCATTCTGCAGATGACCTGTGACAGGGTGCCGGCGCTCACCTCATCGCAGCTCGGAGGAGATCTTGGAGCCGGCGGGCTTCGAGGATCTCAGTGATCGCTTGCCGTTGGTTCCCGTCGAGGAAGTCGATTGTCGGTTCCTCAGTGTCTTCCCCGGGGAGGATCACGTAGCCGCTGTCACGCCATCGTGCGTCGCTGAGTTGCCAGTACTCGTGGCTGTCGAGAGCTTCGGCGAGGAGATCAACCTCCGCTGCGCTCAACTCAATGGTCACTGTCTTCCCCTCGTGCACGTCACCACGCTCTCGAGCGTCGAAGGTCCTGTCAACGACCAACTCCTAGATCACGCTGCATGACAGGTTCTTGGGCCAGCATGGGACCCGGAGGATGCATGGCGGACTTCGGGCCTGGGCTCTATGACCAACTGATCGACGAGCTACTGAGCGAGCGGCTCGACGCGCTCGCTCAACAACGGCTCGTAGCGGACATCCAGGATGTCGACCCTGCCGAGTTGCCCGACCGGATCGGCGAGGTTATCGGCCGCTGGGCCCACGATTCTCTTGTCGCAGTCGGCTCCGACAAGCGGGCCGAAGCCGCCATCGAACTCTCGCAGTCAGTCCTCGCCGCGATCGCAGGCCTCCAGCCCGAGGCTGGTCCGGCGGACCGGGCGCTGGTGGCACCGGTCCAGCGCCTCGCCGCCATCGAAAGGCTCGCACCTACAGATGAGCCGATGCCGATCCGTCGTCCGCTCACGCCGCTGCGAGACACGGTGTTGATGACCAACGCTCGGGATCAGCCGGCGGTTGGCCGCGAGATCGAGGCTGAGATCGACTCGGCCGATCGCATCGACCTTGTTCTTGCGTTCATCCGGTGGACCGGAATCCGTGAGCTTCTCCCCCACCTCCGCCGCCACGTCGAAGCCGGCAAGCCGCTGCGAATCATCACCACGACCTACACCGGCAGCACCGAGCTGCGAGCGCTGGAGGCGCTCGCCGAACTTGGCGCCCAAGTCAGGGTCTCGTACGACATCTCCACGACGCGCCTGCACGCCAAGGCGTGGATGTTTCAAAGAGCGAGCGGGTTCTCCACCGTCTACATCGGTTCATCCAACCTCACGTTCTCGGCCCAGGTCACCGGCCTCGAGTGGAACGTTCGGGCGTCGCAGCGCCTCAACCCCGAGCTCGTCTCCGCCTTCGACCGCACGTTCGCGACCTATTGGGCCGACCCACACTTCGAACCCTTCGATCCCGAACGTTTCGCTCGGGCAACAGCAGCCGCCGAGTCTGACGACTCGATCCTGACACCGTTCGAGATCGAGCCGTACCCGTTTCAGCGCCAGATTCTCGAACGTCTTCAGGTCGAGCGCCGAAAGGACCATCCACACAACCTCATCGCGGCCGCCACCGGAACCGGCAAGACCATCATCGCTGCGCTCGACTACCGCCACCTCCGCGGCGAGCTTGATCGCGCCCGACTTCTGTTCGTGGCGCACCGCACGGAGATCCTGCAACAGAGCCAGACCACGTTCCGTCACGTCCTACGCGATGGCGCCTTTGGCGAGTTGTGGGTTGGCGGCGAGCGGCCGTCGAGGTGGGAGAACGTCTTCGCCTCAATCCAATCGATCAACGCCAACGAAGCAACATCACTCGACCCCGAACAGTTCGACGTGGTGATCGTCGACGAGTTCCACCACTCCGCCGCCGCCAGCTACGAGGCCTTGCTCGACCACCTCCGCCCCAAGCACTTGCTCGGTCTCACCGCCACTCCCGAACGAACCGATGGCCTCGACGTTCTTCGATGGTTCGGCGACCGCATCTCCATCGAGCTGCGCCTCTGGGACGCACTCGAACAAGGTCTGCTCTCACCGTTCCACTACTTCGGCATCCACGACACCACCGACCTCAGCGGCGTCACCTGGCGACGGGGCAAGGGATACGACGTCGCCGAGCTGACCAACATCTACACCGGCGACGACATCTGGACCTCAAAGGTCATCACGGCCGTTCGGGACAAGATCGGCGACGCCACCCAGATGCGAGCGCTCGGTTTCTGCGTCAGCATCGACCACGCCAGCTTCATGGCGGACCGGTTCCAGCAGGCCGGTATCAGGGCACAGGCCGTCACGTCGCAGACCTCCGAGGGCGACCGACGCCAAGCGCTCGCCGACCTGCGAGACGGCAAAGTCCAGGTGCTCTTCACCGTCGACCTTTTCAACGAAGGCGTTGACATCCCGGCCATCGACGTCGTGCTCATGCTGCGACCGACCGAGAGCGCCACGATCTTCCTCCAACAACTCGGCCGAGGCCTGCGTCGCATCGCGGGCAAGGACGTCCTCACTGTGCTCGACTTCGTCGGCCACCAGCGAAAAGAGTTCCGCTTCGACCTCCGCTACCGGCGCATGCTCGGCCGGACCAGGCGAGAACTTGAGACGGACATCCAACAGGGGTTCCCCTACCTGCCGGCCGGGTGCCATCTCGACCTCGACGACGTCGCCCGCGACATCGTGCTCAAGAACATTCGCGAAGCGCTACCGACAACGTGGTGGCAACGGATCCAGGAACTTCGGGAGCTGGGCGACACGACGCTTGCGAACTATCTCCATGAGACCGGCCTCGAACTCGACGACCTCTACCGCGGCAACCGCACCTGGACCGAATTGCGCCGCGCCGCTGGCATCGACACCACCGCTCCGGCCGACGGTGAAGCCAAAGCTGGCCGGGGCGTCGCACGGCTTCTGCACATCGACGACCAAGAACGCATCGACGCTTATACCCGTCTGCTAGGGGACAGCCGACCACCGAGGACTGTTGATCTGGACGAGCGGACCCGACGCCAACTCGAAGGTCTGCTCCTCACGGTGCTGAACCCGCGCAAGAACACCTATGCGAACCTCGACGAGGCAGCCGCCGATCTTTGGCGTCACGACGGGCTGCGCCACGAACTGCTCGACGTGCTCCCGCTGCTCGATGATCAGATCGTCCACCTGCACCAACCGCTCGGGCTGCTCTACCCGGTGCCGCTCCAGGTGCACGCCAACTACACCCGAGAGGAGATCCTCGCCGCCTTCGGCGCCTCCACGGTGACAAAGCCCCTGCCCCTGCAGACCGGCGTCTACTGGCACGAGCCGACCCGCACCGACCTGCTGTTCATCACGCTGCAGAAGGCCGACAAGGACTACTCCCCCACAACCCGCTACCTCGACTATGCCATCAGCGAGACCCTCTTCCATTGGGAGAGCCAGGCTAAGGACACCGTCGCCGGCGAGCGGGGTCAGAACTACATCCACCACGAGGCCCGAGACCGCACCATCGCCCTCTTCGTCCGCACCGCCAAGAAGGATTCGGCCGGCCGCACCATCCCGTACTTCTGCGCCGGCACCTCCACCTACGTCGAACACCAATCCGAGCGGCCCATCCAGATCACCTGGAAGCTCGACCACCCACTCCCCGGCGACATCTTCACCAACTACCGCGCCGCCGTCGCCTAGCCAATACTCGACGGCTGGCGCCGTCGTATCGGCCACCCGGCCGAACACGCTCCTTCTGGCACCTGTCTTGTGTCGGAACGGAAGATGTCGAGACACAACTGCAGGTCCTGTTGGACCTGCAGTTGATGACGCCGGCACCCGGATACCGGGAGGTGGACGTCAAGTAGCGGGAGGTGCGTTCTATTGCTTCGCCTTCACGGCCGAAGGAGACGTCCTCGGGCTCGAAGAACCGACTTCGCCTACCGTGATGCGGCGACAGCACCAAGCGAAGGGCGTCAATCAGGTTCGACTTTCCAGAGTTGTTCTCGCCAACGACGACGGTCACGTCCGGTTGAAAGGGAATCTCGACATGGTAAAGCGACCGGAAGTTGCGGGCGATAAGGCTACGAAGAATCATCCCCCGCGTAGATCTGAACTCTCCACCGAATGACATTGATGATACGTTCCCTATTCCCTGGAAAGTGGTGTCCTCCGCAAGCTTCCGACTCCGACGCTCCATAAGTTCTTTGGCTGCGTTGCTGAGACAAGACCACGCTACAAAGCAAGGCACCACAGCGGCGCGACGGCATGATAGTCGGCCAGCTGAACCGAATGGATGCTCCGCTATCCCTTCGCTCCGGCGGCCAGGGAACGTCGCAAAGCGTCAGGCCAAGACAGGGCGGCTCAGCCAGGCTCCAGACGCCAACCGAAGATGATCCCATGCCACGGTGATATGGCGCTCAGTGAATAGCCGATCTTTTCGTCGGTTCCATCTTCGGATCCCATCAATCGCACGTTCGACATCATCGTGCGCCTTGGGGTCATCGCATGTTGCGACCCAGTGCACCGAGCTGAGGAGCTCCAGACCATACGGGGACTCAAACCCAGCAACCAGAGCCAACACTTCGTCCATGCGGTCGGTGGTTGCGGGCATTGTGCGAAGGAACGCTTCGGCCTCTTCGGCCGCACCGTCGAGCACTTTGAGCGCGCCGGACTCGTGCACTGTGCGGCTCCGGTCGCCAGCTCCCCGAACGAAATGCCCCTCGATTCGCTGCAAAACGAAGTTGAGGTTGTCGGCGTAGGGCCCGTACTGGGCCTTGGTGTATCTCAAATTGAGCGGTTCGCCTGCCACTTGCTGGAAGTACATGAGCTTCTGGAGCTCGACTTGGCTCACGCCGTCGAACGTCTCGGCCAAACGCTCGTACCTTGCCATCAACGCGACCAGCGCTGCTTTGCCTGCGGTCATCGCTGGCCGCTCGGTCCCGATCCGCATCTCGGTCTCTTTCGGAGCACCGGCTGGTGCGAACAGGCGCACATCCACGTCCGGCAAAGACAGGAAAGCCTCGACGATGAGGGGCTCGACATCAGCCCAGTTGAGGCCGCCGTTGCCGCACCCAAGCGGTGGGAGGGCGATGGACTCGATCTGTAGCTCCTTGACGACTCGGATCAGGTCAGCGAGACCGCTCTCAATGTCTTCGATGCGGGATTTCGAACGCCAGTGTCTCTTTGTCGGGAAGTTGATGATGAACTTCGGTTGCTCAAGATGGCCGTTGTCGTGAACGAACATCGAGCCTGGCTGAACTCGGTCGGCCTTGCACGCCTTCGCGTACGCCTTGAAGTTGGAGGGGAAGGCCTGCTTGAACTGGAGAGCGATGCCCTTCCCCATCACGCCCACGGTGTTCACCGTGTTGACGAGGGCATCAACGTCAGCCTCGAGGAGGTTGCCATCTGCGTTGTGGATCATGTCTCACGCCCTCCTCTCAGTAGTACCAATCAGGTCTGCAAGCGGTTGGGATCTCTAACCCGCTGGCTTCCACGATCTCGTCCACCTCTAGCAGCCTAGCTGCGGACCGGGTAGCGATCAGCCGTATTGCAGACGACGGGAGCTGCCACTGGACGAGGAACTCCGCCATCCGACGGCGTCTACGGTCGCCGTCCTCATCAGTGTTGCGCCAGTACTTCTCTTTCATGATCGACCAGTCGACAAGCTCCTCTAGGTCTGTGAGATCAGCGCTAAACTCCGTGATCGCGGACGCACAGTTCCCGTCCGTGATCACGTACGCACCTCCGGCGGCGGCCACGTCGCGAGGCGTCGTCACGAGATAGAGCAAGGGATCGGTACCGCCGGAGTACTGGGCGACCTTTCCCATATGGATCGCGTACATCATCGGCGACCGCGGAGCGAAGTAAAACGGCACGTAGTCTGCTGTCACTCCGAACGGCGGAACTGGGACCTGCCGAACGCGGCGCCGGTCCTTCACGTCGAGGTTGCCGATCTCGTTGATCAGCTCGGCTGTCCCATGCATCTCAGCATCACATCGCAGACCCGCAGCCAATACCGTAGCCAAGTGACTGACATGGGTGAAGTGGTACAGCAGCGTTGGTACGGGGCGAGGAATTGGACTCTCCAAACGGTGGGCTCCGGGTCAAGCTTGCCAATAAACCGCCTCGCCGAGGTGGAGTCCCCCGGTTCATGAGCCAAACGGGCCACCCGGCACCGCAGCAGTCCTGAGTTGCCTCTTCTCGGAAGTCCAGTGTCGCAACAGCCCGCGTGGCTAGGGACCTCCATCCCTACAGTTGGACCTGGCAGGTCTGGGAAGCTCCCGTGAGCACATCAACGCTCAGCCACCACGTGGCTGCGAAGGATCTGACGGCAGACTTCAAGTCGAACTCACCGTCGGAATCAATGCGATTGGCAAGAACATCGACGATCATGTTCTCGTCGACCGTGATCGTTACGCCGACGATTCGCTCACGGGTCAGTACCGACGGTGGCAGCAGGTTCTCGAACGAGAACTCATTCCGGTCGTGTCTGCCCCACGGATGCCCCGTTCCGTGGCATTCGTAAGAGCTCAGTTCCTGGCCATCCCGACCGCTCGCGGAGCGATTCGTCCTCTCGCCTCAAGGACCCTTGTCCTTGAGGCGACGGAGCGCGGCCGCCGGTGCCGGTACCCGGTCCGGAAACTTGGCCCGATTCGTGAGGTGGATCCGGGTGACGACACATCTGGACGTCCTGCGGACGTCGAAACGATGAGGTCACACGCCAGAACGATGAGGTCAGACGCTCACCCGGCGTGACCTCACGAATCTCCCGTTGGAGCACCGCTGGCGCCCCTGCGCAGGCTTCGGGTTGCCAAATGAAACTCGTGAGGTCACCGAGCAGTACACCGAGCCTCGACTGGTGTCCGTGCCAACCCCCGACCCGCTCCCCCACCTCGCTCAGACTAGAAACAGTGTCCGCCGCAAGCCGACGATCGCAGTCGTCGTACCCGATCAGCCCCCAGTACTCTCAGTGCCGCTCGCAACCGCCCTGGTACGTCTCATGCTCAATGCGCGAGACCGCAGCGAAGAATCCCGTCACAGCGAGGGTCTATCGTCGAAAGCGTCATGACACGCATCGCTTTCTACGGCCGGGTATCAACCGAAGACCAACAAGACCCCGACGCCAGCCGGCAATGGCAACTCAACCGGGCCCACACTCTCGTCGATCCCCGCGGCGGCGAGATCGTCGCCGAGTACTTCGATATCGGAGAGAGCCGCTCCATCCCATGGAAGCGGCGTCCTCAAGCCAGCCAGCTGCTTGCCTCCATCGCAGACCCGAACCGTGGTTTCGAAGCAGTCGTGGTCGGCGAACCACAACGCGCCTTCTACGGCGCCC
>CAZFBD010000078.1:0-19558 GCA_964517125.1 uncultured Acidimicrobiales bacterium
CGACACCGGCCACCGAGTCCTTGACGCATATCGGTCACAGCCCGATCCCGCGCACCGTGTCCGCGATCAGCGGAACCAGCGCCAGAAGCACGAACGCTGGCAGGATGCACAGCACGAGCGGAAACAGCAGCCCGACGGTGAGGCGATGCCCGTCTTCGTCGAGGCGGGACACCCGCTGCCGATGAACGTCGGCGGCCAACGCGTCGAGCCCCGGACCCCAGGCTGCACCGTCGTGATCGGCTCGCTCCATGAGCGACGACAGTCTGTTCCAGCTGGGCGTAGCTCGGACGCCTTCGTGGCCGACCAGCGCCTGATGCAGGTCTGCTCCCTGGCGGAGTCGTGTTGCCGCCACGGCGAGCTCGTGGGCGACGACACCCTCACCAAACTCCCCGACAAGACCAGCGGCTGTCCGGGGTCCGTGCCCGGACACCGCCGCGATGTGAAGCAACGAAACCGCTGGTGGAAGGTCGTGGTCGACGGCGGAGAGAAGCGCGCGATCCCTTCTTCGGATGGTGAGCACGCGCCGGAGAACGACCACCGCGGCGGACCCGACGAACACCACGACAAGGCGAGGTTCGATGAGCACGGCCCCGACAATGGCGACGCCGAGCAGTCGGCGATCGACGCTCCTGCGCGTTCGCTCCCGCCGGGCTCGCCCAACGGGTGAAGGAAGCCGGAACGGAAGACTCATTGCAGCACCCGCAGTTGACGACGCATCCACCCGAGTCCTGCCACGTTCAGCACGAGGCCGCCGATCAGCGAGGATTGGCCGATGGTCCCGGTGTAGGCGGTCCCACCTCGCAACACGGCAAGAACCGTGGCGAAGACCACCGGAAGCGCAGCAAGAACCTGCCCCGACACCCTGGCCTGCGTGGTCAGAACCCGCCGCCGATCGACAAGGTCGACCTCTTCTGCCAGGCGTTCGGCGACTGATTCGAGACTTGCTGCAAGACGGCCGCCCGATCGTTGCCCCATCCGCAGCACGGCAATCAACAGACGTTCCTGGGCCCCGGCATCACCAGCAAGATCAGCCAGCACGTCATCGATCGGCCGACCAAGTGCGACCTGCTGCAAACCCACCACCCAGTTCTCTGTGCCGGGTTCGCCCACAGGAAAGGCGTTCCCCAGCGCCTCAGGCAGCATCGACCCAGACCTCAGAGAACGCGCCACCGCTGCGACGCGCTCCGGGAGCATTCGCCGAGCGGCAGCCGTGTTGCGACGACGAACACCTGCCGGCCCGAATACCGGGAGCGCGCCCGACCCCACAACCAACAGTGCTGCCACAACCGGTCCGCCCATTCGCTGCCCCAACACGCCAAGGAGCACCGTGCCGCAGCACCACACGACGAGCGGGGGAAGGCGGGTACCCGGAGACAAGGCATCGAGCACGACCCGCACGCGCTCGGACAGCCCTGACACCGCTGCCACGAACGGGCCACCGCTGGCCGGCCGGCCGGGTGGCTGGTTGATGACTGCATGGGGAAGCCGGGCTGGGAGCGTCATGACGCCCACCCGCGGGACGGGGTTGCCGTGAGCCTGTCGCCATCGAACAGCTCCGTCAGCTCCCAACTGCCCGACCAACGT
This sequence comes from uncultured Acidimicrobiales bacterium, assembly GCA_964517125.1. GTDB lineage: Bacteria > Actinomycetota > Acidimicrobiia > Acidimicrobiales > SHLQ01 > SHLQ01. Next base: position 1,585 of record CAZFBD010000078.1, read on the forward strand.
GCGGGAACCTCGGCAACGCTGGTGACGTACCGAAGTGCTCCTGCGCCACGACCCATCTGTACGACCAGGTCAATGCACGAACACAGCTGTTCCCGAATGGCAACGAGAGGCAGCTCGGCATCGCCCTGCAACATCATGGTCTCGATCCGGCGGAGGGCATCGACCGGACCGTTGGCATGCACCGTGGACATGGACCCCGCGTGCCCCGTGTTCATCGCCTGCACCAGATCCAGCGCCTCGGCACCGCGCATTTCTCCGCAGAGGATTCGGTCGGGGCGCATGCGGAGCGCTTCGCGAACCAGCGCACGAAGACCCACCGCAGCGACGCCCTCACCGGCTGCCCGCGTTTCGAGCCGAACCACGTGTTCTGCGTCCAACCGAAGCTCGGCTGCGTCCTCGATCGTCACGACCCGCGCATCGCCAAGGTGCGCACCCAGGGCGTTCAGCAGCGTCGTCTTCCCCGAGGAGGTCGCTCCCGAGGCGACGATGGTTGCCGACCGTGCAACTGCATCCTGCAGAAGATCGGTTGCCGACCCCGCCAGTTCGTGCAGCGAAACCGACCGATCCGAGAACCGGCGGATCGTCAGGCACGGACCATCGACCGCCAATGGCGGAATGACGGCGTGCAGCCGGGAGCCGTCGGCGAGCCGAACGTCGACCGACGGCGAGGACCGATCGATGCGTCTGCCGACAGCCGCGGCCAATCGACGGGCGAGCTCCACCGTCTCCCCCGCAGAGATCTGCACCTCGGTTCGTTCCAACCGGCCGCGGCGCTCAACCCACACCTGCGAACCGGCGTTCACCATGATCTCGACCACGTCGGGGTCCTCGGCCAGTACCTGAAGGGCACCCAGGCCCATGACCCGAGCGGCAACTGCCGCAGCCGCCTCGTCGCGGACAGCACGGTTCGTCAGTGGCAGCTCCTCGGCCATCAGCGAGTCGATGTGTCCGAGGAGACCACGACCCTCCTTCGCTGCTTCGGGGTCCGCCCACAGCCGCTGATGCACCGCATCGACAGCACTCATGCGGCGGCCTCCGCAGAGGGCGCCGGCGCAGCCAGCAGATCATCGGCCATGCGACGGAGAGCACGGGGCAGCCGTGACGTGAGCAGTCCAGCGTCGGCGGCCCGGGCGATCACTGGATCGAAGGGGACTCGACAGGTGACCGGAACGCCAAGGACGTGTTCGATGTCGAGGGTGCGAAGGGCCCGGCCGCCCTCCACGATCTCGACGACGTCATGGTTGGCGAGTCGAAGCCGCGACGCCCGCTTCATGCCCAGGTAACAGGCCCGGACCACGAGCGTCGTCCGGCCGCTCGCAGACGCGACGAGTTGGCCGACTTCGAATCCGTCGTTCGAGAGACGTCCCACGTCGGCAACCACAACATCCCACGACCCAGCGGCGCCCACCCCCTTCACCAGTTCAACCACCCTGCCGGGGTTGACCGGCTCGGTGCGCGAGAGCGAGCCCCAATGCAACAGATCGAACGAATCGGAGACCGGCGAAACCAGGTCGGCGACCGCATCCACTCCCACGCCACCGTCCGCAGTCAGCCAGTTCGCCACCCCGGGACCATCGGCGTCGGAGACACCCAGCAGGTCGGGTTGATCGCCGCCGAAGTCCACCAGCAACACCCGCCGCTTGGCCGACACCCGAACCGCCACAGCCGCTGCCACGACCGACGCGCCGGCGCCGCCCTTGGCGGAACACACACTCCAGAACATTGCGATGACTCCCCGCGCACACGCGCAGCACAAGACCATGGGGGAAGAAAGGGGCGCCGCCAAGAACCAACCACAGTTGGTGGTCTCACCTTCGCGCACCTGCCGCGGACTCGCAACAGGTTCGCCCTACATTGGGCACATGGCTGTCGACGAGATCACCCCCAGCGCACGCGCTGCGGCGTTTTTCGATCTGGACAAGACCACCATTGCGACCGCCACCATGTTTGCCTTCAGCAGCACCTTGCGGGACGCCGGCTACCTGGACATGCGACTGGTGCTGCGAGCGCTCCACGGACGCATCGTGTTCAAGTACCTGGGCGCCGACCACGACCGCATGGTCGACATGCGCAACAACGCACTTCGGATCGCCAAGGGATGGGATCAGGCGAAGATCGCCCAGCTCGTCACCGACGCCATGGAGGATGTGATTGAACCCATCGTCTTCCGCGAAGCCCTCGAAGAAATGGACGCACATCGCGCCGCCGGGCATCGGGTCTTCATGGTCTCGGCGTCACCCGAGGAAATCGTGCGGCCGCTGGCCCGGCACCTCGGAGCCGATGGTTCCGTGTCGACCATTGCCGAGATCGACACCGAGGGCCGGTACACGGGCGAGGTCGAGTTCTACAGCTACGGGCCATACAAGGTCGATGCCATGGAGGCGCTGGCTCTGGAGTACGACCTGGACCTGGATCGGTGCTACGCCTACTCCGACTCGATCACCGACCTTCCAATGCTCGAAGCCGTCGGCCATCCGATCGCGGTGAATCCCGACCGGGCGCTGGCGCGCATCGCAGAAGAACGGGACTGGGAAATTCGCACCTTCTCCAACAAGATTCCGCTCCGCGACCGGGTCAGCGAGCACGCTCGCGCAGGTGCGCTCGTAGCCAGCGCCGGAGCGTTGGCGGCTGGCGGAAGCTGGTGGCTGCGGTCCCGTCGCAGCGCCTGATCTCACCTCGGACCTCGGGACGCCGACGGGAACTGTTGTGTTCGTGCGGCTCCTCCGTGCCCTCGTGGCCCGACGTCTTCAGATCATCGCCGTGTGGGTGGTGCTCGCCGCGACCGGGCTGTTCACCTACACCTCACTGATCCCGCGTGACGGCTTCCCACCGGTGGACGTCCCGTTGGCGGTGTCGGCGGGCAACTGGCTCGTCGACGACACCGAACGGGTCGATTCCGAGCTGGTAATTCCGCTGGAACGGCAGCTGAATCGGCTCGAACAGGTGGAGAGCCTCACGACGCTGGCACGAGACGACAGCTTCGTCGCCGTACTGGAACTGAAGGATGGGTTCAACTCCAGCTCGGCCGAGGGGCTCCTGAACTTCTGGACCTACGCCAGTGTCCCCCAGGGCGTGGAGGCCGGCGTGTTTCGCATTCGGGAGGGGCTGCTGCTCGATGCGTACAACCTGCTGATTGCGATCGAAGGGCCGGCCGACGCCCAGCCCGACGAGTACGACCGGCGAACCCTGGCGCTGTCCACAGAGCTCAGGCAGTTCGCCGAACTGGCCCGCGCCGATCCGTTCTCGTTGGAGACGACCGAACCGCTTCCGCTTCCCGGACAGCCCAGCTCCGGCGAGCCTCGGACGACCGGCTACTCGGCGCTCATCACCACGGCAGGGGTGCGAACGGTGTCGACGATCGGCGTGGCGGGCCCTCCTGGTGACGATGTACGTGACGTCACCGAACGGGTTCGAGCGCTTCTGCAATCGAGCGAGAACCTGCCCGACGGCTGGTCGGCAACCATCGCTCTGGATGTGTCGGAGACCATCGATGCGCAGGTCAACTCCCTGCAGTGGTCGGTGGTGTTTGGCATGGTTGTGGCCGCCGGCATCACCTTCCTGCTCATCTCCGGGCGAGCGACGCTTCTGACGGTCCTTTTCGTGCTCACCACCGTGGGGCTCACCTGCGCCGCACTACATGCATTGGGCATCAGCCTGAACACGGTTTCGCTCATCGGCCTCATCCTGAGTGTGGGGCTGATCGTGGATGACGTGATCGTGATCACCGAAGCCGTTGACGCAAGCGACGATGCCGACCCCGTCCCGGCGGTGGAACGTATTGCGACCGCTACCACCGCCGGTTCGCTGACCACGATCCTTGTGTTCGCACCCATGCTCTTCGTGACCGGCGTGCTCGGCGACTTCATCCGTCAGCTTCCGCTCACCGTCATGGTTGCGCTCACCCTGTCGCTGATCCTGTCTCTGCTCCTGGTGCCTCCATTGGCGCGTCGCACCATCTCGCCAGGCAGCGAACGCTCAACGACGACGAGGAAACCGGTCGGAGCGCTCGTTGCTCGCCTGCCCGATCTCGGTCGGGCCGGAGCGATCGGCGCCGTCGCGCTCACCGTGGCGTTTCTCGCTGGTAGCTGGTTCCTCATCGGGCCGGTCGGTTTCGACATCTTCCCCCCGGCGAAGGACGGCAACGACGTTCGTGTCGACATCGAGTTCGACTCCGGTCTGACCGCCACCGAAGCTCAGGAGATTGCGTTCGCCGTTCATGAGCGGGTCGCCGGCGAGCTCGGTGACACCTTGCAGCTCGGCTACCTGCACACGGGGAGCCGTCACGCGGCGCTGGCCCAGTACCAGCTCACGTCGTTCCGGGATCGTGACCCGACGGCAGCCGAGCTTGCCGACCGCATCGAGGCGCTCACGGCGGACACCGCTGGCGCCGACGTCAATGCCAGCCAGATCTCACCAGGGCCTCCCGTGGAGGACTGGCCGTTCAAGGCCCAGATCTTCGCCGAGGATCCCCACACATCACAGTCGCTGGCAACCCAGATTGAGGCGGCTCTCACGAACCAGCCGATTGCACGCTCGAACGGCACAACCTTTCGTGCCACCGCCACCCGCGTCGAGTTCGTCGATGAGGTCGCCCGCGATGACGGTCGACGCTTCATCGAGGTCCAGGCCCGCTTCGACGCCGACGATCTCTCGGCAGTTCTCGAAGCGGCTCGTACACACGTGGTCGAACGCGTCACCGATTCCGACGTCGCAGCAGCCGGCCTCGCAACCGAGGACCTGACCTTCGACTTCGGCCAGGAAGACGACAACGACGAAGCGTTCGCGTCCACGAACATCGCCTTCGTTGTGGCCATCGGCGTGGTCTACCTGTTGTTGGCTCTGCAGTTCCGTTCGCTGCTGCAACCGCTGCTCGTTCTGCTTGCGCTCCCCTTCAGCCTGTTCGGTGTGTTCGTCGGCCTCTGGCTAACCGGCAACACGCTCAGCTTTTTCGTGATGCTCGGACTCATGGGGCTCGTTGGCATTGCGCTCAACAACTCGATCCTGCTGGTGGACGCAGCCAACCGACAGCGAGGACAGGGCGCCAACCGTCGAGCCGCCATGGCCCATGCCCTGGCCACAAGGTTCCGGCCACTGGTCGCCACCACACTCACGACCATCGCCAGCCTCCTGCCGCTTGCGCTGTCGGACCCGTTCTGGGAGAGCCTTGCGGTCACCATCATCGGCGGCCTGATCTCGAGCACCGTGCTGGTGCTGCTTGCGCTGCCGTTCTTCTGGATGGCCCTCGACCGTGTTCGGTCTGGACCAGACTTGGCCAATGGATGAAGTCCAAACCGCGCTGGCGATTCGTGCCGAACGAGCTTCCGCGCTGGACATGGCGTTGTTCGCCAGCGAACTGGCGGTCGTCGAACCGTCCCGGGGCTCGCTGACCTTTCCCCTTGCGGGCGGTCACGTTTCGCTCTGCGGACCGGGCATGTTCGTCAATGCAGCGCTCGCCGTCGGGTTCGATACCCCGCTCGACGCAGCCGACCTGCAGCTCCTGGACACGCGGGCGGCCCAGGTGGGAGTCACACCAGTCCTTGAGGTGAGCGAGCTTTCCTCCCCCTCGCTGGTCGAACTCCTGACCGAGCAGGGCTGGCAGCCAGACGACGCCACCGCAGGGCTCATCCTGACGCTCACTGGCAACGAACCAGAGGCGAGCGGAGTATTCGAGGTGACCGCAGTCGACGACGACGCACTGCTGCGTGAGTGGCAGGCCGCCACCGCATTGGGTTGGGGCCACAGCACCGAGGAACGCCGCGCCGCCAGCGATGCTTTCGGCGCCGTCGCCGCAGCCACGCAGGAGCCCGGGCTCCTACTCGTGCGCGACCCTGCAAACCGGCAGGTCGTTGGCTGCGCAAGCCTGTCGTTTCGAGACGGCGTGGCGACCCTCGGTGGCATGTCGACCATTCCCGCCGCTCGGAACCGCGGGCTGCAACGTCAGCTCATCGATCATCGCCTCCACCTCGCCGCCCAAGCCGGTTGCGACGTCGCTGCCACACAGGCCGACCCCACCGGTGGCTCTCGCCGAAACCTGGTGCGAGCAGGCTTCACCCATACACACACCAAGATCGCCTGGATGCCGGGTCCAGCGGCCCCGTGAACAAGGTGACAGGTGGGGCGCGACCCCACCGGCTAGACCGGGAGCATGGCAACGATGCAGATCCCGATCTTTCCGAGCAGTGACCTCGCCGCGACCGCGGCGTTCTACACCTACATCGGGTTCCATGAGACCGGACGGTTCGGCGACCACTACCTCACACTCGTACACGACGACAACGGCATGGAACTGCACTTCTACGGCGCAGGCAAGGTCAAGCCCAAGGCCAACGACCACGCCGCCTACGTCCGATTCGACACCGCCGACGAAGCCACCGCGCTGCACACCCGGTGGAGCGGCATCACCAACTCACCGGGCTTCTCCAGGGTCGCCGGAAAGATCGGACGACTCGTGAAGATCACCGACACCGACTACGGCCTGCGCGAGTTCGCACTCCTGGACCTCGACGGCAACCTGCTCCGAATCGGCGGTGTGATTCCAGCCGAGCAGTAAACCGCTAGGCCGCAGCCTTCGTGGCGATGACGAAGTGACCGAAGGGCATCTTGTTCGGCCCGTGGACCTCCACATTCGCGCTGGCAAAGTCCGACAGCATGCGCTGCAGCGCGTGCTTCGTGAACCGGTGGTAGTCGTGCGGCTCATCGTGGAGCGGGAACGCAAACGGCACAGCAACGACCAGACGGCCGCCGGGGGTCAGCGCCCGGTGCAGGTTCGCCACGGCCACGTCGTAGTCGTACACATGCTCCAACACGTTCAGGCACAGGATCAGGTCGTACTCACCGTCGAGTTCCATCGTGGTGATGTCGAGCGCCTCGTGGCCGAACTCGGGGTTCAGGTCGGTCTGTCGAAACTCGGCCACATCGTCGAAGATGTGGACGGCCGAGTACGCCTCTTCGCCCTTGACCTGTTTGCCGCTACCGATCTCGAGGACCTTCTGGCCTCTGGCGCTCGGGGCGATCTCGTGCAGGCGCCGGTAGTAGAACTTGCGGTTCCCGGTGACCAGATGCACGGCCTTGCGCACGATGGTCTGGATCATGACGTCGCTCCCGGGTCGATTGCCGCTGCAGCCAGCTGTTCGATGTGGTCGGGGATCTGTTCCAGGTCGACCTTGCGGGTGTTCAGGTAGGCGAACGAGTTGGCGTTGCGCAACATGGTTGCCGCCACCTGCACCTCGGTCGCCCGGATCTCTTCGGCCTGCTCGGCGTTGTCCAGGATCTCGAACAGGCTCACGTTCAGGTCGGCCGAATCCACGATGTTGCGTGCGTGTTCCTGAATGGCGTCGTCGGAGGTGAGATCGATCGTTTCGTGGTCGCCGTCCTTCTTCAGGAAGACGATCTGGTCTAGATCGACGGGCTCGGAAATCCGCAGGTCAGGCAGCACTTCATCGGCGTGGATACGGGTGGAGATCAGGAACTCGGTGCGCAGGATTCGCTCCAGGAAGAACCGCAGCACGTTCTTGAAATAGATCGCGAACGCGGTCAACGCCGGCACCTTCGCCCCTTGCAGGTTCCGCACGTTGTACGTGAACAAGTGCAGCGGTCGGGGGTAGGCAAAGACCGTCTTTGCCGTTGGGTCCACGAGCAGCAGGTCGTCGCCGAGGAAGTCATACCCCCGGCCCAGCAGGCTCATGCACGTGGTGGTCTTGCCAGTTCCTCCGTACGCGGGGAACACTTTGGCGCGACCGTCCTTGGACACGCCAGCGCTGTGCATCAGGAAGATCCCCTGGTTGAGCAGGCTCAGGTACATCACGGGTTCCAGCACCTGCGCCTGGACGAACACTCCCACCGCAGTCACGTACACCCGACGGACCGGATGGTCCTTGAAGTACACGATGGCATCGGTGGTGCCGTGGCCGACGATGGCGTACTCGAACGTGAAGAGCTTCTTGAACCGAACCTTGCGCACAACCGCGCTGGCGGGCAGGTCAGTGGGGATCTCGCCCACGATCTCCAGACGGATCCGGCAACGAGGTTCACCGTCGATGCGAGAGGTGGCATCGATGCGTTCATATTCGTTCCGAAAGTACGAATCGAATGAGGAACGACCGTTGGTTTCGACGGTGAGCTCGAGATGGTCCTGGAACCGATACTTCACGGGGATCTGGGCTTTCCGGGTGTGAGAACACCGTTGCGTCGAGTACCCCAAAGTCTAGCCAAGGAGTGCCGCCAGCCGATCGACTGGGACAATGAGGGACAGACCCCAACTGTCTCAAGGGACAGACCCCAACTGTCTCAGGTCATTGGCCTGGGACGAAGCGGAAGATCCCACCGCTCTTGCTCAGCACCAGGAGTTCGCCGTTGGCGTCGATGCCAAAGCTCGTGGGCTGGGACACGTTCGGGGTGTCGAGGACGTGCAGCTCGGCATCGTCGCCGGTGCCCACGGCAAGGAGCTCGCCCGAACAGAAGTCGCTGAAGATGTAGGCACCGTTCAGCTGCGGAATTTCGGAACCGCGATACACCTCGCCGCCGGTCACCGAGCAACGACCACCCGTCTGCCCGTAGTCCACGAACGGTGCCGCATGACCGGCTGGCTCTTCACCGCCGCGGAATGCATCGTCGCCCTCGCGTGCGTTCCACCCGAGGTTCGCGCCGAGCACCTCGCCTCCACGACGAAGAACCGTGATCTCTTCAAATCGGTCCTGCCCGACGTCGGCGATCCACAGATCGGCGGTGGCCGGGTCGAAGCTGAATCGCCAGGGGTTGCGCACGCCCCACACCGCAGCCTCGGGGGCACCTCCCCCATCGACGAATGGGTTGTCGGCGGGTATGTCATAGCCATCGCCGGACACGTCCAGGCGCAGCATGGAACCCAGGAGCGTGTCGGCGTTCTGGCCGTTGCCCCAGGGATCGCCAGCCGCGCCACCGTCGCCCAACCCGACCCACAGGTACCCGTCGGGCCCAAACACGACATGCCCACCGTTGTGGTTGCGGGCCGGTTGTTCAACGGTGATGATCTCCGTCGCCGACGCTGGATCGACCGCGCCGTTCTGCACATCCCACCGAAGAACGACAGACGCTCCGGACAATGCGGTGTGGTAGGTGAACAGGCGTTCGCCCGACGGCGCAAGAGCCAACCCCAACAGCCCCTGCTCGGAAGCCGAAGAAACAACCTGGCGCAGGTCGACGCCAACATCGTCGACGGCCGGGCCCTCGCCGTTGGGAAGGCGAAGCACCCGCCCAGCCTGTTCGGCCACCCACAGGTCGTTGGAACCCGGTGCGGCGATGATCGCCACGGGGCTCGACACCGAGGCGATCAGCTCCAGGTCGATTGGTGTTCGGACGATGTCCACAGCCGTTGGCACCCGTGGAGGCAGCGTCGTGGTGGTCGTGGTTGGTGCTGCAGTCGTTGCATCGGTCGACGCCACCACCGTGGTCGTCGTCGCAGCATCCTCATCTTCGACCGTCGAAACCTCGGGCGCAGCCGTGGTTGTCGTCACCGGGTCGGCTGGCTCGGCCGAGGCACCTGACGAGCCACCGCACGCGGCCAGTAGAACGGCCAAAGCTGCAACAAGACCGGAAACAAGGCGCATCCCTTGACCGTACGCGGCGCCGTGAACAGACGGCGGTCGCGTCGGTCAAGAAGTGCGCAAGATGCTCACACGGTTCGCCACGGGCGGGCGGTGGAAACCGCCAGGTCGCGCAGCTGCTGCACTCGGGGCAGCACCTGACCGGCGATGACGTCGCCCCGGTCGGCGAGACTCGCGTTTGCGGCCTCACGCCAGATCGCCCGTCCGCCGGTGAAGCCCGAGCAGCCCGCTGCGAACGCGGCCGCCAACTGCTGCTCATATGCGTCGAACGTGACTCCGGACGACAATAGCACCCACGGCACCGTGGCGGTCTCGGTGACCTCGGCACACGCGTCGGCCCAACCGGACGGATCGTCCGGGTCGCCGGGGAACTCGAGCTTCAACACGTCGAGGCCCGTTCCGGTGAGCCGGCCCACGGACTCGACCACGATTCGACGACGATCCGGCCCCTCCATACCAAAGGCGACCGGTTCCACCAGGAGCGCAATGTCGAGCTCGGCGCACAACGCTGCCGTCTGCCGGCAGACCTCGACCTGTGCCGCCGCGTGAACCGCACGATCCGGATGGAACGGCAGCAAGAGTTTCGCTCCGGACGCACCCATTCGCTTCGCGTCGTTGGCGGTCCAGCCCGGCATCATCGAGGTCGGGCCAGCCCACGGATCGGCCAGGTACCCCTGCGCCTCCAGCGCGGCGAAGAACCCGGTGTTCCCGGAAACATCGCCGGACTCAATGGCGTGCGGGATGCTGTACTCGGGCTCGAGCATGGCGCCGCTGGCAACCGAACCAACACCGCGCAACAGGTCCTTCTTGAACTGCACGATCTCTTCGTCGCTGGCCTCACCGGGGAGCACCTCTCGAAGAGAATCCCGATGGTCGATCGCAAGGATCGCAAAGATCCCCTCGTCGGTGGCGAGTGTGTCGAGACCCCGCATCTTGCCCACGGTCATCTGGGGGGTGGCGTTCATCTCAGGCTCCATCTTCGACGGGCATCCCGCCGGGGTTGTTCAGGTTGGGGGTTTGCATGACCGGCTGCGTCCACGCTCCAAGGTCGCCGTTGTCCCAGTCCTCGTGGATCCACGTGTAGTCCTCGTGGAAGCACGGCGGTGTGGTCCGTTCCTTGTCGACGAGGTCACCAGCCAGGTAGTTCAGGAACATCATGTTGGAGCCCGGGCACGCCACGCTCGAATGGAAACCCTTGGGGACCAGAGCGGTGTCGCCGTCGTGAAGAATGACGGTTTCATCGAACCCGTCCTCGGGAGCCCAGTTGCGGTGCATGGCAAAGCCGTTGCCGGGGTCCAGCCGGAAGAAGTAGGTCTCCTCCAAGTAGGGCGCACCGTCGACTCCGTCATGACGATGCGGCGCCCATCCCGACCAGCAGCCGCGGGGCACGTAGACCTCGTAGAGGATGAGACGTTCGGCATCGACCGGCGGCGCCAGCACATGGTTCACCTGACGGTGTGACGCACCGCCACCTCGTACCTCGCTCTTCATCTGGTCGGGTGTGATGAGCCGCGTGGGATACATGCCTTCGGCCGGCGCAGACCCGATGGCGAATTCGAAGCCGCCCTCGCCTGCGGTGACCTGCATGGCGTCTCCTGGAGTTGCATAGACGATGTGGGGCATCTCCTCGAACACGCTCGTGCGGGAGACCTCGAACGAATCGGCACCGGCAGTCACCGACGCTGCTCCCTGCAGCGGAACGATGGCCGTCTCCTGGCCGAGCCGGACGTCCTCGTACGACTCGCCAACGTGCAGGTGGACGACCCGAAAGCTCAGGTACGTCCAGCCGGCAGATTCGGGCGTGACATCCAGGCGGGTTCCGTCGGCGCCACTGTTGCGAATGAGACTGTTCATTGGTTCTCCCAGGGGAAGTGTTGGGGTACGGGTTCGAACGGTGCGGCCGGACCCTGTCCGGGCATCGTCTGGTCGAAATCGATCGAGGAGCCAGACATCATTCCCGACTCATCCGACAGCATGAAGCAGATGCCGCGGGCCACTTCCTGCGGCTTCAGCAGCCGACCAAACGCCATGCCGGCCTCGGCGGTCTCCAACCAGTCGTCGGGCGCGTCGTGGAACTTCTTCTGCACGTCGTGCTCGGCTGGCGTATCCATCCAGCCGGGGTTGATCAGGTTGACGCGGATCCGGTCCATGCGCAGCGAGTAGCCGGCGTGACGGACCATGGCCTCCAGGCCGTGCTTGGCCACGACGTAGGGGAACAGCTCGCCGATACCGCCATGGTGCGCAATGGATCCAACGAGGGCCATGGACCCAGCCACACCCTCCCGCTTCATGATCTTCGAGAGGCCGGTGATGAGCAGACCCGGGGTCTTCACGTTCACCGCGAGCATCTCGTCCCACATCTCACCGGTCGTGTTCCAGACCGTGCCTCGCCACGTGGCGGCGGCGCAGGCTGCCAATGCGTGCACGGTTCCATACCGTTCGTCGACGGTGGACACCACCAGCTCGGCGCCTGTTGTGGACGCCAGGTCGGCCGACAAGAAGCTCACCGCGCACCCATCGCCGTCGAGCGACGCAGCAGCAGCGTCACCCTTGGCCTGGTCGCGGCCCACGAGCATGATGGCCTCGGCGCCCCGAGCCTTCATGAGCTCGGCAACCGCGTAGCCCAAGCCCTGCGAGCCTCCGGTGACAACACAGGTCTTGCCCGCAAAGGTACTGAACCGATGCGGCTCGGCCGGATCCAGCGATTGATCTGAAGACATCAGCCGATGTCCTCTGTCAGGACCGGACGGCCCTCGCGGTGCGACTTCCATGCCGCCAGACCGATCACCAACGGCGCCCGACCATCGTCGATCGTGACCGGCATCGTTCCCGACCGCAGCCCGTCCAGGAACGCGCTCCACTCGGCGAGGTAGCTGGGGATGTACCGCTCCAGGAAGAAGTACGGGATGTTCTGCTGACGGGTTCCTCCCGCCGTGTGCAGCTCGGTCGAATGCTCACGTGGATTCTCGGACACCGCCATACCGGCCGAGCCGAAGACCTCCACACGCTGGTCGTAGCCGTAGACCGCCTGTCGGCTGTTGTCGATGCAGGTGATCGCACCGTTCTCGTGCGTCATCATGACCATGGCCGTGTCCACGTCGCCGGCCTCGCCGATGGCGGGGTCGATTCGAACCGCCGCCTTCACGTAGACCTCGACGACCTCGCTCCCGGTGACGAACCGAGCCATGTCGAAGTCATGGATCGTCATGTCGCAGAAGATGCCACCGGACACCTTGATGTACTCGATGGGCGGCGGAGCCGGATCCCGGCTGGTGATCTTCACCATGTGCACATCGCCAACCGACCCGTCGGCAACGGCGGCCTGCACCGCTGCGTGCGCGGCGTCGAACCGACGGTTGAAACCAACCTGGAGCGGAACGCCTGCGGCCTTGACCGCAGCCACGGCGCGGTCGACTTCCTCCAGGTTCAACGACACCGGCTTCTCCAGGAAGATGGCCTTGCCGGCCTCGGCGGCGGCAACCACCAGATCGACGTGGGTGTCGGTGCTTGTGCAGATGGCGACCGCATCGGCATCGGACGCCATGACCGCCTCAATGCTGTCGGCCACCGGAACGCCCAGGTCGGTGGCAACCGCAGTGGCTCCGTCCGTGTACACGTCGAAGACCGAGTGCAGTTCCAAACCGGGCATCTGGCGAGAGATCAGCTCGGCGTGCATCTTGCCGATGCGGCCGGTGCCGAGAACGGCGATTGTGGGGCTCATGCGATGGCTTCTTTCTGTGCATTGTTTCGTTGGCCCTTGAAACGCTCGAGCAGCGCGCGGACCGGGGTTGGTTTGTGATCGAGCAGACGCTCGGTTCTTGGCGAGGTGAGCGAGCTGTCGTGCGGAATGGGTGCGGCGAGCAGCGAGTCGGGATCTGGTGGCCCATACCGAAGAAGTCCGGTATCGAGCTCGAACACGTCGCAGGTCATCTCGGCCAGTTCGCGCCGACTCACCGCGTCGGCACCCGAGCAATGGAACACACCCGCCTCGCGCCGTTCACCAATGCGCAGCATGATCTCGCCACACTCGACGGCCAACGACGGGGTGGCCCGCATGTTGATCTCCGGCGCTTCCCAAACGGTGAACGGCTCCCCCGCCGAAAGAGCGTCAACGATGGACGCAACGAAGTAGCCAAAGCCCCGATCCTGCGCCCGAGGCGACGACGGTCGGGCCAGATGCAGGCCATTGACGCCACTGACGCGGGCCACGGCGCCGCCCCGTTCCAAGGCCACCATCTCCGACGCCAACTTCAGCGCGCCATACAGGTTGATGGGGTTGGGAGGGGTCTCCTCGTGGGCGCCTCCCTGCGTACCGTCGAAGACCCAATCGGTCGACACGAGCACGTAGGTCGCTCCGACCTGCTGGGCCGCCGCCGTGGTATTGCGGGTTGCGCCCACGTAGGCCTGCCACGACGCATCACGATCGGCATACATGCGATCCCAGTCGTTCATGATGGCGCAGTTGATCACCAAATCGGGTGCAAACTGCACGACACTTTGCCGGACCTGCGCCTCGCTGGTCATGTCCACCCGGGCCACCGAATAGGGCGCGTCCGGTGGTGCGGTGAAGGTGTTTGCCGTGGTCAAAACGTCGTGACCGGCGTCGATTGCCGCGCGCACGATATTCGATCCAACGAAGCCGCCCCCGCCCGTGAGCCAAACCCTCATGCCGGCCCTGCCGATACAAACCGCGCCGCGTCTGCTGGGATAGAGCTGGAATGTCTATTTCTCCGGTGGCGTTGATCGCCTACATTGGAGGGTGTAATGAACGGTGGAATCGAAGCACGCGGTGTATCGATGAACCGAGCTGGCGGACTGAACGGCTCGGTTTCATGACCGCGTCCTGCCCCGAAGAGAAGATCGACCGGCCACTCGTTCCGGACCTGCTGCGCAATGTGGGCCTGGTGAGCGCGGTCTGGATCGCCTACTCCGTCGTTCGCAACATCAGCGCCGAGAGCCAGATCCGGGCCATCACAAACGCCCGAAGCATCCTCGACATTCAGGACCGTCTGGGCCTCACCTTCGAGGCCGATCTGCAGGCGCTCATCGGTTCGGCAGCCATCTTCAAGGCCGCGAACCTGTACTACCTGGTGCACTTCCCGCTCACCATTCTGGTGCTCATGGTCACGTTCGCTGCGAGCCGCGACAGCGCCTACGTTCGTCTTCGGAACTCGCTCATCATCGTCACGGGAATCGCCGTGCTCGTGCACCTGACCTACCCGCTTGCACCCCCACGGATGCTGCCCGGGTTCATCGACACCGGCCTTCTTTACGGTCCGTATCCCTACGCCATGCCGGGCAGCGAGGCCGCCAACCAGTTTGCGGCCATGCCCTCCATGCACGTGGCGTGGGCGGTCATCGTTGGGCTCACCATCCGGTCCATGGCGCAGAACCACAAGGCCTCGCTGTTCGCTGCCACCCACATCGTGCTCACGGTATTCACCGTGCTGCTCACCGCACACCACTACACCGTCGACGTCGTGGCCGGCCTCGCGCTCGCCATCCTCGCCTGGGCAATCACCAGGCCATGTGAATCCAACGCTCACGTCGAGCGTCCGGAATCCGACGAAGCCGTGCTGGTCTGAACCACCACGTCTTCCCCCCGTAGCTTCACCGACCACGTCTGAAGCGGAACCGAAACGGGACGACGGGTTGGTTCACCGGTCCGGAGGTCGAACCGTCCGTTGTGCTTGGGGCACTCGATCTCGCATCCCAGAATGGCTCCGCCGGCAAGGTCGGCGTCGCCGTGGGTGCACGTTCGGGCCACGACGAACAGTTCGCCATCGTCGGCGCAGGCGAGGAGCAGGTGTTCGTCTCCCACATCGATTGGCTGTGACCGCCCGGGCTCGGGCGCGATCGGTCCAAGATTGATTCCGTCGTCGACGCCGTTCGTCTCGGGCCACTCGAATCCCTGCACGATGTGTCCGGCACGACCCTGAACATCAGGTACCGCACGGTCCAGTTCCCACGACGGATCGTCGTGCTGATGACGAAACGCATGCACGATTTCCCGGTAGGCGGCAACCGTGCTCGGGGCCGGTGGGGCCAGCTGATCGCGGATCTCCCGATGGAGGGCAGGCAGGTTGTAGTACGGCACCGCCGGGAACATGTGATGTTCCACGTGGTAGTTCATGTTCAGGTACAGGAACCGGAACAGCGGGTTCATGAGCACGGTGCGAGTGGAGTACCGGTGGTCCAGCACGTCCTCCTGCAAACCGGCGTGTTGGGTCACGCCGAAGAACACCACCAGCCAACCGCCGTAAATCGTGGGTCCACCGAGCAGCAGGAGCGGATAGAACGACGTGGTCGCCACCGCCCACACCACGACGGCCGCCCAGATGGCCACATAGATACGAGCCTCGAACGCCACGCGCCGTCGGTCGGTCTCGGGCACGAGCAGGTCAACGACCGGATCCTTCCAGCCAAACGCATACTTCACGATCGTCCACATCAGCGTCCCGCCACCCTGAATGTGGGTGAACGTCCATGCCAGCCGACCCACAGACGGGGGCCGAGGAAAGACGATCTCGGCGTCACGGCCCACGACGATGGTGTCGGTGTGATGCCGGAAGTGCGACCAGCGCCAGAACGTGGCGCTGCGTGCCAGCAGAAAGCTCGCAGGGTAGTAGACGAGATCGTTCAACCACGGTGTTCGGAACGCCGTGCCATGCCCGCTCTCGTGCCACCGGGCGTCGGCTGCGCCGCCGGCGACGGCCGCGTAGGCGATGAAGGCCGGAACCGCCCACCAACTGCCGCGCAGACTCCACGCCAGTACTCCGAACCCCACGATGAGGCCGAGCCAAACGAGCGCGTCGATCAGCGGACGGAGGTTCCGCCGTTCGGTCAGCTGACGCATCCGTTCGGGATCGACGTTCGCCTGGAACCACGTGCCCTCGGCCAGCCCGCGTTCGAACGCACGGTCCGATTCGGGACCGATCAGGCTGTAGTCACGGGCGGACGCGGTCATCGGAGGTAAACCTCCGGAGTGTCGTGTGGCTGCACCACCACCGGCGAGCCGGTCGCGATGGATTCGAGCGCTGCTTCGGCCACCAGCTGGGCGGCGAGCCCGTCGACGGCAGACGGTCCAGTGGCCTGCGGAGCCTGGAGCGACTCCACCCACAACCGATCCTGGATGCGGTAGGCCTCGGCGAACCAGCCGAACCAGTCATCGCCAATCGGCGTCCGGTGATCGCCGTCGATGCGAATGCGGGGGCGTGGCGGTGCACTCGTCATGGCCATGCCGCGAGCGGCCGTGGCTTCGACTTCGACCTCATAGGCATACGTGTCGTCGCTGAACTCCACCGTGGCCGTGGCGCCCGACGCGAGCCGCAGGACCAGCAGCACGTGGAGCAACCCATCGGGTCGAGGAATGGCACGGGCGTCGACATTGACCACCTCGCCTGCCAGCCAGCGCACCGTGTGGATGTCGTGAATGAGCGACTGCACCAACACGGTCTCGGGCGGCCGGGCATCGGCATTCGTGTTTCTGTGTGTGCACCGCAGATAGTGCAGATCGCCGAGCGAAGCGAGCTGATCGGCCAGCTGTGCGTGGGCGGGGTCAACCTCGCGCATGAACCCCACCTGCACCCGACGCGACCCAATTGCGACTTCCTTGTCGATCACGGCTCGGGCGCCTTCAAGGTCGTGCGACAGCGGCTTCTCGCACAACACCCGGCTGCCGGCGTCGAGCGCCGCGAGCGTGAGCTCGGCGTGCGTGTGGTCGGGGGAGGCAATGACGACACCGTCGAAGCCGGCACCCGCAATTTCGAGCGGGTCCGTTGACCACGCTGCCTGCACCGCTTCGCCGACCGCACGGGCGGTGTCCTCGAACGGATCACAGACCGACGCGATGCCCACACCGGGGATGCCCATGAGCGTCTCCGCGTGAAAGCGCCCCATGCCTCCAGCACCGATCACTGCGACGTGTTTCATCGCACTACCCAACGATCTCGACGTCTCGAGCCACCGGGCCAGAGCATCGGTCGGTGAGTGGGGCGAGCGGCGTCATCAGATTCGCTGATCCTTCTTGCCCTCGACCATGTCGGTCTTGGCCTCGAGCACCGAATCGAGATCGCTGACCTCGGGAACCCCGACCTCCCAGAACGAGCCGCCTTCGGTCCAGCTGTACGCATCGGTGACAAGCGCAATCACGTAGGTGCGATCGGCATCCTTCGCCCGGGCGTACGCAGCTTCGAGTTCGTCGATGCTGGTGACCGTCTCGCTGATCGCACCCATCGCCTCGGCGTGCTTCGCGAAGTCGACGGGCACCGGGTTGACGACCGTCGGGTTGTCCTTGATCAGGTTGTTGAACGGGTTGCCGCCCATGTTGGTCTGCAGCCGGTTGATCACGGCGAAGCCGCCGTTGTCGCACACGATCACGATCATCTTGTGGC
>CAZFBD010000079.1:0-19008 GCA_964517125.1 uncultured Acidimicrobiales bacterium
CATCATGAACACCAGACACACAGCCCATCTGTCACCTCAACCCCCGACCCGGAAGGACTAGCGTCGTGCTCATGGCTCGCTCATTGAACGATCTGCTGGTCGATGTACGAGCGTGCACGGTTTGTGCGGAGCATCTCCCAGCTGGACCACGCCCGATCGTACAGGTGGGGCCGAGCGCTCGAATCGTCATCATTGGCCAGGCGCCCGGCCGGCGAGTGCACGAGAGTGGTGTCCCCTGGGACGATCCGAGTGGCGTGCGGCTGCGATCGTGGCTGGGGCTGACCGAAGAACAGTTCTACGACCCGAAGGTGGTTGGCATCCTCCCCATGGGGTTCTGCTACCCGGGCGCCGCGAAGTCCGGCGACAACCCTCCGCGTCCGGAGTGCGCGCCGCTCTGGCATGACCCCTTGCTTGAGCATCTTCACAACGATCGCCTTGAGGTGATCCTCGGGATGTATGCGATCGAGCGGTACGTGAAGGCGAAGGGATCGACGCTCACCGAGACGGTGGCGAACTGGAGGCAGCATCTCCCAGGGCAGATCGTCATGCCCCACCCGTCCCCGCGAAACAACATCTGGTTGAAGAAGAACCCGTGGTTCGAAGCCGAGACGGTGCCGGCGATGCGAGAACGTCTGGCCGAAGTCCTGGACTGAAACGACTGCGGTCAGAAGTGGGCGTTCCAGAGAGCGCAGCGCTCTTCGTCGCGTGCGTCGTAGGTTGCAATCGCTTCGTTGAGCGATGGTCCGAAGTCGTCGTCGGTGTGGTCGGCGATGGCCGTCAGACGCATGGTGTACCACGCCGTGATTCCACCAGGCGGTGGTGAGTCGAACGAGGGAAATTGCGGATCGCCACCGTCGGCAGTCAGCCAGGTGGTCGGTAGCTCAGGATCGAGCACCATCGTGCGGGCCAGGCCCACCATGTCGCAGGCGCCGGAGCTGAGTGCGGCTTCCGCTTCCGTCCGTGTCTTGAAGCCGCCCGTGACCATGAGTGGCACGTTCGTCGCTTCCTTGGCTCGGGCGGCGAACTCCACGAAGTACGGTCCGCTCGAGCGGCGGTCCGAACTCGACGGTGCTCCGGGAAAGTACGTGCCGCCGCTGATGTCGATCAGGTCGACCTTCTCGGCCCCGATGAGCTCGATTGCGGCAAGGGAGTCCTTCTCGGTGAGGCCGCCGTCGAGCTGGTCGCTCGAGTTGATGCGGAGGCCAACAGCAGTGGCGGGGCCCACCGCTTCCCGCGTCGCTCGAATGATCTCCAGGATGAGTCGGGTTCGGGCTTCGATCGAGCCGCCCCACCCGTCAGTGCGATTGTTGAACAGTGGGGACAGGAATTGGCTGAGGAGGAATCCGTGGCCGGCGTGGACTTGGACGCCGCTGAAGCCGGCATCGACGGCATGGGCCGCAGCGGCCGCGAACCCCTCGGGGAGGGCTTCGACTTCTGCGGTGGTGAGCTCACCGCATTGAAGCCCGTCGAGATCGAGTGCCGATGGCCCGGCCGGAGCAGAGATCGGCGGATGCGCCAACGCTCCAGCGTGACCGAGCTGGGGCCAGATATGGGCTCCATTGGAGGAGCCAGCGGCTGCGAGTTCGGCGAACCGTTCGCTCTCGGCCTGGCGGCTCAGAACCAGGTTGCCGGGCTTCTCGGGGAAAGCGTGGTCGATCTGTGCTTCGCCGATCATTGCAAGTGCGGCCCCGCCGTCCGCCCACCGTTGGTACAGGCGAATCTGTGCCAGGGTGGGAAGGCCCGTTCCGTCGCCCAGCGAGTCCGACATGGGCGACTTCACAAGCCGGTTCTTCAGCACGAGACCACACGGCAAGGTCAGCGACCGGCCCAAAACATCAGACATCACCCGACCCTACCGACTCCCGGGGTCTGACCCCATTGTGAGGTTTTGCGCGCGGTGGGTGTTCAGTTGAGGGCGGCGAGGAACGTTGAGGTTCGGGCGAGGCCCTCGGTGAGGATGTTGGTGTCGTTTGCGTAGCCGATACGCAGGTGGCCTTCGATGCCGAGCGCGGAGCCGGGGGTGAACATGACACCGGTTTCGGTGACGATGCGGACCGCCAGCTCGTGCGAGGGAATGTCCATGTCGTAGCGCAGGACGGCCGTGGTTCCCGACTGCGGCTTCACCCAGGAGATACGCGGCCCGGCGTCGACCCAGTCGCTGAGGATCTCCAGATTCCGGCTGGTGATGTCCCGGCTGCGGCCCAACAGCGCGTCTCGATGCTCCAGCGCGATCGCCGCAAAGTGGTCATCGATCATGCCCACCGAGATCGTGTCGTAGTCCCGGTGGATGGAGACGTCCTGCAGTAGCTCGCGAGATCCAGCAATCCACCCGAGTCGGAGTCCGGCGAGTGCGTAGGCCTTGGACATGCCTGCAGTGCTGATGCCCTTGTCGTAGAGGTCGGCGATGGAGGCTGTCATTCCCGAACCCCGCTGATCGGTGCCGCGGTAGACCTCGTCGCACAGAATCCAGGCATCGGCCGCACGCGCGATTTCGACGACCTCCAAGAGCATCTCGCGGTCCATGAGCGCACCCGTTGGATTGTTGGGGTTGTTCATGGCGATCAGTTGCGTGTCAGCGGTGACCATGGAGCGGAGCTCGTTGAGGTCGGGGAGATACCCGTGCTCCTCGCGCAGTTGGAGGTGCTCGACGTTGGCGCCGATGCTCGCCGGGATGGAGTAGTGCTGTTGGTAGGTGGGCACGATGGCAACGACATGGTCGCCGGCAGACACCACCGTCTTGTGGACCAGCATGTTGGCCCCGATCGTCCCGTGGGTGACGACGACGTTCTCGGGCGTCTGTGTGTCGTACAGCGCAGCGATGGCGTCCCGAAGTCGGGGCGATCCCTCGATGTCGCCGTACGTCATCTTCATGGGAAGAAGGTCGTCGAGATCGTCTGGGGTGCGACCAGTGAGCTCAAGAAGCTCGGCGATGGTGAGCGAACGAACGCAGGTCTCGGCGAGGTTCAGCTCGCACTTGAGCTCCCACTCGTTCATCCAGATTTCGACGTCGAATGCTTCGATGTGCATGCGCTCAGCCCTTCACTCGGTTGCCGCGTTGCCAGACCCCGGTAACGCGTTCGGCGTCACCCCAGACCGATCGGTCGTCGAGGGGATTGCGGTCCAGGACGATGACGTCGGCGTCGTAGCCTTCGCGCAGCTGCCCGGCGAGCGGAGCCTGCGGGCCAAGGGTCTCGGGTCCGTTGGCGGTGGCGGCTTCGATGGCTTCCAGGTCGGTGAGGCCAGCATTGATCAGGTACGTGATCTCCATGCTGTTCTGGCCATACATCTGGCCCGAGACGAAGATGTCGCAGCCAGCGGCGATCTTCACGCCCTTCGCAACCGCGATCTTCATGGCCTGCTCGTGAGCGTGTGCCACCATTTGGCCCTTCTCGTAGGCGTAGGGGGGCAAGAGATCGGCCTGGTCGAGGAGCGACTCGACCACGTAGCGGGTGGGAACCAGCATCGCTCCCTGATCGACCATGAGTTCGGCGGCCTCTTCGTCGAGGAAGCTTCCGTGTTCGATGGTGAAACACCCGGCGCGCAGCGCGGCCATGATGCCCGCCTTGCCATGACAGTGCGCTGCCACGATGCGTTCGGCTCGGGCAGCCTCGCCAACGATGGCGCGCAGTTCCTCATCGGAGAACTGCTGATGATGCGGGTGGTCGATCTCGGACATGACACCACCCGACGCGCAGATCTTGATCAGCTTGGCGTTCGCTCGGAGGTTCGTGCGAACGGCTTTCAGCACTTCGGGTATGCCATCGCACAGCAACGAGAAGTCGTTTGCCATGCAGACGTCGTGGGCGAAGTCCAGAGGGAAGGAGTGGATGTCGCCGTGCCCACCGGTGGTCGACAGGATGGCGCCAGCGGCATGAATGAATGGAGCGCGCAACGTGCCATCCTCGACTGCTGGTGCAAGCCGGAGGCCGAGCCCACCAACATCGCGGACACTGGTGACTCCGGCGTCGAGGATGGCTTCGGCATCGAGGACCGACCTGGCGGCCATGGTGGCCACGTGGGTTGTCGCCAGCTTCTCCAGGTTCGGATCTTTCAGCCCAGCGAAGTGCGCATGACAGTCCCACATGCCGGGCATCACCACCGCTGCTTCGGTCACCGTGTCGTCGGCGCTTCGAGCAGGGCCGTCGGCGTCGGGTCCGGCGTAGACGATCTCTCGGCCATCGAGCACGACTCGACCGCGGTCGATTGGTTCGCCTCGGCCGGGAATCAGGACGTCGGCAATGATGTGTTCAGCCATGTTCCGACCGTACCCCTGATTGTGTGCACTGTCCGTTCCGGAATGGACCGCAGTTCGATTGCGTCAGAGGATTTGGTCGGTGCGGGTGTCGCGCTGCACGACGATCCAGCGTCGGCAGCCGTACAGGTGGAACCAGGCTTCGCTGATGACACCTTCGGTGTTGTTGTGGAAGAACCCGCGATCGATGTCGCGCTCGTCGTCGGTCAGGGTGTCCGGCAGATCGAACATTTCGCCGTGGACCCATTCCTCCATGGCTCGGGTGCCACAGGTGGGGCAGGTGATTCGTAGCGACATCAGTGCGTCCCCGAACTGCCGCGATCGGCAAGTGTGCGGTCGTTGGCGAACCGGTCCATGGAGAACGGTGCGATGAGTTCCGGAACGGTTCCGGTTGCGACGAGTTCGGCCATGGTTTCGCCGCCGGCGGGGATGGCTTTGAAGCCCCAGGTACCCCATCCGGTCGTGATCAGGAATCCCTCGGTTGGCGTCAGGCCCATGACGGGCGAGTAGTCGGGTGACATGTCGCAGATTCCCGTCCACTGCCGGAGCACACGCAGTCGACCCATGAAGGGGAACAGCCCGGTGATGCGTCGGGAGATGTCGTTCACGAAGTGATGATCGGACCGACGGCTGTAACTGGGTTGGGGGTCGATGTGGGCGCCGCCGAGCATCTCGCCGCGGGCGGTCTGGCTCACGTAGAAGCCCAACTCTGTGGACGCAACGATGGCATCGAAGGTGCGCTCGTAATGGTTGGTCACGAACGCCTGCAGCGGATGCGTGCGAATGGGAAGGCGGACATTGGCCATGGCAGCCACCGACGATGCGTGACCGCCGACGGCGCTGATGACTGTTCCTGCTGCGACATCGCCTTGGGTGGTCCGGACCCCGACGACTCGGTTGCCGTCCATGATCATGCCGGTGACGTTGCAACCCTGGATGACATCGACGCCTTCACGCATGGCGCCCTCGGCGAAGGCCCAGTTGACCCGGTCGTGGCGGGCTGTTGCTCCGCCGGCGTGGAACGAAGCTCCGGTGACGGGGAACTCGCCGTTGGGGTTCATGTCGATGCCCGGGATGGCCTTGGCGACCTCTTCGGGTTCGACGAACGTCGTTTCGGCGCCGAATGCCTGGTTGATGGCAGCTCGGGCGATCTCCTGGCGTCGGCCGGCTTCGGTGTGGGAGATCCAGTACAGGCCACGCTCGTCGTGCATGATCCAACGATCGGTCTCGTCCTCGAGTTGGCGGTAGAGATCGAGCGACCGCTGGTAGAAGCGCACGGCTTCGGGCTTGCCGTAGTTGGCACGAAGGACGGTGGTGTTGCGGCCGCTGTTGCCACCACCGATGTAGTCGCGTTCGATGACGGCCACGTTGGTGATGCCGTGGCGGAGCGCGAGGTGGTAGGCGGTGGACAGCCCGTGACCTCCGCCGCCGATGATGACGACGTCGTAGCTCTTCTTCAGTTGCGCCCAGTGGAGGGCGACCTTGGCTTCCCAGAATTCGTTCATGAGGCGATCCGTTCGGCCAGATCGACGGCACCGACGTGCGGGACCGCAACGAGCACCCGGTCGGTCTCGAGCCAGACCTTGACTGGCGCGTGCGCCAGCATGCCCTGGGCAAACGCCGGACGTTCGGCCGGGACATCCCAGGTGCTGTGATCGCGCAGGATGCGGGCGGCTTCGTCGGGCGAGAACCAGGCGCCCGCCCAGCCGGTGTCGTCGACGATGATGGCGTGGCTGTCGTCCACGGTCACGTCGCCCGCCGATGTGCCGAGGAGGAGGACCTCGTCGGCTGCCGTGCGCAGCACGATGGTGTCAGCCGGAAAGGTGGCTGCGTCGAGGGCTGCTGGGGAGGCGACGACCCTGGTGAAGGTCAGTTGTTCAAGCACGAGCTCGGGTTCCTTCCGGGTCGTAGAAGTGTGGGGCCACAACGGTGGCTTCGATGCCGTCGACGAGGACGGTTTCGGGGAAGTCGCCATCGATCGACTCGAGCCACCCGAGGGCAACACCCTTGCCGAGGGTCGGAGACCATGCAGACGAACTGATTGTTCCGGCGAACGTGTCGCCAGACCATGCGACGGCACCGTCGAAGAGCGCACGCTCGGTTTCGAACCCGACGAGTTTGCGATCGAGCGGAATCTCGTTGGTCCGCAGCAGCGAGGTGCGGCCGATGAAGTCGCCCTTGGTCATGTTGACGGCCCACTCGTGCTGAAGTCGTCGTGGCGAGGCGTCCATGTCGGTGTCCATGCCGACGATGATGTGGCCCTTCTCGAGACGCAGGCGGAACAGGGCTTCGATGCCATGCGGAGCAATACTCAGGTCGGCGCCGAGTTCCATGAGCGCAGTCCAGAGCTCGACGGACTGCGCAGCGGGGTGGTGGAGCTCGAAGCTCATCTCGCCGGTGAAGCTCAGCCGGAAGATCTTGCACGGCACGCCGGCGACGTTGATCTGCGCGTGGCCGAGGAACGCCGGAAGCTCGTCGGTGGTGGCTCGTTGGAGCAGTTCGGCTGCCTTCGGTCCGGTCACGTTGATGGCGCCCAGCGAGAGTGTTTGGTTCAGGATGCGGATGTCGTGACCCCAGCTGGCTGACCAGTCCCGAATCCACATCTCGGCCATCGACGCTCCACCCGAGGTGAAGGTGAGGAAGAAGGTGCCGTCGTGCTCCCGGGCGATCATGCCGTCGTCCATGACGTAGCCGCGTTCGTTCAGCATGAGTACGTAGCGGGAGCGTCCGGGCTTGATCGTGGCCACGTTCGTGGGGAAGAGGCGCTGCAGCGTTTCTTCGGCGTCGGGCCCGGTGACGATCATCTTGCCGAGCGTGCTCACGTCGCCCAGAGAGACCCGTTCGCGAACGGCCGCATATTCGGCGTCGGTGTCGCCGTAGTTCCACGGCCTCCACCACCCGCCCATGCGGTCCATGTGTGCGCCGAGCGAGCGGTGCACACCGTCGAGCGCGGTACGGGACAACGCGGGGAGATGTGCTCCGGCAGCGAGTTCGTCGAGTGTGAGCTGGCGGGCCATGGGCCGGAACGTGAACGGCGCCTGCAACTCGTGGCCGCGGTCCTGCAGGAAGCTGCGAAGGTACGGGGTGCACACGCCACCCTGGCAGGTTCCGGTTCCGGCGAGGGTGCCGCGCTTGAGCAGCTCCATATGGGTGAACCCGCGCTCATGGATGTTGTCGAGCTGATCCACCGTGACGTTGCTGCATGGACAGATGACGCCGCTGCTTGGGCAGGTGGGAACGGTGGCTTCGGCCGTGGCGTCACCAACAACCTCGACGTCCATGAAGTTCGCCATTCGAGCAAGGCCGGTGCGGGGGTGATGGCCAAGGGCAACGATGACGTTGTCGCAGGGCGTTTCGACCTCGCCAGCATCGGTTTGGGTCACGACCGAGCTGACGCTGCCTTCGCCAACGAACCGCACGAGTTCGCCAGCGATGCCATCTTCGGCGTGGGTGCCCACGGTGACGACCGTGCCCAGGTCCACGCCGGCGGCCACGGCGGCTTCAGCAGCTCGTGGTGTCCACAGGCCACGAAGGTCGCTACCGGGAACCACGGGGTGAATTTCGGCCGCACCAGTAGCAACGACAATATTGTTGCATTCGGTTTGGATCATTTTGGCCGAGTTGCGTGTAACCACCAGAGGGCCGGGGTAGATGCCAACGACTTCATCGCCTGCGGTCGCGTCGAAGAGCTCCACGGTCTGACCTTGGGCGAGGGCCTCGGCCTGGGCCGCCCGTCCGCTTTCCCCACCGCCGATGACCACAACGTCGGCTGTGCGGTGTTCGACGTCGACGTGTCGGTTTGTGGCACTCCAGTCGGGGAGCGGGGGAGCGTCGTCTTTCGGATGTGACGTGACCGTGACACCAACCTCGGCCGGCGTTTGGCAGGCCCGCATGTAGGAGACGTCGTCGACCGTGCACAGGCAACTGGGACAGTCGCCTCCGAAGCACAACGTGCCGCCATCATTCGGGTGGATGCCTGCCCGTGTCAGTGCCAAGAGCACCGAGTCGCCCGGCTCGATCGGGATGGCCCGACCGTTGAAGCCGAAGGTGGAGTCACTCATCGTGCAGATGGTACGGCACGAATTCGTACCGGTCTTGTCCTGTTGGCGCGTTTGTTTTCGGCGAGCCGAAGGAAGGTGGACCTGCTTCCGGCAGATCAACCTCAGCTCATCTTGGCGAGCAGTCTTGTTGCCCGCTTGGCGACTGACGTTCGGGGCTCGGCGGTCAGGCGCTCGAGCTGCGGAGCCAGCCACCGTGCGAGTTCTGGGTTGTCGAGCGACCAGTCGTGCAGCACCTGCATGGAGTTGTTCAGCACGATCCAGTCGCCGTGGTGTTCCAGGTTGTCCTTCATGATCTCCAGCGAGCGGGCCAGCTGCGTCGGGGTCTGGAGCGACCGGGTCAGGTCGAAGAGCAGCGCAAGCGTCCACTGGTTCGAGGCTTGATCGATGGCAGCGATCTCGGTCTGGAGCCGATCCATGTGGTCCATGGTCCAATCCGGGTGTGCCGTGGTGACCCGCTTCATTGCGCTCGAGACGCGAAGCCGAACGACTTCGTCCTGCGAGAAGTAGCACGAGACCAACTCGTCGAGCAGCGACCGGTCGGCAAGCACGGCGTCGACCACGTCCTCTGTTCGACCCAGCGAATTCGGATGGCCTCCGGTGAGCATCGCTTCGAAGCTCTCGATCATCTTGGTGTCCTCCGTAAAAGCAATGACAGTATCGGGAGCGTGCAACCACGATCTCATGTGCCCTTCGACGGACTCTGGTCCATGGCAATTGACGTGCCGTACAGCTACCTATTGCGCGACGACGACTTGGCGTGGAGCTGTGGGCAGCTGGCCCTCGACCCCGACTCGAACGTGGTCTTCCCCGACGACCTCGCTCGGCAGTCTTCCGTTGTGTGCGATCACGTCGCTGCGATTCTCGAGCGTGCTGACCTGCCGGCAAACGGCCTGCGCCGGCTGTACCTCTATCACGCTGCGCCCGACGCAGGGGCGGAGCAGGCCATGGTGCAGACCTTCCGTGACCGCTTCGGTGACCACGTGCAGCTCGCATCGATTCCCGTGCCGCACTTTTACTACGACGGAATCCTCCTCGAGGTCGACCTGTGGTGGTCGGACTCCGACGAGCTGCAGTGGACGACGGCGTCGTCCATCGAACCCTCGACCGAGCGGCTGTCCGAGCATCTGGTCCTGCCACGCGCCACGCTCTCGACGGCGACCGGCATTCCGGACCCGGGAGCAGCAATCGACGGTGGTCCTGAACTTGCCGAACCTCACCTGCTGGCCATCGAGCTGGCAGGAACCGCGGTTTCGGAGACGGTGGAATCCGCCGACGCCGTCACGACCGTGTTGCGTCAGGCCGGTCCGTACACGTGGCTGCAGGGTCGTTGTACCAACGGCGAACTCGGTCTGGT
The DNA here is from genome assembly GCA_964517125.1 of uncultured Acidimicrobiales bacterium. Classification (GTDB taxonomy): domain Bacteria; phylum Actinomycetota; class Acidimicrobiia; order Acidimicrobiales; family SHLQ01; genus SHLQ01. Next base: position 9,668 of record CAZFBD010000079.1, read on the forward strand.
GCCGCAGACCGAAGCGATCATGGATCGCTTCGATGTCGTCCTCGGCGATCTTCGTCTTGGGTACAACGATGTCGCCAAGTCGACGACGCACTATGTGGGCGGCAGCTCGGCCGCGGAGCTGCACGACAACATGGCCGTCCGAAACCGCCGCTACTCCAAGCCAGGCCCGGCGAGCACCGGCCTACCGGTGTACGGGTTCGCAGACCCGGCCAGCAAGGTCGTGGTTGACATCACCCTGGTGCGCCGCTGAGCGTGTTCAACGCTTCGCGCTTCGGACAGCGAGCAACGTTCCAAGCAGAACCACAAGTAGCCCGATGCCCACGGCGAGGAGCCAAGTCGGAGACTGCCCCTCGTCATCAGGCTGCGGATTGACCGGTGGAAACACCGGTTGCTCGAACACAGCATCGGATGGGTCGAACTCAGCGATCGTTGCTTCGACCTCGGTTTCTGAGGCCAGCATCGCCAACGGCGCTCGGGCTTGGACGTTCGCATCGATCAGACGAGTGCGTGCGACCAGATCGAACTTGCCCGGTTGCAGGCCACTCGGGATCGTGATGGTGGCGCCGAATTCGTAGGCGGCGTCGGCGTCCCCGGTGGCAACCAGGATTTCGATGTCGTCCTGGAGGAAGACGATCTCGATGTCCGACGCCGGGACGCCCAATGCGCCCTGCCCTTCCGGCGGCGGTCCCGTGTCGTAGCAGTTGTCTCCCCATCCGATTCCCTCGATGGCGATTGTGTCGCCGGGTTCGACCTCGCCGCCGTCGAGAAGAACGGTTGGACCAATGCAGCTGGCGCCAGCTGACCCCGGTGAGATCAGGGTTGCGGCGAGTGCAATGCAGGCCGCGGTCATGAGTTGTTTCATGGTTCTTCTACGTCCCAGGTCGAACGCTGGTTCCAAGGGCTTCGGGTCGGGGCGGTGATCAGGGGACCAGTGCGTACATGAGCTCGTCGGTCACGTCGCCAAACCGACGCACGCGCGACCGGAATCGTCCTTCGAATTCGAAGCCGAGCTTCTCGAGTACGTGACACGAGGCTGGGTTCCATGCGTACACCAGCGCTTCGATTCGTCGCGGATTCTGTGTGGCGATCAAATGGTCGAGGTACGCGCGGGCCGCTTCGGTTGCGAACCCGTTGCCCCATGCTTCGTGGGTCAGCCAGTAGCCGAACTGGTGGACGTCGTCGTTCTCGCCGTTGCCGCTGGTACTTCCCATGCAGCCGATGAGGCCCGCTGGCAATTCGCCGACGGTGTCCTTCGACGTGATTGCCAGGTCGGACCCTCCGGACCCAATGAACGCGACCGCGTCGTCCTGGGAGTAGGGATGAGGAAAGGCGTTCGTCAGGTTTCGGGCGATGCGCTTGTCGTTGGCCAATGTCGAAAGCCGTTCAGCGTCGCCGGCCTCGAGGGGGCGGAGCACCAGTCGTTCCGTTGTCAGGCGGGTTGGCGAGGTCATGGGCCCGAGGCTAATTCCGTGGATGGTGCTGTGTTCGGCGGCTCATGTGAGCGGGTGCGGTTTCGTTCGTTTGGCCGGCCGACCAGGCAGCAGCCGGAAGAGCGACTTGCGATGGTCCATGCGGCCGAGAAGTCTTGTGGTGCATGGAGACTGTGGAGGCGGCGTTCGTCGAATCGATCAACCCAGTGGCCTCGCTGGGGTTCATCGGGCTTGCCACCGACCGGGCGAGCCTCGTCGATTTCAACGATTTCGTTGCACCCATGTCCGGGGTGGCCGTGCACGCAACTCGAATTCCCTTCGCACCTGCGGCGACACCCGAGAACCTTGCAGCCATGCGCGATCACCTGGCGGACGGCACTCGCCAACTCGTTCCCGGTCAGCCGCTGGGCTCCATCAGCTTTTCCTGCACGTCGGGCACCGTGGCAATCGGCGGCGACGTTGTTGACCGGGAGGTCTCCGGAGTGCGCCCGGACGTTCCGGTGGTCACGCCTATTGGTGCAGCGATCACCGGGCTTCGTGGATTGGGCTGCTCTCGTATCTCGGTGCTCATGCCCTACCTGCAGGTGACCGCGGAGATGGTTGCCGATCACTTCGTTGTGGAAGGGTTCACCATCGACCGCTCGGTGACCTTCGACCTCGCTGGCGATCCGGAGATGAACCGCGTCGATCCAGCTCGGATTCGAGACGTTGCACTGGAGATCTGTGACGATCGGAGCGATGGATTGTTCATCTCGTGCACTGGTTGGCGAACGCATGGCGTCGTTCAGCAGATCGAGGACGCACTGGGCAAGCCTGTCGTCACAAGCAACCAGGCGCTCGCTTGGCAGGCCCTTCGAGCTGCAGGTGTGAACGAACAGGGAAGGCTTTTCTCAGATCTCTGAGAGCGCTGGTCATTCCTCACAGATCGCGTAGACCTCGATCTCAACGCGGCGCTCCGGATGGTCGAGCGCTCTGACCTCGACCAGTGTCGATGCAGGGAGGACGTCTTCGAACGCCTCGAGATGAGCTTGGGCGACGAGTGAGGCGTCTGCCATGTCGGTGATGTAGGTGACCGTTCTGACGACCGCACTGAGGTCGGTGCCTGCTTCGTTCAGCGCTGCGGGTTGCACGGTGTCGCTCGATCACCAACCGAGGCACCCCCTTGTCTTCGGGAGCATCATCCCATACCCTTACATTCATGGCAGAAGTAAAGAAACGGCGTCGAGGTGCAACCACCATCAGCTCAAAGAACCAGATCACCATTCCGGCAGAAGCTCTCCGCAACGCCGGCCTCGAAGCTGGAGAACGCGTTGTCGCTCACGCAGATGGTGCAGGGCGAGTCATCCTCGAACGCGAACACGACGTGATCGGCGAGTTCGCCGGGGCACTGACTGGCACCTACAACACTGACGAGCTCGACGACCTCCGCTCCGAATGGGACTGACTCACCTCGACGCTGGCGTGATTATTGGCTTCCTCGATGGCGACGACTCCCACCACGAGACGTCAAGGGCAGCGCTGTCCACCGCCCTCAAGCAGGGTGATCAGCTCTTCATCGCCGCCTCAGCGCTTGCAGAGTGTCTTGTCGGCCCTGCCCGACGCAGCGCCAAGGCGGTCGAACTCGTCCGCACAGCAGTTCATCGCCTCCCGGTCGCCGTGGTGGACCTCAATGAGGAGATCGCAACACAAGCAGCAATCTTGCGAGCTCGCCATCGGACCCTGAAGCTCCCAGATGCACTCGTGATCGCCACTGCAGCAACCTCCGGCGCTAGCCAACTCGTCACGACTGACCGAAAGTGGCCAACAGCCAAAGCGATGAAACTCGGATTGGTTATCGAGAAGCTCTGACATGGTCCTGTTGTCAACGATCCACTGCGACGAAACGCACGACCAAACGCACGCGCATGCCGCAACGTTCCCGCTGGTCCTCGAGGGGGACCATTCGATGCTTCGGTAGGCCTCGATCGTGCGGGCCTCGCGCCCGCGTGTCTCGAGATAGCCGATGTGTGCGGCTAGCAATTCGGTCACCGTGGGACAACGCACGGGACAAATCGACTCTCGAGACCGTTGATATTCAGCGCCCCCGGCATGATTCGAACATGCGACGCACGGTTTAGGAAACCGACGCTCTATCCCCTGAGCTACGGGGGCTGAACTCCGAGGATACCTTCTCGCTTCGGCGGCGAATCCTCTCGACATGAGATGGACGACGCTGCACTTCTTCGGCCACGCTCGAGGCATGCCACTCACCGACTACGACATCGAACCGTTCGCACATGATGGGATCACGCACGAGGTGTTCCACGGTGGCAGCGGTCCGTGTGTGCTGGTGGCCGCTGAGATCCCGGGCATCACGTCGGAGGTCACTCGATTCTCGGACGATCTGATTGCGGCGGGTTTCTCGATTGCGATGCCGTCGATGTTTGGAACTCCAGGCAAGCGCCGAACGGAGCGGTACGTTCTGAGCTCGGCGATCCGCTCGTGCATCAGTCGGGAGTTTCACGTGCTGGCCACCGAGGACTCGTCGCCTGCCACTGATTGGCTTCGTGCGCTCGCCCGGGCGATGCATGAACGCCACGGGGGACCGGGAGTGGGTTTCGTTGGGATGTGCTTCACGGGCGGTTTCGGCATGGCGATGTTGCTGGACGATGCGGTCGTCGCCCCCATCTTGAGTCAGCCGTCGCTGCCGTTCGGGCTTGGGGCTGGGCGGAAGGCGAGCGTCGGTCTCAGCGACGAGGAGCTCGCACGGGCTGCGGCTCGCGCCGCCGATGGTTGCCCGGTGATGGGGCTTCGTTTCACCGGCGATCCGTTGGTTCCGGCTGAGCGCTTCGCCACGTTGCGCAACGCTCTGGGCGACAACTTCATTGGGGTGGAGATCGATTCGCCCGACGCAACGCACGACATTGGGAAGCAGGCCCACAGCGTTCTGACCGAAGAGCGCACATCGGAGAACGGTCATCCGACCAAGGCCGCGTTTGATCAGGTTGTGGCGTTTCTGCAGACCAGGTTGCAGTAGCCAACGGCCATCGACGTGACGGATGTCGCTAAGTAAAGTACGCAAAACCCCTTGCGTACTTCGGAATGCGTAGTAAAGTACGCAGTACCGAACTTCTTCTCAGCTCAGCCTGAGAACACAATGCGCCCTCGGTGACCCGAGGCCAAGGAGACACCAATGCCAGTCATGACCCAGATTTCAGACGCTTCCGACAAGATCTTCGATGCTGCCGAAAGCACCAACGAGCGTGCACACGAAGCCACCAAGAGCCTCGTCACCCGCATCCAGGACACCGATCTTCCCTTCGCTGACCGCTTCGCAAAGGTTGAGGTGCCCTTCGCCGACCGTCTCTCCAAGGTCGAGATCCCGTTCATCGACCGTCTCCCCGAGCCGATCGAAGCAGTGGATGCCTACTTCGATTTCGTTGCCACCGGCATCGAGACCAACCGCAACATTGCGGAGAAGCTCGTGAACCGTTTCGGTGACAGCGCCGAGGTCGTCGAGACCAAGGCCGCCGATGTTGCAAAGAAGGCCCCGGCCAAGAAGGCTACGGCCAAGAAGAGCACCGCCAAGAAGGCCTGAAGCTCTGAAGGGAACACACATGAGTGACGACGACCGCAGCGAACTTCTCGGTCTCGGCACGTTCATTCGTTCCCAGCGCAAGCTTGCGCAGCTCTCGCAACGAGAGCTTGCCAAGCTCACAAAACTGTCTGACCCGTACGTGAGTCAGCTCGAGCGAGGTTTGCACGAGCCCTCCGTACGGGTTTTGCGTTCTCTGGCCAGCGCACTCAATCTTCCGGCCGAGACGCTCCTCTCCTATGTTGGTCTGTCCGAGGGCGACGAGGGCCCGGCAACGGTCGACACCGGCGCCGCCATCCGCCAGGACCCCAAGCTGACCGACGCACAGAAAGCAGCGATGCTCGAGATCTACCGAGGCTTCACCGAAAGCTCCGACTCGTGACCAAGATCGGACTCGTGCTCGGTGGCGGCGGCATCGCTGGCTACGCCTACCTGGCCACCACCCTCACCGTGCTGCAGGGCATCACCGGCTGGGACCCGCGTTGCGCCGACGTCATCGTCGGAACGTCGGCGGGTTCAAACGCCGGAGCGTTCCTACGTGCCGGCACGCCCATCGGCGAGTCGCTCGACGACATCATGACGCTGCCCACGAACCCGCGGTCCATGGAACGGCTGCGGGAACTGTCGGGCCGCGAACAGGACCGCGAACTTCGTGTCCTGCCCACGTCCATCAAGATGACGGTTCGCGAAGCGCTCCGTGGTCCGCTGCTCCGACCCGGCCGCATCGTCTCGGGGCTGCTGCCTCCTGGCAACATCCGCACCGATTCGCTTGGCGACCGAATGATCGAGCTTCACGGGGACACCTGGCCCGAACAAGACCTCTGGATCACCGCCGTCCGACTCGAGGACTCCGAACGGGTCGTGTTCGGTCGCGACCGCAAGGACCTGGGCGTTGGCACGGCCGTCGAAGCAAGCTCGGCAATCCCGGGCTTCTTCCGCCCCGTTCGCATCAACGACTTCCGCTACGTCGATGGCGGCGTGCACGCTCCAACCAATGCCGACGTGCTCATCGATCGTGACCTCGACCTCGTTGTGCTCATCGCCCCCATGTCGGTCGACTCGTACACGAACGGATGGCGGACCGTCAACGGTGCACTACGGCTGTTCTGGAGAAACCAGGTACAACGCGAAGCCGACCAGCTGCGCGATGCCGGCCACAACGTGATGGTCCTGGAACCGACTCTTGACGAGGCGAGAGCCATGGGTCCCACACTCATGGATCCGACCCGCATCGTGAACGTGGTTCTGCAGACCTCGAGCGCTGCTCGCGCGGCCATCACCGAAGCCGACCTTGGCGAGGAACTTGCCATCCTTCGCAAGGCGGCCGACGAGGGGCAGACCGGCGAGCAGTTCGACGAGGAAAAGGCTTCCTGACATGGAGCGCATGACGCCAAAGGACGCGGCGATCCTTTCGTTGGAGGACGACGTCACTGCTGCGCATGGGATGACGCTCGCCGTCTTCGACGGTCCGGAGCCCGACTTCGACGACGTCCTGGACCGGGTCGCAGACCGGGTCCGGCTGCTCCCTCGGTACCGGCAACGCATGCTCGAAGTCCCCTTCGAAATGGAACGGCCCGTGTGGGTCGACGATCCGAACTTCAGCATCGACTTCCACGTGCGTCACACGGCGCTTCCCAGTCGAAAGAGCCGCGATCCGCTGAATGCGTTCGTGAGCCGAATGCTCTCCCAGCGGCTGGACCGCGGCAAGCCGCTGTGGGAACTGTGGATGGTGTCGAACCTGCCCGATGGCCGATGGGCCATCGTGTCAAAGGTCCACTACAGCATCATCGACGGAGTCTCCGGGTCCGACATCATTGGCATGCTCGCCGACGACATCGAGGCAAACGCCACCATTGGCCAACGCATGCCGCGCCCGCTCCCGAGCCAGACAGCACTGGTCACTGGTGCTGTGACCGACGTGCTCTTCAACCCGATGGAAGCGCTCTTCGTTGCCCGCACCGCCGCCGAGCGACCGACACGTCTGGCCCGTCGAATCCGATCCAGCCTCATGGCCACTGCCGACCCGAATGGCCTCGGTCGATCCAAGGGGCCGCATCGCAAGTGGCAGTCGGCGGCCGTTCCGCTCGCTGACCTGCGAGAGATCAAGAAGAAGCAGGAGTGCACCACCACCGACGTGATTCTCGCCGGTGTAGCCGGTGGAATTCGCAGCTATCTGGAAGAGAACGGCAAGCCGCTGCCCACCGCGGTTCAGGTCATGGTTCCGCTTGCCGTTGGTGCCGCGTCAGGTGGTCTTTCCGGTCAGGTGACCACACTGCAGTGCGCACTCCCGATCGCCGAGCCTGACCCGGTTGTCCGGCTGCAGAGCATCAACGAGCAGACCGGCCCGGGCGCAGAACGAACCGGAGCCATCGCCGGCCGGGTGCTCCGACGGCAGGAGCATTTCTCGGCGCCCAGCATCCTTGCGCAGGGTGTCCGGTCGACCATGCTCGAGACGCGTGATCGCCCCGACATCGACAGCATTGCCATCAACGTTCCCGGACCCATCAAGACCGTGAACATCCTGGGGTACCCCATGGTGGAGGCCTACCCGGTCGTGCCACTCGCTGGCGGCGTGCAGATCGCCATGGCAGCGATGTCGCTTGCCGACACGGTCTATTTCGGTATCAGCAGTGACTTCGACTCCACCAAAGGCCTGCGCCACGCATCGTCCGGAGTCCGCGCTGCAATCGAGGAGCTCCTCGACGCCTGAACTGGCCGACGGTCCCTGCTACCACTCGACCAGCAGTTGCTCCGGTCCGCGGAAGGTGATGTTTGCTGACGACCAGATGTCCTGGTCTTCGGTCAGGCGTAACGTCGGCACCCGCTCGCACAGGGCTTCGAGCACGAGGCGGGTTTCGAGTTTGGCAAGGTTCGCCCCAAGGCAGAAGTGGATGCCTTTGCCAAAGCTGATGTTCGTGGCAGCGTTCTTGCGATGGATGTCGAACGTGTCGGGGTCCTCGAACAGGTCCGGCTGGCGATTCGCTGATGCGAAGTTCATGAACACCGGGGTGCCCGCCGGCAGGTCGACGCCAGCAAGCGTGGTTGGCTCCGTCGTCACTCGGCGCCACGAGATCTGGCTCGACTCGAACCGCACGACCTCTTCGACCGCATTCGGGATGAGCGACGGGTCGGCGCACAGCTGATCCCACTGATCGCGACGGGGGAGAAGCGTGAGGAGTGCATTGCAGATGAGGTTGGTCACGGCCTCGTGCCCGGCGAAGGACAGGCCGTAGATGACCGACTCGACTTCCCGGTACGTCATGTCGTCGGGGTTGGCGACCTGCGCGGCGATGAGCTCGGAAGCGAAGTCGTCGCCAGGGTTGTCCCGTTTGGATGCGGTGAAGTCCCGGCAATAGCGCCAGTAGGCGAGCATCTTCTCGGCGATCTCCACCTGCTCGGTCTCGGTGGGCCGTCCCCACGAAAACGCCTTGCGATCGCTGCACCAGTTCTTCAATGCCTCGTCGTCGGCCTCCGGGAAACCGATGAACCGGAAGACCGTTTCGCCCGGAAGCGGAAAGGCGAAGGCGTCGATGAACTCTCGAGGCTGCGAACCGGCAAGCATCTCATCGATCAGCTCATGACTGCGGCGCACGATGTACGGCTCGAGGGTCTTGAGGCGACGACGCGAGAACCCGGCTCGGGTGTGCACGCGGATCTTTCCGTGGTCGGGTTCGGGACGGTTGGACATGACCGCCACCGGGTCGAAGTCCGGTGCGGCGAGTACGTCTGCCGCTCTCGCACCGATGGGAAAGACCGGGTTCTGCACGTTGGTTGACGCGTACACGTCGGGGTTGGTGAACACCTCCAGGATGTCCTCCATGCGGGTGATCACCACATAGCCCAGGTCCTCGGCAAAGAAGATTGGCCCCTCCTCGCGGAGCTGGTTGGCGATGGGGTAGGGGTCGGCCAGGTAGTCGTCGCTTAGCGGTGACCACGTGTGGTTCACCGGGCATCCGCTCGGTGCGGCCACCATCGCATCCGGTGCCCGGTGATAGTCGTTTGCCTCGTCGATCATGTGGTCCCCTTGGTGCAGTCTCGCGCTATCGGAACGAGAGCTCGAACGAGTCGAGCTTGCCGAAGTCGAATCGGAAGTGATCGCCGGCTCGCACGTCGATCGGCCGGGTGAAAGAGCCGGCGAGGATCGTCTGACCGGCCTCGAGGGTGAGGTCCTGCTCGGCGTACCGGCGAGCCAGCCACACGATGCCCTGGGCCGGATGGTCAAGGACTCCGGCGGCGACCCCGGTTTCCTCGACGATGCCGTTGCGATAGCCGAGGGCGCTCACCCAGCGCAGGTCGACTTCGCGGGGTGCGACCGATCGCCCACCGCAGACGATGCC
>CAZFBD010000080.1:0-18798 GCA_964517125.1 uncultured Acidimicrobiales bacterium
TGACCTCGGCGGCATCCTTCATGGCGTCCTCGCCCTTCTTCCAGAGGTTTCCCTGCCACAACTCATCGAGGCCGGTCTCTCCCGATGCTCCGGCGGTGGTCAGGTAGTCGGCGTAGCTCGTGGGCTTGTGGCCGGTCAGGTTGTAGAAGTCGGGGCTGCACCGGCAGTAGAAGCCGTTGGACAGGTACTCGAAGAACTCGGCGCGGGTACTGCCGAAGTCACGCTCGAAATCCTCCATGCTCTGGGGGCGGTAGTCGAGCTGTTTGCCCATGGCGTCGCCGAGGTCCTGGGCGATCTCAGCCATGGTCTGGGGCTCAGGTCCGGTCAGGTCGTAGAACTTGTTGCCGTGGCGTTCCGGGCCCTCACGAAGTACGACTGCGGCAGCTTCCGCAATGTCGCGGGTCGCCACGAAGGAGTTCCGGGCGGCGCCGAGCGGATTGCTGAACCAGCCCTCCTCGGCAATCGTCTCGCAATCGGTCTTGAGCAGGTGGTTCATGAAGAAGTTGTTGCGGAGCACAGTGACGTTGAGCCCCTCGTCGATCAGCGCCTTTTCGCCCCACCAGTAGTGCTGGAGCATGAGCGGAATGCCTGCTCCCGCCCGGGAAGCGTGCTTCGTTGCGTCGTAGGAAGCCGTGTTCGTGTCGGCGCCCATGCAACTGACGCGTACGACGTGGCTGATCTGGTCGGAGCGCCGACCGAGTTCCTTGGCGAACGCAAGGTGCCCTTCGAGCATCGGATCGAGGGACGCTGAGTACACGACGCTCACACCGTCGACTGCTCCGACCCACGTCTCCGGGTCGCTCAGATCGAAATGCACCACCTCGTCAGCACCAAGACCGCGGAGCATGTCGGTGTTGGATGGGCTGAACGAGCACGCCCGCACATCAAACTCCCCGCCCGAAGCAAGCAGTGCGACGAGCTCCTTGCCGATCCGACCAGACGCTGACGTGATGAGGGCTACGGGCTTTGACATGGTCGACTCCGGGGTGAAGGGAACCCGGAGTCTACGGGCCTGCGCAGAGCGGCAAGCACATGGCCGACGGCCTAGCCAGCGGCTGCCAGTTGTTTCTTGGGGTCGAAGAACGGCTTCTCAACAACCGTCGCCGCGCGTGGTTCCGGGTCGGCCGCAACAGTGAGCTGGGTGCCGAGCGGCGCCGACGCCGAATCCACGATCGCGAGAGCAATGTTCTGGTCGAGCCGAGGTGAGTGGATTGCCGACGTCACATGGCCGACCACGGCACCGTCGGCGAGCACCTCCCACTTCTCGGGATTGGAGGTCTGCAGCGGTGGCCCGTCGAGACGGAGGCCGACGAACTGTCGGGTCACTCCTTCGTCTCGAATGCGACGGAGTGCGTCCTTCCCAATGAACTCGGTGTCCATGTCGAGGTCGAGTAGACGCCCCATCCCGAGCTCCAGTGGATTCACGTCCAGGTCCATGTCGGCCTGATACGACAGCATGGCGCCCTCGATACGACGAATGCTTGACGTGTGCCCGGGATGCAGGCCCATCGGTTCGCCGACAGCCATGAGGTGTTCCCAGAGGCGGTCTCCGGCCGAACCATCGCGGAGGAAGATCTCATACCCCAGTTCGCTGGACCAACCGGTGCGGGAGATGATGAGCGGCACGCCGTTCCAGTCGAGCTCGACGAATCGGTAGTACCGAAGATCGCGGAGGTGCTCGCCGAAGGCAGCGCACAGAATGTCCCGAGAGTTGGGCCCCTGCAGCTGCAGGGGTGACACGTCGGGTTCACCGATGGTGACATCGAGGCCGGCGTGGACCGCCACGCCCTTGGCCCAGAGGATCACGTCGCTGTCAGCGATCGACAGCCAGAACCGATCCTCGGCGAGTTTCAGGAGAATCGGATCGTTGATGACCCCACCGTTCTCGTCCACCAGGATGACGTACTTGCACTGCCCGACTTCGCAGCCCGAGAGATCACGTGGGCAGAGAAGCTGGGTGAAGGCTGCTGCGTCAGGCCCGGAGATCTCGACCTGCCGCTCGACGGCGACGTCGCACAGAATCGCCTCGTTGACAAGGTTCCAGAAGTTCTGCACCTGGTCGCCGAAGTCCCGGGGAATGTACATGTGGTTGTACACCGAGAGGCCGGTCGCTCCCCATCGCAGTGCTGCGTCGGTGTAGGGCGACTTTCGGACCTGGGTACCGAAGCTGAGGTTCGCGAATTCGTGTGTTTCTGCTGCCACCGGAGGCCTCCTGATTTCCGAGGGGCATCCTACGGACGCGCGCCACCGAGAGCGGTCCGAATGGGAGGTTTTCACCAGGCGTCATGCCACGCGATGATTAGCGCACAGGTTGATGAGAGAGCCCGTTGGTCATCGCATCTCCGAACGAATCACCGAGAAGTCTCGACGAAAGCTGCTCATTCAGGCTTCGCTCGACATGTTCGAGCACCACGTGGTCGGCGCCTTCGAGCAGGTCGAACCCGTTTGCCTTGTCGATGTCACTCCAGTGCACGAAAACAATGGTCTCGAAGTAGGAAGCGATCTGCGGCTCGAACGAGTTGGCCATTGAATCGTGAAAGACGACAGTCGTTCCCTCCACCATTTGGAGCGCCCCGACGGTCTGGTAGGTGCGGACCGGCCGCACGCCATCGATGTCGGTCGTGACGAGCTCCGTGTCCATGCCTTCTCGACGACTCTCGAGCACCGGAACGCGCACAAAGCCGTCGATTCCGTGGCGGGCGTCCTGATCCGCAAGAACTGGCATCGTTGCGTCACCGAGGGCGAGGGCCTCCTGGTCCCACACCCCGGGAAGCAGTCGATTGAGCAGCGCCTCGGCGGCGACGGATGAGCCGGTGAAGGTCCAGTGTGAGTCGTTGTCGTAGTAGGTCGATCCGGGGGCGGATGCTTCCGCCTGTCGAAGCTGATCCCACAACATCAGGAAGGAAGTTCCACCCGCCAGCGCACCTGTCAGTTCGTCCCTTGTCTCGGCAGCGCACCATGTCGCTGCGGCCGTTCTGCGTGGAAGACCTTGCGTCAGAACCGCACCCTTGTCCGGAGCAACCATGTACGTCCACGTTTTGCCGGTGCGAGCCGCTGCAGCGTCCCATTCTGCAAACTGGTTCACGACCTCCGCCATGTCGAACTCAGGCTGACAATTGGAAGTGAAGTCTTCCGCAAGGAAGAGCGTGTCGCCTGAACCGGCGAAGATCGTGCTGTTCGTGTCCAGATTGGCGATTCGTCCTGCTTGGCCCAGTAGCCCGACCCCTTCCTTGCGCAGCGGGAGACGATCTTCGACGAACTCTCCCAGCGCAGTGAAGGTGGCCGGATCTCGCATGGTCATTGCCGAGATCGGAGGCAAGGGTGCCGGCGCCCGATTCTCCAGCGTGTCGGCTGGGACTCCGCCCAGCTTCGCAAGCCATGGGAGGACCAGAAACAGGCCGAGCACAGCAATGGTCCAACCGTCGAGCGAGCGTGCGCTGGTGGCTGGTTCGGGCGTCGTCTGCATGGCAATCAGAACTGGAAGTAGAGAAACGGGCTGCTCTCATTGGCAGCGACGAAGACAAGGGCCAGCGGCAATCCCAGCGAAACGGTGACGAAGCGGATCCGGTCGGGGGCGAATGTTCCAACACCGTCCGCGACAGCACGCCCGACGACGAAGGTGTGTGGCAACGCCAGAGTGGCAAGCCCCACCCCGAGCGCGATGAGCGCAGGTCCTGTGAGCGAGGCCGCCACGGTCGGATCAGTGCTCGCTGTGGACCAGCTGAACATGTCGCGCACGAAGCGACCTGCCGATGAGACATCGGCGGCTCGGAAGAACACCCATGCCACCAACACGATGAGCAGCGTGAGGAGCCGCCGGAGAGCCGGCAGCCGCGTGGTGTCTCGTAGACCGGTGGCCCGCTCAATCACCAGCGATGCACCATGGATGGCGCCCCAGACAAGGAACGTGAATGCGGCACCGTGCCAAAGGGCAGTCAGCAAGAACACCAGGAGAAGGTTGCGGTAGCTGGCCAAGGTCCCGTTCCTTGAACCCCCAAGCGGGATGTATACGTAGTCTCGAAACCAGCTGGACAAGGTGATGTGCCAACGTCGCCAAAAATCAGTGATCGACAGCGAGGAGTACGGACGTCTGAAGTTCTCGGGGAAATCGAATCCGAACATGCGGCCAAGCCCAATCGCCATGTCGGAGTACCCAGAGAAGTCGAAGTAGATCTGAAGTGCGTAGGCAGTGATTCCGAGCCACGCGACTGCTGTGGACCGAGGCAGCGTGGAGTTGAAGACCGCGTCGGCAATGAGCCCGACCGAATCTGCGATCACAACCTTCTTCGCAAGCCCATGGGTGAACCGCGCCGCGCCTGCGGCGACGCCTTCTCGTGACACCACCCGAGTGAACAGTTGTTCCCGGATGTCTGCGTACCGGACGATTGGTCCTGCAATCAGCTGAGGGAACAGTGCGATGTACAACGCGTAGCGACTGGGCTTGTCCAGTGGTTCGGCCGTTCCACGACGAACATCCAGAACGTAGCTGAGCGACTGAAACGTGAAGAAGGAGATCCCCACGGGAATCACCTGAGCCTCCAACGGTGACACGTCCATTCCGATCGAACGAAAGGGCTCCACCGCGATCTCCGAGAACCATGCCGCGTATTTGAACCAAACGAGCGGAGCTGCGGTCATCGCCACGACAACCGCAGTGAGCAACCGGCCCTGCTGCTCGCGAATCAGCCGGGCCCCGAAGTAGGAAACCGCCACGACCCAGAGCAGAACCAGCGTTCGCTCGCCGGCTCCCCAGTAGTAAAACGCCAAGCTGCCAAGAAGAAGCACTCCATTGCGTCGCTTGGGCGACACGGCGACGTACAGCAGGCAGACGACAGGCAGAAACGTCGAGAGAAAGATCGGAGCGGAAAAGACCATAGGGCGACGACCCACAACGGGTCGATTGTCAATCGGCTGGGTCGAACGCCCCATGAGCGCGCACTACGGTTGGGAAATGAGCCATCCACAACGGTTTGATGACAGCGATCCTGTGCTTGCCCGGCTTCGCGAAATCTGTATGGCGTTGCCGGGAGCCGACGTGAAGGTCTCGCATGGTCGTCCGGCCTTCTTCACGAAGAAGATCTTTGCCGGCTATGGGGCGGTTCTGAAGGGCGAACACCACACCGGCCAGTACGACCAGGCACTGGTCTTCATGCCCGAAGCCGAGGAAACCCCGGCGCTCATGCAGGACAAGCGCTTCTTCACCCCGGCCTATTGGGGACCGTACGGCTGGATCGGCCTGGACCTGAGCGGCACCGTCGACTGGGACGAAGTGGCCGAACTCGTCGAAACGTCCTATCGAGAAACCGCACCGAAGAAGCTGATCGCCGAACTCGACGAACGCTGACCCGACGGTGCGTAGGCCGTGACACAGTCACTCGACCGGCATCGACGTCAGCGCAATGTCGCCGCGCCGAGACCGCACGACCGTCCTCGAGGAACCCCATCAGCCCGCCTTCAGAACATCGGCGAGTTGACCTCGGTCGACCACGACCTGCCCGTCCACGGCCACCGTGCAGTTGCGCATCGGAAGGTCGAAGTGCCCCCGGCAGTACCGGCCGGCGACCTCGTTGGCTCCCGTGGAGAACACCACGTTGCCGGCGAATGCACGAAGTTCGGTGCCGTTCAGTGCGCTCTTGTCCCACATGGCGAGCGATTCCCACCGGGCGGCGGGATTCATGCCCCAGCCGACGTGGCTGACGGCGTAGGCCTCGGGTTCTTCGAATGCAGCCAGGTAGGAACGCATGAGCTCCGCATCATGCCCATCTCCCGCGATGTCGATCACGTAGTCATTCTCAATGGTCAGCGTGATCGGTTCGCGCAGGTATTCGTTGAAGGTGAGGTTGATGTCGCCAGGTGCCAGGACGACCGTGCCGTTCACACAGTTGGCGGCGGGAAAGGCAAGCACGAGGCCGCCGGGCCAGTGTGCGATGGACCCTGGTTCGGTGCACCAGCCGTAGGACCCGGCACGGAACGCGTCGGTGAGGTCCACGGTGAGATCGGTTCCGGCCCCTGACGTGATCGTCATGACCGACGCAGTCTCGAGGAGCCCAACTCCGTGATCCACCTGGTCCTTGAAGCTCGGGTCGTGGGGCCAGCGTTCGGCGTTCTCGGGATGTTCGGCCGAGATCATGAGTACCCGCGCTCCCCCGCCGAGAATGTCGCCGAGCTCCGGCGCATGCAGGAGCCCCTCGGCGGTGCAGTCGACGACAAAGTCGGCAGTGGCGCACGCCGCGACGGCGGATCGGTGCCCGGCCAGGGCTTGGGATGCTCCTGTGGAACGGATGGGAAGCGGACCCGGGTTCGGAGGGGTCGGCATACGGACGTCGGCCACCGCAGCTCCCAACATCTCGAGCGCCATACGAGCCGTCTCGACGATTCGGGGGCTGCTCGCAGCCTCATGGAGAAGCACCGTGACCTCACCAGGTTGCAGAGCACATGCACGAAATTGCTCGGCGTACCGGTTCACCCATCGCCATTCGGCCTGATCGCTCATCCTTCACCTTCGATCGCATCGAACAGTCGGGTGCGGCCGAGACGTTCCAGGCACACCTCGACGCTCCAGGGAAGCATGGTCGCTCCGCAGCGGGCGTCGCGATACGCCCGTTCGATGGTGCTCGGACGAAGCATGGAACGCCCGCCACAGATGCGAACAGCGGTCGATGCCATCTCGGGGGCTCCTTCCATCGTGGTCACGAGGGACGCCCAGGCACGGGTGATCTTCTCCTGCGACGGGTCGACCTGGGTGTCGGCAAGGACCCGATAGCACAGCGCTTGTGCCTGCTCGTAGCGAATGTTCATCTCCGCCCAGCCCTGCTGCTTGATCTGGTGATCACGACGGTCGCCTGTCTTCAGATACGCCTCGGTGAAATCGAGAATGCAGCGCATCAGCCCGAGGTAGGAGAAGGAGAGAGTCATGAAGAAATACGGCCAGCGGTCTGCGGCCTGGTTGAAGACACCGGGCGGCAACCACTCGTGCTCCTCCGCAACGAACACCTTGTCCATCAGCAGATTGCGGGAGTCGGTCCCGCGCATGCCGAGCGGATCCCATTCGCCGTCGATGGTCACGCCCTCGCCCGTGTGTGGCACACCCAGAAGTCGGAGCCGATCGTCGCCTTCGACCTGGCAGAGGACGTTGTGCCAATCGCAGCCACCCGACAGCGAGGCGAAGATCTTCCGGCCGGTCACCAGGTAGCCGCCCTCGACAGGTTCGGCCCGCGTGGCGTACCCGCTTGTGGCACCAGCAGAGATTCCTTCCGAGAACGGCTGGCTGTGAATGTGACCTTCCTCGACCACGCCGCGGTACAGGGTTTCGCGACGTGCATCGAGCAGTGCCTTGTCGCTTTCGCTCACGCCCAACGAATCAGCAACCTCCCCAACCAGGAGCGTCGTTGCCACGTGCATGTTGAACGTGAGGGCGGTCGCAGCGCAATGGCGAGCAAGTTCTTCGGAGGCCAGGGCATAGGCAACGAAGTCCCCACCAAGACCACCGTGGCTCTTCGGGATGACGATTCCGAGGAGTCCGGCCTTGGTGAGGTCCTTCCAGTTGTCATAGGGGAACGTGGCGTCGAGGTCGACCTGTGCCGCTCGCCCAGCGATTGCGGGACCGAGTTCGGCCATCTTGTCGACGATCGCCATGCGTTCGGGCGTTCGGATGTCGGTCACTGTGTCTCCATGAGTGTGGCGTGGTGGTTGCCGAGAAAGTCGGAAACCAGGCTGTTGAAGGATTCGGGAGCTTCGGCCGGGCTCAGGTGCCCGACACCGTCGAGCACATGAAGTCTGGCATTGGGCAGGCCATCGGCGAGTGTTGCGGCGTAGCCGACGGGGGTTTCTTCATCGAGCTCGCCCACAACCACGAGCGCCTCATGGTCGAGCGAGGCAAGTTGGTCGCGGATGTCGTTGTGCGGGAGGCAGTGCACGGCGGCACGAAACGCCCGTGGGCTGATCTGGCCAAATGCAGCGATGGTTTCGTCGCGGACCTGGCCGGTGAGTGTCACTGAAGTGATGGCGTCGACCACGGCCTCGGCGGCGTCGGCCGGGGTCTGTCCGGCATCGATCGGAGCAAGTCGATCGGCGATCCACTGCTCTTTGCTGGTTCCATCCATCCCGAACGCCGGACTGGTGTCGGCAAGGACCATTCGGTTGATCCGTTCGGGGTGGCTGAGCGCGGTGTGCAGGATGTGCATACCGCCGAAGGAAAGGCCCACCACGTCAGCCGATTCGATGTCGAGCACGTCGAGGAAATCGACGAAACGATCGGCGATGCCGCCATACGTGAGGGGCTCGAGCAGCGCTGAGTCTCCGTAGCCGGGCATGTCCCATGCGATGCAGCGGAAGCGACTGGAAAGGCCTCGCAGCTGCGCACCCCACGCCACGCGGCTGCCGCCGAGGCCATGGAGAAAGACCACGGGTGGCCCGTCCCCCGCTTCACGCCACGCGGTGGGACCGCCGGTGACGTCAATGAACTCGGCTGGCATGAGACGACCCTACAGACTTGATCGGGGCTGGTTGGCGCTGGACGTTCGAAAAAGGGACGGCTGTAGGGCACCGCCGTCCGAACGGTGACTGGCTCTGTGCTCGCTGAGGCTTCCTCACGAATGTGCTCGGCGAGTCAGCTCTGCAGCAGGCGCTCGACTGCGTCGCGGGCCGAGCGGGCGGCGGTGTGAACCGAACCCCAGTCGTCGCCGCCCGTGTAGGACGCTCCGGCGAAGAAGATGCGGTCGTCGATTGGCGCCCGCATCCGCGCAGGTAGGCGCCAGTCGGCGCTGTCGGCGAAGTACGCCTGTCCAATGAACGGTTCGTCGTCCCAGTTCTGCGAGATGTGCTGCACGTAGGCAGGTGTGGCTGCGCCGTCGAAGATCTCGTCGAGTTCCGCGAGGATGAGGTCACGGAGCCCCGCAGCCGATGACTGTTCCTGATACGGCACGGCTTCGTCGCCGACGGTGAACAGGCCAAGCACGTTGCTGGAGGAGCGTTGTCCCCATGCTGCGTCGTAGTAGAGCTTCTGCCCACGGTCGTTGCTGGTTCCGGCGATTTCGAGTGCCGTCGGGTAGAAGGCTTCCGTGAATTCGAGGAAGACCTTCATGCCACCCCAGATGTACGCGTCATCGAATGCTTCCCGCTGGTCCCCGGGCAGCTCGGGCACGAAGGAGACGGCCCGGTTCTGGATCACTTTGGGGGGAACGGTGACGATCACGGCGTCGGCCCGGTGTTCCGTGCTCGCCGCGTCTGTGAGCACGATGTCGGCGCCGGTGTGGTCGATGGTCACGATCTCGGTGTTGAACACGGAAAGGTCTTCGACGCTTGGAAGCACGAACGCTTCGAAAAACGTGAGCCAGGTGTCGTCGACGAACTTCAGATCTGTGTCTTCGAGCTCCCCACGAGTCAAGACCCCGTCGTCCCACGTGGCCTGGGTTGCCTCAGAGCCGTATCCGGCGACCTCGGTGTCGACGAGCACGTTCGGGTCATTGACGATCTCCTCGAGCACATCCGGTTGAACGTGCAGCCACTCACCGCCCAGCGGAATTGGAAAGTCAACAAATTCGGTCGCTGTCTTGATGCGTCCTCCATACGTGGGCGCCGCCTCGAGAATCGTGAAATCGACGCCACGTTGACGGAGCAGATGCCCGGCCGCCATGCCAGCCGCGCCGGCGCCGATGATCAGGACCCGCCCCTCGAATGGAGTCGCCGCCCCCTCAAGATCGTCCTGCTCCGCATCAGCACTCCCGAGCCCGCAAGCGACCAGCGGAGCAGTGAGGCCAAGGAGGCCGGAGATCCGCAGGACGTCCCGACGCAGCATCACATTCTCCCATCCGTAGCGAATGACGCGACAAGGTACCAGTTCGACGCATCGTTGGGTCCCGCCCAATCGCGCAATCGATCAGCCGGTGCAAGAAACGCTGCATCGGACTGGGGCCTTCGGCTAGAAAGTCCCACCATGCAGATCTACGACGCCATGAGCACCTTGCGAGCTGTCCGACGTATCCGACCCGACCCCATCCCCGACGATGTCCTCGAGCGAGTTCTCCAGGCAGCGTGTTGGGCACCGACTGGCGGCAACATGCAGCCGTGGAAGGTCGTGGTTGTCACCGATCCCGATCTCAAGGCCGGGTTGCAGGACATCTACCGCCCCGAGTGGGCGCGGTACGCCGAAAACTACATGGCGAGGTTTGAGGGGCGGCCCGACGACATCGTGCAGGCGCAGCGCCGAACCGCCGATGCCGGTGACTATCTGGCCGACCATCTCCACGAGGTTCCGGCCATTCTCGTCTTCTGTGCCAATCCTGCTGCCATGGCCATCACTGACAAGAAGCTCGATCGGGTCAGCATGGTCGGCGGCGGGTCCGTGTATCCGGCGGTACAAAACGCCATGTTGGCCTGCGTGACCGAGGGACTCGGGTGCACGCTCACGACCTTGCACTGCCTTCGGGAGCCCGAGGTCAAGGAGCTGCTCGACATTCCAGATTCGTGGGCCACCGTTGCGCTTGTGCCCATTGGCTATCCGGTCGGTCGTGGCCACGGCCCGATCACCCGGAAGGGCTCGGATGTGATGGCGGCTCACAACACCTTCACCGGATCATGGCCATAGGTCCGAGCCGGTCCTGAACCCATGATTCACGTCAACACCCGCCCCTTGAGGAGACCCATGCAACCAACCGAGGAACACCAGGCGTTCCGTGCGATGGTACGGAACTACGTCACCAGCGAGATCAACCCCCGGATCGACGGGTGGGAGGCAGCGGAGATGATGCCGCTTCACGACATCTTTACGGACATGGCGAAGCTCGGGCTGTTGGGCCTGGAGTACGAGGCTGAGTTCGGCGGCCAGGACGCCGACCACATGTTCACCGTGATTCTCGCCGAGGAGTTCGGACGCTGTGATCACGGCTCCCTGCCGATGGCGCTCGGGGTACAAGTGGACATGGCCACGCCTTCGCTCGCCCAGTTCGGTACGACCGAACAGAAGGAGCAGTTTCTTGCGCCAGCGCTTCGCGGCGAGATGGTTGCATCCATTGCGGTCAGCGAACCCGATGCCGGCTCTGACGTCGCGAACATTCGCACTCGCGCCACCCGCGACGGCGACGAGTGGGTGATCAACGGGTCGAAGATGTGGATCACCAACTCGGTGCAGGCCGACTGGCTGTGTCTTCTTGCCCGGACGTCAGAAGACGACGGCTTCTCCGGCATGAGCCAGATCATCGTGCCGACGTCGTCACCCGGGTTCAGCGTGTCGAAAAAGCTGGACAAGCTCGGCATGCGGGCGTCCGACACGGCACTGCTGAGCTTCGATGACTGCCGGGTACCCGTGGCAAACACCATCGGGACCATCGGCCGCGGCTTTCAACAACAGATGGCGCAGTTCGTGGTCGAACGCATGTGGGCCGCGTACACGACGGTTGGTGCCTGTGAGCGGGCGCTGGAGCGCACCGCCGAGTACGTGCGGGAGCGGCACGTCTTCGGGGAGCCCCTCATCGCCAAACAGCACGTGCAGTTCACGCTGGCTGAGCTCTCGGCCGAGATCGACCTGCTGCGGATGTACAACCGCGCAACGGCCGAGGCGTTTCAGGCCGGCGAGAACACCACACGTCAGGCGACGATCGCGAAGCTGAAGGCGGGCCGCCTTGCACGCCGAGTGGCCGACGAATGCATGCAACTGCACGGCGGCATCGGGTACGTGGAGGAAACCTGGACGGCCCGCTTCTTTCGAGACAACCGGCTCACCAGTATCGGTGGCGGAGCAGATGAGGTCATGTTGCAGGTTCTCGCGCGAATGGACGGCTTCACCTCCTGAGGCACGCCCGCACGAGGCTCAGATCTGCACGTTGAACACCTGCGCGAATCGTGCTGCGTACTCGTCGTCGTCGTCGATCGTGCCCAACGCGAGCCAATCGCGCTCGTCGAGCCGGTCGTGCAGCGGCGACATCTCGGGTGAGCACCAGCTCACCGGGTACCGGAGCACAGGGTCATCGGTGGTGATCGCGTGCTCGATCACTCGTCCGACCTCGAAGGGGTCGGTGGCGTTCGTCATGCCGGCTGCGTAGAACTGGAACATGTGGCGGTAGTGCGTGTCGTACGCCCCCGACGAGTTCGGTGCATCGATGTTCTTCGCGAAGATCGAGGTCTTGGTCACGCCGGGCTCCACGATCACCACCCGAACGCCGAATGGGGCTACCTCCTGCGCAAGCTCTTCGCTGAGACCTTCGAGCGCCCACTTCGACGCCACATACGGGGCCTGTGCGATTGACGCGATTCGCCCGGCCACCGAGGAGATGTTCACGATTGCCCCGCTCCCCTGCTCCCTCATCGCGGGAAGCACCGCTTGTGAGCAACGGGTGACGCCACACACGTTGATGTTGAAGACGTCGAGCATCATCTCGGATGTGGATTCTTCGACCACGGCGTTGCCGCCCACACCAGCATTGTTCACCAGGGTGTCGACCCGACCAGTGAGGTCAAAGATCCGTTCGAACCCGCTCCGAACGGAGTCATCATCGCCCACGTCGAGCTCGACCAACTCGATGCCAACATCTGCCGCTGTCGCCATTTCCAGCAGTCGATCGGCCTTGTCGAGCGAACGTACGGTGCCCACAACCCGATGCCCGACAGCGGCAAGATGCAGCGCTGTGGCGCGTCCGATTCCGGAGTTCGCTCCGGTGACGACGGTGACCGGGGCCTGTTGTGCGTTCATTTCTTGGACAGTAGCGGATCAGGTGTTCAACTCAAGCCCCGCACGTTCACAGGTGGCTCACAGCCGCCGTCCGTACCGTCCAGTTCATGCACCTGATCAATCACCGCCTGTCCCTCGCAAAGGGAGCCGCCTTCGCCTTCGCCGCACTCACGATCGTGGGGTGTGGCTCCGATCCCGCGACCGACGAATCCAGCATCGTCGCCGAAGACGAGCACACGACCACAACGGCGGCGGACGGGTCCGAGACCGAAGCCACCTCGGCTGTCGCTACCTCGACGCTTGCGGGCGTCGAAGCAGCCCAGTGGTCAGACAACGTCTCGATCGAAGTTGGCGAGGACTCGTTCCGTTTCGTGTCCGATGGCCTTCCCGGCCACGAGATCCCCGACCAGTTCCTGGTCCCGACCACGGGTTCGTTCTCGCCGCCCGTCACCGAGGACGAGGTCAACGCCGTCGACTCGTCCGTCGCCGTGACCGAGACCTCGCTGGACGTGACAATTCCGCTCAACCCCATCTACAGCGAGACCGCGACCGACACGAACCTCGGCATTATCGGGGTGACCATCAGTGGCGCCCAGCTGTTCAACGACTACGAAGACACGGACCGATCGTTCGTGGCGGTCGACGACAACTTCTCCATCGACGGCGTGTTCTTCGTCGACAGCTGCAACGACCACCCGCTTGCGCTGCAGGCCGATGGCACGGGATCGGGCAACTATCACTACCACGGCGTGCCGTACTGCATCACGGACGCGATCGACCAGGAGGGCGAGCACTCGTCCATCCTCGGCTTCCTCGTGGACGGCTTCCCGTTCTACGGCCCGCAGGATGCTGACGGTGCCACCATCTCGTCGGACGACCTGGACGAGTGCTCCGGGCACGCCGGCCCCACCCCCGAGTTCCCGGACGGCATCTACCACTACCACCTGACCGAGGATCGGTCGCCGTACACGGTCGACTGCTACCACGGCGTCGTCGAAGCCAGCACCTCAGGAACGGACGGGGCGCCCGCCGGTGGCGGCGCCCCAGACTTCTCCGATGCAGCCGCAACCCTCGGTGTGGACGAAACCGAGCTGCTCGCAGCCCTGGACCAGCCGCCGTTCGATCTGGACGCCGCCGCGGCCGAACTCGGCATCAGCGCTGCCGATCTGGAAGCTGCACTTCCTCCACCTCCAGGCTGAACATTGGTTGCGCTGCAGCGACTTCTTGCCTAGAACTCTGTCACCGCGAGCAGGGGGAACGAGCATGCACCCAACCACCATCGATCAAGCTGTCCGAGAGGCTGCGCAGGAACGGCCCGACGAACTGGCTCTCGTCGACGCTCCCAACCGCGGGACGTTCTTCGACGGCGCCCCGCATCGCCTGACGTGGGCCGAGGTCGACCGAGCGGTCGACAGCCTTGCGACGCAACTTGCGTCGCTGGGTGCGGGGCCGGAGGTGGCGGTTGCCGTGCAGCTCCCGAACGTGGCCGAACTCGTGCTCACCATCCTTGCGTGCGGGCGTACCGGCGCAGTGTGCGTGCCATTTCCCATTCAGCATCGACGTCACGAGCTCGACTACGGACTCCGCACCTCGGAAGCCTCCATCTTCGTCACCGGGGCCCGACCGGACCGCCCGGATCAGCTCGAGACGGTCGCCGCGCTGGCTGACGAGTTGGATCACGTACTTCACATCGCCACGTTTGGCGACGCCACGACCGACGGAGCTTCACCGCTTCGCATCGATCTCGCTCCAGGCACAACGGTTGACGCAGCCCGTAGCGACGACGAGGTACTCACGGTCTGCTGGACCTCCGGGACCACCGGCACGCCGAAGGGGGTTCCGAGAACTCCCGCAATGTGGCTCACGGGCGCACGGTTCCAGATCGACAACCTCGGGCTCGACAGCTCGGACCGAATCCTCTGCCCGTTCCCCTTGGTGAACATGGCAGGAATCGGCGGCATGCTCGTTCCCTGGACGGTCACCGCCGCAACCCTGGTGCTTCACCAACCCCTCGATCTGCCAGTGTTCCTGCAGCAACTGGTCGTCGAAGAAATCACCTACACGGTCGCGCCGCCAGCGCTCCTCAACATGTTGTTGGCCAACGAGGCGATCCTCGCCGACGTCGATCTCTCGAAGCTCCGCAAGATCGCCTCTGGTGCAGCTCCCCTCGACCCATGGATGGTGGAGGGCTGGAACGCTCGCGGAATCGAGATCGTGAACATCTTCGGTTCGAACGAGGGGGCGGCCATGCTGTCCACCGCCGCCTCGGTCCCCGACCCAACCGAACGCGCCCGATCCTTCCCCCGGCCGTCCACCCACGGGATCCGCGCCCGACTGGTTGATCTCGACACCGAGGAGGAGATCACCGAACCTGGTCGCCGAGGCGAGCTCCGACTTGCGGGTCCAACAATCTTCGACGGCTACCTCGGCTCAACCGGGGAGGAGTTCGACTCGAATGGCTTCTTCCGTACCGGGGACGTCTTCGAATGGACCGACACCACATCGGAGCCGTGGCTGCTGGGTTTCGTCGACAGAGCCAAAGACATCATCATCCGAGGCGGCATGAACATTTCGGCCGCTGAGCTGGAAGGGCTGATCTCGTCGCTCGATTCTGTGGGTGAGTGCGCAGCGGTGGGATACGCCGACGCCACATTGGGAGAACGGGTCGGGATCTTCGTTGCCGCCTCCGAAGGCGGCGATCCGGACCTTCATGGGGTTCTCGAACATCTGCGGGAAATCGGCGTCGCCAGCTACAAGCTTCCCGAACGCTTCGAACGGATCGATGCCCTTCCTCGAAACCCGTTGGGCAAGGTCCTCAAACACGAGCTGCGCGATCTCTGGGCCGCGACCGAGGCGTGAGCTAGCCGAGTCGCCCAACCGTGTCGACGGCTGGTCGCACGAACGCGGCGTTCGGCTCGTCCGTAGCGCCATAGCCATTCCATGGCGCGAATCCCAGAAGCCGCTTGAGGTCGTCGTCGAGCTCGTCAATGACCTCGGGGCGCGTTCCGTAGGTCATGTTCGTGAGGGAGCGAACCACGGGAGCGCAGAAGAAGGTCGTCAGCCCGAGCCGGTGGCTGTCCGACGTGTTCTCCCCGGATCCGTGCCAGGTGCGCCCCTCCCAAACCAGCGCTGACCCAGCGGTGCCTTCGGGTTGCACCTCGTCGGATCGCTGCTCCCCCGTTGGTTGCACACCACTGAGATGGCTCCCGGGGACCACCCGGGTTCCGCCATTGGCAACGGTGAAGTCCGTGATCATCCACATGAAGTTCAGAACCATGGGTGGCGAAATCGGCCGGGTAGCCGGTGTCGGTTCGCCGAAGGGCCCCTCGCCGCGTTTGATGTCGCCCTGCCGGATGTGGCGTTCGCCGGGCATGGCTGGTTGCGGGACCCACCATTGGTCGGTGTGCAGCGGCATTGCCTTGTTGCCGGGATACGTGATGTGTGCATCGATCGCGGACAGGTTGTGGTCGGCCCCAAGGACATGAGAGGCAAGCGCCCGAGCGGTTGGGTGGAGGGCGAGTTGGTGAAAGACCGAGCCCTTGTTGTGCAACAGGTACACCCACTGGTTCACATGGTCGCCATCGGCCTCCGCCGGGAATGGGTGATCCAACTCGGCCGCCCGTTCCTCTGCCGCCTGTGCGGCCAGCCGCTCAGCGACGGCTGCTGTTGCTCCCGGGTCGAGGACGTCTTTGGCAATGCAATACCCGTGGGCGTCGAGATCGAGGCAGAGGTCGGAAACGTTCATGGTCGCAGTCGGCAGCGCTCGTGTGTCCATCCCAAAAGGTAGCGCTCACGGTCGCGACGAACGATGTTGGCGTGGCGACACAACCAACGGCGGAGCGTCATGCCCGTCGTCGTGCCGAGCCATCCAGAACCTCGTCGTTGCGGGTGGGTAGGATCGGGCGTCGATTCACTCAAGGACGCTAGGGCTGTTGCAGATTCTCAAGTACAAGGCTGACCGCATCCCAGTCGCCATCTTCTTCGCCGTGACGCTGATCGACTTCTCGCTGTTCTTCGCGGTCGACAGCCTCTGGGTGATCGGTGCCTACTTCGTTGCCATGGTGCCCATCAAGGCACTCATCAGCGCGTGGAACCACCATCACCAGCACGTGCCAATGTTCCACGCGAAGCCGCTGAACCGAGTTCTCGAGATGTCGTTCGCCCTGACCACCGGCGCAACGACGCACGCCTGGACGCTGCACCACGTGCACGGACATCACAAGAACTACCTGGATCAGGATCTCGACGAGAGCCGGTGGCGACGCCGCACCGGCGAAACGTACAGCTTCGTCCCGTATGCGCTCATCACCGCCGCCACCGCGTACCCGCGAGCATTCGGCGTGGGCAAGCACCATCCGCGGCTGCAGCGAGCATTTGTCGGCTACGGACTCCTGACGCTCGCCATCATTGCTGCCCTCGTCGCTTACCGGCCCGTCGCCGGCCTGATTCTCTTCGTTCTCTCGCCAATCATTTCGCTCATCATCACCGTGGCGGCAACCTACCTGCATCACTCGGGGCTGGACACCGACGATCACATGGCCGCATCCCGCAACTACATGGGCCGCTTCCGCAACCTCCTCACCGGGAACCTCGGCTACCACACCGCCCATCACTACCGGCAGGGCCTGCACTGGTCGAAACTGCCCGAGTTGCACGAGACCATCGCTCACAAGATCCCGAGCGAGTACGTCCGCACCTGACCACATCCCGCGGGCCTGCCCGGCTGCTACGAGAAGGTCTGCTCGAATCCCGGCGAGACCGGTTTCCAAGCGTTCACCACCCACAGGGCACCAAGGCGTCGGCATCTGCTGGAGCTGCTAGCCGGCTGGTCGACTCCACCGAGCGCACACTCCGGCCGGCAACGTGCGGCCATCGGTGCAGGACAGATTCAAGGGCAGTCCCCGGACGTCGGCTCCGTCACGGTCGGAAAGCACATCGGATACGGCCGACACTGCGTCGGCTGGGCCATACCCCGGTACATGGCAGCTGAACAGCAGAAACCGTGGACTGGGGTCGCCGGCCGCCAGTAGCTCGGCGCAGAGCGCCATCAGCGCATCGACCTGCTGTCCAAACTTGAACGGCCGCCCCTTGGGCCCATGCCCGTACGTCGGTGGGTCCAGGATGATCCCGTCGTACACGTTGCCCCGACGGGACTCACGCTCCACGAACTTCACGGCGTCCTCCACGAGCCAGCGAACGGGCAGGTCGGCCATCCCCGATGCATCGGCGTTTCTCTTCGCCCAGGCGACCGTGGGACCTGAGGAATCAACATGTGTGACCTCGGCGCCTGCGGCGGCGGCCGCAAGGGTGGAACCCCCGGTGTATGCAAACAGGTTCAGTACACGGGGGCGTCGATCGGTCAGGCTGCTACGCATGTGGCCAACCTGGTCCGCAATCCAATCCCAGTTTCCGGCTTGCTCAGGGAACAAACCCACGTTTCCCGAGGTGTTGAGCTGCACCAGGAATCTGCTCTGACCGTGGCTCGCCGACCACACATCGGCGGCATCGGTGGCGCCCGCTGGAGCGTTGTTGTTCCACCGCCCCTTTCCGCCATGGTCCACGACGAAACGGGCCGAGGCGTCGTCCCACTGCTCCGGGTGGTTCGGCGTTGCACCGTCGGCGGCCGGGCTTGGCCGGTCGAGCAACAGCGGACCAAACCGCTCCAGCTTTCGGCCTTCGCCAAAGTCGATCAGTGCGTACTCCTCGGAGTCAAACATACGGTGCTCGAAGCCTCGTTCGAGTCACTTGTTCGCGGACAATCCACGGTTGACGAAGACCGGCGACGCACGCCATGCCTGCTGCTGGGTTTCGGTCAGCCACCTCGGTTCGGTCACGCGTGCGACTGTAGTGGTTGACGTGACAACTTCCGGAGGTTTCGCCTACGGGGTCCGAAGCGCCGCCCAGAGGCGTTCACCGAGATCGTCGGGATCAACCTCGAACCCGTTTCGCCAGACTGCGGTGAGGCTCCCGACGAGTATCGAGCCCGCCGTCGCTGGATCAGCGAGCATGCCGAAGTCGTTGACCTCCTGCATCCACCGTTCGGAGGCTGCGGCCTTTCGGGCTGCGACCTCCTCGGTCATGAAGCCCGCGTGTGCTTGCGCCTCGACGAATAGCAGGAGATCGGGATCGCGTTC
>CAZFBD010000081.1:0-18229 GCA_964517125.1 uncultured Acidimicrobiales bacterium
GCCCTGCTCAAAGCTGCCGACGGGTTGCCCCGTCCCGAAGCCCTCCGCCTCGTCGGGCCACCCAAGATGCCCGTACCCGAGACGGCCAGAGCGTCCGACACCGCTGCCACAAATCTCGACACCGACATCGACGCCACGAAGCATGTGACCGCGGTCGAGCAAACCGAGATCCAGGAAACACCGGTGGTGCAGGGGCCGGCCGACGATGGACCGGCACGGCGCTGGCCCTGGCTGGTCGTCACCACGCTCCTCCTCGCCGTTGCTGGCTGGTTCGCCTACAACCAGGTCGAAGCAGCACTTCCCGCCGACGTTGCGGTTCCCGACGTGGTCGGCTTCGAGCGCGAAGCAGCGCTGACCGAGCTCGGCGACAGCTGGATCCTCGTGCAGAAGCTGGACCGTGTCGCCGACGTGGATCAGGGATCTGTGATCCGGACCAACCCTGCGGCCGGGGAGCTGCTCGCCGAGGGCGAAACGCTCGAGTACTGGGTGTCACTCGGCCGGCCCCTCATCCGCGTTCCCGTCAGCGACATCGTTGGCCGCACCGAGCAACAGGCTGCCGCCACACTGGAATCCATCGGCCTCACCGTCGGGGCTGTCGAACGGGTGAACGATGAGTCCATCGGAACCGGCCTGGTCATCGCCGCCACCTCCGAAGCGGCCGAGGTACCCCAGGGCGATTCCGTGAACCTGACCGTCTCGCTGGGTCCCGTGACCCGCGAGGTGCCTGCAGCACAAGCCGGCGTCGACATTGCGGTCTACATCGAGGCGCTGACAGAACGCGGACTCGGCAACACCGTTGGCGAGATCTTCGACGAAGAGGTTCCCGCCGGCGAGGTCATCTCCATCACTCCCGAACCCGGCACCGCCATCGAGCGTGGCGAGGTCGTCGACATCGTTCTGTCGCTCGGTCCCGAGCCGGTTGCCGTACCCGACATCAGCGGCGAGCTGATCGGCCCCGCCATTGAACGACTCGAGCTTGCAGGTTTCATCGCCATCGGCGACGGAAACTTCCGTTGCGAGGCCGTGGGTACCGACCCGCCCGAAGGCACGCTGGTGCAGCCGGGCGAGCCAATCACGGTGATCCTCACGGAGTGCGAACCGTAAGTCGGCACAAAACCGACCCGTGGAGGGCAAGGCCCGGGCGGGGCTTCCCCTAGGATTGCAGGGTGACTGAAAAGCATCTGTTCCTCTCCGCTGAATGGATCGCCGCTGCGCACGGCATCCGAGAGGACTTCGCCGGACGTGTTCCCACCCCCGACGTGCCGCTGAAGGCCAACGTCCTCGTGACCGACACGCCATTCGACGACCCCGAGGTTCGCGGGTTCATCGACAGCACCGAAGGTTCGATCATCCTGGAACTGGGTGAGCTCGACGATGCCGAACTCACCGTCAAGACCGACTACGAAACTGCACAGGCGCTGTTCGTCAATCAGGACATGGCCAAGCTGATGGAAGCGTTCATGGGCGGCAAGATCCTGGTCACCGGCGACGTCAGCAAAATTCTCACGCTCGCTCCTCCGACCGACCCGGACCAGATCGCGCTGGCGATGGAGATCGCCGAGCGTCTCGACGCAATCACTGCTGGCTAGCCTGCGGGGATGGCCGATTCCCCCGATCACCAGGCGCTGTCACGCGACGATGTCGCCCATGTGGCGAAGCTCGCAATGCTCGACCTGACCGACGAAGAGATCGATCTGTTCACGGTGCAGCTCGGCGATGTGCTCGTCACTGCAGACGCCATGAATGCCGTCGATCTCGGCGACATTGAACCGTTCCATCACCCCATGGGTTTGGTGAACGTGTTCCGGCCCGATGTGGTGGTGCCGTCGCTCGACCGCGACGAGGTGCTCTCGCAGGCGCCCGAAGTCGAGGAGAACCGGTTTCGGGTACCTCCAGCACTTGGGGAGGAGTCATGACACTCGCTCAACCGGCCGCCTTCGGCACCGCCATGGAAATCGCTGCCGCAGTTCGATCTGGCGAGCGCACGGCGGCCTCCGTTGTTGAAGAGCACCTGAGTGTCATCGGGCAGAACGACGCCGATATTCACGCGTTCAACCACGTGATGGCCGATCAGGCCCAGGCCGCCGCAGCCACGGTGGACGAACGCGTCGCCGCTGGCGAGGACGTCGGCCCCATGGCCGGAGTTCCCGTCACCCTCAAGGACAACATGTGCACTCGTGGCGTGCCCACCACGTGTTCGTCCAAGATCCTCGAGGACTGGCATCCGCCGTACTCCGCAAGCGTGATCGACCGGCTCGAGGCCAGCGGCGCCGTCATGGTCGGCAAGGCCAACCTCGACGAATTCGCCATGGGCTCGTCCACCGAGAACTCCGCCTTCGGCCCCACCCGAAACCCACATGATCTGAACACGGTTCCCGGCGGCTCCAGCGGTGGCAGCGCGGCCGCGGTCGCAGCCGGCTACAGCCCCGTGTCGCTTGGGTCTGATACCGGCGGCTCCATTCGCCAGCCAGCGTCGTTCTGCGGACTGGTCGGCGTGAAGCCCACCTACGGCGCCGTCTCCCGCTACGGACTCATCGCCTTCGGTAGCAGCCTCGACCAGATCGGCCCGTTCGCAACCGACGTGGTCGATGCTGCACTCACCTACGAGGTGATCGCCGGGCACGACCCTGCCGACACGACGTCCGTCGCTCAGCCAGCGCTGCCGGTGTCATCGAAGTTGGCTGCGGGGGTCGATGGCCTCCGCGTCGGCATGATCAGCGAGATGGTCGGCGGCACCATCGAGGGACTCTCGTCCGATGTTCTCGCCCGGACCAACGCTGCCGCCGAGGCGCTGAGCAATGCCGGTGCCGTCGTTGGCGAATGTTCCATTCCCTCTTGCATGTACGGCCTCGCGGCGTACTACATGGTCGCCCCCGCCGAGGCGTCCTCAAACCTCGCTCGCTTCGATGGTGTCCGGTACGGGCTTCGCGAAGACGGCGCCAACACCGCACTCATGAACACGGCGAGCCGGACCGCCGGGTTCGGCGCCGAGGTCAAGCGACGCATCATGCTCGGCACGTACGCACTGTCGGCCGGATACCGCGACGCCTACTACGGCAAGGCGCAGCAGGTTCGGGCTCGGATGGCTGAAGAGTTCGCCGCCGTCTACCAGGACTTCGACGTGCTGCTCACGCCTACGGCACCGTCCACGGCCTTCTCGTTCGGTGCAAAGGCCGACCCGATGGCCATGTACCTGAACGACGTGTACACGATCCCGTCGAACCTGGTCGGGCACCCGGCCATGTCCGTGCCGTTTGGTATCGGCGACGACGGCATGCCCATTGGCGTGCAGGTGCTCGCTCCGCTCATGGGCGAGGTTGTCATGTTCCAGGTCGCCGCCGAACTCGAACGCGCCGCCGGAGGTGCATCATGACCGACTCCACCGCGTCCGTCTCCGCCAGCGGAATGGCCCCCGTGGTCATGATCGACCGCGGCCCCGACATTCACGAACCCTCCATTCCCGATGAGTGGGAGCTCGTCTGCGGACTCGAGGTGCACGTGGAGCTCTCCACGGCAACGAAGCTCTTCTGCGGGTGTGCGAACGCCTTCGGGTCTGAGCCCAACACCAACGTGTGCCCCACCTGCCTTGGCCTTCCCGGCTCGCTGCCGGTGATCAACGAAAAGGCGGTCACCGACGCAATGCGTCTCGGCCGGGCGCTCAACTGCACCGTGCAGCCCGCCGTCATGGCCCGCAAAAACTACTTCTATCCGGACATGCCGAAGGACTTCCAGACCAGCCAGTACGACAAGCCCACCAACGAGAACGGCTGGCTCGACCTGCCCGACGGCACTCGGATCAACGTCGAACGGGCACACATCGAAGAAGACACGGGCAAGTCCACGCACGTCGGCGGCGACGGCCGGATCAGCTCGGCCGAGTATTCGCTCATCGACTACAACCGCGCCGGTGTGCCGCTGCTCGAGATTGTCAGCCGTCCCGACATCCGAACCGCCGACGAAGCCAAGGCGTACGTCTCGGAGCTCCGGGGCATCGTGCTGGCCCTCGACGTCTCCGATGCCCGCATGGAAGAAGGCTCCATGCGCGTCGACGCAAACATCTCCGTTCGGCCACGGGGGAGCGATGAACTGCGGCTCCGCTGCGAGGTCAAGAACATCAACTCCATCAGCTCGCTTGGCCGTGCGATCCAGCACGAAGCGAACCGGCACATCGACCTCTACCTGACCGGCGAGCGTCCCACGCAGGAAACCCGGCACTGGGACGAAGAGGCTGGGCGCACACGGTCGGGGCGCTCCAAGGAGGATGCCGAGGACTACCGGTATTTCCCGGAACCCGACCTCGTTCCGCTGGAGCCAACCGGCGAAGAGCTTGCGGCCATCGATGCCGACATGCCGGCGCTGCCCGCAGCGTTGCGGGCCCGTCTCATGGACGCAGCGGGCGTCGACGTCGCCGACGCCTCGTTGGTTGTCGAGCGGGGTGACGCCGAATTTGCCCTGGCCACCATCGACGCCGGGGCCGACGCCAAGCGCGTCGTTGTGCATCTCATGAACAACCTCGCTGATGGTACGGGAGAGCTCGTTCCATCGACCTTTGCCGAGCTGGTATCCATGGAGACCGCCGGTGACCTTTCTGCCACGCAGACCAAGGACGTCCTTGCCGAAATGGTCTCCTCAGGAGCCACCGCAAGGGATGTCGCGGCGGCCCGCGGGTTCGAGGCGATGGACACGTCGGAGCTCGATGCGCTCGTCGACGGTCTCATCGCAGATCATCCCGACGAATGGTCCCGGTTCTGTGGGGAAGATGAAGGCGACGCCAAGAAGATGGCGGGCTTCTTCACCGGGCAAATCATGAAAGCAACACGGGGTCAGGCCGACGGCAAGGTCGTCGCCCAGATCCTGCAGACCCGGAAGGCCTGAACGTCATGGAGATCGAGTTCGACAACACGGCGTTGCAGCAGGCGTTCAGCGAGCTTCGGGCGCGATGTATGGCGGTTGGCCGTTCGATCACTGAAGAGCAAGCCGCGGTCATGTCACCGAGCTGCCCCGAGTGGTCGGTGAAGGATCTGTTTGCGCACATGGTTGGTGTCGCCGTCGACATCATCGATGGCAACGTCGACGGTGCGGCCACGGTGCCCTGGGCCGATGCCCAGGTCGAACGCCGCCGCAACGATTCGTTGGCCACGATCCTCGACGAGTGGGAGGGCACCACCGACGAGATCGATGCGTTCATCACAAGCATGGGAACGCAGATTCCAGCGCCGTTCTTCATCGACGCCTGGACCCACGAATGGGATGTCCTGCAAGCGCTCGGCCAGTCAGCGGAGCCCGATCTCACCCTCGCCCGATACGGACGCGACGCCATCGTGTTGCGTGTGCAGCAAAAGGCCGCCGAGGCGGGCAACGAGGCTGTTCGGCTGGTGGTCGAGGACGGAAACCAGACCACCGAAGCCACCTTGGGTGACGGCGAACCGTTCGAGACCATTGCGATGAGTCTGTTTGAGTTCATGCGGGTCACGATGGGCCGCCGAAGCCGGTCCCAGATCGAGGCGCTCGGCCCCGGCGCCGACCCCGACGTGCTGGTGATCTGGACTCCAAGCGAACACGACATCGCCGATCCACTCCCGTAGCCGCATCACCAATCAGCGCAAAAAGCGGTCAAGGACAACGGGGTCAGACCCCTAGCACCATGCGTGGGGGAGTGGCCGCGCTGGGTCGTGTTTCGATTGGGTCGCGAATATGTCATTTCGATTAACACCCCGGCGAATGGCGCGCGTAGGTTCGCGGTCATGGGAACAGAGCTTGAAGTTGAGGTGACCCTGGCAAGCGCCAGTGAGCGTCGCCGCTTGTGGATCGCTGCGATTCCCGGGATCCGTCCCGGACGTCGTCTGCGCATCGACCACCCAACCGAACCCCACCGGTGGTGGAGGGTGATCGAGGTTGGTCAGATGCGTCTGCGTGACGCACAGCCATTCCCTGCATGAGCATCATGCGATTGGTGCTGGCGGTTGGTCGACGCCGTCGACGCCTCCACGCAGCTCTCACACCCCGCTGATCCTCGCGAAGGCTGGCCCTCAGGTGGCCTTGGTCAGGCGCCGAGCACGAGCCAGCGGTCGGATCTGAAGCGCCACAGAAGGCCGGCGCCCCGGACAATCATCAGCACCCAGATGGCGCCCCAGAGCCAGCCCAGTCCCAGATCCAGGGCGGGAACGAGCAGAGCGAGCGGAACGAAGAGTGCTGCAGCGCCAGCCATGGCCCATGCCAGAAAGCGCATGTCCCCGGCGCCGATGAGCACACCATCGAGCGCAAAGACCAGCCCATTCAGCGGCTGCATCAGCGCCAGGTGGATGATGGCGAGTGTGGCGAGCGAGATGACTGCGGCATCGTTCGAGAAGATGTCGGGCAGGAACGGGGCTCCGATGCCGAAGATGACAAGTCCCACGAAGCCGACGATCACGCCCCAGTAGAGGCAGCGGTTCGCTGCCTGCCTGGCTCCGGCCTCATCGTTGGCGCCCAGGAATCTGCCCATCATTGATTGACCGGCGATTGCAACGGCGTCCAGCGCAAGCGCCGTGAAGACGAAGAGCTGGAACGCGATCTCGTGGGCAGCGAGTGCCTCGGTGCTGATGCGGCTGGCGGCCGCAACCGAAACGGTGAACGATCCCCGCAGCGCAACGGTCCGAATGAACAGATTTCCGCCGACGCGAAGGAGCCGAACGATCTCGGCGAGGTCGGGGGAGAGCTGCACTCCACGGGCGACGACGTCCCGGCCGATCCACCACAGATAGGCGAGCGCCCCAATCCATTGTGCAATGACGGTCGAAAGGGCGGAAGCCCCAATCTCAAAGTCGAAGCCGACGATGAGAATGAGCTCGAGGATGAGGTTGAAGACTGCGGTGGCAATCGCCACGTACAGGGGACGAGTGGTGTCCTGAAGACCCCGCAGGTAGCCGACGCCGCTCAACGTGAGGAGCATGGCAGGGAGGCCCCACAGGCTGATGCTGAAGTACCGGCGGGCCTGCGTCAGGACCGCTTCCGCATTGCCGTCGTCGGTCTCGCCGAGCAGTCGCAGGATGGGGTCGTCGAGGACCCAGAGAAGGATTCCCAGGACGACGCCCATGACCGCGGCGAGCCACAGACCCTGGACTGCCTGGTGGGCTGCTCGTTCGTGCTCGTTTGCGCCGAGCAGTCGCGACACGGCGGCGGTGGTGCCGTAGGCGAGGAAGATCATGATGGCGTGCGCGGTGAGGAGCGTCTGGCCTGCAACCGCCAACCCCGCGAGCTCATTGGTTCCGAGCAGGTTGCCGACGACGGCCGTGTCAGCGAGTACATACAGGGGCTCGGCGATCAGTGCCCCGAGTGCGGGGATCCCGAGTCGGGCGATCTCGCGATCGAGGACTCGAGTCTCCGGGCTCCGTGGCATTCGGGCAGCCTACGCCGCTTGCTCTGTGTCGCTCCCCGGTCAACGCCGCTTCCGGGCCGAGGCTCGGGGCGTCGTTTTCGGCGGTGTTGCTCGAGTTTCGGGTGACGACGAAGAGGTATTGGAGCGAATAGTCGGATGTCCGAGTATTCTGCGCTGGAACGATCGAGTCGTGGGCCCATCTGGCCCCAGGAGGTACCGACATGTTGGACTTGAATGGCGCATCAGCCGTTGTCACCGGAGGCGCATCTGGCCTCGGATACGGCTGTGCGGCCAAGCTGGCCGCCAACGGAGCCAAGGTGCTCATTGCCGACCTCGATGAAGAGAAGGGCAATGCCGCCGCCTCCGAGTTCGGCGGAATGTTCGTGAAGGCCGACGTCGCCGACGAAGAGCAGATGTCCGCAGCAATGATCGCTGCAAGCGAGATGGGTCCGCTTCGCGGCTGCGTCAACGCTGCAGGTATCGGTCACGCCATGCGTACGGTCAACCGCTCTGGTGAGCCGTTCGCCCTCGACCAGTTCGAGTTTGTGGTTCGCGTCAACCTGATCGGCACGTTCAACTGCACACGCCTCGCTGCTGCAGAGATGTCGAAGACCGAGCCTCTCGCCGACGGCGAGCGCGGCTCCATCGTGAACTTCGCATCGGTGGCTGCGTTCGACGGCCAGATCGGCCAGGCCGCCTACTCCGCCACCAAGGCCGGAATCGTGGGCATGACGCTTCCGATCGCCCGTGACCTCAGCAGCGTTGGCGTGCGCGTCAACACCGTCGCTCCGGGCCTGTTCGACACGCCCATCTACGACAAGATGGCCGCCGGCGGCCGCGACCCGCAGGAGTTCAAGGACACGCTTGGCGCCAGCGTGCTGTTCCCGAAGCGCCTCGGTTTCTCCGACGAGCTCGGCAGCATGGTCTACGAACTGCTGACCAACAGCTACATGAACGGCGAGACGATCCGCGTCGACGCAGGCGTCCGTCTCCCACCGAAGTAATCACTCGCTCACTCAGACAACCGAACACCGAACCAGGGGGAATCACCATGGCAGACGAAGTACTCACAGAGATCCGCGGGCGAGTGATGGTCATCACGCTCAACCGTCCCGATGCAATGAACGCCGTCAACCAGGATCTCGCTCAGCAGCTTGCTGCAGCGATGGACGAGATGGATGCGAATCCGGAGATCTCCTGTGGCGTGCTCACCGGCAACGGCCGTGGGTTCTGCGCGGGCATGGACCTCAAGGCATTCGCCCAGGGCAGTTTCCCCACGGTTGAAGGGCGGGGCTTCGGCGGCATCACCGAGCAGCCTCCCAAGAAGCCCGTGATCGCTGCGGTGGAGGGCTTTGCGCTCGCCGGTGGTCTGGAGCTTGCGCTCACCTGCGACCTCATCGTGTCGGCCGAGGGCGCCAAGTTCGGTATCCCCGAAGCTGGCGTTGGCCTGTTCGCTGGTGCGGGTGGCCTCATGCGTCTGCCTCGCGTCGTCCCGTACGCCGTTGGCATGCGGATGGCGCTCACGGCAAAGCCCATCCGTGCCGAGGAAGCGCTTGGCTACGGCATGATTGCCGAGGTGACGCCGAAGGGTGAAGCGCTTGCCAAGGCCATCGAGCTGGCCGAGGAGATCGCGGCCAACGCTCCGCTCGCACTGATTGCGTCAAAGGCGCTCGTGCGTGAGAGCAACGGTCGGACCGAGGACGAGTTCTGGAGCTACCAGGCCGAGAACTACTTCGCGATGGTCTTCCAGAGCGAAGACGCCATCGAGGGTGCAACGGCGTTCGCCGAAAAGCGCGCCCCCAACTGGCAAGCCAAGTAGTCACCCTCCGCGCGCCCGCCACCACATCGGTACCAGGTACCGATGTGGCGGCGTTGTCACGTTTTGCGGCGGACCTTGCTGCGTTCGAGGCGTAGCAGACGATCTGTTACGACGAACAGCCTGGAGCAGCGAGCTACTGTTGGTAGGTGGCGTACGGCGACAAAGAGGATGCAGCCCTTGGTATCGGGATCATCGGCTCGATTCTTGGGATCCTGGCAGTTCTTGTTGTGGTTCCGGCTTTCGCACTTGTGCTGGGCGGCTTTGGTGAATCGTCTCAGCTTCTTCTTCTGATCTTCGTGCTTGCGTTCCCGTTCTTGATAGCGATCTTTGTGCTCCTGCGGGCTGTCTCTCGTCGCACGGGCGAGCGTCGTCGCAGCGCTGAGGCATTGACCGAAGGTCAGATTCGACGGACTCAGGGCATCACGCCGCCCGGCGCGCCCACCGGCGAACAGTCACTCGGGGAGCCACATGCCTAGCTCGTCGGAGTCTCTAAGGCTCGCGAGACGGCTGTGAAACGCTGTCTCAAGGAAACTAGTTGGATGTCCGACTATTTGATGTCCTGCTAACCTGACTGCACGAAGGGGGCGCCATGGCTGGCAAGGCCGACGCAGAGCATCAGGCATCCGAACTCGACCTCATTGGCGAGACCCGCCGGAACTGGGCCGATCGAGGTATCGCCGAGCCCGAGGCCATGGTTGCCGCCACATCGCTCGCCCGCGGACATCAAATTGTGCTCGGCCGAATCAACCAGGCGCTTGCCGACTTCTCGCTCACCTTCTCTCGCTACGAGGCGCTGGCGCTGCTGAGCTTCGCCCGCAACGAGTCCATGGGTATGGCGCGAATGGGGGAGCGGCTCCAGGTCCACCCCACCAGCGTCACCAGCACGATCGACCGGCTCGAACGAGATGGCCTGGTCACCAGGAGCCCTCACCCCGACGATCGGCGCGCCACACTCGCCACGCTGACAGCAGCCGGACGGACGCTGCTCGATGACGCAACCGCATCGCTCGAGGCGATCCGCTGGGGCATGGGCGACATGGCCGACGCCGACCTGGCCAACCTCGGCATCGACCTTGCCCACGTGCGAGCGTCGGCAGGCGACAACACCGACGACTCCCTACCGATCTCCACGAAAGGCACCCGATGAGCGACCCAGACGAACTTGCAGCTGACGAAGCCTGGCGCAACTCAGCCGAGTACGCCGCCTGGCGAGAGAAGTACGACGCTGCGCCCCTTCGGGACAAGCCGTACGAGACGATGTCCGGCGTCCCCGTCGAACCGATCTACGGCCCCGGGCCCTACCCCGGTGAGTATCCGTACACCCGCGGCGTCTACCCGACCATGTACCGCAGCCGTCTCTGGACCATGCGCATGTTCGCCGGCTTCGGTACCGCCGAAGACACGAACGCCCGGTTCAAGGACATCCTGCGCAACGGAGGCACCGGGCTGTCCACTGCGTTCGACATGCCCACGCTGATGGGTCGCGATTCCGACAGTCCTTGGGCGCTCGGCGAGGTCGGTCGTGCTGGAGTCGCCGTCGACACGCTTGCCGACATGGAAGACCTATTCGCCGACATCGACCTGTCCGGCGTGTCCACATCGATGACCATCAACGGTCCCGCGGCCGTGGTGCTTGCCATGTACATCGCTGTCGCCGAGAAGACCGGCGTTCCGCAGGCGAAGCTGGCCGGCACGATTCAGAACGACATCTTCAAGGAGTACCAGGCCCAGAAGGAGTACATCTATCCTCCTCGGCCCAGCGTCCGAATCGTGACGGACATGATCCAGTACACGGCCGCCGAGATGCCCCGCTGGCACCCCGTCTCGATCTCCGGCTACCACATCCGTGAAGCAGGAAGCACGGCTGCACAGGAGCTTGCCTTCACGCTGGCCAACGGCTTCGCCTACGTCGAGGCGGCCGTGGCTGCTGGGGTCGACGTCGACGAATTTGCCGGCCGGCTCAGCTTCTTCTTCAACAGCCACAGCGACTTCTTCGAAGAGATCGGCAAATTCCGTGCCGCTCGCCGCATCTGGGCCCGCTGGATGAAGGAGCGCTACGGCGCCACCAGCGAACGCTCCATGCTCTGCCGCTTCCACACGCAGACAGCCGGCGTGTCGCTGACCGCGCAGCAGCCAGAGATCAACATCGCCCGCGTCGCCATCCAAGCGCTTGCTGGCGCTCTCGGCGGCACACAGTCGCTCCACACCGACAGCTTCGACGAAGCATTGGCGCTGCCCACCGAGAAGGCGGCGCGAATCGCTCTGCGCACCCAGCAGATCGTTGCCCACGAGACCGGCGCCGCCGACGTGATCGATCCGCTCGGCGGCTCGGACTACGTCGAGTGGATGACCGACGAGATGGAACGTCAGGCCGAAGCGATCTTCGCCCACCTCGACGACCTTGGCCAGGGCTCGATCCTCGAAGGTGTGTACGTCGGTATCGAGAACGGCTACTTCGTCGGAGAGATCGCCGACAGCGCCTACCGCTTCGAGCGTGAGGTCAACAACGGCAACCGCATCATCGTCGGGGTCAACGACTTCACCGACGGCGACGACAGCGGTCAGAACATCCTGCGCATTGATGCTTCGGTTGAGGAGTACCAGCGCAAGCGCCTCGCCGACGTGAAGCTGGCTCGAGACGACGATGCCGTCACAACGGCGCTTGGCCACGTCACGTCGGTTGCCGCCGACCCGGCCAAGAACCTCATGCCGCCGATCATCGACGCAGTGAAGGCCTACGCAACGCTCGAAGAGATCTCCATGGCGATGGAGAAGGAATTCGGCACCTACGTAGAGAAAGCGATCATCTGACATGGCAGACCACACCGAACCTGAGGCTCCCGAACAGCTGCGCGTGATCCTGGCCAAGCTCGGCCTGGACGGACACGACCGGGGCATCAAGGTCGTTGCCCGCATCCTGCGAGACGCCGGGATGGAGGTCATCTACCTCGGCCTTCGTCAGACCACGGACAGCATCGTGGCCGCCGCAGAACAGGAAGACGCCGACGCCATCGGTCTGTCCATGCACAACGCCGGCCACATGACCCTGGCCCCGGCGATGGTGAAGGCCATCGACGAAGCCGACCTCGGCACGCCTGTCATCGTCGGGGGCATCGTGCCCGAGGACGACATCCAACCGCTGCTCGATGCCGGTGTTGCTGCTGTACTCGGCCCGGGCACCTCCGCGGAGGGCGTCGCTCAGGCCGTACGAGACGCCGTCATGGCTGCCAACGCCTGACGTGGCTCGCCAAAAACGCGCAATCCCCGAGCTCTACGCTGCGGCACGAGACGGTGAACGACGTGCCCTCGGGCGGCTGCTCACGCTGGTTGAACGGGGCGGTTCAAGTGCAGATGCGATCAGCGAGCTTGCCCACCCGGATGCGGGCCGAGCGCACATCGTCGGCATCACCGGAGCTCCCGGCGCTGGCAAGAGCACGCTCGTGGGCCAACTCGTCACCGACCTTGTCGCCGCGGGTCGGAACCCAGCGGTGCTTGCTGTCGACCCGTCTTCGCCTCTCACTGGTGGAGCGATTCTCGGCGACCGCATTCGCATGGACGACGCAGCCGAACCCGGCGCCGGCAAGGCAACGGCGTTCGTCCGGTCGATGGCAACACGAGGTCACTCCGGTGGCCTGGCACTTGCCGTGCCCCTCGCCGTTCGCCTCTTCGACGCCGTGGGATATGACCCGGTCATCATCGAAACCGTTGGCGTCGGTCAGGTTGAGGTCGACGTGGTCGGCGCTGCCGACACTGCGGTCGTTGTCATGACGCCGGGAATGGGAGACGCGGTTCAGGCGAACAAGGCCGGGCTGCTCGAGGTGGCCGACCTGTTCGTCGTGAACAAAGCCGACCGTCCTGGCGCCAACGATGTGCGCCGCGACCTGAACCTCATGCTCGACCTCAGCCACATGACCGGCCAGGAATCTGAGACCGGCTACCGTCCGCCGATCATCATGGCGTCTGCGCTGAACGGCGACGGAAACGCCGACGTGTGGGATGCGGTCGAAGCCCACCTCACGCACCTGAACGAGTCCGACCTTCGAGCGTCGAGACGCCGGCACCGCATCCGGACCGAGATCCGGGCCCGCCTCGAACAAGCCATGGCCCGTGCTGCCGAAAACGCCATGAACTCGCCCGACGGCACCGAGTGGCTCAGCCAGGCTGAGCGCACCGAGATCGCACCGACACACGCAACCAACCGACTGCTCGACGTACTGTTGAGCGACCCCGAGGAGCAACCATGACGCACACCCCAGACGCCTCCAACCCGCACCCGGACGACGTCGTCATCCTCGACGGCGCCCGCACACCGATCGGCCGTTTCAACGGCTCGCTCAGCGGGTTCACCGGCACCGATCTTGGCGGAATGGCCATCGCCGCCGTGCTCGAACGCACCGGCGTCGCAGCTGATGCCATCGACTCCGTCGTTATGGGCCATGTGCTCACCGCAGGAGAGGGCCAGTCGGGTGCCCGCAACGCAGCGGTCAAGGGCGGCATCCCTCTCACCGTCGATGCCACCACCGTCAACAAGGTCTGCCTGTCCGGCATGCAGGCCATCAACTACGCAGCCATGCAGGTCATGACCGGCCAGGCGAACACCGTGGTTGCAGGTGGCATGGAGTCGATGAGCAACAGTCCACACCTGCTCATGAAGAGCCGCACCGGCTATGGCTACGGCGACGGGCAGTTGGTCGACTCGCTGCAGTTCGACGGACTCACCTGCGCCGTCGAATCCAAGATCATGGGCGAAGCCACCGACGTGTACGCGGCCGCCGATGCCATTCCCCGCGAAGCGCAGGACGCCTTCGCCGCCCAGTCACACGACCGTGCCGCCCGGGCCATCAAGGACGGCGTGCTCCGCAGCGAGACGTTCACCGTTTCCATCCCGCAGCGCAAGGCCGACCCGATCGCGTTCGAGGACGACGAAGGCGTCCGCGCCGGAACCGACGCCGCCTCGCTCGGCGGCCTCCGTCCAGCCTTCGTGTCCGACGGAACCATCACTGCAGGCAACGCGTCGCAGCTCTCGGACGGTGCGTCGGCGATGATCGTCACGAGCCGGGCCCGGGCCGATGAACTCGGCGTTGATCCCCTCGCCACGGTGCTCGGCTACGGCATGGTCGCCGGTCCCGACAACTGCTCGCTCCTGCACCAGCCGTCCCGCGCCATCCAGGCGGCTGCCGTCCGCGCTGGTGTCGAGGTGGGCGACATCTCGCTGTACGAGATCAACGAGGCGTTCGCCGCGGTCGGCCTCGGTTCGATGGCCGAGCTTGGCATCTCCGATGACATCGTCAACGTCAACGGAGGCGCAATCGCTGTCGGGCATCCGTTGGGTATGTCCGGCAACCGGATCACGCTGGCCCTGATGCACGAGCTCCGCCGCCGGGGTGGAGGCATCGGTGCAGCCGGTCTCTGCGGAGGCGGCGGCCAGGGCGACGCCATCATCCTCTTGGTCTAACCACTCACAGCGCAAACATTCTCACAATGGGGTCAGACCCCAATCAGCGGACCCCGATCAGCGTTGGGCGGAGTATTTGGGGAGGCGGATGGTCACTTTGGTGCCGGCGTTTGCGCCGGTCTCGATGGATAGGCCGTACTCCTGTCCGAAGGTGGATCGCAGCCGGGTATCAACCGCCAGGATGCCCACATGCGGCGTGGAGTCCGCACCGCTCAGAGCACGCTCCAGCTGCGCAGGGTCGATCCCCACACCGTCGTCCTCGATGTGAATCGCGACTTCGGGGCCGGCGTTCTCCGCAATGATCGACAGTTTGCCTGCCCCCGGACGAGCCTCGAGACCGTGGGTGATTGCGTTCTCCACCACGGGCTGAACCGTGAGAAATGGAACCCGAACCGGGAGCGCTTCAGGAGCGATGTTCAACGCCACATCGAATCGGCCGCCGAAGCGAGCCTGCTCCAGATCGAGGTACGCCTCGACCAGACGAAGCTCCTCGGAGACGGTCGTCAGGTCGGCCTGGGTGCGGAAGCTCGCCCGGAGGAACTCGGCGAAGGTGGCGATCAGTGTGCGCGCCCGAGCCGGATCGGTGTTGACCAGACCGGCGATCGCGGTGAGTGAGTTGTGGAGGAAGTGTGGCGAGATCTGGGCACGCAACGCCCGCAATTCAGCCTCGGCTGCGTAGGCACGGGACTGTTCCAGTTCGGCCAGCTGCAGCTGGGATTCCACCAGTGAAGCGAGTTCGCGGAGCTCCGACACGTGCCGGCGGGCATGCTCGGCCACGAGCACGTGGATCGTCCCGATGGGGACATCCTCGGTCCTGAGA
This sequence comes from uncultured Acidimicrobiales bacterium, assembly GCA_964517125.1. GTDB lineage: Bacteria > Actinomycetota > Acidimicrobiia > Acidimicrobiales > SHLQ01 > SHLQ01. Next base: position 15,452 of record CAZFBD010000081.1, read on the forward strand.
GCAACGGCGATGACTTCGCCCGCACCGGACGCAACCTCGATCTCGTAGACCGTGGGGCGGTTGAGGCGCCCACGGGTGAAAATGCCCGCCGTCTGCTCCAACACGGCGTCGTCCCACGGCAGATCGGGCCCGTCGGTGGCGAGGATCGACCGGTCGTCGGTGACCGCCACGCACGTCGCTTGCAGGATCGACCGAGCCGTCTCCGCGATCTGCCCGGCCGCACGAGTTGTGAACCCGGACCGGAGGGCCGCGGAAAGACGGTTGACGTCCTCGAGCATCCCGAGTGCGTCGGTGGGGGAGCCGCTGGGGCGTCGAAACAGCGCCATCAGACGAGCACCCCGGCCTGATCGACCTGGTCATCGATTTCGGGCACGTGCATCAGTGCGAACTTGTACCCGATGTCCGCGACCTTGTTCCGGTCGCGCTTGGACACAATGACCGCAACAGCGAAGGCGATCGGCACGGTCCACGCCGCTGGGGTCGTGAAGATTGCCACAGGCCAGCCGGACTCGAAGACCCCAATCCACGAGACGAGCACGGCTCCCGTGCTCAACGCCCCACCTGTGACGGCGGCCGCCATTGCGCCCCGGCTGGTGAGACCCGTCCACCAGATTCCGAGCAGGAGGAGTGGACAGATCGACGAAGCCGCAATGGCCGTCGACCACCCGATGAGCACGTTGATGTCGATCTGTTCAACAGCAAGTCCGGCTCCGACCGACACGGCCGCGCCGACCCACACGGCACGTCGAAACTGTGGGACGCCGGCAGACATCATGTCGTGGCTCACCGCTCCGGCGATGGCGATGAGGAGCCCCGATGAGGTCGACAGGAAGGCGGCAACCGCGCCCGCGGCAACGATCGCCGTGACGAGCTCCCCACCGAGACCATCGATGAGTCGCTCACCAACCAGCACAGTGATCGCGTCGGTGGTGCCGTTGCTGAGTACCTCGGGTCCCACGACCCGCCCAACGGCCGAGAACATCGGCAACATGGCGTAGTAAGGAGTGATCAGCGCAAGCACGTAGAGGTTCGTGCGGCGTGCCGCTCTGCCGGTTGGGTTTGTATAGAACCGGACGACCACGTGGGGAAGCGCCGTGAGCCCGAACATGTTGGCAACGAACGACGCCAGCGAGAAATACAGCGGGTGCCCACCGCTCAGATCCTTCTCGCCCAGCGGCTGACCCCACGCTTCGCCCGTCAGGGGGTCGATTCCCTCTGCGTGGGGGACGAGTGTGCCTGCTGGCCATTCGAGCTCGGAGGTTGCTGCGACCACGTGTGGGCCCGGCTCCAGCGTGCGCCCGAAGTCTGCAAGCACCGAGCCGTCGATGCTCCCCTGACCGCCGACGAGCACGCGCTCGTCGACAATCACTGTGATCTCGTTGGGGTATTCCACCACCGTGTTTTCAATGAAGACCGGGGGTCCATCGGTGATGATCGGCCCTACGTCTCCCCGTGCCCACACCGTGGTGATCACGACGAATGGGATGAGAATTCCGAGGAAAATGAAGAAGAACTGGAAGCCCTGAACGAAGGTGATTCCGCGCATGCCGCCTGCGCTCAGGTTGGCGGCCACCAGCACGCCGACGGCCACGACACCGACCCAGTACGGCGTGCCGATGAGGGCCCGGGTGACGACCCCTGCACCCTTCAACTGGGCGAGGAAGAAGAACCAGCTAGCGACCACGACCATGATCGCAACGACGGTCCGAAGCGCTGGCGAATCCAGCCGGCCCTCAACGAATTCGGGGATCGTGTAGGACCCGAACCGGCGCATGGGAGCGGCCAGGAACAGCGACAGCAGAAGGAACCCAACTGTCCAGCCGGCGATGGGCCAGAGCATGTCCGGTCCGAACACCATGATCAGTGCGGGGGCACCCAGATAACTTGCGGCCGACATCGCCTCGCCGCACACCGCAAAGGCGTTCCACGCCGGGTGCACGGACCGGGACGCAACGAAGAAATTGGACGTTGTCCGGGCGTAGCGAAGGCCCGTCGTCCCAAGGATCAGCGTCATCGTGACGACGCTGAGCACCGCAATGGTCGGGATCATGGAGAGGCCTCGCGATGTGTCTCGCTCCACTCCGTTTCGATTCGCACCGCGCGGCGTTCATGGCCAAAGGCGAGGGCTGCTGTCGAAAAAAGTGCGACGGGTCCAACGATCAGCCATGGCAGGGGCGGAAGGCCGAATGGGCGGGCGGTGCGAATGGCCGGAACGAGCGCCACCAGCAGCATGAAACCGAGCAGCGGCACAAGGATCACGACCACATGCCGTACCGACGTTCGCGCCTGCAAACGCAACAGTTCCAGCACCTCGTCGGTCTCCACGATGTGCCCACGCACGTGGCTTCCACGACCGCGGGAACGGTCGAATCGGCGGGCCGCAGCAGTCCGCGGATGCAACACCACGCGGCGTCGCTCAGCGGGTGTCTCGGGCTCCTCCATGCGGCCAGTGTCCATTGCGCTGCCCGCCAAGTCCAGTTATGTTTCCCGTCGTCCGAAGGGGGAGTTCGTGCTGCGAGCGTTGGTTGTCGATGACGAGAAACCGGCACGTGACGACCTCATGTGGATGCTCAATCGCCAAGATGAGATCGGCGAAGTCATCGAGGCGTGCGGTGCCGCAGACGCCCTGAAGCTGCTCGGCGCAGCCGGCGCCGGTCCCGGATTCGATGTCGTCTTCCTGGACATTCGGATGCCCGAAATCGACGGCCTCGACATCGCCCGAATGATCGGTCGGTTCGAGGAACCACCTGCCATCGTGTTCGTCACGGCCTTCGACAC
>CAZFBD010000082.1:0-17983 GCA_964517125.1 uncultured Acidimicrobiales bacterium
AGCGCCGACGAGATCGGACACGCGCTCCACGAATGGTTGCCAACCATCGGCTGAGGGTCAGTTCAGCTGTTGTGGAATCCGAGCCAGGAGGTCCACGCCGAATTGGGCGAACAAGTGGACCATGTCCACGAAGACCCAGTTCTCGACATAGGTGTCGCCGTCCCTCTTCCACCAGTCGAGCCCGTTGAACTCGATTGACGCTCCTGTGGCCGGCACCTCGAGATACGTGCCGGTATGGGTCGCCTTCACGCCGGCCCACCCGGGAGCGCCGGAGAATGCTCCCTCTGCGAACAAGGCATCGAGGTCCTGAACAGACCGGTCAGGAAAGGCAACAAGCCAGGGAGCCTGGTGCAAGTCCTCGAACTCCTGGAAGCTGAGGCAAGCCCCGATGCCTCCGGGTCCGTACCAGCGAACGTCCGGGTGAAACCAGTCGGCCATGCCCATGCTCGATAGTTCATCCTGGTCGAACGCGTTCAACCCGTCGAAGATGAACGATCGGATGTGGTCGAGGCTCTCGATGCTGACACCGGCCGGTGCGGACTGGTGCAGAACTCCGTCGTTCGCTGCCGGTCCCGGGTAGAGGCCGGGAGCACCTCGTGGCGTGGGAAGCACGTCGAAGCCCGCCTGTTCGATCAGGTCGACGATGTCCACGAGGAAATAGGACTCCATGATCTGGCCGTCTTCGAATCGGAGGAACTCTCCCCAGCGGATACTCACCGGCTCGCCGCATGCGGGAATGCCGAGGAAGTCCTTCGAGAAGGTGCCATGCAGGTTGCCTGTGGCGGTGACCCAGTGGTGCCCGTCCTTGGTCGCGTCCCCGTCCACACGGCCGTTGGATTGTCCGGCGAAGAACAGGAACGTCTCGCGACGAAGATCGGAAAACGATTCGCAGAGTGGAGCCAGGTAGCGCTCGATGTACGACGATGCGCCTCGCATCTCGCCAATGGGTTCGGGGCCGTGGAACACGACATCGGGCGAACAGGCGTCGTCCAAAATACTCGCCGCGTTCTGGATACCGCCGTGGTCGAGGGCCTCCCAGAACGACCACGCCAGCGCCTTGTTCGTTTGGTTGAGTTCTTCCTGGTTTTCAGTGTCCACGATGCGGACCTCCCGCAAGCTCGCGCATCCGTTCAAACACATCGACTCCCAGCTGATCCCAGACCGAGAGCAGATCCACCAACACCCAATTTTCGCGTATCTGGCCATTCTCGACGCGCCAGAAATCCAGGCTCCGCATGGAAATCGCCTTGTCCGTTGGGGCGATCCCGAGAAAGCCGTCACCCGTCATGGTCATACCCATCCCCGGCCAGGCGGTGACGCCGACGTAATTGTTGTCGCCGAAGAAGTGCGATTCTCCGCTGTACCCGCCATGGCGATCCGGCATGGCTTTGTGAAACGGGATCTGGTGGTGACGGCGGAAGCCGTCGACACCACGTCCGGTGCCGATGCCCGACGGCCCGTACCAACTGAACTTTGGGTGCCACCAGTGATCCAGCCGCATGGCCGCTGGATCGGGGTCTTCAGGGCACTTGATCATGTCACCAAGCATGCCAACGACAATGTCCTTGCTCGCCGTCGATGCACTCTCCACGCGGTCCTCACGGTGAAGCCCGTCTTGCGTCGCCGGACCTGGCACGTGCCACTCGCGTCCAAGCGTGGGTCCCATTGGCCACACGCCCGACTGCATCATGAGTTCGGGGATGTCCCACAACGCCTGCAACTGCACCACCCTGCCATCCACGATCTCGTAGAATTCGTGAAAGCGCATCACCGCCTGATGGCCGGTTGCCGGGATGTCCAAGAACGAGTTGATCCAGGTCCCGGTGTAGTAGCCACATGCCCCCACCCAGGCACTGCCGTACGGGTCATCGCCGCCCATGATGATCGTGTCACGTCGTTCGACGTCGGGCATCGCCGCTTCGACCTTGGAGAGTGCATCAGCCCACCAGCCGCCCGCACCGTCCAGATCCTCGAAGGGAAACGCAAGGTGCACTTCGGCATCCGGAGCAAACGCTTCGGCGAGCGTCGATTGCACCCCATCCGCGGTCCAGTCGTACATCGCCCCCGCAAGCCTCGCGACGAGTTCCTTGTTCCGTTCATGTGTCGTCACGAGATGCTCCCACTCGCTCGTCGCTGTTCGATCTGTTCGCGAAGGCGATCCATCAGATCAACCCCCATCTGGCGACACAGGTCGATCATGTCGATCGGCACCCAGTTCTCGACGAGCAGATCGTTGTCGCCGCGCTTCCACCAATCGAAGTCACGAATCGTCATGGTCGTGCCAGTGGCTGGTATTCCCGCGTACAGGCCATTGTGGTCAGAGAACACGGTGTCCCAGATACCTCCGCAGGCATAGCGTCCTTCGCCCACGAAGCCCATGACCCGTCCGCCGCCCTTGGGTCGGTTCCGATCGCCGAATCCATGCAGCCATGGTCGTTGGTGAAAGTCCTGGAACTCCTCGAAGCTGAAACACGCCCCGATTCCCGATGGGCCGTACCACTTCATGTCCTCGTCCCAGTAGTGCCGTTGTTCCATCTTCGACAGGTCGTCTCCGTCCCGTGGTCGCACATACCGCTCAAGACCAGCGCCCATCTCACCAACCAGTTGCAGCGTCTTTCGTCCTTCCAAAGCATCCTGCTCGAGGAGGAGGATGCCGTCTCTGGCCGCCGGCCCTGGGACCTTTCCCCCTTCCGCCCCTGGTGCCGGTGGCAGTACCTGGAACCCGGCCTGTCGCATGACCGCAAGGATGTCGTACATCACATACCCCTCGGCGATCTTGCCGTCTCGCATCACGTAGAACTGACCGAAGTGGATGTTCGTCTTCCTCCCGGTTGCGGGGATTCCCAACCAATCCTCAACGAACGTGCCGGTCAGGTAGCCGCAGCCCGAGACCCATTCAACGCCGTCGTCGGCGCCGTACGCCGAATGGCCGGCGTCGATGCCGCCCATGAACACGTCGGGCTTGCGCTTCAGATCCGGAAGCGAGCGCAGCAGCGGCTCCCAAAATCCCGTGATGAGCGCATCGACGCCCATCAACTGATCAATGGGTGCTGAGCCATTCCAGTTCACGTCGTCGTGAACGGCAGTCCGAACGATGTTGGGAATGTCGCCGACGTCTGCATGATTGAGCCGTTGCCAGTAGTCCCAGACTGCGGCCTTGTTCATTTGATTTGTCTCGTTCGGAGTCATGTGGGTCCATCGATCGGTAGTTGAGCCAGCAGGTCGACTCCGCACTGCGCCGCAAAGTCGATGAGATCAATGAGGACCCAGTTTTCGTGGAGCTTCGGGCCGCGCCGCAGGTAGAAGTCCATGATGTTCTGACCAATCGGACCGCCCGTGGGCTCGATGCCACGAAAGGCAACCCCATCGAAGGTCCCCTGCAGGCTTGGCCAGCCGGTGAACGCTGCGGTCAGGCCATCGGCGATTCGCGCCTGATGGAATCCCCCGCGTCGGTTTGGGAAGCTGGCGACGGATGGGCCCTGAGCGTCTCGTTGAAACTCGTCGAATCCGAGTGTGCTCCCGACTCCCCATGGCCCGTACCAGGCCATGTCGTCATGCCAGAAGCGTCCCATGCCCATGCTTTCGAGGTTGCTGCCGTCGAGATCGTTGCAGCCGTCCAACATCGCGTCGACGAGTGCACGCGTCTTCTGCGTTGCTGCCGCTGGCTGTGAGTTCCGTGACAGACCGTTCCCCAGCGCGGGGCCGGGTGGCTGCATGGTCCTTCCTGCAGACGGCGGCAGAAGTTCGATTCCCACCTGCGAGGCAAACCCAATGATGTCGAACAGCTCGCGTGTCTCCACGATGCAATCGTCGAGAACCTGGTGGAACGTGCCAAAGCGGAGGCGCATCGTCGTGGTGCGAGCGGGTATGCCCAACCAGGGTTCATGCATCTCAGCGATGACCTCGCCAGTTGCTGCAACCCAGATCTCGCCATTCCATTCGCCGCCGAGAAACACGTATGGCTCAATCCTCAGGTTGGGCAGCGCTCGCTCCAATGGGCGCAGGACCTCGGACTCGACGGCTTCGCGCCCCTCCAGGTTCCCGATTGGTTGGCAGCCGAAGTAGCGCACCTCATCGTGAGCTGCCCGGTGCCCCTTTGTCCACACCAGGTCCTTTGCTCGGGCTATTCGTTCGGTCAGGCCCATCGGTCGTTAGTAGAGGCGCTCCGACGCCAAGGCTGCCCCCTCGGCCATCGCACCGAGTTTTGCGTAGGCGATGTCGGGGTCGATGCCGGCGTACCCCGCAAACGTCGAGAATCCGCAGTCGGTACCGGCGAGCACTCGTTCTGGTCCGACGATCTTGGCGAACTGTTCGATGCGTTGCGCGACGAGTTCGGGGTGTTCGACGAAGTGCGTCGTGGAGTCAATGACGCCTGGGATCAGGATCTTGTCATCGGGAATGTCGGCTTCGGCGAAGGTCGTCCATTCGTGCGCATGGCGAGGGTTCGACGACTCAAACAGGAGGCCAGCGGGCTTTGCGCGTAAGGCGATTGGCAGGACCTGGCTCATGGGAGCGTCGCAGGTGTGCGGTCCTTCGTAGTTGCCCCAGCAGATGTGCATGCGCATGGACTCAGCAGGAATGTTCTCGACCGCGTGATTCAACGCATCAACATGCGCGTTGGCGAGCGCCTCGTACTCATGGTCGGGTTGTCCCTTGAACATCATGTGGCGCCCAAGACCGAGGTCCGGGGAGTCGAGCTGCAGGATGAAGCCCGCCGCCACGATGGCCTCGTACTCGGCCCGCATGGCATCGGCCAGGGCATACAGGTACGACTCGTGGTCGGGGTAGTGCACGTTTGGTTGAAACAGCGCAATGACACCCGGCGACGCCGCGTTCATGAACGCTTCGACGGGCTGCGATGTGTCGACGGCGGCACGAAGATTCGCGAGGTCGTTTCGACACGGCTCCTCGTCCTTGACCTCGATCGCTCCGACGCACTGTGGCCGCGCGTACGTGGGTGTGCCGCCGACCTTTGCCTGTCGCTCGAGGAATCCTGGGAACTGCTCCAGGTCCGCTGGTGCGCGCCGCGGACTGTCGCCCTCAAAACCGGTGATTCGGTCCTTGATGTACGTGGCGTAGCTGAGCTTGCTCATCTCGCCGTCGCTCACGACATCGACCCCGACCGAGACCTGCCTTGCCACCACGTCGGAGACGGCGTCCGCAATCTCGGCGCAGTGTTCGGCAATGTCGATGTTCTCGCCTCGCTCCAGCGCGAAGATCCCGGTGGTGACCGCCTCCGATCTGGGGAGGCTTCCAACATGTGTTGTCAGGATACGAGTGTCGCTGGTCTGCATTGTTTGGTCCTTTGCTGCGCTACTCGGCGAGAGCCAGGTGGGTTGCTTTGTCGAAGAAGTGCAGGCTCGCCACGTCGACGTTCACCTGAATCTGGTCGCCGACACGGGCTCTGGTCTTTGGGGTGAATCGGGCTGTGACGCGCGACGTGTTGTCGTCGCCAAGTTCATCGAGCGCATCGGGATCGCCGCTATCGACGGCTGGTGCGTCGAGTTTGAAGTGCATCAGGGTCTCGGCTCCGAGGGCTTCGCGAACGTCGATCGTCACCTGCAGGCGGTGGTCGTTCGGGTGATCGCTGTACACCTCGGCGTCGTCGAGGTCCTCCGGCCGGAAGCCAACAACAACCGGCTTCCCCAGACGTTCCAGAAGGCCGGGGTGCGCGTCCACGACCGAGGTTGGGACCGCAAGTGACTGGCTCCCGAGGTCGACAGCGTACCCCTCGCCGTCGCGGCGGACTGTTCCTTCAACGAGGTTCATCGACGGGGAGCCGATGAATGCGGCAACGAACACGTTGGCGGGCCGTGCGTACAACGTCTCTGGGTCATCGACCTGCTGCAGAACACCATCCTTGATCACGGCAACGCGATCTCCCATGGTCATGGCTTCGACCTGGTCGTGGGTGACGTAGAGCGTGGTGACGCCGAGGTCCTGTTGGATGCCTGCGATCTCCGCTCGCATCTGGACGCGCAGCTTCGCATCGAGGTTTGACAATGGCTCGTCCATCAAGAACAGCGACGGCTTGCGAACGATCGCTCGGCCCATCGCCACCCGTTGGCGCTGGCCGCCCGACAAGGTTGCCGGCTTCTTGTCGAGCTGCTCCATGAGCTCGAGAATTCCAGCAGCTCCGTCGACCTGATCGTTGCGCTTGAGCTTGTCGACCTTCTTCAGCCTCAGCGGAAACCCGATGTTGTCCCGTACCGACATCTGTGGGTAGAGCGCATAGTTCTGAAACACCATGGCGATGTCGCGGTCCTTCGGCTCGACATCGTTGACACGGCGGTCGCCCACGAAGAGATCACCGTCGCTGATCTCCTCGAGACCGGCGATCATGCGTAGCGCCGTCGACTTCCCACAACCCGATGGGCCAACCAGGACAAGGAACTCTCCGTCCTCGAGCTCGAGACTCAAGTCGTGGACTGCCTGAAATCCATTCGGGTAGACCTTGTTGATGTTGTCCAGTTTCACTGTGGACATGGCGGTTCCTTCTCTCCCCTATCGAAGGCCTCCCAGCCCTCGCCGTTGAATGCATCCACACCGAGTTGCGCCAGCACGTGCGGAAAGTCGACCATCACCCAGTTGTCGACGATCTGGCCATCGACCACATGCCAGAAGTCCATGTAGCGGATCTCCACGCGTTTGCCGGTGGCCTCGACGCCCATGAAGTCGCCGCCGTGTACGGCTTCCTGACGCCCGAAGGCTGCCGCCCACTCGCCCATGTACAACCTGGCCTCGTCCACGCACACCTTGTCGTGAAACGCCGCTTGGAACGGTTGTTGCCAGTTCTCCTGAAACTCCCGCAGACCGTTCTTGGTGCCACATCCGGTGTTCCCCATCCAGCGAAAGGCTTCGGTGAAGAACTCGCCGATGTCACCGATCCGATGATCGTTGAGGCCATCCACCATCCCTTCGATGACCGCACGGGTCTCCTCGGTCTTGGACATGTCGGTATCGCGGGTCAGGACTGCCTGTTCAGGCCGTGATCCGGTCATCAGATTCGTTCTCCTTGCAGTTGTCGCATGCGGCCGAGAACATCGAGACCCTGCATCGAAAGCCAATGCAAGAGGTCGATGAAAACCCAGTTCTCTGCGAGCTTGTCCCCTGATCGGCGGTAGACGTCGACGACGCGCATGTCGGCGGGACCACTCGCAGGCATGCCCATAAACCCTCCGGTTGCCCGGTTCGTGAGGTTCGCCCAACCAAAGAAGCAGGCGTATGAGCCCTCGGCGAAGCGGGCGACGTGACCGTTGAAGACCTTGTCCGTGAGCCCGTACCGAAAGGGGTAGGAATGCTGCTGTTGGTACCGGTCAATCGTGTAGGTCGAGCCGATTCCGGCCGGACCCGACCAGATCATGTCTGGCGCCCAACTTCGGGCCATGACCTCGTGTGGCACCGAGTTGACGCCAGTCTCGTTCGCCACCTGATTCGCCGCGGACAGATCCTCGATCATGGAGTCAACGAGCGCCATGGTGGTCGCTCCCTCCTCGGGATCCTGGGCGTCGTACAGCAGGCCGTCGTGGGTGAGCGGTCCGGGCTGGAGATGGTCGGCGCCCGTCTGCGGAGGGAACGGGTCATGACCGGCCTGCCGCATGACCGCCGGGATGTCGACGAACATGGCGGACTCATGGATTCGGCCGTCGGCGCCGACCCGGTTGAACTCGGCGTACCGAATGAAGCACATCTTGTGGGTCGGAGGAATGGCGAGCCACGGCTCATCGAACAAGCCAAGGAGGTGGCCCATCTCGCACACCCACGTGGAGCCGACAGATTCACTGGCGTCGTCCTCGACGGTGTTGTCCCCCGCAAGAAACACGTCGGCTCGTCGTTGCAAGGGCGAGAACGCATTGCGGAGCGGGATCCAGAACTGCTCGGCGATCGCCTCGGCACCCTGCAGCTCATAGAACGGGTGCATGCCGCGCCAAAGCGCTTCCGGGCTGAGAACGCCGTCGAGTACTGCCGCAACCTCCTGGGGGCTTGCGGCGTCGAGTTCTTGGTGGAACCTCCGAACGACCTGTTTCGCATCCTGGAAGCGCACGTCAGCCCTTCACTGCCCCGGCGCCGAGGCCCTTCACGAGATGCTTCTGGAAGAGGATGATCACGATCACGATCGGCAGTGTGATGGACACCGATGCAGCCGCAGCCTCGGTGATTGTCCGAGAGCTCTCGCCACCCGTGAGCGAAACAATGGCAACGGGCAGCGTCCACTCCGTCGGAGCAAGCACCCGGACGAACAGGTACTCGTTGTACGCAAGCAGCAGAGTGAACAAGCCAGTGGCGATGATCGCCGGCCACATGATCGGAATGATCACCTTTCGGAACGCCTGGATGCGACTCGCACCGTCCATCATTGCGGCTTCCTCGATTTCGCGTGGGACATCCATGAAGAACGAGCGGAACATCCAGATCGTGAACGGCTGGTTGACCGCAACCAGGGCGAGCACGATCGCCAATCGGGTGTCGAGGATGGCAAGCTCGTCGATGAACGGGAAGTCGATGATGGGAAAGTCCCACGTGCCGACACCCGAGTCCTCCAGCCAACGATCGATTCGGGACGCACCGAAGAAGTACGGCAACACAAAGGCCGACCGTGGCAACGCTCGGAAGCCGAGGGCAACGACCAGGATGATCGCGCCGGAGATACCGGTGTACCGGGCCAGGCCATACCCGGCGAGAAGTCCAATACTCAGCGATATCAGCATGGTGAGCACGGTCACGATGATGCTGTTGATCAAAAACTCGTACTCGGTCTCGACCTCCCAGATCCTTGGGAACTGCCAGAGGCCAGCGGCGATCACGGCTGCCGATCCAACAAAGAACGGCCAGCCGCGTTGGACCCGCTTGCCGATCGTCGCCACCGCTGCGGCCACAAGAGCAACCGCGAGAATGTAGAGCAACACATTCCACATGTTGATCTCGCCGTCATCGAGCCAGAACGAGTTGTAGGCGCTGGAGGTTGTCTCGTACCCCCAAAGCACGGGCGTCTTTGCTGCGACGTCGCGGGTGAACTTGATCGAGGTTTGGAAGGTCCAGAGGAACGGCAGCACGCTCCAGATGACCAGAAGCGTGAGGGTGCCATGCACGCCGAACTTGGAGAGCCAGGACTGTTTTCCCATGTCAGTTCCTCTCCTTGATCTGGTCTCTGTAGGTAACGAACAGGAAGGGGATGAGCACCACGAAGATGCCGAGCACGTTGAGCACGCCGATTGCGTTGCCCTTGCCCACACGTCCGATTTGCGGGTCGACGGCAACTTCGACCGTGTACACCTGCAAGGTGTGGGCGTCGGTGAACCGATCGCCAGCGAACACGAACACGCTGTCGTACACGCGGTAGGCGTCCATGATTGAGATCAGGGCCACAAAGAGGATGAGCACCCGGAGGTGTGGAAGCGTGACGTGCCAGAGCTTGCGCCAGTAGCCGGCTCCGTCGATCTGACTCGCTTCGACCCGCTCGCCGGGCAGCGTCTGGAGCCCGGCGAAGAACGTGATCATCGCGAACGGCGTGACTGCCCACACCGATTGCACAATGATGAGCCACTTGACGTTCGTGGCGGTGATGACGAACTGCTCGTCGGTGACGACCTCCCAGAGCCAGGCGATCAGACCGCCCCGATCGAAAAGGTCCTTGTAGATGAGTGTGCCGACGACGGGCGTCACGATGAATGGCAGGAGGAGACCTGCCAGGTAGATGGCACGGCCCCGCCCAACCTTGTCGAGCAGCAGTGCAATGCCAAGGCCCAGCGTCATCTGGATCGGAACGGTGACTGCCACGAATTGGAGCGTGAATCGGGCCGCAGCCCAGAACTCCTCGTCGCCGAGGACTTCCCGGTAGTTGTCGAACCCGATCCACTCCGGATTTCTGATGTCGCGGAGCAGGAGCTTGTTCATGCTCAGCCAGATGGTCGTCACCAATGGAACGACCATCAACAGCAACATCACGAAGACGCTCGGAATGGTGAATCCCCAGAACGTTTTCTTTGTCATTGCGCCCCCTCGGCTCCGACCTTGTCTTGACGCTTTCGATACTGGTGGCCGCGAGCCGGGGCGGCGAACCGCCCCGGCTGACAGCACACACTCACAGGGAGTGGGTTACCTGCTTCTAGCTGAGGAGGTCCTGTGCACCAGCTTCTTCCAGGTATGCGGCTTCAGCAGCTGCAAGTGCGTCCTCGACCGAAGTTCCGTCGAGGATGGTGATCAGTGCTTCGCCGAGCTTGGCACGAGCGATCGCAGCTGCGGCACTGGATCCATCCGGACCACGACCGTTCACCAGGCTGACCTGCGCGGCGTCGCCGTCGCGAGGACCATTCGGGTTGCTGACGCCAGCGCGGGTCACAAGACCGAACTCTGCAGCAGCTTCCTGGCTCTCGGCGTCGGCTGCGGCGAGGATGGCGAGGAAGATGTCCTCGATGATTGCCTCGTCGACGCCCACAGGAATGCCGTAGCCGTCGGTGTACGCGGGTGCGGCAAGCGTTCCGCCGTCGACGCTGAGTGCCGGTGCGAACTGGATGTTGCCGACCTCGGTCGATGCCTCCGGATCGTCCATGGCGGCAGCGCGGGATGCCCAGGTGTGACCAAGAATGATCTCACCGGTCTGGAAGGCAGCCTGAATGTCGTCGGTGCTGTAGGTGCTTGCAGCGGTACCGCCACAGTCGTCCAGCATGGTCTTCAGCAGGTTTGCGGCCTCGATACCCTCGGGACCGTTGAAGTTCGGCTGTCCTGTTGCGGGATCGACCGGCGGGACGCCAAGGGCGCCAATGACGCTGTCGAACTCGATCTGCCAGGACCAACCGGCCGACAGCATGTACATGAAGGCGGTGTCGTAACCGGCGTCACGGATCGTCGGGCAGGCGGCAAGCGCCTCGGTGAACGTGGTGGGAACGTCGACACCGATCTCCGCGAGCTTTGGCTCGTTGTAGAACAGGTGCATCGTGTTCGACACCATTGGAATGGCGTAGATGTTTCCGTCAATCGAGTTGAAGTCGAAGAAGGCCTGGTCGATCTGGTCGAGGCCGTACTCGGCGCCGTACTTGTCGATCAGGTCGTTCAGCGGCATCAGGGCACCGGAGTTGGCCAGTTCGATGATGAAGCTGTTCGAGCCCTGGTAGATCTCGAATTCGGGCGATCCGGTGGAGCCGTCGAGACGCATGGCGTCCTGGGCTTCGGTGGAGTCGAGGAACTGAATGTTGAAGCTGTAGTTGCCGTCCTCACACTCTTCGAGTTCGTCGGCGTATTGGGTGATGATCGGGAACTCCCAGCCCATCACGTCAATCTCGACCTCGTCAGCCGGGTTTGGAATGTTGCAGCCGTCGGAGATCATGGCGACCTCTTCCATGGCGTCATCTTCCATGGCATCTTCGTCTTCCATGGCGTCATCTTCTTCCATGGCATCTTCGTCTTCCATGGCGTCGTCGTCGCCCGTGGCTTCATCCACGACTTCGTCGACGGCATCGACGGCGTCCTCGACCGCGCTGTCGCTTCCGCACGCTGCGGCAGCAAGAGCGATCGCAAGGACGACCGCAAGCAGCCGCCTCCAATTACGCAAGGTTGTACTCATTCTCTTGTCCCTCCTGTAGGTGTTTGTTGGTGTTACAGGTCTGTATCCAACCGGTGAGCACATGAGCGAGTGCCTCGGGCTGGTCGATCGTTGAGAGGTGGCCGGCATCTGGAACAACTCGGTAGGTGCCCAGAGCACAGCGTTGCACGAGTTCGCCGTGGAGAAACGGCGGGGTGACAGTGTCCAAGCCCCCGCACGCAACAAGCACGGGAACCGAAACGCTGTCAAGAAGTTGGCGCCGGTCGTGGCGGTGAAGGAGCGCGTGATTCTGCCGAAGGAAGGCGGCCGCACCGACCCGCATTGCCATGTCGAAGATTGCACCGCCGTGTCGGTCGGCATCGGAGGTGAGCGGAGTCACCAACTCCTCGGCAACCATGCTGGCGAACTGCCCCGCTCGGACCTGGCTGGCCCATCGGGTCCTGGTCGCAACCTGGTCTTCGGAGACCTCGCCGAGATTCGTATCGAGCAGCCCGAGGCCACGAACCCGATGTGGCGCACGATCGACGATCTCGGCTGCCACGATTCCACCAAGCGAAAGGCCGGCGATTGCAAATTCGGGTGGCGCTTCAGCAAGAACGGACTCGGCCATGGCCTCGATCGTGTCCTCGCCCGTGATCTTGGCGACCACGACCGACGACGACAAGCTGCGAAACGGAACGCCGAAGAGGGCCTCGTCGCACAGGGCGCCGGGAACAAGAACCAGCGGAAGCGAGGCGGTCATGGCGTCACCCGAATCAGGTGCGCAGGCGCCAGATAGCCGGCGGCATCGACCGTCCAACCGGCCGCAAGTGCTTCAGCCCGAAGTGCATCGGACCACTCGAGACGCGTCGGCCCATCGGACCCGCACACCACGACTGCCTTCGCCGGCGTGTCACCCACATTCGTGAGGTTCCTCCACGCGCCTTCGGGAATGGACACGATCGACCCGACCGCTGGCTGAGCGGTGCTGCTGTTCACACCCGTGTCGATGTGGATCTCCCAGTCGCCTTCGACGAGGAAGGTGGCCTGGGTGTTCGTGTGCCGGTGCAGCCCGGTGGACGACCCAGGCGCGACCTCAAGCCACTCGAGCGAGAATCCGTGAGGGTTCGTTATGGGGCTGGAATGCGAACGATCCTGCGTGAGGCCGTGACCAAGGACGGGGGCCACCCACGCTTCGTGTCCTGACAGCACGCTCGACAGCAGCGAGCGCTCGGACCATTGGAGCTGGTCTTGCGAAACGGCGCGTCCGAGGAGCTCAGACGTGGAGTACGTCGCAACCTGGCCTTCGAGGTCCGCTACCTCAAGCGGCTTGAGTGCGTCCGAAACGTCATCGCCAGCATTGGCGTCGAGCAGCACGTTCTCTTTGCTGAGATGCATGCCGGTCTTGGCTGCCTCTTCGAGAATATGTGGGGCCCAGATGATGCCGCCGGTGTCGTCACCGCCGAGCACAGCGAACAGCCACCCCTTGTCGGGTCCGGTATTTTCAAAGCTCCGGAAGACCCAGGTTGGGACCGAAAACACGGTTCCGGCTTCCACGACCACCGATTGTTCCCCATGCTCACCAATGTCGAAGCGGTAGGAGCCCGCGGTACAGATGAACACCTCGGCGGTGAAGTGCAGGTGCGGGTTGTTGATCGCACCGTGGGGCATCGTGGCGGCGCCCACATTGAATCCGTGCGGCACCATCAGATTGATGACTTGATCGTCGTTTTGGGATACTCCCGGACCGATGAAGCTATAGCTTGCCTTCCCTTTCGAACGGGCAAGCCGAACGTCGACGAACGCTTCGGTGTCCGCAACGAATGCCGAGGGCTCGATGATTCGATCGGCCAGCTCACAGCCGGGCTCCAGACCGTTGGTCGTTGACTCGTGGAGATGGCTAGCGGACACGGCAACCTCCTCGGTTCACCGAGGCATTTGCGCTCGTGTCTGCATCCTTTGGTCGATCGTTGAACATCAGGTGGCTCCCAATGGTCGGCCGCCATCGACCGGGATACAGGAGCCTGTGGTGAACGGAAGGTCCGACACAACAGCAGCCACCGCGGCTGCGACGTCGGCTGGAGTGGCCAAACGGCCAAGTGGGGTTTGTTCTCGCTGGACGTCGAGCGCTTCGGCAGGCATTCGGTCGGCATATTCGCCCAGCACCCAGCCGGGCGAGACCGATACGACCCGGATGTGTGGCCCGAGGGCACGGGCGAGCGACCGGGTCATGCTGTCGAGCGCCGCTTTGGACGCGCAGTACGCAACATTCGATCCCTGCCCCGTGACCGCAGCGACCGAGGAGATGTTGACGACGACAGCACCGTCATCTGCCGCATCGAGCAGCGGCCGCATCGCCCGTATTGCAGCGAACGCTCCGCGAACGTTGGTGGCGAAGATCCGATCGATGAGAGCGTCGTCCAATGCGTCGAGGTCGTCATGGGGAACCGGGCTGGTCACACCAGCACAGTTGACGAGTACGTCGAGCCCCGGGTCACTTGACCGGAGCTGATCGGCAACGGCGCCGAGCGAACGTGAGTCGGTGACGGAGAGCTGCAGTGCTCCGTGTTCGGTTCCGGGAAGCGTTTCGACGATTTGTTGGGCCTTCGCTTCCGAGGAGTTGTAGCCAACCATGACTGCGAAACCGTCGGCGGCGAGACGATGCGCGATCGCCGAACCGATTCCTCCGCTTGCGCCGGTCACGAGAGCCCTTTTCACTCGCCGACTCCGCTGTACCGACGTACGCGAACATCGGCCTGCGCCTGGTGTCCGGCAAAGTTCTCGATGGCACAGAGTCGGCTGCAATACTCGCCAATCAACGCCGAACTTGCAGCGTTCTCGACACGCTGGTGGGTGACGGTCTTGATGAACTTCCCCACCCAGAGCCCGCCGGTGTAACGGGCTGCACCCTGCGTGGGCAGGGTGTGGTTCGTGCCAATGACCTTGTCGCCGTAACTCACGTTGGTCATGGGCCCAAGGAAGAGGGCGCCGTAGTTGCGCATGTTGTCGAAGAAGAACTGATCGTCGTTCGTCATCACTTGCACGTGTTCGAACGCCATGTCTTCGGCCAAGGCAAGCATTTCAGCGTTGTCCTCGCACACCACGACCTGGCCGTGGTCCCGCCAGCTCACCGACGCAACGTCGGCAGTGGCGAGTGTCTCCAGCTGACGGTCGACCTCGGCCATCGTTTCCTCACCAAGGGATCGACTGGTGGTCAAAAGCACTGCTGGAGACGTCGGCCCGTGTTCGGCCTGGCCGAGCAGGTCGATTGCACACATTTCCGCGTCGACCGTGTCGTCGGCGATGACGAGGGTCTCTGTTGGGCCGGCGAGCAGATCGATGCCGACTCGCCCGTAGAGAAGGCGCTTCGCCTCGGCGACAAAGGCGTTGCCGGGCCCCACGATGAAGTCCACCGAATCCATGAGTTCGTTGCCGATGGCCATGGACGCCACGGCCTGAATACCGCCGAGGAGGTAGATCTCGTCGGCGCCAGCCAGGTGCATGGCCGTGACGGTCTCCGCCGGGATCTCGCCGTTGATTGGGGGTGTGCACGCCACGACGCGGGGGACACCGGCAACCTTTGCGGTCAGGACCGACATGTGCGCAGACGCAACCATTGGGTACCGTCCGCCGGGTACGTAACACCCAACACTGGCAACTGGCATGTTGCGGTGCCCCAAGAACACTCCAGGGAGAGTCTCGACCTCGATGTCCTGCATCGACGCGAGCTGCGCCTCAGCGAAGCGGCGGATCTGGGTCTGGGCAAACCTGATGTCCTCGAGGGTTTGCGGGTCGACGCCAGCCACGATTTCCTCGACCTGTTCGGTGGTCAAACGAAAGGCCTCGGGGTTCCAACCGTCGAATTGCTCTGACAGCGAGCGGACAGCCTTCTCGCCGTCGCGTTCGATCTCGGCG
This sequence comes from uncultured Acidimicrobiales bacterium, assembly GCA_964517125.1. Lineage (GTDB taxonomy): Bacteria > Actinomycetota > Acidimicrobiia > Acidimicrobiales > SHLQ01 > SHLQ01. The sequence goes on from CAZFBD010000082.1 coordinate 15,434, forward strand.
ATGATGCCCGAGACTCGCTCGGTGAGTTCCGGGTTGGCTCCGTGGGAATTCTTGGCGGTCGCCGCCTTCAGTACCTCAGCCATCGAGCGGCCTCCTGGTGGTCTTGCCAATGCGCAAGGTGCCGGGCACCACGACATCGGCGGGATGGTCGTTGTTCGCGTCTGGTTGCAAGAGGACCTCGATGGCCTGTTGCGCAAGGCTGTCCATGCTCTGCACGATCGTTGTCAAGTCGTAGCCGGCCCAGCTTGCCTGCGGCAGTCCGTCGAATCCGGTGAGCAGCAGGTCGTTGGGGACATCGATTCCGACGGTCCGAAAGCCGTCGAGAACCCCGAACGCGAGCTCATCGCCCGAGACCATGACGGCGTCCGGCAGCGTGTCGAGTTCTGCGATGTGGGTGGCGGCCTTGTAGCCGTCGTCGTAGCCGAAGGAGCCGGCCTCGATGTATCCGCACGCTGCTCCGTGCCGCCCCAGTTCCTGCGCCGCGCCGCGATACCTTGCCTGATCGGTTGAGGCACGCTCCTGGCCACCCACGAACAACACGTTTCGACATCCCTGGTGGACAAGGTGTTGGGCAAGTGCTGCAGTACCGGCGGCGTTGTCGACGGAAACTGCCGGCACGATGCCAGCGGCTGCTGGGTGGTTGAACGCCACGACAGGGGTTGCGCCGGGGCTGAGGCGAGCGAGGTGGAGCAGACTGACGTTTGTCGACGCAAGCAGAATTCCGTCGACCCGGTATTGCTGGACCGAGTCGATGACGCGCGCAACGTCGGCTCCGTCGGAGAAGCTGAACAGAAGCAGCTGCAGGTCTCGTGCGGCGAGGTGGCGGCTGAACGACGTGAGTGCCTGTTGCCAATACTCCCCGCGTGCGGGTACGACTGCAGCCACGATGTTCGTCCGTTGAGACTTCAGGCTGCGTGCAATGGCATTGGGGACGTATCCGAGCCGATTTGCGGCGTCTTCAACCGTGGCCCTCGTCGTGGGCGACACGAGGTGCGGAGACGAGAAGACACGTGCGACGGTCGCCTGGGAGAAGCCGGATTCTGCTGCGACGTCGACCGAGGTGACGGCGCGCTGTTCGTCGTCCATTCCTCGCCCCCTTCGCTCATGTGCCATTGCACCAGCGTCTCCGCTCGCACTCTATGAATACGTAATCATTCCTGTCAAGGACCTTGCGCCGTTCTCGGCCTGATCCGCAGGTTTGTCGACCGAGCGGGCAATCAGCCCGTATGGAGCAGGATCTGCTTCCAGATGGCAGTCTCGTCAAACAGTGTCCATTCCCGCCGAAGGCCCCACGGCCCAAACTCGGCGTGGCTGATCCCCATGACGTGCACCGACGAACCGGTCGGCGCGCCGAATGCACCCCAGCCTTCGTGCAGACCATCCAGCGACCACCGAACGGCCGATCGGGGCGCCATTCCCGGATCGTTGCGACCGATCTGGTGATGGATCGTGAAGGTCGCGTTCGGGAAGGCACTCCGCAGGCCCAACCAGAACGAGTCGGCGTCGACCCAACCGTGGCCGGTGCGGCCACCCGGCAGTTCCAGGTGGGCGGCACGGTCGTATTCGCGTTCAATCGCCCCAAGGTCGGCACCCATGATGCTTGTCATGACCCCTGCGTGGCGCTCACCGGTGGGGTCGTCGTTGCCTCGACCGGTGTATTCGATGTGGGTGTCAAGCTCCGGGGTGAAGGGCCGCACGGCCGCTTCAGCCCCCCCATCGGCTTCAATCTGCTGCGCAGCAAAGGTCTTGCCGTCGACGCCCAACTGGCGAACGATGGCTCCCTGATCCCGGATCAACCACTCGTCGTAGATCTGATTGTCCTTCGCCGCGCAGTCGGCGATGATCCGGTAGGTAAACGACCTTCCGGACGCCGGGCCATAGACACCATCGCCAAGATGTGTTGCCGTGGACACGATTCGATGCGAGGACAAGAAGCCGGTCGTTGCGTCGCCGGACCAGATCACGTCCTCACCCAAGAGTTGCCGGTCCGGGAACTCGGCCAGTGTCGCCATGGTGGCAGCAATCACTCCGGTGTTGCCGAGCGTGATACCGGCGGGTGAACGAACCGCAATGTCCGGCGCGTAGTAGTCGTGCAGCGTGTGGAGGCCGCGTTCTTCCCAGATTTCCCGGGTGATCCCGAGGATGTAGTCGGGGAAGTCTGCGAACTTCGGATCGAAGCCTTCGAGCACCATGAACACTCCCTTTGGCCGGTCGACTTCGTCGACGTGCGTGTACGTGTGCATACGTAATCACACTTTGTTGGCACTCGCCATCATGGTGTGAGCTGACATGAGTGCGGCAGCCGACCCGGCCTAGGGAAGGATGTTGTCATAGGCCCAGTCGTTGTAGGTCTCGAACAACTTGCGTCGTCCCGGTGGAGTATCTCTTCGTCGTCGTCGAGTTGCACGTTCCTGGTGATCGGTCCGGCGAGGCTGAAGGAGCAGGCATCGTTGCTGTGCTGCAGCGGACCGTGGCGATGGCTCAGTTGTCCTGGTTGACCTCGGCGGCATCCTTCATGGCGTCCTCGCCCTTCTTCCAGAGGTTTCCCTG
>CAZFBD010000083.1:0-1552 GCA_964517125.1 uncultured Acidimicrobiales bacterium
CTCATAACCCGAAGGTCGCAGGTTCAAATCCTGCCCCCGCCACTCAGTAACAAAGGCCCGGAACCGCAACGGTTCCGGGCCTTTGTCGTTCTTCTGCCTACCTACTCTTCGGTGGTGATTCCGAGCGCGGCGTCGCACTTTTCGTAGACGGCGTCGAGCTCTTGTTCGAAGGCATCGCTTGCCGTGCCGGCCATGCTCGCTTCGAAGTCGCTGACCGTGTAGGCCTGCATCTCGTCGGCCACGCACTTCGCTTCATCCGGGAAGTCGTTCCCGACCTCGATCAACCACGTCTCGATGTCGCTGCTGCTGTCACCGCCACCGCCACCGCCACCGCCGCCCCCGCACCCGACAACCAACAGCAGACCTGCAACCAGGACTCCGAACGACTTCTTCATGCCGCACTCCTTGCTCAACCGCCGAGGTCAGTGTGGCACACAGGTCAGGTCGGGACTATCAGAGCAGACCGGCGTCGCGGGCGGCTTGGACGGCGGCCTTGCGATCGCCGACCGCAAGCTTGCGGTAGATCGCCTTGCAGTGGGTCTTCACGGTGTTGAGCGAGACGTAGAGCTCGTTGGCGATGTCGCGTTGGGACATCGGCGACGGGAGGTAGTGCAGGACGGCAAGTTCCCTGTCGGTCAGTTGCTCGACGGCGGCATCCCTGGGGGTTGAAGGAGTCGTGTGTCCGTGGCGGGCCGCGACCCTGGCGACGAGACGGCCGGCAATACCGGGGTCGGGGCAGTCGTCGATGGCCCGCTGTGCGGCGCTCAAGTGCGCCGCGCCGTTGGGGTCGCCAGCTTCGATCGCTGCATCGCTGACCAGGGCGAGCACGTACGCATGGGTGAAGGGTTCGGGGGCCCGGCGAACGAGCTCGAGCGCGCGAGCCGATGCGCGTTCACGTCGCTGCGGGTCGGTGGTGGTGCGGGCGATGATTGCGTGGGAGATGGAGAGCTGTGGTGCGTCGGCCATGCCGCTCTCCGCTGCGAGGCTGAGACTGGTTTCGGCAAGATCGGCCGCTGCGGAGGGGTCGGCCGATTCCATTTCGACCACGGCAGCGAGGCCGGGGGCGACGGCTGCTGCATAGTCGGATGGTTCGCTGGCCCCGAGCTCGCGGGCGATGGCGATGTGGCGCTTGGCGTGGTCGAATTGCCCGGCCCACGTGTGCACGGCTGCGAGGCCGATGGCTCGGGTGGATTCCGTGGGTTGGGCCATTGTGGCCGCGATCATCAGGGCGGTGTTCAGGTCGCCCTCGGCGAGGTTGGTCATGATCCCGAGTGCGGCGATCAGGTTCGCGGCTGGCCCATCGTCATGCGCGGCGGCGACGTCGTAGTAGTGACGGGCAGCCGCGAAGCGGCCAGTGCTGTAGTTGAGCCAGCCTTTGGTGACGGCACTGTTGGCGTGGCGTTCGGGAAGGTCTCCGAGCCGGTCGAGCAGCTCGAGCACGGTGAATATCTGACCGTCGTTGAGGAGTTCGGTGGCGTGAATGGCGATGAGGTCTCCGGCGGTTTCGAGGTTGCCGGCGGCGATGTGGTGGTCGATTGCGCGATACGCGTCG
>CAZFBD010000083.1:1652-16844 GCA_964517125.1 uncultured Acidimicrobiales bacterium
GGCGGTTTCGAGGTTGCCGGCGGCGATGTGGTGGTCGATTGCGCGATACGCGTCGCCGTGCTTCTGATGCCAGTGGGCGGTCGCAGACTGCGTCGATGAGGGGGCCAGTCATCTGGTCCAGAACGGCGGTGCGCAGCATGCGGGTGCGGTCGGCGTCGTCGACCTGTGACAGGTACTCGTCGGTGAGGTAGTCGACCACCAGACGGTCGTCGCCTTGGAATGCCTGGACGAAGGCGTCGTGGTCGTCGCTGGTTCGCAGCGACAGGCCGGCAAGGACGAGGCCGGCCGCCCAGCCTTCGGTGCGTTCGCAGAGTGCGTCGGCGTGGCCCGTGGTGATGTCGGGGTCGGCGTCGCGAAGCAGCAGTTCGGCTTCGGTCGGCTCGAAGTTCAGCGCGTCGGCACGGACCTCGACGAGCTGGGAACGCACCCGAAGCCTCGAGAGCCGGATCGATGGATCGAGGCGGGTCACCAACACCAGCATGAATGTGGGAGGCGCCAGTTCGATGAGGGATTCGATGGCGTCGTCGATCGCTGGATTCGCGACCACGTGATAGTCGTCGATGACGAGGGTGGCTGGGGCCGCGCCCGCGAGCGCGTTCACGAGCCTTCCCAGCAGGGGCCCGGCATCGGCGGCAGCGGACATGAGGGTGGGTCCGACCGCTTCGGCGATGTCTGGCACGAGGCCCGCAAGCGCAACGACCAGGTGGCCCCAGAAGCGGGCCGGGTCCCGGTCGGCGGGATAGGCCTGAAGCCAGGCACAGTCGTCTCTTGCCGCCTGCCAACCAGCGATCAGCGTTGACTTCCCGGACCCGGCCGGAGCGCTCACCAGCACCACCCGAACCGCAGGATCAGCGGCTGCCGCATCCAGCACCGTGTTCAGGCGCGGCCGTGCGATGAGCTGCGCAGGCAACGTCGGAGCGGTCAGCTTGGTTGCTACGAGATCGCTTCCTTCGTCCGCCTGCATGGACGAATCCTATTGGGCGACGGCTTGCGGATCAGCTTGGGGTGAGATCGATCTCACCCGGGTGAGATCGAACGACGAGTGAAGACTCCTCACACGGTTGTCCGTGATGGTGGAGTCATGAACGAATCGATCACCTACGAAATCGTCATCCGGGGCCAGGCCAGCGAACGCATCCTTGGCCGCCTGTCCGACGAGTTTGCGATCGAAACGACCGACGCCGGAACCACCCGCCTGACGGGTCCAGTGCGCGACGCCGCCCACCTCAATGGCGTACTTGCGCACCTCACCTCGTTCGCGATCGACATCGTCAGCTTCGCTCCGGCGGAGTCACGTTTCAACAACCAACCAAACACACCAAATGAAAGGCAATCATGACCACCACCATTCACAACCACACGAGCGATCAGCTCGTCCCTTCTCGAGCGGGCGCAATCGGCGGCATCGTCGCGGCTGCGGCGTTCATCTTCGGCATTGCGCTGTTCGTTACGAGCTTGAGTGAGTACACCGACGGCGACGCCACAGCGGCCGAATCCGTCGACTTCCTGGTTTCGCACCAGACGACACTCTTCGTCTGGTACTCCATCATGTTCCTCGTGTTCGGGGTGGCGATCATCCCGTTGGCACGCAGCCTCCGTGAGCGTCTTGTCGATGTCAGCCCGGAACTCGCCGACATCGGCGCCGTCTTCGCCTTCATCTGGGCGGGCTTGATGTTCGCCACCGGCATGACCCACAACATCGGCCTCGCCGCAGTGGCTGATCTCGACGAGACCGACCCGGCAGCGGCGGAAGCCTTGTGGTCGTCCATCTCCACCGTCACTGACGGTCTTGGCGGCGGCAACGAACTCGTCGGCGGCATGTGGATTCTGCTGGTGAGTCTTGCTGCCTGGAGCAGCAAGCGTCTCCCGAAGGGGCTGAACGTGCTGGGTATCGTCAGCGCATCCGCCGGGCTCGTCACCCTTGTCCCTGGCCTGTCTGATGTCGGGATGATCTTTGGTCTCGGATCGATCGCATGGTTCGCCTGGACCGGCATCGTGCTGCTCCGCAACCCCAAGGTCACCACGTCGGCTGCGGAGGTGACCCGATGATCGATCACACCCTCGACGAGCGACAGAAAGCGGCTCGGCAGTATGTCGAGCAGGTGCGGGTCTTCTACGCACACGCCGTCGTGTTCGCTGCCAGTATGACCATCATGTTCGCTGTCAATCTCCTCACCAACCTCACCGCCGGAATCGCACGTGACTGGGCGGCATGGTGGTCGGCGTGGGCCTTCATCGGGTGGGGCGCTGGGATTGCAGTCCATGGGCTCGTAGTCCGCCTGAATCGACCGTCGCCTTCTTCATCGACATTGAAGCAGCAACAAATCGAGCGGGCGCTGGGGAGATGACAGCCATGGCAGCAGTGCACGGACGATGCGATGAACGGTTCGCTGCGATCAACTCGCTCGCCGAGGAGCTGGCCGCGCAGGACGACCATGGCTTTGCCCTCGCCGTGGAGGTCGATGGTGAGTTGGCCGTCGATCTCTGGGCGGGTCGGGCCAGCGAAACATCGCTGATCCACACGTTCTCGACGGTCAAACCCCTCTCGGCATGCGCACTCTTGCTGCTGGTTGAGCGCGGTGAGATCCAGCTGACGACCGCCCTTGGCGCGATCTGGCCGGAACTCCCGAGCGAGGTGGCGACGTGCACGATCGCTGACGCCCTCGGGCATCGTTGCGGCTTGGTCGGCGTTCCCAACGGCAGCATCGAAGGGCTGCTCGATTGGGACGCCTCGATCGCAGCAATCGCGGCCAGCGAACCGCTCTGGACCCCCGGCGTAGCTCATGGTGAGCATGCGTTCACCTATGGCCATCTGATCGGTGAGCTCGTGGGCCGCATCAGCGGCCACTCGATCGGCAGTTTCATTCGCAGCGAGATATCCGAGGCGCACAACATCGATGTGTTCATCGGTCTCGGTCACGAAGAGCTCGGCCGGGTGACGGACATCGCTACGAAGCCCGACTTCTGGGCATCGATCGGTTGGACGAGCCCAGAGGCGCTGGCCGCCCTGGGAGCCGACGCAGGAATCGACGCCGATCTCGTGAACAGCACACGGTGGCGCATGGGCGAGGTGCCAGCGGTGAACGGCCACGCCAGTGCGCGGGGGATGGCCCGGTTCTGGTCGCTCGTCCTGGACGGCACCCTTCCGGCATCACTGATGGCGGTGGCGGGTACCGGGCGTGACCTGGTACTCGATGCCGAGATCACCTGGACGCTCGGTAGTGCACAGATCGAAAACGGCGGCATTGGTATGGGTGGGCTCGGCGGCTCGTTTGCCGGTGCGCTCCCGGAGCACGGTGTCGCGTGGTCCTTCTTGCCGGTGCTCATGGGCGATTTCTCACGCGTCACAGCGATCGAATCGTCGCTTCTCAAACACTTCTCAGAGTGATGGCCACCGACTGGGACGGGCAGGCGCGTCGGGGGAATACGCTCGTGCTTCCAGTGGTTCGATACCGTCCAGCCCAACCGACGCGAGGGAGACCCGCATGACCGCACCGCTTCGAATCGACATCGTGTCCGACGTGATGTGCCCGTGGTGCATCATTGGCCATCGCCAGCTGACCGAGGCGCTCGAGGCCACGGGAACCGAGCACGAGATTCACTGGCATCCGTTCGAGCTGAACCCGAACATGCCGCTCGAGGGTCAGAACATGACCGAGCATCTCGCCGAGAAGTACGGCTCGACCAGGGAACAGTCGGAACAGACCCGGCAGCAGATGGCGAAGCTTGGCGCCGAGCTCGCGTTCAACTTCGCGTTCAACGACGAGCTGCGCATGCACAACACGTTCAACGCGCATCAGCTGTTGCACTGGGCGAACGAACAGGGTCTGAAGAACGATCTGAAGTTGGCGTTGTTCTCCGCCCATTTCACCGACGGACGGAACCTGTCCGACCTGGCTGTGCTGGCCGACGTCGCCGCCGAGGTCGGCCTCGACCGGGCTGAAGCAGCTGCGGTCCTGGAGGATCAGCGCTTTGCCGCTGCCGTCCGTGAGGAGCAGCGATTCTGGACGCAGCAAGGCGTCAGCGGTGTGCCCGCGATGGTGTTCGATCGCCAGTACCTGGTCACCGGCGCTCAGGGCGTCGACAACTACACGAGCATCCTCCAGCAGCTCGCAGAAGAGGCTGCCTGATCGGCGGTCGGCGTCAGCCCCACTCGTTCGTCAGCTGACCGACGAGTTCGCCGATTGCGGCGACGGCCGGCGAGGAAGCGTCGAGGTCCATGGGCGACAGGCCCTGGCGGTCGGCCTTGATCACGGTTGGGTCCGCGGGCACCGCCACGACGTCGAAGTCGGCGAACGTGGATCGGACGAGGGCGTCGTCTTCTTCGCCGTCGATCTTGTTGGCCACGACCGTGATTCGACCCTGCTCCCGTTCGGTGGCGACCTGTACGGCTCGTAGGCCCACATCGATCGATCGTGGTGTGGGTTCGACGATCACCAGTGTGTGTTCCACCGCTTGCTCGGGCAGGCGGGTCAGGGTGCCGATGCCGGCTTCGAGGTCGGCGACGATGATCGTGTCGGTGTGAGGAACGGAGCTGAGCAACTGCTCAGCGGACAATCCACATCAAGGTCAATCTGGTTCGGGATTGTCGATTCGGTTGACGACCGTCAGCCGCACGCCATCGGGTGCGTTCGTGCCGTAGGTCTCGAGGATGTCGGCCCAGGTATGGGCGTGCTTCTGCTCGCCTTCGTCGATCTGGTCACGCAACGACAGCAGTCGTTCGGTTTCCATGTCGCCGACTCCGAGCGAGAGGCCGAGGTTCGGGTTGGTGTCGCAGTCCAGGCCGACCACCTGGTGGCCTTGGCGGGCGAGGCTTCGAGCCAGCACGCCGCTCACCGACGTCTTGCCGGATCCGCCCTTTCCTACAACTGCAACTCTCATGTGTTCCCGTCGCTCGGCTTTCAGTTCACCGCATCGTAGGACGATTCCACGGTGGCGACCAGCTGCTCGACGGCCTCCACGAATGGTCCGGTTCCTTCGTCGAGCGGTGCCGCGGCCCGCTTGTCGGCAGCGGTGACGGCAGTGTCGTGCGGGATTGCGCCGACGACCGGCCGTTCCAGCGCGTCTTCGATGCGTTGGACGTCGCCGGGTTCTTCGACCCGGTTGGCGACGACGACGACGTGCTCGGGCGCCCAGTCTGCTTTGGTGATGTTGCGGAGGCGCCGTGCCACCTGAATGGACTTGGGTGTGGGTTCGACGACGAGGGCGAGCACATCGGCGTATTTGGCCCAGCCGAACATTGCTTGCCGGGTACCGCCGGGAAGGTCGCCGACCACGTCCCAGGCGGTTGGGTCCATCTCTTTGACGACCTGGCTCCATGCGTGCTGGCCGCGCTGCAGCGTTTGGAAGTGTCCCCATGTGTTTCCGAATTGCAGGTAGCGCACGCCGTCGGGGCCGACCGCCGAGTATTGGTGGATGAACCCGGCGGCATCGAGGCCGGGCCGAAGCACCCATTTGGGTCCGCCCTCGGGTCCTTCGACGACGACGTCGTCCGGTGTCGGGTGGTCATCCACAGGAATGCCGAGTGAGTAGGCCATGCCGGGGAGCGGATCGGAGTCGACCGCCAGCACGGGCCGGTCTCGTCGGGCGAGGAGGCGGGCGAAGGTTCCGGAGACCGAGGACTTGCCAGACCCGCCCTTGCCGGCGAATGCGATTCTGATCATCCGATGCCCACTATCCGACGTAGATGAACTCGGACGTGCCTGCGGCGGTTTCCTTGAAGATCTCACCGAGCTCTCGGAAGTACCCGCCGATCTTGGTTGCGTCGTCGGCTGAGACCCCACGGGCCTCGCTGGAGAACGGTCAAAGGGAGACGTCGAATTTGGCGTCGAATGACTCGCCAACCTTCTGACGGATCAGGTCGCCGGCCTCCGTGCTGGGGAGCGTGTCCAGGTCGGTCAGGTCCACGGCAGATCCGGCGAGCCGCACCTCGGCTTCGAGTCCGCTCTTCGAGGCAACGTTGGCGAAGTGGTACGCACGGAAGAACGCTCCGGTGTCTTCCCGGGGGTCAGCGCTGCAGAAGAAGATCAGTTTTCTCACGTCTCCAGATTCGGTCACCCGACCGACCTTGCGCAACCCGGTCATCCGAAGTTCGCGAGTAGATCGGTTTCGTGGGGCGGTGCAGACTGACTGCCGTGACTGTTCGGGCGCGTCTGACGGTGAGGATTGCTGGAACGGTCCAGGGTGTGGGGTTCCGTCCGTTCGTCTTCGGTCTGGCCGAATCGCTCGGTCTCGCGGGTTCGGTTTCGAACATCGGGGGGCACGTGATCTGCGTGGTCGAGGGCCCGCACGATGCATGCGACGAGTTTGTTCGCCGTGTGCAGGCCGACGCTCCGGAGCTCGCCGAGCTCCACAGTGTGACGGTCGAAGCGTCGGCTCCTGTTGGCGGCGATGGGTTCGTGATTTCCGAAAGCACGGCGGTCGATCACGAACGGTCCAGTGCCGTTCCGCCCGACATCTCCACGTGCGCCGAGTGCACGGCCGAGGCCGACGACCCGGCGAATCGACGCCACCGGTTTCCCTTTATCTGCTGCACGAACTGTGGGCCTCGCTACACGGTTGTGCAGGACCTGCCCTACGACCGGGCCAACACCTCGCTGGCACACTTTCCGCTGTGCGACCGATGTCAGACCGAGTACGAAGACCCACGTGACCGGCGGTTTCACGCCCAGGCCACCTCTTGCGCCGACTGCGGGCCGCAGCTCATCGGTGCCACCATCGCCGAAGGTGTCGAAGTTCTGACCAACGGCGGCATCGTGGCGGTGAAGGGGCTGGGTGGGTACCAGCTACTGTGTCGGGCCGATCGCAATGCGTCGGTCCACGAGCTCCGCAGCCGCAAGCATCGTGAAACGAAGCCCTTCGCCCTTCTGGTCGGGTCGGTGGAGATGGCAGGGCAGCTCGTGGAGCTTGATGCCGTGTCGCTCGCCGCGCTCCAGTCTCCGGCGGCGCCGATCGTGCTCGCCCGCGCCCGGCCCAGTGATGTGGCGCCTGCGGTTGCGCCGGGCACCCGGCTGCTGGGGTTGATGTTGCCGGCCAGTCATCTGCATTCGATGTTGGTGGCTGACGTTGGCGTGCCGCTGGTGTGTACGAGCGGCAACCGGTCGAACGAGCCGATCGTCATCGACGATGATGTTGCCGCCACCGCATTCGATGGGATCGCCGATCTCGTCATCTCACACAACCGGCGAATCGAGCGGCGGGCCGACGACTCGGTCGGTCATGTGGTCGCCGGAGATTTCCAGTTGATGCGACGGGCCCGCGGCCACGCACCTCGCCCGGTCACGCTGCCATCCTCGGGCCCGACGGTGTTGGGTGTGGGTGCCGAGCTGAAGAACACCACGTGTTTGGCTGTGGGCGACCGGGCGTCGTTGTCCGCACATCTTGGCGATCTCGAGAGTCCGCAGACACTCCGTGCGTTCGAGGAGACCATCAGCAATCAGATCGTCTTCGCCGAGGCCGATGTGGCGCTCATCGTGCACGACCTGCATCCCGAGTATCTGTCGACCAAGTTCGCGCTTGGCCAGGACATTGCCCCAACGCTCGGCGTGCAACACCACCACGCTCATCTCGTGTCGTGCCTCGTTGAGAACGGCCACAGCGGCCCGGCCATCGGCGTCATTTTCGATGGGTTCGGTTGGGGCGACGACGGCACCGCATGGGGCGGCGAGTTTCTCGTCGGAGACGCCAACGGATACGAACGTGCCGCCTTCCTGCAACCGGTGCCGTTGCCCGGCGGACCGAACGCCATTCGTGAGCCGTGGCGTATGGCGGTTGCCCACTGCCTGGCCGCATTCGGCGAGGTGCCGTCGCTCGTGCGAAGCATCCTCGACGAAGACCGGATCGACGCGGTGGCCGGCATCTGCGGCGACCCGGCAACCTTGCGCACCTCATCGATGGGTCGGCTCTTCGATGCGGTCGCTGCGCTGTGTGGGCTGACCAAACACATCACCTACGAAGGCGAGGCCGCCATCGCACTCGAAGGTCTGGCCGCCGATTGCGGCGATACACCAGAGGGCTACCCGTGGCCTGGCACCGACGCAGCTGGCGTCATCCGTGCCATCGTCCACGACCTCGTAGCCGGGGTCGACCGCTCGGTCATCGCCCACCGATTCCACCGAGCAGTCGCCGACTTCGTGGTGTCGACTTCTGGGCGGCTGCGCGAGTCGACCGGCCTCAACACCGTCGCGTTGAGCGGGGGCGTGTTCCAGAACCGTCTGCTCGTCGAAATGCTGTTGCCACTGCTCGAACGTGACGGCTTCACCGTGCTGCGCCAAAGCCAAGTCCCACCAAACGACGGCGGCATCTCACTAGGCCAAGTAGCTATCGGCCGAGCTCTCCTGGCCTAGAACGGCACTGCGGTGCCGCTTGGAGGACTTCATTCCTGCTGTTGTCAGCAGCCGGTCGCGGCTTGAAGCGTTCTACACATATCGGCGATGCGGGCTGGGGAGAGCGTGGCTACCTTCCGGCGGAATGTCGACTTCGGAATCGTGTGGATGTTGTCGAAGTTCACCACGCTGTCCGTTGGGACGCCATCGGCTGTGGTCAACGCAAGCTCAGACACGAGCCCTCGTTGCGTCCGCGTCAGCGCCGCAACAACGACCGATCCAATCCGGTCGGCGACAGGGTCTCGGGTAAGGACGAGCACGGGTCGGTCGCCGCCAGGTGTCGCAGCGAACCAGATCTCACCCCGTTGCATCGGGTGCCCAATCTGACCAGTCGTCTGCAGGCCCCCAGTCGGCAATCTCGCTGAGAGCCTGCTCGCCGTCGTCGAGCGGCGCGCTGGCCCAACGTTCGTCATCACCTTCGGCTGCAAGTTCATTGAGACGGCGGCGCAGCGCATCTCGTAGCAGCTCGGAACGGTCGACACCGAGCGCGTCGGCCCACCGTTGCACATCTTCGGCGTCTTTGTCGTCGACACGAAAACTGAGCATCGTCATACAGGCAGGATATACTGTATGACAGTCCTCTGTCGACGCTGTCGAACGTGGCGGCAGTCCCTGGGCCATGCACCCATTCTTGCGAAGGACTGTGACAGCGTGCCTTGAAGACTGGGACTGCGCTGGCCTTAACAGGTACGTTGGTTTCAGGAAACGGGGGCACGAATGAAGATCGGGATTGTGGGTAAGGGCGGGGTCGGCAAGACGACCACGTCGTCGCTTCTGGCTCGAGTGCTCGTCAGCCGGGGCCGACGTGTGCTTGCGGTCGATACCGATTCGAACCCCAACCTCGGGCTCTCGCTGGGTCTCAGCCCCGAAGCGACCGAGACGCTCGCACCGATTCCGCGGTCGATGGTCGTCGGTCAGCGGGGCGACATGACGGTCGCCGAACTGATGGACGATTTCTCTGTGCTCACCCCCGAGGGTGTGGCGCTCATGTCGGCGCTTCGGGTCGACGAGGCTGGCGCCGGTTGCACGTGTGGCGGTCACGCCAGCGTGAAGAGCCTGCTCGGTCAGGCGCTCGAAGCCGAAACCGACGACACGATCATCGACATGGAGGCCGGCATCGAACACCTGAGCCGTGCCGGCGGCACCCTGGCCAATGCCGATGTGCTCATCCTGATGATGGAGCCGAGTCGCAAGGCTGTCATCACCGCTCAACGAACGATCGGCCTCGCCAAGGAGCTCGGCATCGCCAGATGGGTCGGCGTCGGCAACAAGGTCGACTCCGACGAAGCCCGCCAGGCCATCGAAGAGCTGTGCGCCGCACACGAGGTTCCGCTCGACGTCATCATCCCGTCGACCACCGACATCGTCGCCGCAGACCGCCGAGGCGAACCCCTCGACCGGTCGATCGCACCCGATGTATGGGACGCGGTGGAGTCGTTGGTCGATGCGCTGAGCGTCGACTCCGTTCCAGTCGCGTAGCCGGAGTCCTGGCTGGCGTTTCGGCGCTCGGCTTGCAAGATCACCACCCCTCATTCTGCTTGATTTTGTTGACTCAACAGCGAGATTCGGCGTCACAGTCGCTCACTACTCTTTGGCTTACCGGATGCGGTATTTGCGCCGGTGGGCGGATCGAGTTTGCCTATCCTCGCTAGAGCGTTTTGACGCAGTCAAAAGGCGGTAAGAGACGAGGTCCGCCAGGACCGAGGAACGGCGCTGTCTCTTCAAACGAAACCGTCTGGCCACCATCTGGTGGCTTGCTTCGCCGACTTTCAGGACCAGCTCATGCACGCTCCACTTGTTCAACAGATCGCTTCCCTCGGGACCGAGCTGAACGCCAATCAATACAAAGTCGTTTGCCTCGCCGCCCAGTACGACACCACGCTGGAGTGGTTCCATGAGGGCTTCAAGAGTCCGGCGGTCGCAATCGCTCAGGTGCTCGACATCCACGATTCAACGGCACGGGAGTGGATCCGGGTCGGTCACGCACTCGACGAACTTCCGCTAGTCCACGATGCATTCGCCTCGAACGCGCTGTCGTATGCGAAGACACGTATTGTCACTCGGTGGGCGAACAGCGAGAACGAGGCCGACCTTCTCGAGCTGGCGAACGAGCGCACCGCCAACCGACTCACGACAGCAATCGCCGGTTATCTGGCCGGCGATGAAACCGACGACGAGCGGGACCAACGACAGCACGACAACCGGAGCGTCACCGTCTACACCGACGCTGATGGCATGGTCATCATTCGGGTGGCGTTGCCGGCGAACGTCGGGAAGCATGTTGCAGAAGCGGTGGACACGGTCGTCCAGCAGGTGGCCGCAACCCCGTTCGACGAGGAGAGCGAGGACCGGCGTGATGAGGTGGGTGCGTCCGCGGACGCATTTGATCAACCCTCAGTGACCGAAAATGCCACGTTGAGTAGTCGAAATGCGTCCGCGGACGCACCTGACGAGCAAACGATCGCGGATCCAACGATGGGGGAGCAGATCCGCCAGCTGAAACGACAGTGGCAACCCGCAGATGAGGACGGCTTCGTGATGCCGTCTCTCGCTGAACAGCGAGCTGATGCGTTCGTGCTGTTGTTCCTGGGCAAGAACATCGACCTGGTGACCGAGGTCGTCGTTCATGTCCGGGGCGACGGCAGCACGTTCGATGACGGCACGCCGGTCACCGATAGCGCCGTCTGTCAGCGTCTGGACCAGTCCTTTGTCCGCATGTTGTTGCACGACATGGAGGGACGACCGATCGACGCATCAAACCGTCGCCGCCACCCCACGACACGCCAGAAGCGTGTTGTGCTCGAGGCCCACAACCATGAATGTGTTGATTGCCAGAGCACGGACGTGCTCGAACTCGACCACTACCCTCCGTACGAGCAGACGGGGCACACCGTCACCACCGAACTCGAGCCCCGCTGCGCCCCATGCCACCGAGCCCGCCATCGGCTCGAAGAGCTGGCCAGCGTGTGAACTGCGCTGCGTCCGTGTGACCGTGTTGCGCCTGTATCAAGAGCCTGCTCGTTGAGCCGCTGGAAGCGGAAGCCGATGACGCGATCATCGACATGGAGGCTGGCATCAACACCTGAGCCGTGCCGGCGACACCCTGGCCAATGCCGACGTGCTCGTTCTGATGATGGAGTCCAGTTGCAGCGGTCATCGCCGCCCGATCCGCCTGCCCCAAGGAGATCGGCATCTGCCGACCGGTGGGTGTGGGCAACAAGGCCGACTCAGTCGAAGCCCGGCAGGCCATCCATGCTGACTCAGTCCAATATCCCCCAAAGTTGAAAGGTTCCGCTACTATCGAATTTGGTGGTAGCCAAGGGCGAGACAAATCATGAAATTGGACGAGACGGTGTTCGTAAGGCCCGCCTGTGGCTGGACTCGACTCTTATGGCGTCCGTCCAGTGGATCAGCGGCACTGCTGGCGACAACAAGCTTCGCTTCGACCGCGCTGATGGCAAGGAGACTTTCACCTTTGATCTAGGCGGATTGATCATGGAACCGGGGCAGGCTTCCGGGATTTTCATGGGCGAGTGCAAACATCGTCGAGACACCGGTTTGGGCACAGAGTTCCGGCAATTCCTGGCCCAGTGCTACTTGGCCGAGTCGATCAATTCGGTGGCTGACTACTTCCTTTGGATTTCGTTCACTCCGTTCCTCATGAGTGACTGGCAGATCAAGGAATCTGTGGATTACATCGAGCGGGCAGTGGATGAGAACGAGTCGATAGCGCTTGGCGGGGGAACCTTCGATAGTGAAATTGCCGAGCGCGTGTCACACAAGCTGATTACCGTCGTACTCTCGGACCAACAAATCGCGAAACTCTCCCTCGGTGAACATGAGCTAATCGAAGTCCAGCAAGCTCTTATCAAGATTCGGAGTAGAAGTATCTAGTGGCCCAGACTCTGTCAACAGAACTTGGCGATGCCCTTGCTCAGCCATCGTGGACCGAATCGATTGACCGTGTACACCATTTAGTTGGTAGGCAGCTCACCCGTCTCGATAGTGCTGCACAGATCAAACGCACTGACTACTTCAATCACTCCTTCATTCCAGATTTCGTTCTGAGCTGGGCGGACAACCGTGTTTCGGAGCGGCATGTGTTTCTTAGGACGGACCAGTCTTCGAGTGGTCTCAGCGGGGATCTCGAGCTCCTTGGCTCAGCTTCACCCATTCTTCTTGGTCTGACCACATTTGTGGACGGAGAAGGAACCGATCCTCTCAAGAATATCGATGAATCAGATGATGGGTCCTTGATAGCTGACCCTGATGCGTTGGACCAGCTGTCGACCGAGAGAACAAGCACCTTCTCTTCGCTGTTGCCGAATGCGCTTGTGCGAGGTGGTCGAGGACTTCTAACGAGTGATCTCTCGGCTCAACTCACGGACCAGACAGACTTGCTGCTTCGTGGATCCACGGACGTAGATGCTGACGTCGTCTCCTCATCGATTGATGCAATCCGAAAGAACCTGAGTGGGCCTCAGTTCCGAGAGGTCGCCCGGCTGGGCCAGGTTCTGTGGGAAGCAGCTGGGGGTGATCAATCGGCCTACCCCTCAGCCGAACTTGGTCAATCGCTCACGCCGGCAGCCCTCGAACACCTCTTGGTGAATGGTCCACCTGAGGACCTTGTCTTCTGGCGAAAGGTTGGCTCCACGCTTTCAATCTCCGGGCTAACCTCACTTTCTGCGACGGAAATGCCTGCGCTTGGCTCAGCCATCGCCGCGAATCTTGATCGAATCGTTGCTCGTTGTGTTTCCGTGCGACCAGTGGAACCCTCTCTGGACGTGTTGCCGATGTGGAACCGCAGGGGAAAGGTCATTGAACTTCGCGGATCTGAATTTGCCGCCGAATTCGCTGGCTCCAAAGATGATCTCGAAGAACTTGCACCCGCTCGGAGTGGAATCGCGAAGACGGTGTTCGATAGTCGTCTGGGCGAGCGTTCAGTCAGCAGACTTGGTATTCGAACATCTGGACTCTCTGTGACGATCGAGTCAAGCGGCGATGAACAGAGCGCCGATCTGAGAGAGAGCGAACGTCTCGAGGAACTTGCCGATGACGTTTCAATAGTTCATGACGCCACGGTGATCCTTGCGGGTCGAAACCTCGATCTCAACTTTGAGACGACAACAGGAAGTGCTGTAACTAGCAGCACGTTCGCCATGGATGCGCTGGTGAGTGGTGCGCTTCCCATGCTTTGGGACTTCGGCGAAGACGACCGAGCGGTCCTCCAAAACCTCGTGGAGTCTTTCGAGTCCTTGCTGGATGAATCGAGGGCCGACGAGAGCCTATTCGATGTCGACCAATAGCTCCTGCACATCGGCCGCAGGCTGGGTTGGCCTAGACAGCGTCGGAGGTTGAGCGTCAACCCTGCCGGAACTGGACGCCGAGGGATTCTCGGTTGTGCAATCAGCAGATCCGCGGAAGCGGCGCCCCGACCAGCATGTCGACGATTCTGGAGCCGCCGAATGGAGTGTGGGCTACGACCATGCCGGGGTGTTCGTCGTTGATCTCGCCGATGACCGCGGCTTCAGCTGATACCTCGACTGAGCGCAGGGCTTCGAGTGCGGCTTCTGTCTTGTCGGCGGGGACGACGGCGATGAACTTGCCTTCGTTGGCGACGTAGAGCGGGTCCAGGCCCAGCAGTTCGCATGCTCCGTTGACTGGGGGGAGAACGGGGAACGCTTCCTCGAAGAGTGAGACGCCTACGTTTGCGGCGACGGCGAGCTCGTTGCAGGCCGATGCGACTCCGCCGCGGGTTGGGTCTCGCATCCAGCGGGTCTCGGGAACTGCCTTCAGCAGCGCTGCGGTGGCTTCGTGGATTGATGCGGTGTCGGAGCTGATTTCGGCGTCGAGGTTGAGGTCGCCGCGGGCGAGCATCACAGCCATGCCGTGGTCGCCGAAGGTTCCCGAAATGATGACGGCATCGCCGGGCTGCACCTGATCGGCACCGAGCGAAACGCTGTTGTCACGCAGGCCGATGCCGCTGGTGTTGAAGTAGCAGCCGTCGGCGGCACCACGCTCGACCACCTTGGTGTCGCCGGCCACGACCGTCACGCCTGCGGCGGCTGCGGCGGTTGCCACGTCGGCGACCAATTTTCTTAGCTCTTCGAGCGGCAGGCCTTCTTCGAGCACCACGGCAACGGACAGCCACGTTGGGGTTGCGCCCATGACCGCAAGGTCGTTGACCGTGCCGTTGACGGCGAGGTCGCCGATGGACCCGCCCTGGAATGTGCGCGGGGTGACGACGAATGCGTCGGTCGTGAACACTGCCTTCTTGCCGGCGGGGATGTCGAGCACGGCGCCGTCGTCGAGACGGTCCAGCTCGTCGCCGCCGTAGGCGCTGCGGAACACTGCATCGGTCAACGCCTGGCTGGCCTTGCCGCCGGCGCCATGGGCCATGGTGATGACCTCGTCAGTCATCTTGGATGGCCGCAGGCGCCACGCCTCGATGCGGGCGAGTGCTTCTTTGCGGGAGTCTTCAGAGCTCACGTGCTCGTCACCGGGATGCGCTTCTTGGCCCGGAAGCGGCCGTAGTTGAAATACGCAGCACACGCGCCTTCCGACGACACCATGCAGGTGCCGATGGGGGTTTCCGGTGTGCAGGCGGTGCCGAACACCTTGCACTCCCACGGGCGAATCGCACCCTTGAGTACCTCGCCGCACTGGCAGGCCTTCGGGTCGGCCACACGCACACCGGGGATCTCGAAGTGCTTCTCGGCGTCCCATTGGGCATAGTCGGCATTCAGTGTGAGCGCGGACTGGGCAATGAAGCCAAGGCCCCGCCATTCGAAGTGGGGGCGCAGCTCGA